>NZ_CAXTQF010000025.1:0-12855 GCF_964246335.1 uncultured Jatrophihabitans sp. | reverse complement strand
CGCGTCGCGGGCGGCGCAGGGGATTGCCGGGGCGCTGCTGACGCCGGCCAGCCTCGGCCTGGTGGTGGCGTCCGTGCCGCCCGAGCGACGGGCACGAGCCGTGCGGATCTGGGCGGCCACCGGAGCGGTCGCTGCCGCGCTCGGGCCGGCGGTCGGCGGCCTGCTCGTGTCGGCGTCCTGGCGCTGGGTCTTCCTCGTCAACGTGCCGATCGGCCTCGTCGCGCTCGCCGCTGCCGCCTGGTTCGTGCCGCGCTCGCGCGACGAGTCCGTCGCCCGCATACCCGATGTGCTGGGTGCCCTGCTGCTCGCGCTCAGCATCGGCGCACTGACGCTCGGCCTCGTCGAGGGTCCGTCCTGGGGATGGGGCAGTGCGCGCGTCGACACGGCATGGGCGGTCAGCGCGGTCAGCCTGCTCGGCTTCGTCGTCTCGTCGGCACGGCACGAGACGCCGGTCGTGGAGCCGGCGCTGCTGCGGGTGCGCCCGTTCGCCTGGGCCAACGTCACTGCACTGCTGTTCGGTGCGCCGTTCGCCGCGGCGCTGCTGACGAACATCCTCTGGATGCAGCACGTGTGGCACTACTCGGCGATCCGGGTCGGCTTCGCCGTCGCGCCCGGGCCGCTGATGGTGCCGATCTTCGCCGCCGTCGCGCACCGGCTCTCGGCGCGCATTCCGGTCGGCATGCTCGTCGCGGCCGGTTGCGTTCTCGTCGGGGCCGGCTCGGTGCTCACGTCCCTGCGCGTCGGTGCCCAGCCCGCGTACGCGACGACGGTGCTGCCCGGGTGGCTCGTCGGTGGTGTCGGTGTCGGGCTCGCGCTGCCGTCGATCCTGTCGTCGGCGACGGCCGACCTGCCCGCCGCCCGCGCCGCGACCGGCAGCGCCGTCGTGAACATGAGCCGGCAGGTCGGCACCGCACTGGGCGTCAGCCTCGTCATCGCCGTGCTCGGCAACCCGGTCGGTTACGCCGCCGCCCACACGGCGTTCCGGCACACGTGGTGGGCGCTTGCCGCCGTGGCCGGACTCGCCGCGATCGCGGCGCCGGGCATGTCGGCGCAGCGGGCCGCGCAAACCGAACCGGAACCGGTGCTCGCCGGCGAACCGGTGCGTGCGCGATGAGCGCGGCGGAGCAGCCGTGGGGTGACGAACGCAGCAAGACCGTCACCTGGCACGACCCGATGGTCGGCGCGCGGGCCATGACCGCGATGTCGGGCATGGAGTACCTGCGGGCCATCGCGGACGGCGCCCTGCCGCCGGCGCCCATCGCGCAGCTGTTCGGCGCACGCATCACGTCGATCCGCGAGGGTGAGGTGGTATTCCACTGCGTTCCGGACGAGTCGGCGTACAACCCGATCGGTGCGGTGCACGGCGGGTTCATGTGCACGCTGCTCGATTCGGTCGTCGGCTGCGCGGTGCAGACGACGCTGCCGGCCGGTACCGGTTACACCAGTTTGGAGATCAAGGTCAGCTACCTGCGTGCGGTGCGGGCGGGGGAAGAGCTGATCGCGGTGGGCCGGGTGACGAAGCCCGGACGCCGTGCGGCCTTCGCCGAGGGCGAGATCCGCGATGCGCAGGACCGCGTGGTCGCGACCGCGACCACGACCTGCCTGATCTTCGCGCTGCCTGCGCCGGCCTGATCAGGCGGGGACGGACAGCGAGACGGCGAAGTCGCCGGCCGGGTCGGTCCACCATTGCCTGAGCCGCAGGCCGGCGGCATCGAGTTCGCGCTCGACGCGTTCGCGGCGGAACTTCGCCGAGATCTCGGTGCGGATCTGCTCGCCGCGCGCGAACGGCACGTCGAGGTCGAGCGCGCGCACGTGCACGACCTGCTCGCGCAACGACTCGAGGCGCATCTCGATCCACTCGTCCGCCGCGTCCCACACGGCACGGTGTGCGAACGCGTCGAGATCGAAGTCGGCGTCGAGGTCGCGGTTGACCACGGTCAGGACGTTCTTGTCGAACGCCGCGGTGACACCGGCCGCGTCGTCGTAGGCGGCGACGAGCCGCTGCGGTGACTTGACCAGATCGGTGCCGAGCAGCAGCGCGTCACCGTCGGCCAGCGTGGCGCGCACATCGGCGAGGAAGCGGGCCCGCTGTGCCGGGTCGAGGTTGCCGATCGTCGAGCCGAGGAAGGCCAGCAGCCGCCCCGGGTGCCGCGGCAGCCGGCCGAGGTGCTGCTCGAAGTCACCGACGATCGGGGACACCTCGACGCCCGGGAACTCGGCCGACACCGCGGCGCTCGCGTCCTTGAGCACCGCCGGGTCGACGTCGAAGGGCAGGAACCGCTCGAGCGTGCCGGCGTCGCGCAGCGCCTGCAGCAGCAGCCGGGTCTTCTCCGACGTGCCGCTGCCGAGCTCGACGAGGGTGCGCGCGCCGGTCGTTGTCGCGATGTCCGCTGCGTGCGCGTCGAGGATCGCGCGCTCGGCGCGGGTGGCGTAGTACTCGGGCAGCCGGGTGATCTCGTCGAACAGCTCGCTGCCGCGCGCGTCGTAGAAGTATTTGGGCGGCAGCGTCTTCGGCGTGGCCGTCAGCCCGGCGCGCACGTCGATGGCGAGCTGTTCGGTGAGCGCACCCGGGTCGAGGTAGATCTCCATCACGTCTCCAGGTCGGTGACGGTGACGCCGGCCGGCGTCACCTCGATCGAGTGGTGGTCGGGCACGTCGACCCAGCGCGGGTCGTCGTCCCACGGCTCGGACGCCACGACGACGCCGTCCGGCTCGACGAGGTAGCTCAGCTCGTCGCCCCACGTGACGCCCAGGACGCGGGTGCCGTCGGTGAGCAGCACGGACAGGTACGCGTCCGGGTCGTCGTGCGCGACGGCGCGCAGCGTGTCGACGACGTTGCCGGCGCCGCGGTGGAAGACGTGCGCGGCAAGGAGTGCGGAATCGCAGATCGACTCGGCGTCGCTCTCGCGCGGCAGCACGGCGCGCTCGACGCGGCCGTTGTGCGAGAGCAGCCAGCGGCCGTCGGTGAACGGTGCCGCAGCGGCTTCGTCGATCGGCATGCCGACGGTGGCCGAGCGCACTGCGGCGAGCACGGCGCCGGACGACAGCGCCGGGGACACCGACGCGAACGAGGCATCGCCCCACAGCGGGCGCGCCGAGCGCCAGCGCCGCGGTGCCGGGTCGTCCGCAGGATAGAAGCCGACGCCCCAGCCGTCGGCGTTCACGACGCCGCGCTTCTGCCGCCGTGGCGCGTAGCTCTGGTGCGCCAGACCGCACGGCGGGTCGAGCACGAGTGAGGCCACCGATCGTGGTGCGCCGAGCCAGGCCAGATGTCTACACACCGGCGTCCGCCGGCACGTCGTAGGCGAGGCGGAAGCCGGTGAAGATCTGCCGGCGGATCGGCAGATCCCAGTTGCGGAACGACGGACGCACCGCGTTGCCGCCGACCGCCCACGACCCGCCGCGCAGCACGCGGAACTCGTCCGGCTTGCCGAAGAACGGTGCGCTGTACTGCCGGTAGAGCATCGGCGCGAAATCCGGCCACGGGTCGAAGGACGACGACGTCCACTCCCAGACGTCACCCATCAGCTGTTCGACGCCGTAGGCCGACGCGCCCGCCGGGTACGCGCCGATGGTGGCCGGGCGCAGTGCCGCACCGCCGAGGTTCGCGAGCGCCGGCGTCCAGTCCGATTCGCCCCACGGCCAGCGACGGCGGCGGCGCAGGGCTGGGTCCCAGACGCACGCCTTCTCCCACTCCTGTTCGGTCGGCAGCCGCGCGCCGGCCCAACGCGCGTAGGCCTGCGCCTCGAAGAAGCACACGTGCTGGACCGGCTCGTCCGCCGGCAGCTCCTCGACGATGCCGAACCGCCGCCGCGACGCGTTGTCGGCGCTCCAGAACTGGGGCCGTTCGAGCCCGGTCTCGGTGCGATGTGTCCAGCCGGCGTCGGACCACCAGCGGGTTTCGTCGTAGCCGCCCGCCTCGACGAAGCGGCGGTACGCGGCGTTGGTCACGGGCACCCGCCCGATCCGGAACGCCGGCAGGTGCACGACGTGCGCCGGGCGTTCGTTGTCCAGCGAGAACGGCTCGTCCGCGGCGTCGACGCCGAGCACGAACTCGCCGGCGGGCACCAGCACCGAGTCGTGCGGAACCGCACGGCCGGCCGGCAGCGGCGCGCCCGCGCCGAGCAATGCCTCGCCGTCGCGCAGCTGGTGCGTGGCGAGCATCGTCTCGACGTGCATCTGCTCGTGCTGCTCGACCATCGCGAACGGGAACAGCTCGTCCTCGGGTGCGGCGTTGAGCGCGTCGAGGACGCGGCCGCGGACGTCGCCGAGGAACCCGCGCGCCTCGTCCGGCGTGAGCAGCGGCAGCGTGACGCGCTCGGCGCGCGGGTGCTCGAAGGCGTCGTAGAGCTTCTCGACGGCACCCGGCAGCACACCCTGCGCGCTCGCGTCGCCGGCGCGCAGCAGCCAGAGGTCCTCCTGCTGGCCGATGTGCGCGAGGTCCCACACCAGCGGGCTCATCAACGGGCTGTGCTGACGGGTCAGCTCGGCGGTGTCGAAGGCGGTGAGCCGCTCGGTGCGCACCCGGGCGTCGGCCAGCCCGCGCGCGGTGGCTTCGCGGGTCGGGGTTTCGCGGGTCGGGATGTCAACCACGGTGGTCCTCCTCCGTTGCCGCGGCGAGCAGCGCGGCGAGCGGGCCGTCGGCCTCGATGCGTTCGCGCACCTCGTCGCCCGGGGTGCGGCCACCGGCGAGCAGTTCGGCAAAGGCCTCGGCGTCGCGCCGGTGCACCTCCGGCACGCGGGCGGCGGCCGTCTCGACGCACTCGAGCACGGCGGCCCGGATCGCGGGGTCGGACAGGGCGTCGCGGGCCGCGGCGGCGCGCAGGTCCCGGATCGGTGCGGCCACCCGGGCCGCGCAGTCCCCGGCGACCGGGTCCTCGATCAGCGTGACGGCGACCGCGGTCAGCGCGGGCAGCCAGCGGTCGGGTACTGCGTCCAGACATCGGATCTCGACGTATCCGCGCGGGCGCACCGGCGGGAAGAGCGTGGTCAGGTGGTAGTCGACGTCGGCGACGGTGGGCCGCCGCGGCATCGACGCGCTGCCGTCGAGCCAGGCGGCCAGGGGCACGCGGGTACGCATCGGCACCGCGTCGGCGCCGTCGCGCAGCAGCATCACCGGGGCGTGCAGCGCGTAGGTGGCCCACGCGTCGGCCGGGTCGTCGCCGGAAACCGGGTCGCTGCGGCTGTGGTCGATGCCGTGCCACGCCTGCTGGCGCATCGACTGCCAACCCGATGCGCGGCCGCCGAGGTAGGGCGAACACGCCGACATGGCGATGAACAGCGGGCCGAGGTCGCGGATCCGGCCGAGCCGCTGCGCCCAGCCGTCGGCCGGTCCGGCGTCGACGTTGAGCTGCAGGGCTGCGGTGGCCGACATCATCGCGCGTCCCGGTTCCAGGCAGCCGAGCGCGTCGAAGTGCTGTTCCATCGCGGCGTAGCGCGCGCTCGGGTTGATGCGCTGCACGGGACGTGCCGGATCGGCACCCAACGACGCGGCGCCGAAGCCGGCCGAGCGCAACGCCGACGTCAACGCCTCCCGGTCGGCCTGCAGGCCGGCGATGGCGGTGCTGACGTCGGGAGCCGGTGGTGCCGACAGCTCGATCTGTCCGCCGGGTTCGAGGGTGATCGCGCTGCCGCACGGCATCGGCGGGAGGCCGGACGTCAGCTCGACGACCTCGGGCCACGACGGGCGGCTGCCGGGATCGGCGAGGTCGACGAGGTGCATCTCGAGCTCGAGCCCGACACAGCTGCCGGGCGTCGTACCGGTGGGCTCGCGCAGTGCGGTGCCGGCGATGTGTGCGCGTGCGGCGGCCACCGCGGTGCGCGGGTCGTGCAGTGTTGCGTCGAGGCTGTCTTCCCGTTCGGGTGCAGCTGGGACGTACTGAGCGGTCATCCGCCCCCTCCAGGTCCGGACCGGCCAGGTCGTGGCCGCGGGTCGGTGCGGGGGCGGGTGGTTCGGGTTGGAACGCAGCCCGTCCTCGTCGTGCACCTCATTCCTACGCGCCCGGTCCGACAACGCCAAACGATTCAGAGCGTGTTCATCACATGATCATCAAGTGAAGCGGTTCACGTCGGGGCAGGTGCGTCCGCAGCGGGGCGGCTAGCGTCTGGAGGCATGCACCCGGTTCCGCGCACCGCCGTCGAGATCGCCGCCGCCGTCCGCGACGGTCGGCTGACCGCGCGGCAGGCCGTCGAACACGCGCTGCAGCGGATCGAGGACGTCGACCACCGTTTCGCCGCCTACCAGGAGGTGCGCGCCTTCGCCGCGCTGCGCGAGGCCGACGCCGTCGACGCGCGCGCCGACCTCGCGGACCTGCCGCTCGCGGGGGTGCCCGTCGCGATCAAGGACAACGTCCCGGTCACCGGCGAACCGATGCGCAACGGCAGCGAGGCCACCGACCCGACGCCGCAGACCCACGACCACGAGGTGGTGCGCCGCTTGCGCGACGCGGGCGCGGTCGTCGTCGGGCTGACCCGCGTGCCGGAGTTGTGCATCTTCGGCGCCACCGACTCGGCGTTCGGCGTCACCCGCAACCCCTGGAACCCGAAGCGCACGCCGGGCGGCTCGTCCGGCGGATCGGCGGCCGGGGTGGCCGCCGGCACGGTGCCGATCGCGCACGGCAACGACGGGATGGGCTCGATCCGCATCCCGGCCGCGTGCTGCGGGCTGGTCGGCATCAAGCCCGGACTGGGCGTCGTGCCGGCAGAACTCGGCAACGGGTCGTGGTTCGACATGGCCGAGAACGGCCCGCTGGCCACCACCGTCGACGACGCGGCGTTGATGCTGTCGGTCCTCGCCGACCGACCGGGTCTGGCGCGCCGCACCTCACCGGGGACGCTGCGGGTCGCGGTCTCGACGAAGGTGCCCGCCCCGGGCACGCCGCTCGACCGCCACTGGCGCGCGGCAACCCGCGAGACTGCCGACCTGTTGAGCGCAGCGGGGCACACGGTGGCACGCAGCGATCCGCCCTACGGTCAGCTGCTCAGCCTGCGGTCGATGGCTCGGTGGACGGCCGGCACCGCCCGGGACGCGCAGCTGGTGCGTGACCCGGCCCGGTTCGCCGTGCGGACGGCCCGGCACGCGGCGCTCGGCCGTGCTGTGCTGGCGGCGCGGCTGCCGCGCGAGCACGGCCGGCGCCGTTGGCAGCACAACGTCGAGACCTTCTTCGCCGACCACGACGTCCTGCTCACGCCGGCGCTGGCGCAGCCGCCGCTGGAGGCCAAGGCGTGGGCCGCCCGCGGGTGGCTCGCCAACGTCTGGTCGAACGTGCGGTACGCGCCGTTCGCGGCGCCGTGGAACGTCGCCGGTTGGCCGGCGATGACAGTGCCCGCCGGCCTGGCGCCGGACGGTCTGCCGCTCGCCGTCCAACTCGTCGCGAAGCCGGGTGCGGAGAGCCAGCTCATCGCGCTGGCCCGCGAACTCGAAGATGCACGGCCCTGGCCGCGGACAGCGCCCGCCTGACGCAGTCGCCGCAATCAATTTCAGGTGCCGTCTACCTACGCCGATACACAGGACATGCGCTACGTGTGGCTGGCTGCCCGCATCTTCGTCCTGGGTGGGGTGCTGTTCGGGCTGATCTTCGGGTCAGTCCGCCACGACGTGAGTGTCGGGGTGATCGGCGGGGTGGTCTTCGGGCTCGTCATGGCTACGGTGCTGACCGCCACCAGCGCGGCACGCACCCGTTCGGACGCCACGCTGCGCACCCGACAGGCAGCTGACGTCGTCACCGAGCTGTCGGTGGACGAGGCTCGCGCACACTTGCTCGGCGCCCTGCAGACCATGCGCGCAAAGATCGGGCAGGTCGATCAATGGCACATCCGCGCCCGGACCCGGGCCAGCTGGGTGTCCTGGGGAGAGATCGTGACGGCGCAGCTGTCCGCGCCCGACGGCGCCGTGGTGGTCCATCTGACCAGCAGACCGTGCGTCCGGACGGCCATCACCGACTACGGCAAGAATGCAGAAAACGTCCGGCGGCTGGTGGCTGCGCTGCCGCCGCAAAGGCCATCCCAGGCGGAGATGCGCTGACGGGCATGTGGCCGGCGCGGTCAGCGCATCATCCAGGGCTTTCGACGTCGCGCAGCCCGTCGTCGGTGGTCGGCTCCACGGTGTCCACGGTGGCGCGGTCCGGGCGCACCTCGTCCGCCGGACCCGCCGCGCGGGTCGCGGGGCGGCGCGCCGGCTCGACCCGCGCGAGCGTGTGCATGCGGACGTCGGCCACCACCCGCTCCGCCGCCAACTGACGGCGCATGGTCTTGATCGTCTGGTCGTAGACGAAGCGCGCGGTGATCCCGGGCACCAGCGAGCCCGCGATGCCGGCCAGCCGGCCGCGGGTGCCGGCCAGTTCCACGACGTTGAGGATCTCGACGGAGATGACCCGTCGGGTCCCGGTCGGCGACACCGACCGCGCCAGCGCGCCGTCGAGCGCGTTGCCGAGACGCGGATCCGGCCGCGGTTGCGGAGGTGGGCGCAACCGCGCGTAACCCAACGCGCCGAACGCGGCGAGGTTCGTCACCACCAGCACGATCACGGCCACCAGCACCGTGCGGACGCTACCGGCGCCGTGACCGGGACATCACCCGGACGGCTGACCAACGCCCGGCGGTGCGTCGAGCGGCGCGGCATGGCCGGATCGGGCGGCGATCACGCCTGCCTGGAAGCGGCTGTTCGCGCCGACCGCGGACATGTAGTCGGCGATGTGCCGGCGGCAGGTACGCACCGAGATCGACAGCCGGCGCGAGATGGCCTCGTCCTTCTCACCCTCCGCCATCAGGCGCAGGATCGCGGCGCGGGTGCTGTCGAGTTCGACCTCGGCGTCCGCGGGCCGGTCCACGACGTCGGCCAGCGGCGTTGCCTGTGCCCACAGCTGCTCGAACGTCGCCACCATCCAGGCGATGACGCTGGCCGCGCGCACGACGGCGAGACTGCGCTGCGCCTGCGGGTCGGTCTCGTCGGGCAGCGGCAGCAGCGCAACCCCGCGGTCGACCACGAGACTGCGGCCCGGCACCGAGCCCGCAATGCGGATGCGGGCCCCGCTGTCGGCCAGTGCGTCGAGGTGTGCGCGGGTCGCGCGGTCACGCAGCGCGCTGTGCTGGTAGATGGCGCGGGTCTTGGGGCCGCGGTCGGTCGGGTAGCGGTTCAACGCCATGCCGCGCTCGTCGAGCACCCGCCCCGGCGCCACCGAGAGCAGTTCGAACTCGCACTGCTCGGCGTAATGCAGCATCGTCGTCGTGATCGAACCGCCCTCGGACGCGTCCACGATGTCGACATTGCCGTCGCCCTCGACCTCGGCGAGGACGTCGTTGTAGTCCGGGACCAGCCGGCGGATGGTGTCGCGACGCTGCTCGAGCGCGGCGCGCCGCGCAGCGATCTCCAGGTCCTCGACGCCCAGCACGGTGGCCTCGGCGACCATCGGGCTCACCGCGGTCAGGGACTCGCCGCCGTCGATACGCAGCAGCCCCATGTCGGCCAGCCGCGCCACCGACTTGTCCAGTTCCTGCGCCGGCTGCGGCATGGCCTCGACGATGTCCGGGAGCGGAGTGTCCGGTGCGCGCAGCACGGCGCGGTACAGCGCGACGTCCTGTTCAGCCAGTTCGTCGCTATCGCTCATCCGCCGCCGTCCGCAGGTTCATGCCATACAGGTAGCTGCCAGTTCCTAGCCCTGGATTCGGGCCGCGCGCGCTGATCATATGATCTGCGGATGGCATCGGCGCGTCGAGCGCTCGATGCTGCCGGGAGGACGATGCCGCGGTCACAGTCCTGGTGGTCCGGCGGCTTTCGCCGATCTCGCAGTTGACGCACAGCAGCGGCCGCTGTTCACGGCGGCCGGCGTCACGGCGGGATCGGCGCGTACCCCCATCCGCGCCGGTCGGTCTGCGACCATGGGGACGTGCCCGTACTCAGCGCACCACCCGGTCTCGCCCACCTCAACAGCGGCAAGGTCCGCGACCTGTACCGCAGCGCCGACGGCCGGCTGGTCATGGTCGCGAGCGACCGCATCTCGGCTTTCGACTTCGTGCTCGAGAGCACCATCCCGGACAAGGGGCGGGTGCTCACCGCGATGACCGCGTGGTGGTTCGAGCAGCTCGCCGACGTCGTGCCGAACCATCTGCGCGCGCTCGAAGACCCGATCGTGCCGCCGCAGTGGCGTGGCCGGGCGATGGTCTGCGAGGCGCTGGACATGGTGCCGGTCGAGGCCGTCGCGCGCGGCTATCTCACCGGCTCGGGGCTGTTGGATTACCGGGCTAGCGGGGCGGTGTGCGGCGTGTCCCTGTCGCCCGGCCTCGTCGACGGTGACCGGTTGCCCGAGCCGATCTTCACGCCGGCGACGAAGGCGGCGCTCGGCGACCACGACGAGAACGTCGACTTCGCCGCCGTCGTCACCGCCGTCGGCGCCGCGACCGCGGAGCAGGTGCGCGACCTGACGCTGCGCATCTACCGGCGCGCAGCGGACATCGCGGCGCAACGCGGCATCCTGCTCGCCGACACCAAGTTCGAGTTCGGTCGCGACGCTGCAGGTGAGCTCGTGCTCGGCGACGAAGCGCTGACCCCGGACTCCTCGCGCTTCTGGCCGGCCGACGACTGGCGGCCCGGCCGTCCACAGGCCAGCTTCGACAAGCAGTACGTGCGCGACTGGTTGCTCGGTGCCGAGTCGGGGTGGGACCGCGCGTCCGGAGCGGCCCCGCCGCCGCTGCCGGCCGACGTCGTCGCGGCGACCCGGGCGCGTTACATCGAGGCCTACGAGCGGCTCACCGGCCTGCGCTTCGCGGACTGGCCGGGCTGAGCAGGGTGTGACGCGGCGCACAGCCTGGAAGTTGACGCGTCAACCGGGCGTTGACGGGGGGTGACGGAGCCCGCCACCGAGAGGACGCCCACAGTGAAACTGCTCGTCGTGATCGCCAGCACCCGCCCCGGCCGGGTCGGCAAGCCGGTCGCCGACTGGTTCGTCGACCAGGCGCGTGCGCACACCGCGTTCGACGTCGAGGTCGCCGACCTCGCCGAGCTGGCGTTGCCGCTGCTGGACGAGCCGAACCACCCGCGGCTGCGCCGGTACGAGCACGAGCACACCAAGCGGTGGAGCGAGATCGTCGACCGCGCCGACGCCGTCGTGTTCGTCATGCCGGAGTACAACCACAGCTTCAACGCCGCGCTGAAGAACGCGATCGACTACCTGCACCACGAGTGGGCGTACAAGCCGGTCGGGCTCGTCAGCTACGGGGGAGTATCCGGCGGCATGCGGGCGGCGAAGGCGCTGCTGCCGGTGCTGCAGCCGTTGCGCACCCTGCTGGTCGCCGACAGCGTGCTCATCCCGATGGTCGGCTCGATGATCGACGACGGGGTCTTCCAGCCGAACGAGATCGTCGCCGACTCGGCGAAGCCGATGCTGGACGAGTTGGCGACCGTCGCCCAGGCCACTCAGTCGTTGCGTAAGCAGCACGCAGCCTGACGATCCGACGGGTCAGGTCTTGCCGACGTACCCGCCGGTCAGCCACTGCGACCACGGCACGTTCCAGTCGCCGTAGCCGGCGCCGATGGTCATCTTCGGGCCGTTGGCGTCCGGGTAGCGGACGACGTCGCCGACCTCGAGCTCGTTGTAGAGCGTGTTGGCGTTGCGCGGCAGCAGGTTCGTGCAGCCGTTCGAGGAATTGATGCCGTTCTCGATGTGCGAGATGTTCCACGGCGCCGAGTGCAGGTACTCCCCGCCGTAGGTCAGGCGCTGCGTGTACTTGATCCCGCACTCGTGATAGCCGGGGCCGCTCATGCAGATGCTCAGCCCCTTCTCCATGACCACCTTCGTGCCGCGCGCCGTCGGCGTGTTCCGCGCGCCCAGCGACACCGGGTAGGTGGCGACCTTCTTGCCGTCGGTGACGAGCGTGATGTTGTGCTTGCGGTTGCTGACCGTGAGCACGTGGGACGCGCCGGTGGTGAAACTCGAGGTCAGGTTGTCGTCGAAGGCGTAGCCGTTGCCCGCCGAGAGACCCTTGGCCTTGATGCCCACCTGGATCGACGAGTGCGCCGGCCAGTACCCGGGCAGTCGCAGATCACCTTCGACCGGGTACCCGGCCACGCCGGTCAGCGGTTCGAAGAACCAGCGCGCGCCGGTAACCGGCTTGTTGTTGATGGTCACCGTGGTCGCCTTCTGCAGCGCCGAGGCGTCATTCACCTTGCGGGAGAAGAAACCGATCACCGGGATGCCCACGCCGAACTGCGAGCCGTCACTGAACTTCAGCCCGATGTGCACCGGCTTGAGCTTCGGCTTCGCCGTCGACGTGCTCGGGGTGGGCGTCGGGGGAGTAGCCGACGCGCTCGGGTTGACCGAGCTGATCGTGCTGGACGGCGAGGTGGGCGGCGTGGCCGACGCGGAGTGTCGGGCGGCGGCCGATGCCGTGCATGCGCTCAGCGCGACGGCGGCGCAGCCGAGCACGGCCACGGCGAGCGGCAGGCGGCGGACACGGTCGAATCGGCGCAGTTGGCGTTGGGGCACACCACAAGGTCGCACATTTGCGCGGTTATGTCCGCGAGGACCGTCAGCTCGCCCACAGCCAGGGCTCGGCGCGCCGGCCGTCGCCCTCGGTAGGGTTGCCGGACTGCCTGACCCGACCGAGCTTGTGAGGTGCGCGTGGCTCGCGTGTTCGTCGACGTGGTGTTGAAGCCGGAGATCCTCGACCCGCAGGGTCAGGCGATCGTCGGTGCGCTCGAACGCCTCGGCATCGACGGCGTCCACGACGTCCGGCAGGGCAAGCACTTCGAGCTCGAGGTCGAGGACGGGCTGGACGACGCCACCGTCACCCGACTCGCCGACACGCTGCTCGCGAACCCGGTGATCGAGAACTTCACCATCCACCGCCCCTGACCCAACC
>NZ_CAXTQF010000024.1:25822-47725 GCF_964246335.1 uncultured Jatrophihabitans sp. | reverse complement strand
GAGCTGAACCGTCTGGTGGCTGTGTACTCGGCGCGGACCGGCGCACCCCACGGTCAGATCCACGCTCAGCTGCGTCGTGCGGTGCCCGGTCCGGCATCGGCGGCGGCGGATCTGGACGTGCTCGGGCGGCGGCGGGACCACCTGATGGAGCTGCTCGGCGGCGGAAATTAGGGGACAACTGCCGCGATTGGTGCGCGGGGGTGACGACGATCTCACGCGAATCGATACCGGGAATCGCGCCGGGGTATCAACTCGTTGACTCCGATGACGATGTAAGAGGTGTTGCGAGTTCGTTTCGCCTCAGGGTGTCGCCACCGTGTCCGGTCACCAGATGGTTATCTGGATGCGGGACAATAGAACGTGCAGCGACGCGAGCCGTCGCCACACGAACGAGAGAAGGTGTTGACGTGACCACAACAGTCGCCGCGAGTCCGATCACCGCCACCGACCGGTGCGACCGGTGCGGTGCGCAGGCTTACGTCCGCGCAACCATGGAGTCCGGCTTCGACCTTCTGCTCTGCGCCCACCACTTCCGCGAGAACGAATCGCGCCTGCGCGAGATCGCCGTGTCGATCCACGACGAGTCCGACCGGCTCGCCGCAGTGCCGGCCACCGCGGCAGCAGAGGAGCGCTGAGCAGCAGCGCGCAGCGAACTCGCGAAAGACCCCGCCCGAACCGGGCGGGGTCTTCGCATTTCCCGGGCCGGTCAGGCGGCTCGTCGCCGCGGACGGCGAAATGCCCGGCGGCGCGCCCGGCGCAGACTTTCGTGGATCCAGGTCATGCCGGTGAGATAGGCGGCGCCGAGGGCGAGGAACGCCAGCACCACGTCGACACTCAACTGGCCCTGTTGCTTCCAGTACACGTCGTTGAGGTTCAGCAGCAGCGCGTACTCGTCGAGGATGAGCGCGAGGGCGATGCCGTAGCCGATGCCCAGCCACTCCCAGCCGCGATGCGGCTTGCCGAAGATGGCGATCGCACTGGTGATTCCGAGCAGGATCAGCCCGAAGAGGTAGTGGTGCACGTGGTGTCCGGCGATGCTGATCGCCGCGCCCTTGCCGCTGTCCTTGCCGTGGATCGTGATGAGCCGGGTGACCGCCCACGTGACGAGGAACGCGAGCCACGCGAGGAACGCGGCCTGCCGCGGGTCGGACAGCGAGTGCCACACGTCGAGCAGCGAACTGTCGTCGTCGTGCCGCTTGTCCGCGTGCGTTCGATCACGTTCGTCAGGCATGAGGAGCACGCTAACTCCCCAGCGCGACTGCTGCGGCTCTACGGTGCTCCCCATGGCACAACAGGAGACGCGGCCGGCCCTGACCGTTGAGCGGTGGGAGCATGGCACGGAGTGGCCGCTGGTCGGCGTCGCAGTCGTGTTCCTCGTCGCGTACGCGTGGCCGATCCTGGATCCGCACATCACGTCGGGCTGGCATCACGCATGCCACATCGCCGACTACGCCACCTGGGTCGTGTTCGCCGTCGACTACGCGATGCGGCTCGTGCTCGCTACGCAACGACCGCGGTACTTCTTCCGCCACCTGCCCGATCTGGCGGTGGTGGTCCTGCCGGTCCTGCGGCCGTTGCGGCTGCTGCGGCTCGTGCTGTTCCTGCGCGTCCTCAACCGTCGGGCCACGAACTCGCTGCGCGGCCGGGTCGCGCTCTACGTCGGGGGCGCCACGGCCATCCTCATCTTCTGCGCGGCGCTGGCCGTGCTCGACGCCGAGCGCGGCAAGGCCGGGGCGAACATCGAGGGCTTCGGCGACGCCCTGTGGTGGGCGGCGACGACGGTGTCGACGGTCGGTTACGGCGACCACTTCCCGGTCACCGCCGAGGGACGGTGGGTGGCCGTCGGACTGATGATCGGCGGGGTGGCGCTCATCGGTGTCGTCACGGGGTCGTTCGCGACCTGGCTGGTCGACCGGGTGCGCGCCAGCGACGAGGCTGCGCAGGCCGCAACCCGGCGCGACGTGCACGAACTCACCGAACAGCTCGCGCACCTGACCAAGCGGCTCGAGGAGCACGGGCTGGTCTGAGCCCGCACCTCGCTGTGCGCGTGAGGTCAGCGGGTGCGGCGACGCCGCCGGCCCACGACGAACCAGGCTGCTGTTCCGGACACGACCACCACCGCACGCAGCACGACGTAGCCGCCGATGCGCACGTGCAGGCGACCCGCGTCCGCGCCGATCCGGAGCAGCTCGCCCGAACGACTCGAGACGGCGAGGGTCAGGCCGGCGTCGGCAAGCTGCCTCGGGCCGGTGCGCCCAGGATGCAGGCCCGCGGTCCTGCCCAGCGACGCCGCAGAGGCGAACAGCTGCACAGGATGGTCGACGACCACGTCGATCCGCTGACCGTGCCCGCGGATCTGTGCCTCGGCGCCGTCCACCTGCAGACGCAGATCCGCCTCGACCGTCAACTGGCCGGGGCGAGCGGTCATTGCCGGGAAGCGCCCTCTGCCGTCGTGATGCGCAGCGAGCCGTTCAGCTTCCACGTCGCGCGGGGGGAGTCCGCGCCGGTCTCGCGCGGGACCTCGACGGTCATGTCGACGAACTCGTAGTTGATCGCGGCGCCCTTACCCGTCAGGTAGGCCCACATCTCCTTACCGAGGTCGGCGAAGCTGGTGCTTTCATGCGCCTTGACATTGCGGTCGCCGGTGTCTGCGGTGTTGGTCATTGGCGTGTCCTTCGGTCGGGGGATGTGGGTGCCGGCAGGGCACTTGTTCGGTACCCGCACTCGAACCGCGGCTGACACGTCGGCGTCGGGGGCACCGCCGACGTGTCCGGTCGGCGGTGATGCGACGCATGTCGGACCCACCCGTCAGGCTCGGGGAATGGCAGGTGCGAGCAACGAGACGCAACGAGTCCGGTACGTCAACGCCAATTGGTCACCCGGCAGCAGCGGCGACGCCGGCTTCGACGTCCTGGTCGTCACCGAGGACGGGGAGCGCACGTCGTTGCCGGTGCCGGCCGACGAGATGACGGCGCTGGTCGCACTGACCCAGGCTGCGGGTGTGCTGCTGTGGGATCCGGTCAACCGAGCGCTGATCTGCGCCAACCTCGTGGGCGAATGGATCAAGCCGTCCTGGTCGGCCGGCGACGACCGCGCCTAGGGCTGCATGCGGACCATGGACGAGCCGGGATCAGCGGCCGAGTACGGGGAGGGGCTGCGTGGAGCCGCGGCCACGGGACCAGGGGTTGAGGGGTGGCTGGCCTGCCGCGTCTCGACGAGTTCCTCGCCCCCACCCATCGGCAGCGACGCAACAGTCCTGAGCGTTCGACGCGCGACGTCAGTCGAGGTAGTCGCGCAAGACCTGGGAACGGGACGGGTGGCGCAGCTTGGACATCGTCTTCGACTCGATCTGGCGGATCCGCTCGCGCGTGACGCCGTAGACCTGGCCGATCTCGTCGAGGGTGCGCGGCTGGCCGTCGGTGAGCCCGAACCGGAGCTTGACGACGCCGGCCTCGCGCTCGGACAGCGTCTGCAGCACGGACTGGAGTTGGTCCTGCAGCAGCGTGAACGACACCGCGTCCACGGCGACGACGGCCTCGGAGTCCTCGATGAAGTCACCGAGTTGGCTGTCACCCTCGTCGCCGATCGTCTGGTCGAGAGAGATCGGCTCGCGCGCGTACTGCTGGATCTCTAGCACCTTGTCCGGCGTGATGTCCATTTCCTTCGCGAGCTCTTCGGGCGTCGGCTCGCGGCCGAGGTCCTGGAGCAGCTCACGCTGGATGCGGCCGAGCTTGTTGATGACCTCGACCATGTGCACCGGGATGCGGATCGTGCGGGCCTGGTCGGCCATCGCGCGGGTGATCGCCTGCCGGATCCACCAGGTGGCGTAGGTCGAGAACTTGTAACCCTTGGTGTAGTCGAACTTCTCGACCGCGCGGATCAGCCCGAGGTTGCCCTCCTGGATGAGGTCCAGGAACGCCATGCCGCGGCCGGTGTAGCGCTTGGCCAACGACACGACGAGGCGCAGGTTGGCCTCGAGCAGATGGTTCTTGGCACGCTCGCCGTCGCGCACGATCCAGCGCAGGTCGCGGCGCATCTGCAGCGCCAGCTTCTCGCTGACCTCTTCGGCCTGGCGCAGGCGCTCCGCGGAGTACAGCCCCGCCTCGATCCGCTTGGCGAGATCGACCTCCTCCTCGGCGTTGAGCAGGGCGACCTTGCCGATCTGCTTGAGGTAGGCGCGCACCGAGTCGGCCGAGGCGGTCATCTCGGCGTCCTTGCGCGCCTGGCGCAGCGCCTCGGACTCTT
This sequence comes from uncultured Jatrophihabitans sp., assembly GCF_964246335.1. Classification (GTDB taxonomy): domain Bacteria; phylum Actinomycetota; class Actinomycetes; order Mycobacteriales; family Jatrophihabitantaceae; genus Jatrophihabitans. The sequence continues at coordinate 43,480 of NZ_CAXTQF010000024.1, read as the reverse complement.
CTTCCTCGTCCCAGCTGAACTCGGACTCCTCGTCGCCCTTCGCGTCGCCGTCGGCTGCGACGTCGGGCACCGGGCTGCCGTCGGCCGGGACGGCGATCGCTGCGCCGTCGGCCAGGGCGGCCTCGCCCGGCACCGCGTTCTCGGCGGTGTCGGCGTCTGCCGTGGTGGTCTTGGCGGCGGCAGTCTTGGCCGCGCTCTTGCGGGCCGTCTTCGCGGCTGTCTTGGCCGGTGCGTTCTTCGCCGGTGCCTTGGCGGCCTTGGCCGGGGTGCGGGTCGCCGTCTTCGCGGGCGGGTCGACCGTCGCCGTCGCCGAGCGCCGACTCGTGCCGGCCGCGGACACACCGCGCGCAGCGGGATCGGCTGCGTCGTCGTCGACGGTTCCGACAGGGGTTCGCTTGCTCGAAGCCACAAAAGACCTTTCACCACGTAAGCGTTCGACGAAGGGCGAACGCTGCGTCCGCACCTCGACGGGTGCAGCTGGCCGGTGGGGTCTCAGGCAGTCTGTTTTCCGCTCAGATGCGAGCCCAGATCGTGCGCAGTTCCCTGAGCATGCAGTGTACTGCGGCGTGCGCGGTTCGCCACCGCACGTGCGGTCGCGCTGGGTGTGCGCGGCGGGGGAGTCACCCCGGGCTCACTCGCCGAGAGCCTCGACGGCCGCCATCGCCGCGCCGACGATGCCGGCCTCGTTCAGCAACTGCGCGGGCACCACCTTCGTGTTCAGCTCGAGCAACGGCACCCACTTCTCCGAGGCCTTGCTGACCCCGCCCCCGACCACGAACAGGTCCGGAGTGAACAGCCGCTCGACGTGCTGCATGTAGTGGTTCACGCGTTGCGCCCACTTGCGGTAGGACATGCCGTGCTCGTCGCGTACCGACGCCGCGGCGCGCCGCTCGGCGTCGTGCCCGTCGAGTTCGAGATGGCCGAGTTCGGTGTTGGGCACGAGCACGCCGTTCATCAGCAGTGCGCTGCCGATGCCGGTGCCGAACGTCAGCATGAGGACGACGCCCGGAACGTCCTTCGCCGCGCCGAACCGCGCTTCGGCGAGGCCGGCGGCGTCGGCGTCGTTGAGGACCACGACCTCACTGCCGGACCCGACGGCGGCGCTGAACGTCTTGTCGACGTCGTTGCCCACCCACGCGGGGGCGACATTCGCCGCCGACCGGGCGATGCCGTGCTTGATCACGGCCGGGAACGTGGCGCCGATCTCGCCGGTCCACCCGGCGTCGGAGACGAGCGTCGCGACCACTTCGGCGACGGCCTCCGGGGTCGCCGGGTGCGGGGTGGCGATGCGTTTGCGTTCGGTGACCAACGAGCCGTCGGTGGTGTCCACGACCGCGCCCTTGATCCCGGTCCCGCCGATGTCCACGCCGAAAGCCCGACCGGGGGTCTCCTTCGAAACCATCCTTGCTCCTCGTTCCCACCGGATGCAGACGCCGGCTGGACGAGACCTTATCCCGCACCGCGGCGCCGACGTGCTGCGATGTAGGGGTGGACGTGAACCCGCAGACCCCGATCCCGTCGGACGCCGAACTCGAGGCGATGTGCGTCGAACTCGCGACCGGAGCAGCGCGCCTCGTCGCCGACGCCCGCGCCGGTCAGGACGGCATCACGGTGGACTCGAAGAGCACCGCCACCGACCTCGTCACCGATGTCGACCGGCGCAGCGAAGCGTGGCTGCTCGAGCAGCTGACCCGACTGCGTCCCGCGGACGCAGTGCTCGCCGAGGAGGGCGCTTCGCACGACGGCACGTCCGGTGTGCGATGGGTGCTCGACCCCATCGACGGCACCGTCAACTTCGTGCTCGGCCTGCCGCTGTACGCCGTGTCGGTCGCTGTCGAGGTCGACGGCGACGTGGCCGCCGGCGCGGTGTGCAATCCGGCGTCCGGTGAGCTGTTCCAGGCCAGCCGCAGCGGACCGGCGCGACTCGACGGCGCGCAGCTGGGTGCGCGCCGCTCGGTGCCGCTGGCGCGAGCGGTGATCGGCACCGGCTTCGCCTACGACCCGGCGATGCGCGAGCGTCAGATGCGCGTCGCGGCGCCGCTGCTGCCGCGCGTCGGTGATCTACGCCGGCTCGGGTCGGCGGCGCTGGACCTGTGCTTCGTCGCCGCCGGGCGTCTCGACGGGTACTTCGAGGTCGGCCTCAATCCGTGGGACTACGCGGCCGGCGGCCTGATCGCGCGCCGGGCCGGCTGCGTGACCAGCGGGCTGCGCGGCGCGGCACCGGGATCGCGCATGTACGCGGCCGCGCCCGCCGACCTCGCGCCGGAGCTTTTCGGTGTGCTCGAGGCGCTCGCCGCGGACCGGGTCAGCAGCTCGCCGTCGGCCGGGCCGGCGTCACCGTCGACAGACCCGCCTTCTTGAGTGCGGCAGTGACCGCGGCGTTGCTCGCCACCCCGCGGTACGCCTTGCCGAGCGAGACCACGACGGTGGCGTTCTTGCTCGTCGTCTGCACGGGGGTGGATCCGGGAAGGTAGTAGCCGAGCAGCGTGGCGCCCTGGCGGCCTGCCGGCCCGAAACGCAGCTGCGCCGTCGTCTTGATCTTGTTCAGATAGTGCGTGTCGTTGCCGGCCTGGGCCGGGGCCTTGAAGCCGTCGGTGACCAGCGCGGTGCGGGCACCGCCGGCGATGCCGTGCCTGGTGGTCGAGTTCAGGATCTGGACGGTCACCGATGCCGGGGCAGGCAGCACGCGCGCGGCCGGGGTCGCCGATGCGGACGCGGACGGGCAGGCGCTCTTCGCGGACGGATGCGTCGTGTCGCCGCTGCTGCGGTTGAGCACCCGCCACCACACCAGAGCGGTGAGCAGCAGCAGTGCGACCAACGACAGCAGAGCCGGCAACGGACGTCGTTGAACCGTGCTCGGCATCAGCGGCGACCTCCTGTCGGGCTACCAGCGCCAGCGGAGCAAGAGAGTAGTCCGCACATCGGGAATGACACGCCGATCCCTGTCGTTAGCGCGAAAGGTTCACGCGGTACCGTTCCGCCGCCACCCCGGACGACACGGCAAAGACCGGCCGTGCGAGCGGGCACAAAACTTGATCGGCGGACGTTGGCACCGCAGCGCGGACCGGTTGGCTCGAAAACGACGAGAAAGACCGTGGCAACGCCACAGAGGAGTGACAGCAGATGGCTACAGATTACGACGCCCCCCGCCGTGGTGACGTCGAGGAGATGAACGAGGACTCGATCGAGGAACTGAAGGCGCGCCGGGCCGAGGCGCAGTCCGGATCGATCGACGTCGACGAGACCGAATTGGCCGAATCGCTCGAACTGCCCGGTGCAGACCTGTCCGGTGTGTCCGGTGAGGAATTGACTGTGCGCGTGCTGCCGAAGCAGAGCGACGAATTCACCTGTGCGTCCTGTTTCCTGGTGCACCACCGCAGCCGGCTCGCCCGCGAACGCAAGGGCCAGCCCATCTGCCGCGACTGCGCCTAGAGCGATGCCCTGAGGCCGGCGCCGCCGTCCACCACCAGCGTCTGGCCGGTGATCCAGGCGGCGTCAGCCGAAGCCAGGAAGGCGGCGGCTGCGGCGATGTCCTCGGGCACGCCCAGCCGCTTCAACGGGTAGCCGCCGGCCACGCCCTCCTCGTCCCCGGCGTAGAGCGCCTCGGCGAACTTGGTCTTGATCACTGCAGGAGCGATGGCATTGACCCGCACCTGCGGCGCGAGTTCCGCGGCCAGTTGAACCGTCAGCCCGATGAGGGCGGCCTTGCTGACGCCGTAGTAAGCGATCCCCGGCGCGGGCGAGATGCCCGCCACCGACGCCATGTTGATCACGGCGCCCGGCCGCTCCCGACCCAGCCCGGCCGCCAGCGCGTGCCGCGTCCACGCCAGCGCGGACAACACGTTCACGTCCATGATCTTGCGGGCGGCGGCGTCCTCGATGTCGACGATCGGTCCGTACGCCGGGTTGATGCCGGTGTTGTTGACCAGCACGTCCAGTCCGCCGAACTCGCGCACCGCGGTGTCGACCGCTGCGCGCTGGTGATCGGCGTCGTCGGCGCGCCCGGCCACCGAGATCACCGAGTCGCCGGCGTCCAGCTCGCGCAGCGCAGCCTCCAGACCCTCCGGCTTCCGGGCCGTGATCACCACACGCGCGCCCTCGGCGACCAGTCGGGCCGCCACCCCGAGCCCGATGCCGCGGCTGGCGCCGGTGATGAGAGCGACCTGACCGTCGAAGCGTGAGCCGTGCTGCGTTTGCGCCATGCCCGGAATCTAGCGTGGCGTCCCGGCGCACCCGTCAGCGCGCCGAACGCACCGCCGCGACCAGCCGGTCCGGATGCCGCGAGCTCACCAGCCAGTAGGGCGTGGGGTCCTCCTCGTCGTCGATCCACAGTTGCACGCCGGGCCCGATCCACGGTCGCACCGAGACGAACGCGGCCGGGTCACCCTCACGGCCGACGATGCGCCGCAGGGTCTGCTGGTCGAGCGCGATCTCACCGGTCACGTAGCCGAGCGGCAGATGCGCGCCGCGGACGCGCAGCTCGTGATCGCGCACCTCGAGATGGCTGCGCCCGAGCCACCAGACGATGATCAGCGCGAGCGGCGGCATCGAGCACCACGGGATCCAGTCGGTGAGGCGCACGCCGGGAATATGGAACTCGGCTGCCAGCAGGGCGGCGACCGCGAGCGCGACGACGTACCACCACCAGGGGGTGCGCAGCGTCTCGCGATAGACGGCGCCGTGGGGGCTGTCGGTGCCGGCGCTCACGGCGTCGAGGGTAGCCTCAGCGCCCGTGACGATCGGACCGGCGAGCGCCGATGACGGTGCCGCACCGGGCGTTCGCATCCTCGTCCGGCGCAGCGATGCGTCGCTGCCGTTGCCGACGTATGCACTGCCCGGGGACGCCGGCGCGGACATCGTGGCCGCGCACGACGTCGTGCTCGCACCCGGCGAGCGCGCAGTGCTGCCGACGGGTCTGTCCGTCGCCCTGCCCGAGGGGTACGCGGCATTCGTTCACCCGCGTTCCGGGCTGGCAGCCCGAGCAGGACTGGGGCTGGTCAACGCCCCGGGCACTATCGACGCCGGGTACCGCGGCGAGATCAAGCTGATCGTCATCAACCACGATTCGGCGCAGGAGCTGACGTTGCGGCGTGGCGAGCGGGTAGCACAGCTTGTGGTGCAGCGGGTCGAACGGGCGTGCTTCGTCGAGGTCGATGCGCTGCCCGAGTCCGAACGCGGCTCCGGCGGGCACGGGTCGACCGGCGGAGCGGGCGCGCTCGCAAACGCCACCGACTCGGCGACCGGAGTCGCCCCCACGCAAGGAGGTGCTCGGTAGTGCCGGGCAGACGCAGGCAGAGGCGCAGCGAGCAGGGCAAGATCGACGCCACCCCGCCGTGGGAGACCCGTGTGCGCGAGACACCGGTTGTCACCGAAGGGCCGTTCGACGAACGCGACGCGCCCGACGACGACGTGGAGCGCGTCGATCTCGGCGCCCTGCGAGTGCCGGTGTACGAGGGGTTCGACGTGCGCGTCGACGTCGACGAGAACCGTCAGGTGGTGTCCGCGACCCTCGCGACCGAGGACGGCACCATGCAGCTCGGCGTGTTTGCGGCGCCTCGTAACGAGGGCATCTGGGACGAGGTCCGGGCGGAGATTGCGCAGTCACTGAACGAACAGCGCCGCTCGTCGGCAAGCGAGCAGGACGGCGCCTTCGGCACCGAGCTGCACGGCGCCATCCCGGCCGAGGGCGGCCGCGAAACGATCCCGGTCCGCTTCGTCGGCGTGGACGGTCCGCGCTGGTTCCTGCGCGCGATGTTCGCCGGGGCGGTGGCCCGCGACGCCGCGCACGCGCAGCTGCTCGAGCGTGCGTTGCGCGGAGTGATCGTCGTACGCGGCGCGGATCCGCTGCCTGCGCGCGACCCGGTGCCGCTGAAGCTGCCCGAGGGCATCGAACTGCCCGACGCCCCACAGGCCTGAGCCGACCGGCGCAATCGCGTCGGTAGGCCTTACTCTGTGCTCATGGGCAACCGTCCGTCCCTGCTGCAGCGGCTGACCGCCAGCGCGCAGCGCCTCGACGCCGTCGACCTGCAGGACGACGTCGAGGAGCGGTGCTGCGCGCGGATGGCCGACGTGCGCCACGGCAAGGACGTCGAGGTCGTCGGCCGGCTGCGCTCGGTCGTCTACACGCCCAACGAGAACGTGCCCACGCTCGAGGCGGAGCTGTTCGACGGCTCGGACACCCTCACGCTCGTCTGGCTCGGCCGGCGGCGCATCGCCGGGATCGAGCCCGGGCGCAAGATCGCGGCGCGCGGGCGCGTCGGACTGCACGACGGCCGGTTGGCCATCTACAACCCGTGGTACGAGTTGGTCTCGCACAAGGCATGACCGAGCCGCCGTCGCGCGCCGAGTCGATGCGCGAGAACTACCGCCGGCAGCTGATCGACGGCATCGGCGGCTGGACCGGTGCGCTGATCACCGCGATCCCGACGACGGTGTTCGTCATCGTCAACGTCACCGCCGGTCTGCGCCCTGCGGTGATCGCGGCCGTGGCGAGCGCGTTGGTGCTCACGGCCTACCGCTTCCTGCGCAAGCAGTCGGTGCAGCAGGCATTGTCCGGGCTGCTCGGTGTCGCCGTCGGCGCATTCATCGCTGCGCGCACCGGCCAGGCGCGCGGTTACTTCCTGCTCGGCATCTGGACGAGCTTTGCCTATGCGGTGCCGTTCGCGGTGTCGTTGGTCGTGCGCCGACCGCTCGTCGGCGTGTTGTGGGAGTTCCTGGACCCGACGCCGGACCGCCGTGGCGACGACGCGCCGCGCTGGCACCGGCGTCGGCCGCTGCTTGTCGCCTACTCGTGGGCGACGCTCGCGGCGACCGTCGTCTTCCTCGCGCGCGGCATCGTGCAGCTGGCCCTGTACGGGGAGAACAGCACCGGCTGGCTGGCGTTCGCCCGCATCGCGATGGGCTACCCGTTGTTCGTGCTCGCCGCGGGCGTCAGCTTCCTGGTCATCCGCCGTGCCCGGCACCGGTTGCAGCCGGCCGCCGACTGAGCTGCCGCGGTCAGGACGTCATGATCGACTGCCGCAGCGCGTCCTCGCTGTCCGGCAGGGCGATGAACAGCAGCTCGTCGCCGGCCTCCAGCGGCTCCTCCGGCGACGGGGTGATCACCCGCCGGCCGCGCACGATCGCGACGAGTGACGCGTCCTTGGGCAACTCGAGGTCGCGCACGGCCCGGCCCACGCAGCGCGCGTCGTCGGGCAGCGTCATCTCGAGCAGGTTCGCCTGACCCTCCCGGATGCCGAACAGCCGGACGACGTCACCGACCTCCACCGCCTCCTCCACGAGCGCGGCGAGCACCCGCGGGGTGGACACAGCCGTGTCGACCCCCCACGACTCGGTGAACAGCCACTCGTTCGCAGGGTGATTGATCCGTGCGACCACCCGACGCACCGCGTACTCGGTCTTGGCGAGCAGTGAGAGCACGAGGTTGACCTTGTCGTCGCCGGTCGCGCCGACGACGACGTCGCAGTCGGCAAGCTGCGCGGCCTCCAGGTTCGCGACCTCGCAGGCATCGCCCAGCAGCCAGCGGGCGCCGCGGATGCGGTCCGGGTCTACCTTGGCCGGGTCCTTGTCGATCAGCAGCACCTCGTGGTTCTTGCTGACCAGCTCGCGGGCGATGGACCGACCGACCGCGCCGGCACCGGCGATGGCGACTCTCACGCGTGACCTCCGGTGGGCGGGTTCTGCGCCGTTTCGCGCAGCGCCGGGCGCTGGTCGTCGACGCTCAGCACGTGCAGCACGTCGCCGGACTGGATGAGTGTGCCCGAGGTGGCGAGCTGGCCCTTGCCGAAGCGCGTGACGATGGCGGCGCGGGTGCCGCTGGCGCTCTCGAAGTCCGCCAGCGGCCGGCCGACCCAGCCCTCGTTCGGCACGACCGCGATGACCGCGACCTCGCCGGACGGGTCGCGCCAGGCCTCGGCCGTCGTCTCGCCGAGCACGGCCTTGAGCAGCCGCGACGACGTCCACGGCACGGTCGCCACGGTGGGAATGCCGAGCCGCTCGTACACCTCGGCGCGCTTCGGGTCGTAGATGCGGGCGACCACGCGGCGCACACCGAACGTCTCGCGGGCGACGCGCGCCGCGATGATGTTGGAGTTGTCGCCGCTGCTGACCGCGGCGAACGCTGCGGCCTCCTCGATCCCGGCTTCGACGAGCGTGTCACGGTCGAAGCCCACGCCCGCGACCTTCCGGCCGGTGAAATCGTCCCCCAGGCGGCGGAACGCGAGCGGCTGCTGGTCGATGACGGCCAGCGTGTTGTCGGTCGTCGCGAGCTGCAGGGCGAGCGCCGCGCCGACGCGCCCGCACCCCATGATGACGATGTGCACGGTGCGAGCTTGGCACGGCGCCGACCGCGCCTGCACGCAGGCTCTCCGAGCCGCCGTATCCTCACGCTTCGTGGGCGTGTACACGCGAGTGCTCAAGCGGCTGATCATCGGCCGGCCGATGAGTTCCGCCACCGCGTCCGAGGCGGTGCTCAACAAGCGTCTCGCGCTGCCGATCTTCGCCAGCGACGCGCTCTCGAGTGTCGCGTACGCCACGCAGGAGATCCTGCTGGTGCTGACGCTGGGCGGCACCGCGTTCCTCTACCTCGCGCCGTGGGTCGCCGGTGCCGTTGTCGTCCTCATGACGGCAGTCGTGCTGTCGTACCGCCAGCTGGTGCGCGCGTACCCGACCGGCGGCGGTGACTACGAGGTCGCGTCCAAGAACATCGGCCGGTCCGCAGGTGTGGTCGTGGCGTCGGCGTTACTCGTCGACTACGTGATGACGGTCGCCGTCTCGGTGTCCTCCGGCGTCGACAACATCATCTCCGCCGCGCCGTCGCTGCATAACTACCGCGTGCTGATGGCGCTGTGTTTCATCGTGCTGCTCGCGGCGGTCAACCTGCGCGGGTTGCGCGAGGCGGGCACCGCGTTCGCGGCGCCCACGTACTTGTTCGCCGCCGGCGTGTTCATCATGATCGGCACCGGATTGTTCCGGACCATCGTCGGCGACGCGCCGGTGTCCGAGAGCGCGAAGTACCACGTGGCGGCGCAGCACGGATACGGCTCGTTGAGTGTGCTGGCCCTGACGTTCTTCACGCTGCGCGCGTTCTCGTCGGGCTGCACCGCGCTGACCGGTGTCGAGGCCATCGCCAACGGGGTGCCGGCGTTCAAGCCGCCGAAGGACCGCAACGCGCAGAAGACGCTGGTGGCGATGGGCGTGATCGCCGTCACGATGTTCGTCGGGCTCACCGCGCTCGCGCTGATCAGCAAGGTGCACATCACCGACCCGACGACCAACAGCTGCGGATTCACCAATCTAGCCAAGAGTGTGTGTCATTCCCGCGAGCAGCGCACGGTGATCGCGCAGGTCGCGAGCGCCGTGTTCGGCGGCCCGCACTCGGTCGGGTTCTTCTTCGTGCAGGCCACGACGGCGCTGATCCTGGTCCTCGCCGCGAACACCGCGTTCAACGGTTTCCCGTTGCTCGGCTCCATCCTCGCCCGCGACCGGAACCTGCCCGCGCAGCTGAACAACCGCGGCGACCGGCTCGCGTACAGCAACGGCGTGGTGATGCTCGCGATCGTCGCCGGCGTGCTGATCTGGATCTACGACGCGAACGTGACGCGACTGATCCAGCTCTACATCATCGGTGTGTTCACGTCGTTCACGCTCGGGCAGAGCGGGATGGTGCGGCACTGGAACCGCGTGATCCGCGGCGAGCGGGACTCCCGTGAGCGCGGACGCATCCGCCGCTCCCGCATGATCAACGCGTTCGGTGCGAGCCTCGCCGGCGTGGTCCTGGTGATCGTCGTCGTCACGAAGTTCACCAAGGGCGCGTACCTGGTGTTGATCGCCATGCCGATCCTCTACGCGATCATGCGCGGCATCAACAAGCACTACGGACGAGTGGCCCGCGAGCTCGCCACCGAGGACACCGGACTGGTGCTGCCGGCGCGCAACCACGTCGTCGTGCTGGTGTCCAAGGTGCACAAGCCCACGCTGCGTGCGCTCGCCTACGCCCGCGCCACGCGGCCCGACACGTTGACGGCGCTGACCGTCAGCGTCAACGACGAGGACACCCGCTCGCTGCAGGCCGAGTGGGACCGACACGACCTGCCGGTGCAGCTGACCGTGCTCGAGTCGCCGTACCGCGAGGTGACCCGACCCATCCTCGACTATCTGAAGGAACTGCGCGTCGACCGGCCGCGCGACATCGTCAACGTCTTCATCCCGGAGTACGTGGTCGGCCGCTGGTGGGAGCAGCTGCTGCACAACCAGTCCGCGCTTCGGCTCAAGGGGCGGCTGCTGTTCGAGCCGGGGGTGATGGTCACCAGCGTGCCGTGGCAACTGGACTCGACGACCGGCGTCACCGACCAGCCCGTACCCCTCGACGGCCCGCACATCCCGAAGTCCGAGGCGTCACCCGTGCACGTCGTCGAAGAGGCACGACTGCCCCGTGTCTGAGCCGGGCGCACCGCTCGTCGGCACCGTGCTGGAGCTCGACGTCGGGGCGGTCGCGCAGGGCGGCTCGTGCGTCGCCCGGCACGGCGGTCGCGTCGTCTTCGTCCGCCACGCGCTACCCGGTGAGCGGGTGCGGGCGGTGGTGACCGAGGACCGGCGGGCGTCGTTCCTGCGCGCGGACGCCGTGGAGATCCTGCACGCCTCTGCGGACCGAGTGCGCCCGCCGTGCCCGTACGCGGGGCCCGGCCGGTGCGGCGGCTGCGACTGGCAGCACGCCACGGCCGACGCGCAGCGCCGATTCAAGGCCGCGGTGATCCGCGACCAGTTCGCCCGCCTCGGCGGCATCGACCTCGGCGACCTGCTGCGTGAGGTCGAACCGCTGCCCGGCGGGCTGCTGGGCTGGCGCACCCGCGTCGCCTATGCGGTCGACGCCGACGGCCGGCCCGGGCTGCGCCGGCACGCCTCGCACGACGTCGAGCACGTCGACGCCTGCCTGCTCGGGGTCGCGGGAGTCGGCGATTCACCCGTACTCGCCGGGTCGTGGCCGGGGTGCAACGGCGTCGAGGTGGTCCGTGGCGACGACGGCGCCCTCACCGAGCTGACACACCGGCCGGCCGTCCCGAAGCGGCATCGCGGCAGGCGCGCCCACGGGCGCCGGGCGCCGGACCGGGTCGCGGTGCACGCCGGCCCGTTGCGGGTGCGCCACGACGTCGGCAGCCGCCGGTTCGAGGTGTCGGCTGCCGGGTTCTGGCAGGTGCATCCCGCCGCGGCGGCGATCTACACGCACGCGGTGATCGACGCATTGGCCACCGCCGGCCCGCTGGCCGGGGCAAAGGTGCTCGAGCTCTACGCCGGCGCCGGCGCGCTGACCGCCGCCCTCGCCGAGGCCGTCGGCGCGGGCGGACTGGTCACCGGCGTCGAGCTGGACCCCGGCGCGGTCGAGGACGCGGCCGCGAACCTGGCCGACCTGCCCCAGGCCACCGTGCGGCAGGGCAAGGTGAGCGCGGCGGCTGTGGCCGAGCTCGGCGCCGGCGACGGCGTCGACCTCGTGGTGCTCGACCCGCCACGCACCGGTGCCGGCCCGCACGTGATGGCCGCGCTCGCCGCCCTGCGCCCGCGGGCAATGGCCTACCTGTCGTGTGACGCGGGCACCCTGGCGCGCGACGTCGCCGCGGCCCGCGAGGCCGGCTGGAACCTGACCGCGTTGCGCGCCTTCGACGCCTTCCCGATGACGGCGCACGTCGAGTGCCTGGCCCTGCTGCGCCCGGGGGGCGCGGCGGCCGAGTCGTCGGACACCGCAGACCTCGCGTCGTAGCATCAACCGCGTGACACGCGTCCTGAGCCAGGTCGAGACGCCCGCGGATCTGCGCGATCTGGGATCCGCCGACCTCGCAGCCCTGGCGACCGAGATCCGTGACCTGCTCATCGACACCGCGACGCGCACCGGTCAGGGGCACCTGGGCCCGAACCTCGGCGTCGTCGAGCTGACCATCGCGCTGCATCGCGTCTTCGACTCGCCGCGCGAACCGATCCTGTTCGACGTCGGGCACCAGGCGTACGTGCACAAGATCCTGACCGGCCGGGCGGAGCAGATGCCCACGATGCGCCAGGACGGCGGACTGTCCGGCTATCCCAGTCGCGCTGAGAGCGAGCACGACTGGATCGAGAACTCGCACGCCTCGACGGCCCTGTCCTATGCCGACGGCATCGCCAAGGCCTACGCGGTGCGCGGCGAGCGGCGCACCGTCGTCGCCGTGGTCGGCGACGGCGCGCTGACCGGCGGCATGTGCTGGGAGGCGCTGAACAACATCGCCGCGGCCGGCCGCCCGGTGATCGTCGTCGTCAACGACAACGGCCGGTCGTACTCGCCGACCGTCGGCGGCTTCGCCGAGCAGCTCGCCACGCTGCGCCTCAAGCCCGGCTACGAACGCACCCTGGGCCAGATCCGCGAGATGCTCGAGCGCACTCCGGTGGTCGGCCAGCCGATCTACGACGCGCTGCACGGCGTCAAGCGCGGCATCAAGGACATGCTGGCGCCGCAGGGCATGTTCGAGGATCTCGGCCTCAAGTACGTCGGACCGGTCGACGGTCACGATGTCGCCGCGATGGAGACCGCGTTCGCCAAGGCCCGCGGCTTCGACGCGCCGGTGATCGTGCACTGCGTGACCCGCAAGGGTTACGGCTACGCCCCGGCGGAGAACGACGAGGCCGACCAGTTGCACCAGTGGCGTCCGGTCGATCCGGTGACCGGCCGGGTCAAACCGACCACCGGACGCAGCTGGACCAAGGCCTACGGTGAGGAGCTCGTGCGCATCGGCGAGCGCCGCGACGACGTCGTCGCGATCACCGCCGCGATGTGCGACCCGGTCGGCATGGGGGAGTTCGCGCAGCGCTTCCCGGAGCGGTTCTACGACGTCGGTATCGCCGAGCAGCACGCCATGACATCGGCGGCGGGGCTGGCGTCGGCCGGCATGCATCCCGTCGTGTCGCTGTACGCCACATTCCTGAACCGGGCGTTCGACCAGCTGCTGATGGACGTCGCGCTGCACCGGCTGCCGGTCACGATCGTCCTCGACCGCGCCGGCATCACCGGGCAGGACGGCCCCAGCCACAACGGCATGTGGGACCTCGCGTTGCTCGGCGTCGTCCCCGGCCTGCGCATGGCGGTGCCGCGTGACGAGGAATCGCTGCGCGAGCTGCTCAACGAGGCTGTGGGTGTCGCCGACGGCCCGACGGTGCTGCGATTCCCGAAGATGCCCGTCGGTGACTCGGTGCCCGCACTTCGCCGGCTGGGGCACTACGACGTGCTTGCCGAACCAGCCGTCGATGCGCCCGTCGATGTGCTGGTCGTCGCGGTCGGGGCCCTGGCCGCCGAGGTGCTGCAGGCCGCGGAAGGCATCGGCCGGGCCGGCTACTCCGTCCGCGTCGTCGCGCCGCGCTGGGTGAACCCCGTCGACCCGGCTGTGGTGGAGCTCGCCCGGGCCGCATCGCTGGTCGTCACCGTGGAGGACGGCGTCGTGCGCGGGGGAGTCGGGGCGAGAATTTCGCAGACACTTCGCGAGGCGGAGTGCGATGTTCCCGCACGAGACATCGGCATACCGGTACGGTTCCTCGAACACGGCAGCATCGCGAGCGTGCGAGCCGCCGCTGGACTGAGCGTGCAGGACATCGCGCGGCGGATCGTCGAGTGGGCCGCCACGGTGTTGTCCCGGTCCGCGGCCGAGCCCGCGGACGAGCCTGCCGGCACCAGCGGCAGCACCGACGCAACATAGGGCAGGGCACATGACGAGACGGGGAGGCTGAGGATGCGCATCCTCGTGGTCGAGGACGAAGTGCAGCTCGCCGAGGCAGTGGCTCGGGGCCTGCGCCGGGAGGGCATGGCCGTCGATGTCGCCACGGACGGCGACGAAGGGTATCGAAAGGCCGCCCTCACTCGTTATGACGTCGTAGTGCTCGACCGTGACCTGCCTGGCATGTCCGGCGACGAGATCTGTCGCCGGCTCACCGATGAGGGGGTGCTGACCCGCGTGATGATGCTGACCGCGAGCGGCACCGTCGAGGACAAGGTCACCGGTCTGGCGATCGGTGCCGACGACTACCTCGCCAAGCCGTTCGCCTTTGCCGAGCTCGTGGCGCGGGTCCGCGCGCTGGGCCGGCGCACCACTCCGGCAGCGCCGCCGGTATTGAACGCAGGAGACATCGAGCTCGACTCGGCGAAACGCACCGTCACCCGCCACGGCGAGCTCGTCGATCTCACGCGCAAGGAGTTCGGTGTTCTCGAGACCCTGCTCATGGCACAGGGTGCCGTGGTGAGCAGTGAGGAGCTGCTCGACCGCGTGTGGGACGAGAACGCCGATCCGTTCACCACCACCGTCCGAGTGACGATGATGACGTTGCGGCGCAAGCTGGGGGAGCCGGCCATCATCGACACCGTGGTCGGCTCCGGATACCGGATCGACCCGGGCCTGCTCGGCGGCAGTGAGGGAGCCGGGACAGGTTCGTGAGGTTCTTCCGCCCGACGCTGCGCGTGCGCATGGCGTTGCTCTACGGCGGATTGGTGCTGCTCGTCGGCGTCTCGTTGCTGTTCACCTGCGTCATCCTGCTCGACCGAGCAATCGGGCGGCTGCCGCTGTACAACAGCCACAACACGGTCACCGTGACCATGCCGAACGGCGTACAGCAGGTGGTGAACCCACAGCAGCAGGCGACGCAGGCCAGGTCCAACGCGACGAATTACCTGCTGTCCACCGGACTGCTCTACTTCGGCATCATCGTGATCATCGGCACGACCGGTGGTTATCTGCTGGCCAAGCAGGCGCTGCGCCCGATCGCCAAACTGACCCAGACGGCGCGGGCGCTGTCCACCGAGACGCTGGACCAACGCATCAACCTCGGCGGCCCGGACGACGAGCTGCGCGAGCTCGCGGACACCTTCGACGCCATGCTCGCCCGCCTCGACGCCGCGTTCGACAGTCAACGATTGTTCGTCGCGAACGCGAGCCATGAGCTGCGCACGCCGCTCTCGGTGATCCGCACCGAGCTCGAGGTCACGCTCAGCGATCCGGACGCCGATCCGGACGAGCTGCGCCGCATGGGTGACGTCGTCGCGTCCGCGACCGAACGCGCACAGCGACTGGTGACGTCGCTGCTGACGCTCGCCCGGCTGCAGGCCGTGGGCGGCGGCGAGCTCGAGGTCACCGAGCCCGTCGATCTCGCCTGGCTGGTGCCCGGGGCGGTGCACGCGGTGACGGCCGAGGCCGAGGAGAAAGGCGTGCGGATCGAGACCGAGAACGAGTCCGCGGCGACCCTCGGCGATCCGCGCCTGCTCGAGCGCCTGATCGGCAACCTGGTCGAGAACGCGATCCGGCACAACGTGCCGGGCGGCTGGCTGCGGGTCACCACCGGGCACACCGACGACAAGGTGTGGGTGCACGTCGCCAACGGCGGCACCGTGATCAACGGCGACGTCAACGCATTGTTCGAACCGTTCCGCCGCGGTGGCCGGCTGCGCACCGCGACCCGCGGCGCCGGCCTGGGGCTGGCCATCGTGCGGCTGATCGTCGACGCGCACAAGGGCAAGCTGCAGGCCGCGGCGCCGCCGTTCGGCGGCCTGACCGTGCGCGTCGAGCTGCCGCGCGACCACGTCGCGGAGGCCGCGCTCGCCGGCGAGGAGCACGCCCAGGCGATCGCCTGACGCTCATCTCCCACGCCTTCCCACCCGAGATGGTCGTTCGGCTCGTCGTCTGCGCGACCATCTCAGGTGGGAAGCGCGACTGTCAGGGCAGGTAGTACATCGGGTTCGGCAACTTGTAGTCCTTGTCGGCGTAGCCGCCAGACAGGTCGCTGTACTGGTCGCCGAAGTTCGCGACGATGTCGTAGCCCTGCGACTCGATGTAGCGGCGCGTCAGCGACTTGTACTGGATCGTCGTGCAGGACGGCGCGCACGACGCCAGCCACGGCTTCGTCTGGTCCTTGAGGTAGACCTGGCTGTCCACCACGGGGTAGCCGACCTTGGTGAGGTTGCCGTCGGTGGCCGCGCGCTGCGTCTCCGGCCGTCCGGTCAGGAAGAAGATCTTGTATCCCTTGGCCTGCGCCTTCGCGACGAGGTCGGGCATGCCGAACACGGCAGGGAAGGCCTCGCCATTGACGAAGGTGGCGTTCGAGGCCGGGTTGTAGACGAAGTTGCTGAAGATCTCGTAGTTGTAGGTGTTCAACGACGTGTCGTCGACGTCGAGCAGGATCGCCTTGGTGCCCTTGGCGTGCTGGTGCCGCGCCCGCTGAGCGAGGTAGTGCTGGGCGTTCGCCTCGATGCCGTGCATTTCCGCGGCGTATGCGCTGGTCGGCGACGGCAGGTGCTGCGGAGTGCCGTCCGGGTTCGTGCCGGACACCGTGTCGCCGTAGTAGGCCTTGATCGCGGTCTTGACCTGGTCGATGTTTTGGATCTGGTCGGCGCGCGTCGGGTTGGCCGGCGGCGGCGGGACGGCGCGGCCGCCACGTCCGTGATTCGCCTGCGCCGAGCCCGGGACGAGCAGCGCCAGCGCGGCGAGCGTCGCCAGGACGGCGAGGAGAGCGGTCAGCGTGGCGCGCGGGCGGCGCACCGTCGGGACGTTTCGGTTCATAGCGGTGCCTCTCGGGCGAATGCGGACGGACTGCACCACACCCTTGCGCACCGTCGCGGTCGCGCCAACCCCCGGCTGCGCCCGTCTTCCCACCCGGGATGGTCGCTCGCCGGCCTCGATTAACGACCATCTCGGGTGGGAAGGCGAGGTTGGGCTGCGGCGGCTGGGTGGGAGTTGCGGTCGGCACCGGCGTCTTCGTCAGCGCTTGAGCTTCTTCGTCGTCTTCTTGCCCTTGGCCTGTTTGTCGTTCGACTTCTTGTCCTTCGTGGACCTCTTCGCCGACTTGATGGCCTTTCGTGCGCCGGCCGCGGCAGCCTTCTTGTCGTTGCTCTTCCTCGCCGCTTTGTCGTTGCTCTTCTTGTTCTTGCCGGCCTTGACGGGCGGCGCGGCGTCGGCTGACGTCTCGACGGAGGCGACGTCTGCGACGTCTGCGACGTCTGCGACGTCTGCGACGTCCGGCGCCGATATCTCGATCTCCGTGACCTCGACCGTGTGGTTGCCGAGCCAGCCGTTCGCCGTGACCAGTTGCTCGCGGCGCAACCGGAACTGGTGCCGACGGCCGAGCACGGTGCGTTCGATGAGGCCCGCCCGCTCCAGCACCTGCACGTGCTTCGAGGCGGCCGCGAGCGACACGGGCATCGGCGCGGCGAGTTCGCTGACCGACAACTCGCCGGTCGCGAGCTGGGTCAGGATGTCGCGGCGCAACGGGTGGGCCAGTGCGCTGAAGATCACGTCAAGTCCGTTGTCATGCTCGGTCATGAGGTTGACCATAGGGACTGCGCACTCGTTGCGAAACCGACCCGTTGTGCGACCGACGGTCAGGTTGCGCTGTTCGCGTTCGCGGCGTCGTCGAGCGCCGCGGCCAGCGCAGCGGCGGTCAGCTCGATCTGCCACCGGCGTGCGCCGAGGTCGGCCAGCCGGTCGGCCACCGCTCCCGCCCGGCCGGGCCCGCTGACGTCCGGTGGCTGCCAGGACAGTCGGCGCACGACGTCGGACGCGAGCAGGTTCTGCGCCAGCACGGTGTGCTGCTCGGCGACCTGCGCGACGGCGGCACGCGCGGCAGCGAGCCAGGGGATGCGCCGGCATCGAGCGGCGCATCGGT
>NZ_CAXTQF010000024.1:0-25812 GCF_964246335.1 uncultured Jatrophihabitans sp. | reverse complement strand
CAGCATGCCCCACGAGCGGACAGCGATACCCGGGCCGGCGTAGACGTAGTCGATGTCTTCACCGAAGGCCAGCGGCGTCCGGTAGTACTGGTTGGCGCTGTTGTACCGGCTGTTGTAGCGCGCCAGCGCGACGTCGCGGGCATGCCGTCGCCGGTGCCCGCGGTGACCGGCGGCAGCTCGTCGTCGGGCAGCTCGCGGGCCCTGGTCAGCGCGCCGAACCACCGGTCGAGCTGGCGCCGCTGGCGCGGGCCGCCGAAGACGGGCAGGGCAGCGAGGTCGCGGGCCGATTTCGGGTTCGTGCGCGCAGCGTTGACGAGCGCGGCGTCGGGCAGCACGCGGCCCGGCGCGACGTCGCGCTCAACGGCGTACGCCTCGCGGGTGAGCCACCGTTCGCGCCCCCGCGCCAGCGCGTGCCGGTCGCGCACCTTGTGGATGCCAGACGTACGCCGCCACGGATCGGTGCGCGGCGGGGCTGGCGGGGCGAGGCGGACGGCCTCGAACTCCTGCATCGCCCAGTCGAGTTTGCCGGCGGCGTCGAGTTCGGCGGCGAGTTTGTCGCGCAGGTCGACGAGCAGCTCGACGTCCAGCGTGGCGTAGACCAGCCAGTCGTAGGGCAGCGGACGGGTGGACCAGTCGGCGGCCGAGTGACCCTTCTCCAGGCCCACCCCGAGATGTTGTTCGACCATCGTGCCCAGGGCGACGCGTTCCTCGCCCAACAACCGGCCGGCGAGCTCGGTGTCGAAGAGCCGGCGCGGGCGCATGCCGAGCTCGGCCAGGCAGGGCAGGTCCTGGTTGGCGGCGTGCAGGATCCACTCGGCGTCGCCGATCGCGGCGTCGATGCTCGACAGATCGGGCAGCGCGATCGGATCGATCAGCGCGCTGCCGACGCCGGCGCGGCGCAGCTGCACGAGGTAGGCGCGCTGGCTGTAGCGGTAGCCGGAGGCGCGTTCGGCGTCGAGCGCCACCGGCCCGCGCCCGTTGGTCAGCCCCTGCGCCAGACGGGCGAGGCGATCGGCGTCGACCAGCGGCTCGGGAACGCCGTCGCGCGGCTCGCGCAGCAGCTCGACCGACGGCCCCGGATTCTCGGCGCCGACCTCGTCCGCGGCCGGTTCGTCGGGTGCGCCCTCAGAGGTCGGACGCTCGTCGCCCGCGTCCCCGTCCAGCGGGGAGACGTCGGGCACGTCAGCTGCGCGGCAGTGCGGAGATGCCTTCGGGAGGCAGGCCAGCCGCGGTGCACAGCAGGTCGACGAATGCGAGCAGGTGGGCCTCGAGCTGCGGGTTGTCAGCGGTCCATGAGGCGCGCAGCTCGAGTGCGACCGTCGTGCTCGGCCCGTGGACGTCGCCGAAGCGGGTGGAGGTGGTCTGTGTGACGGTGCCGCCGGCGGCGCGGTACGCGGCGTCGCGCTCGTCCAGTGCCCCGGTCAGCCAGCTCCAGCCGACCGTGGGCAGCAACGGGTCCACACCCATCTGCTCGTCCAGGTCGGCCGAGGCGTAGCCGACCAGACGCAGGACGCCGTCCCACGCCTCGTGCCCGTCCGGGTCGTGCAGCAGCACCAGCCGGCCGGTGGCCAGTTCGTTGCCGTCCGGGTCGAGGACGTCGGCGCTGAGCGCGTAGCTGTACGGAGCCAGCCGTTGCGGCGGCCGCAGCGGCTCGAGCCGCACCTCACGGCGCACCTGCGCCGCGGAAAGGTTGTGCACGGCGAGGCGGAAGACATCCGGTGCGTCGCCGCCGGCACTCACGGATGCCGGCGGGGTCTGGGTCTGTGCCATGTTCGTCTCGCCGTTCGGTCGGGCCGGCCGGGGCACGGCCGGGACGGGCGGGGCAGCGGACAACGGGCGAACGGGGCCCGCGCCGGGATCAAGCCGCATGGGCGCCACGAGCGGTCGAGCCGGGCGTGCGAAGGCTCCGGCCGGCAATCAGATCGAACAACGGAGCGTCGACGAGCAGCGCCGTGCCGCAGTCGACACAGGCGCGGTCGGGGCAGGCATCGCCGTGACCGTCCGCACATGGCGGCGCTTCGGCGAGCGCCTCGTGCTGGCATTGGGGACAGAACAACAGCTCGAACTCCTCGGCCATGCCCGTCAGCTCCTTCCCGTACCTCTACCGGCGGCGAATATGCACCGACGGCACAGCTGAGACGGTGCCACGACTGCTCCGGATCGGCGTCAGGCGCGCCGAACACACGTGCGACGATGGGCAGTGATGTCTGCTTCGCCGCCGTCCCGCGAGACCGCCGAATCGCCGACCCCGCTGCTCGTCCGCGCGGCCACCGGCCGGCCGGGGCCCTACCCGCCGGTCTGGTTCATGCGCCAGGCCGGCCGCTCGCTGCCCGAGTACCGCGCAGTGCGTGCCGGGACGACGATGCTCGACGCCTGCCGGTCGCCCGAACTGATCACCGAGATCACCCTGCAGCCGGTGCGCCGGCACGGCGTCGACGCGGCGATCCTCTTCTCCGACATCGTGCTGCCGCTGGTGGCGACCGGCGTCGGCATCGACATCGTCGCGGGCGTCGGGCCGGTGATCGACAAGCCGATCCGGACAGCGGCCGACATCGACCGGCTGCGTGTCCTGGACGCCGGCGACGTGCCGTACGTCGCCGACGCCGTACGTGGGTTGGTGCGTGAGCTGGGCGGCACACCGCTCATCGGCTTCGCCGGTGCACCGTTCACGCTCGCCAGCTACCTCGTCGAGGGCGGCCCGTCGAGGGATCACGCCCTGACCAAGGCGTTCATGCACGCCGAACCGCAGCTGTGGCACCGCCTGGCCGGCCGGCTCGCCGAGATCGCGCGCGCCTACCTGACGGTGCAGATCGACGCCGGCGTGCAGACCGTGCAGCTGTTCGACTCGTGGGCGGGCGCGTTGTCGCTCGCCGACTACACCGAGTTCGCGTTGCCGCACAGCCGCGCGGTGCTCGAGCCACTGGCGGGTCGCGTGCCGCGCATCCATTTCGGCGTCAACACCGGCGAATTGCTTCCGGCGATGCGGGCGGCCGGCGCGGACGTCGTCGGCGTCGACTGGCGGGTGCCGCTGGACGAGGCCGCCCGCCGGCTGGGGCCGGGTGCCGTGGTGCAGGGCAACCTCGACCCGGCACTGCTGGGCGCGGGCTGGCCGGTGATCGACGCCGCCGTGCGGCGCATCGTCGAGCAGGGCCGCGGCGCATCCGGGCACATCTTCAACCTCGGGCACGGCGTGCCGCCGGACACGGACCCGCAGGTGCTGACCCGCATCGTCGAACTCGTGCACGCGCTCGAGCCGTGACGTCGGCGCACCAGACGCCGCCACGCGTGGTCGTGGTGGGCGGCGGCATCGCCGGCCTCGCCGCCGCCTGGTACGCCGCCGGGCAGGGGGCGTCCGTCGTGGTCCTCGAGGCAGCTGCGCAGGTGGGCGGCAAGTTGCGCACCGCCGAGGTCGGCGGCGTCGAGGTGGACGTCGGCGCGGAGGCGATGCTCGCGACCCGGCCGGAGGGTGTCGAGCTGCTGACCGACCTCGGTCTCGCCGAGCAGCGGATCGCGCCGATGACGACGAGCGCGTCGCTGCGCGCGGCCGGCACGAACCATCCGCTGCCGGCACGCACGCTCATGGGCATCCCGACGGACGCCGACGCCACCCGGGCGGCCGGGGTGCTGTCCGCCGACGCGCTGGCCGCCATCGACGCCGAACCCGCGCTGGCACCGCTCGCGCCGCTGACCGAGGACGTCTCGGTGGGTTCGCTGGTCCGCTCGCGATTGACGGGGGAGATCGCCGACCGGCTCGTCGATCCGTTGCTCGGCGGCGTCTACGCCGGCCGTGCGGACGAGCTGTCGGTGCAGGCGACGCTGCCCGCGCTCGCGGCCCGGCTCGCGGACGGCGGCTCGCTGATCAACACCGCCCGCACGATGGTCGGCGCCGGCACCCGCGCGCCCGGCGCCGGGCCGGTATTCACCAGCCTGCGCGGCGGGCTCGGCCGGTTGCCGGAGCGGCTGGCCGCCACCGGGCGGTTCACGGTGCGCACCGGTGTCTCCGTCCGGGCGATCGAGCGCACCGCCGACGGGTACGTGCTGACCTGCGGCGCCGTGCCCGAGCCCGAGCGGGTGACGGCGGACGCGGTGATCGTTGCGGCGCCGGCGGCAAAAGCTTCTCGGCTGCTGCGCGACGTCAGCCCGACCGCAGCCGCAGAACTCGGCGACATCGACAGCGCCGGCGTCGCGATCGTCACGTTCGCGTTCGGCCCTGGGCTGGACCTGCCGCCCGGCAGCGGTCTGTTGGTCGGTAGCGGTGAACGGTTGGCGACCAAGGCGGTGACGATCACCTCGCAGAAGTGGCCGCTGGGGGAGGCTCCCGTGTTGGTCCGGGCATCCGTCGGCCGGCACGGCGAGCCCGAGGCGCTGCGTTTCGACGACGCAGACCTCACGAACCTGGTGCACCGAGAGCTGCGGCCGTTGCTCGGTGTTGCGGCGCGGCCGCTCGACACTCTCGTGACGCGCTGGGGCGGCGCGCTGCCGCAGTACGGCGTAGGGCACGTCGCGCGGGTGGCGCGCATCCGGGCCGCCGTCGCGGCCGTACCCGGGCTGGCGGTGTGCGGCGCGGCGTACGACGGTGTCGGCATCCCTGCGTGCATTGCGTCCGGTCGCGCGGCCGCCGACCGGGTGGCCGCGCTGTCGACCGGGCGAGGACACTGAACGACATGGTCGACGGCAAGGCAGCACGCGAGCTCAACGACGTCATCCGCTACACCGCGTGGTCGGTGTTCAAGGTCCACACGTCGCTGGGTGAGGGCGACCGCGGCAAGCTCGCCACCGAGGTCGACGAGCTGTTCGCGCAGCTCGCGGCCGAGCACGACGTCACCGTTCGCGGCGTGTACGACGTCGCCGGTCTGCGCGCCGACGCGGAGCTGATGGTGTGGTGGCACGCGCCGAGCGCGGATGCGTTGCAGCACGCCTACGCGCAGTTGCGCCGCACCCGGCTCGGGACGCATCTGGAGCCGGTGTGGTCGAACATGGCCCTGCACCGGCCGGCCGAGTTCAACAAGAGCCACGTCCCGGCGTTCCTCGCAGACGAGCACGCGCGGGACTGGGTGAGCGTCTACCCGTTCGTGCGTTCCTACGAGTGGTACCTGCTGCCGGACGAGGACCGGCGCGCGCTGCTCGCCGAGCACGGCAAGATGGCCCGCGGCTACCCGGACGTTCGCGCCAACACCGTCGCGTCGTTCTCGCTCGGCGACTACGAGTGGATCCTCGCCTTCGAGGCGGACGAGCTCGACCGCATCGTCGATCTCATGCGGCACCTGCGTGCGTCCGGCGCCCGCCGGCACGTCCGCGAGGAGGTGCCGTTCTACACCGGGCGGCGCCGGGCATTGGCCGACCTGGTCGACGCGCTGCCGTAGTCCGATCAGGACTGCTGGGCGGCCAGCGCCTCGAAGTTCTCGTACAGGCCGGCCATGCCGTGCCGTTCGCGCTCCCGCAATGCGGCAGGCGCTACCCGCGACCAGATGCCCGCGGCCCACAGCCAGTCGAGCACGAGCGCGGTGTCGAGCAGACCGTTCTTGGTCAGCGTGCCGAGCGTCTCACCGAACATCAGCACGGTCGAGACGTTGCGGTCCGTGGCGTTCGCGGTGTCGGGGTTGAAGTCGTCGGACAGCAGCGCGATGGTGGCCTGCTCCAGCCCCATCGCGGTGCCCCACTGGGCGATCTGGATCAGTAACGCTGCGTCCTGCTTGTCGGCCATCGCGGTGCCCTCCCGGGTCGTCGGTGGCGGGACGCTATCGCATCAGCCGGCGGCCGGCTCCTCATCGAAGGTGAGGGAGATCGAGTTGATGCAGTACCGCTGGTCGGTCGGGGTGTCGTAGCCCTCGCCGGCGAAGACGTGGCCCAGGTGGCTGTGGCAGTTGGCGCACAACACCTCGGTGCGTGCCATGCCCCAGCTGCGGTCGGTGCGCTCGATGACGTTGTCGCCCGCGAGTGGGGTGAAGAAGCTCGGCCACCCGCAGTGCGAGTCGAACTTGTGCTCGCTACGGAACAGCTCCGTGCCGCACGCGCGGCAGCGGTACACGCCGAAGCGGTGATTGTCGGTGTACTCGCCGGTGAACGCCCGCTCGGTGCCGGCCTTGCGCAGCACGTCGTACTCCTGCGGGCTCAGTTCCTGGCGCCACTGCTCGTCGGTCTTGGTGACGGTGGCGGGCGGCAGATCCTTCGTGCGACTCATGTGCGGCTCTCCCTACTGGTGGTTCATCCATCTCAACACGGGCCGGCGGCCGGCTGTTCCGCCGCCGGCGCGAGGCGTCACCAGGCGCGGAAGATGTCGATGGCACCGAACACGATCGTCAGCGCGACGCCGATCAGGATGAGCCAGACCACGGCCTTGGCGGCCGCGCGCCGCGGCGCGGACATCCGGCTGAGCCCGGATCCGAACGCCGCCATGTTCTGCAGCTCGCCGTCGACGGTGTTCGGGTTGGCAGTGCGCCCCCACGCGCCGTCGACATAGGGCGCGCGACGCGGCTCGAACTCGCCGTCGTCCCGATCGAGCGTCCACACACGGTCAGCCTAGCCATCTCGTCCCGAGCCGTGGGACGATCTTGGGGATGGCGAGAGGACGGAGCGGCTCATGGCGAACAGATCAGCCGGCGCAGCCCCCGGGCGGCGCGTCCGACTGCGCGAGCGATTGTTTCCGGGCAAGGACCGGCGGCGCGCCAGCTGGTACGACGGCAGCGAGAAGCCCGACATGACCCCGCCGAGCCGGTATGCGCGAGGCGAGCACCCCACCCCTCCGCCACCACCGGCGGTCCCCGGGTGAGCTAGCCGGCAGCCGGCGCCGGTTGTTGTTCGACGTTCGGGTGCAGCGCCGACTCGTCGCCGTTCTCGGCGAGCGCGGCCAGCACGGGGGAGTGCGCGAGCAGGAACACGCCGTACCCGACGGCCATGGCGCCGAGCGTCGCGGGGATCAGCCAGAATCCGCTGCGCGTCGTCTCGTCGAACACGAGCACGCCCCACAGGATCGAGACGAGCGGATCCATCAGCGTGAACCCCGGCTGCGCGGCGAGCAGCGGGCCGACGTGCAGCGCCCACTGCACGAGGACGAGCCCGAGCACGCCGAAGCCGATCGCGACGTACGTCTGCCAGGTCGTGACCACGCCGAGCAGGCCGTCCTTGTCGCCGCGCGAGATCGTCTCCTTGATCATGGTCGCGGTAAGGCCGAAGCTGGTGCCGGCGGCGGCGCCGAGGCAGCCCGTACGCCAAACGACATTCTTGTGCTGGCCGGCGATGATCAGGACGACGATCGTCGCCGCGGTGCCGCCGCCCGCGGCCAGATAGTCGAAGTTGGACACGTTGGTCTCGTCGCCGGCGCGCGGCGCGAGGATGGCGACCAACACGATCATCCCCGCGGTCATCACCAGGATGCCGTTCCACTCCGGGCGGCCGAGCCGGCTGCCGAAGACCCGCGACGCGGCCAGCAGCGTCAACGGGACCTCGAGCGTGATGATCGGTTCGACGGCGGACAGCTGGCCGAAGCCGAGCGCCACCGCCTGCAGCACGAAGGACGCGACGAGACCGCCGAAGCCGATCAGCCAGGTGCGGCTCTGCACGAGATCGAGCAGCAACCGCGGCCCGAACGGCCGGTCCTGGGGCTCCTCGAGGCCGGCCTTGCGCTGCATGACATTGGCCAGCGCGTTGCCGCCCGCGGCCAGCGCAGCGAGCACGTAGCTGAGCAGGTTCTGCAGGGTCACCGGCTGCGCGCCTGCCGGACGAGCGTGCGGCCGAAGTCCCACGTCAGGCTGTTGCCGTTGTGCGCATCGTCGAGCACGTCGGTGAACGCGGCGACGAACCGGTCGACCTCGGCCTCGCCGATGATCAGCGGCGGGATGAGCTTGATGACCTCGATGTGGTCGCCGGACACCTGGGTGAGGATGCGGTGCCGGTGGAAGAGCGCGTGCACCACGGTCTGCGCGAACATGCCCTTGCGGGCCAGCTGCAGCGCGGTCCACTTCGCCCGCAGCCGGGGCGAGTCCGGTCGGCGGAACTCGATGCCGATCATCAGCCCGCGGCCGCGGATGTCGCCGAGCAGCTCGTACCGGCCGAGCAACTCGCGCAGCCGCGAAATCAGCAGCTCGCCCATGGCCCGTGCGTTGTCGGCAACCGCGTCCCGCTCGAGCACGTGCAGGGTCGCGAGGCCGGCGGCCATCGCCTGCGCGTTGGAGCCGAACGTCGAATCGTGCACCAGCACGCGATCCATCGACGAGTACACCTTGCCGAAGATCGCATCGGTGCCGAGCGTGGCCCCGACCGGCACGTACCCACCGGACAACGCCTTGGCGACGGCGACGAGGTCCGGGCGCACGTCGGGCTCGTGCTGATAGGCGAAGAAGTCGCCGGTGCGCGCCATGCCGCACTGCACCTCGTCGGCGATCAGCAACGCGCCGTGCTCGTGCAGCAGCTGCTGCGCACGAGCCAGGTAGCCGGGAGGCGCGACGGCCACCCCCTTGCCCTGGATCGGCTCGACCAGCAGGCCGGCCACGTTGCCGCGGCGCAGCTCGCGCTCGAGTGCGTCGAGGTCGCCCAGCGGTACGGCGGTGTCCGGCAACAGCGGGCCGAAACCCTTGCGGAACGAGTCGGCCCCGTTGACCGACAACGAACCGGTCGTGAGTCCGTGGAACGCATTGCTGCAGTACAGGATGCGCTTGCGCTTGGTGGCGTAGCGCGCGAACTTCAGCGCCGATTCGACGGCCTCGGTGCCGCTGTTGCCGAAGTAGACGCGGTCGAGGTGCGGCGCGTGGGCCAGCAGTTTCTCGGCCAGCGGGCCGGCCAGCGGCGGCGCGTCGAACTGGGTGAGGTCGGCCAAGCCGGCGTCGAGCACGTCGTGCAACGCCTGCCGGATCTCGGGGTGATGGCGCCCCAGCGCGAACACGCCGAACCCGGCGAGCATGTCGAGGTAGTCCGCGCCCTGCTCGTCGAAGAGGTAGGCGCCTTCGGCCCGGGTATAGATCTTGTCGAACCCGATCGCATGCAACATGCGCGGCAGCTGGGGGTTGAGCAGTTGCCGATGCAGCTCGTAGCGCTCCGGCCCGCGGGCGCGGAGCACCTCGTCGAGGTCGAACCGGTCGCCCATCGCAGCCTCGCTGGTACGTCGTCCGAACCGGGGTTCGGGTCGGATGTCGTCAAAACTAGTGGACCCACGCCACACAGCAGCTGCGCCGTCGCGGCGCGGCGCGCGTGTACTGGTCTGATATACCCGACCACGGAGGTTCGTTAGTTTGGCTAACTTGTTTGCTGTGCACTCGGGGGACGGCTCGGGCGGGTCGCGCGACAGCGCGTCGTCCGGCGACCGCGCGACGCTCGACCAGGTCGCGGTCGGCGCACTCGGCCAGATGCACGCCGAGAACTTCCCGGTGGCGCTGCGGGTGCTGCCCCGGCGCGCCCGCAGGCAGCTCGTCCGCGTCTACGCGTTCGCGCGGTTCGTCGACGACGTGGGCGACGAGGCCGAGGGCGACCGGGCCGCGCTGCTGGGCATCGTGCGTACCGAGCTGGACGCGCAGCATCGCGGCGAGACGTCCGGTCTCGAGCCCGTGCGCGACCTTGCGCCGGTGTTCGACGCAGGAGTGCCGCTGCAGCCGTTCGCCGACCTCGTCGAGGCCAACGTCGTGGACCAGCGCGTCCACCGCTATGCGACCTTCGACGATCTCCTGGGCTACTGCGCACTGTCCGCCGCACCGGTCGGGCGGATCGTGCTGCATCTTGCCGGGTCCGCCACGCCGCGCAACGTCGCGGACTCGGACGCCGTGTGCGCCGCGCTGCAGGTGCTCGAGCACTGCCAGGACGTCCGCGAGGACGCGCGGGCCGGCCGGGTCTACCTGTCGGCCGACCAGTTGCAGGCCGCCGGGCTGGCGCGCGACCTTCTGCCGGATGCGCTCACCGGCACCCGAACGCCCGGTCCGGTTCGTCTCGTGGTGGCCGACCACGTCGAGCGTGCGCGGGCGATGCTGCGCGACGGCGCCCCGCTGGTGGGCCGGCTGCGCGGGTGGGCGCGCTTCGCGGTCGCCGGCTTCGTCGCCGGCGGCTCAGCTACCGCCGACGCGCTCACGGCGGCACACTACGACGTGCTCGGCCGCGATCTCGGGCCCGGCAAGGTCGCCACCGCCGCGCACACCGCCCGGCTGCTGACGAGGCGGCCGTGACCGCGCCGCCCGCCATCGATGTCGCAGCGGCGTACGCCGAGTGCGAGCGCATCACCCGCGAGCAGGCGCGGAACTTCTCCTGGGGGATCCGGCTGCTGCCGGCACCGAAGCGCACGGCGTTGTCGGCGGTGTACGCCCTGGCGCGACGCGTCGACGACATCGGCGACGGCCCACTCGACGCCGCACGCAAGACCGAGCTGTTGGCGCAGGCGCGCGCTGCGGCGCTCGCCCCGGACGAACACCCGGACGACCCGGTGCTGGTAGCGCTCGCCGATGCTGCTCGGCGCCTGCCCATCCCGCTGGCCGCCTTCGGCGATCTCGTCGACGGCTGCGAGATGGACGTCACCGGTCGCACTTACGACACGCTCGACGACTTGGTCACCTACTGCCGGTGCGTCGCCGGGTCGATCGGCAGGCTCTCGCTCGGCGTGTTCGCCCCGGACCTCGAGCGCACCGCAGGCGCCCAGGGCTTCGCCGAGTACGCAGCCATCGCCGACGACCTCGGCGTCGCCCTGCAGCTGACCAACATCCTGCGCGACATCCGCGAGGACCTCGGCATCGGCCGCGTTTACCTGCCCAAGCAGGATCTCGCGCTGTTCGGCTGCGAGATCCGCACGTTGCCGAACGGTGAGCTCGACCCGCAGGGCGGGGCGCTCGCCGAGTTGATCCGCTTCGAGGCGGCTCGGGCGTGGGGCTACTACGACCGCGGGCTGAAGCTCCTCGACGTCCTGGACCGGCGCAGCGGTGCGTGCTGCGCGGCGATGGCCGGCATCTATCACGAGTTGCTGCAGCGCATCGCGGCCGACCCGGCGCAGGTCATGCGCGGCCGGCTGTCGCTGCCGACCGGTGACAAGCTACGCGTGGCGGCCAGGGCCTTGGCAGGTCGTCGATGAGTGAGCGGACCGTCGTCGTCGGCGGGGGACTGGCCGGCATCGCCGCCGCGTTGCGGCTCGCCGAAGCCGGCCGCGAGGTCACGCTGCTCGAGGGCCGGCCGCGGCTCGGCGGCGCAGCGTTCTCCTTCCGCCGCGGCGAGCTGACGATCGACAACGGCCAGCACGTCTTCCTGCGCTGCTGCGCTGCCTACCGCTGGCTGCTTGAGCGCATCAGTGGCACGAGCAGCACGCTGCTGCAGCCACACCTGGACATCCCGGTGCTGGCGGCGGACGGGCGGGTGGCGCACCTGCGTCGGACGCCGCACGTGCCGGCGCCGGCGCACCTGACCGCGGCGCTCGCCACGTACGGCGTGCTCGGCGCCGCCGACCGGCTGCGCGCCACCCGCGCAGCGCTGGCCCTGCGCATGCTCGACCCCGCCGACCCGGCGCTCGATCAACACAGCCTCGGCGCGTTCCTGCGCCGCAACGGCCAGTCGGAGGCGTTGATCGAGCGGCTGTGGGGCATCGTCGCCACCGCCACGCTCAACCTCGCACCGGACGACGCCTCGCTCGCGCTCGCCGCGAAGGTGTTCCGCACCGGCCTGCTCGACCACGCCGGGGCGGCCGACGTCGGCTACGCCACCGTGCCGCTCGGCGAATTGCACGGCACCCGCGCCCGCGCAGCGTTGGAACGGCACGGCGTCGAGGTATTGGTCAACCACCGGGTTGAGCAACTCTCTGCGGGAAACGTGTTGCGGGTGCGCAGCAGGCGCGGGGTGCAGCAGCTGGCGAGTGACGGCGTCGTGCTCGCCGTGCCGCCGCGGGTGCTGTTCGACCTCGCGCCCGCGCTGCGCGGCACCGCGGCGGGTCGCGCGGAGCAACTGGGCACCGCGCCCATCGTCAACGTGCACGTCGTCTACAACCGCGCCGTCACCGATCTGCCGTTCGCTGCTGCCGTCGACTCACCGGTGCAGTGGGTGTTCGACCGCACCGCGTCCTCCGGAGTGGCACGGACCATCCCCGGCGCGCAGTACCTCGCCGTCACGGTGTCCGCCGCCGACGCGATCGTCGACGTCGCGAGCAAAGAGCTCACCGCGCAGTTCACCCAGGCACTGGCCCGGCTGTTGCCGGCGGCCCGGCGCGCCACGGTCCTGGACGCATTCGTCACTCGCGAGCGGCACGCGACCTTCCGTCAGCAGGTCGGCAGCGCCGCGCTCCGACCCACGCCGGACCCAGGTCTGGACGGGGTGCGGCTGGCCGGGGCATGGACGGCGACGGGCTGGCCCGACACGATGGAGGGCGCGGTGCGCAGCGGAGTGGCGGCGGCGCAGTCGCTGCTCGGGCAACACGCGCCGGCTCACCTGGGGTTCGCAGCATGACGACCATGGACGTTTCCGAGATCATCGGCCGGGCACGCACACTCGTGCTCCCGGCGATGCGCGGTGCCGTCGAGGCGATCGAGGACCCGCGGATGCGGTTGATCGCCGGCTACCAGCTCGGCTGGTGGGACGCCGAGCAGCACCCGGTCGAGGCCGGCGGCGGCAAGGCCGTCCGCCCGGCATTGGCGGTCTTGTCGGCGCAGGCGGCCGGCGACGAGCCGGCCGGCGTCGCGGCCGGCGTCGCCGTCGAACTCGTGCACAACTTCTCGCTGCTGCACGACGACATCATGGATCGCGACGTCGAACGCCGGCACCGGCCGACCGGTTGGGTCGTCTTCGGTGACGGCCAGGCGATTCTCGCCGGCAACGCCATGCTGACGGCGGCCATCGAGACCGTCCTGCGCGACGGCCGGCACACCGAGGTCGTGCTGCCGTCGTTGATGCACACCGTCCAGCGGCTGATCAGCGGCCAGTCCGAGGATCTCGCGCTGGAACGGCGCGCTGACGCGGCGCTCGACGAGGTGCTGCACATGGAGGGCGGCAAGACGGCGGCGCTGATCTCGTGTGCGGCGTCGATCGGTGCGCTGGCCGCGGGTGCACCGAGCGAGATGGTCGACGGCCTCGCCGAGTACGGCCGGCTCGTGGGGCTCGCCTTCCAGCTCGTCGACGACGTGCTCGGGATCGTCGGCGACCCTGCCGTGACCGGCAAGTCGGCGTCGTCCGATCTGCGGGCAGGCAAGCGCAGCGTCCCGGTCGTGGCCGCCCTCGCCGACGGCGGCGACGCCTCACGCGAACTCGCCGCGCTGCTCGCCGACGGGCCGCCGGAGACCGACGAGCAGGTTGCCCGCGGCGCCCGGCTCATCCGCGACGCCGGCGGTATCGCGTGGACGAGCGCCGAGGCCGAGAAACTGGTCGGCCAGGCAGGTGACGCGCTGGCCGGGGCCGGCCTGCCGCGACACGCCGGGGACGGATTTGCGGCAATGGCGGCATATCTCGTACGCCGGGCCAGTTAGCGTTGATAAGTGCGTACTGAGAGGACAACGTGACGACAGCGAGCGAGACGGCCCTGGACGATGCCGTCGGCGAGTCGATCGAGAGCGCGCAGGAGCACCTGCGGGCTCGTCAGGCGCCCGCCGGCTGGTGGAAGGGCCAGCTGCGTACGAACGTCACGATGGACGCCGAGGACCTGCTCCTGCGGCGATTCCTGGGCATCCTGCGCGCCGATGAGGTCGAGCAGACGGCGCGGTGGATCCGCTCCCAGCAGCGCGCCGACGGCACCTGGGCCACGTTCACCGGCGGTCCCGGCGACGTGTCGGTGACAACCGAGGCCTACGCGGCGTTGCGGTTGGCCGGCGACGACACCGACGCCCCGCACATGGTCGCGGCGCGCCGATTCGTCCTCGCCGAGGGCGGCCTCGAGGCCACCCGCGTGTTCACCCGGATCTGGCTCGCGCTGTTCGGCGAATGGTCCTGGGACGACCTGCCGTCCATGGCTCCGGAATTCGTGCTGCTGCCCAAGTGGATGCCGCTCAACGTCTACGACTGGGCCTGCTGGGCGCGGCAGTCGGTCGTCCCCATCACCGTCGTCGCCACCCTGCGCCCGGTGCGCCCGTTGCCCTTCACCCTGGACGAGCTGCGTACCGGGGCTCGCCCGAAGTCGAAGTCGGGCCTCATCCCCGCCGCGTTCAACCTGCTCGACCGCGCCTTCAAGATGTATGACGCGCTGCCGGTCAATCCCGGCCGCGAGCACGCGTTCCGTCGCGCCGCCGAATGGATCCTCGCCCGACAGGAGGCCGACGGTGGCTGGGGCGGCATTCAGCCGCCGTGGGTGTACTCGATCCTCGCCCTGCACCTGCTCGGCTACCCGCTGGACCACCCCGCGGTCAAAGCGGCGATCGACGGGCTGGAGGGTTTTCTCGTCCGCGAGAACACGCCGGACGGCCCGGTCCGCTGGCTCGAGGCGTGCCAGTCCCCGGTGTGGGACACCTGCCTGGCCGCCACCGCGCTGCTCGACACCGGTATGCGCGACGACGACCCGATGCTCGACAAGGCCATCGACTGGCTGCTGGCCGAGGAGATCACCGTCCACGGCGACTGGTCCCACGCGCGGCCTGGCCTCGAGCCCGGCGGCTGGGCGTTCGAGTTCGCCAACGACGGCTACCCGGACACCGACGACACCGCCGAGGTCGTGCTCGCGCTGCATCGCGTCCAGGAGGACCGTCCCGAGGTCAAGGCGGCGGTCGACCGCGGCATTGCCTGGCTGGTCGGCATGCAGTCCAAGGACGGCGGCTGGGGAGCGTTCGACGCCGACAACACCCGCCGGCTGGTGGAGAAGATCCCGTTCAGCGACTTCGGCGCGGTCATCGACCCGCCGTCCGCCGACGTCACCGCCCATGTCGTGGAGATGCTCGCGCAGTGCGGCCTGGCCGAGCACGAGTCGACCCGCCGCGGTGTCGAGTGGCTCCTGCGCGCGCAGGAGCCGGACGGTTCCTGGTTCGGCCGGTGGGGCGCCAACTATGTCTACGGCGTCGGCGCGGTGCTGCCCGCGTTGATCGCGGCCGGCGTGCCGGTCGACAGCGCGCCGGTCACCCGTGCCGTCGAGTGGCTCACGGCGCATCAGAACGACGACGGCGGCTGGGGTGAGGACCTGCGGTCCTACGTCGACGACAGTTGGCGAGGCCGTGGCGAATCCACACCGTCGCAGACGGCGTGGGCGCTGTTGGCGCTGCTGGCCGTCGACCCGTTCACGTCCGCGGTCGAACGCGGCATCGCCTGGCTGGTGGACGACCAGCGGGCCGACGGTGGCTGGGACGAGGATCTCTACACCGCGACCGGCTTCCCCGGCGACTTCTACCTCAGCTACGAGATGTACCGGATCGTGTTCCCGGTCAGCGCGCTGGGCCGGTACTTCGCGGCCGTTACGGGTGACGTATGAGCGGCCCACCGCTGGTCATTGCCGCGCTGCGCAGCGAATACACCGCGCTCGCCGGGCAGGTGTCGGGCGCGGAGCTCGTCCGCTGCGGCATGGGCGCAGCCCGGGCCATCCGCTGGGGCGAGCAACTCGGGCAGCGAGACCCGTCCGCGGTCGTGATCGCCGGCGTCGCCGGAGGACTCGACCCCGCCATCCGCTCCGGCGACATCGTGGTCGCCGACGAGGTCCGCGACGCCCACGGCCGCACGTTGCTGCGCGGTGCGGCGCCGCTGGTGGCCGCGCTGCGCGCCCAGGGCTTCCGGGTGCACAGCGGCCCGGTCCACTGCAGTGAGCACATCGTCGACGACCGCGCCGAACGTGAACGGCTCGCTGCCACCGGGGCGCTCGCGGTCGACCTCGAATCCGCGGCACTGGTGCGCGCGGCGGACGGCCGGCCGACCGCTGTGGTCCGGGTGATCGTCGACCCCGCGTACGGCCGGCTCGCCAGCCTGCGCACGGTGCCGGCCGGCGCGTGGGCGCTGGGTGTGCTGCACAACCTGGGGCCGGCGCTCGTGCAGTGGGCCGAGCTGGTCCGTCCGCGCAAGGTCGTGCTCGCCGGTCCGCGCTCGTTCTGCGCCGGCGTCGACCGCGCGATCGACATCGTCGAGACGGCCTTGCAGCGCTTTCCGCGGCCGATCTACGTTCGGCGCCAGATCGTGCACAACGCGCACGTCGTGCGCGATCTCGAGGCGCAGGGGGCGGTGTTCGTCGACGAGCTCGACGAGGTGCCCGACGGCACCACGCTCGTGTTCTCCGCGCACGGTGTCTCGCCCGCGGTCCGCACCGAGGCGGCCCGACGCGATCTCACCGTCATCGACGCCACCTGCCCGTTGGTGGCCAAGGTGCACGTCGAGGCCCGCCGCTTCGCCAGCCGCGGCGACGCCGTCGTCCTTATCGGTCACGAGGGTCACGACGAGACCGAGGGCACGATGGGCGAGGCGCCCGAACGCATCCACCTGGTGCAGAACGCCGCCGACGCCGAAGCGCTCGAGCTGCGCGACGGTGACCGCGTCGCCTACGTCATGCAGACGACGTTGGCCGCCGACGACGCCGCTGACACGATCGACGTCCTGCGCCGGCGTTTCCCGGGCATCGAGTCGTCTGCCTCCGACGACATCTGCTACGCCACCACGAACCGGCAGCACGCCGTTCAGGCGATCGCCGCGGAATCCGACGTCGTCGTCGTCCTGGGGTCGACGAACTCGTCGAACTCCCAGCGCCTCGTCGAGGTCGCCGAGCGGTCAGGCGCACGCGCCCATCTGGTCGACGACGCCACCGGGCTGCGGCCCGAGTGGCTCGCCGGGGCGAGCACCATTGGACTCACCGCGGGAGCGTCCGCGCCGCCGCACCTCGTGGACGAGGTCGTCGGCACGTTGCGCGCCATCGGCGGTGTCGAGGTCGTCGAGCGAACAGTTGCCGACGAGAAAATCATGTTCACCCTCCCGAAGGAGGTCGCAGGATAATGGCAGTTCCCATCCGTCAGGCCGCGCGAATCGGCTGGTACGCCTTCAGTCAGCGCTACATCAAGCGGCGCGACAAGTTCCCGCTCGTCGTGGAGTTGGAGCCGCTGTTCGCCTGCAACCTCGCGTGCGCGGGCTGCGGCAAGATCCAGCACCCGCACGAGATCCTGCGCCAACGCATGCCGGTCGAGCAGGCCATTGCTGCGGTCGAGGAGGCCGGCGCGCCGGTGGTCTCGATCGCCGGCGGCGAGCCGTTCATGCACCCGCAGATCGACGTCATGATCAATGAGTTGATCAAGCGCAAGATCTACGTGGTGCTGTGCACCAACGCCGAGCTGATCCGCAAGCGGTTCGACCGCTTCGACCTCAAGCCGTCGCAGTTCCTGTCCTTCGCGATCCACATCGACGGCCTGCGCGAGCGGCACGACGAGTCGGTGTCCAAGGAGGGCGTGTTCGACGAGGCCATCGAGGCGATCAAGTTCCTGAAGGCCAAGGGTTTCCGGGTCACCACCAACTCGACGTTCTTCAGCAACGACACGCCGCAGAACATCATCGACGTGTTGAACTTCCTCAACGACGACATCAAGGTCGACTCGATGATGCTGTCGCCGGCGTACGCCTACGAGAAGGCGCCGGACCAGGACCACTTCCTGGGTGTCACCGAGACCCGCGAGCTGTTCAAGAAAGCGTTCGCGGGCGACAACCGCAAGCGGTGGCGGCTCAACCACAGCCCACTGTTCCTCGACTTCCTCGAGGGCAAGGTCGACTACCAGTGCACGGCCTGGGGCATCCCGTCCTACTCGCTGCTCGGTTGGCAGCGGCCGTGCTACCTGATGGCCGACGGGTACGTGAAGACGTACAAGGAGCTCGTCGAGACCACTGACTGGTCCAAGTACGGGCGCGGACGCGATGAGCGTTGCAACAACTG
Source organism: uncultured Jatrophihabitans sp. (assembly GCF_964246335.1). Taxonomy (GTDB): domain Bacteria; phylum Actinomycetota; class Actinomycetes; order Mycobacteriales; family Jatrophihabitantaceae; genus Jatrophihabitans. Next base: position 8,057 of record NZ_CAXTQF010000024.1, on the reverse strand, counting down.
CATGGCGCACTGCGGCTACGAGCCGACCGCGGTGCTCGCCACGATGGGATCGCTGAAGGAGGGCCTGCGCGCGATGCGCGAGCAGGGCTGAGCGTTCGCGCGTCTGCGATCTAGACGCGCCGGCCGGGTCATGACCCGGCCGGCGCAGCAGGACCCGTTCAGCAGTGCGACGCCGAGTGGCCACCTGAACGGGGCAAACTACGCGTATGACCCGCTGCGCCGTCGTTGCTGCCACGTTCGCCGCGCTGATGCTGGGGGCGGTGGCCCCGGCCCCGGCACACGCCGGCCGGTCGGCGCCGAGTAGAGCCGGAGGAAACGCCTGCCCGCCGTCGGCCCGCGCGCTCGCGTACAGCGACGCGCTGGACAAGTACACGAGCAACGGGGCGACGCTCGGCGGGCTGTCGTCGATCGCCTACGACAGCCGCGCGCATGCCTACGTCTCGGCGGTCGACAACAACGGCACCGACCCCGCGCGGTTGTGGTTCTACCGCGACCTCGGCTCGCCGCACGTCGTCGGGGCGCCCCTGGTGCTGCGCCGCCCCGACGGCACGCCCTACAACGGCGAGGACTCGGACAACGAAGGCCTGGGCGTGCTGCCGGACGGCGACTACATCGTCAGCTCCGAGACCGAACCGTCGATCCGCATCTACGGCCGCAACGGCGTACAGCAGTCGTCACTGCCGGTGCCGGCGCGATTCGCCGTCACGGGAAGCACGCCCGCCGGCGAGGCAACGTCGAACGCGACGCTCGAGGGCCTGACCGTCGCGCCCGGCGGTCGAGAGGTCATCGCGTCGATGGAGGGCGCGCTCTCCGGCGACACGTCCGCGGCAGGCGACGACACGTACCACCGCATGCTCGTCTACCGCGCCGGTCGCCACGGCACGTGGCAGCTGATCACGCAGCTCGGCTACCGCACCGATCCGGGCCACCGCATTCCCGAGGTGGCGGCGTACTCGGCGGACTCGATGTTCGTCGAGGAGGCGTCCTATGCGGCGGCGACCGGCAACGAGGTGAAGTTGTTCGTCGTGCACGGCATCGGCGCCGCTCGCGACGTGTCCGCGGTGCCGAATCTTTCGGCCGCGCCGGCCCGCGACATCGTGCACAAGACGCTGGTCGCGGATCTCGTGCAGTGCCCGACGCTCGGTGCCCCGGCGAAGGAGACGCAGGCCAACCCGCTGCTGGACAACTTCGAGGGCATGGCGGTGACCGGCAGCTTCGGCCCGCGCAGCTACGGCGTCACGCTGATCAGCGACGACAATTTCAGCCCGACGCAGACGACCAGGCTGCTCGATCTCGAGGTCCGCGTCCCGCGCCGGTGACCGGCCCGATCACGCGGTCGGCGACCAGCCGAGGGCGGGCCCGAGGTGCATCGCCATGTCGTTGAGAATCTGCACGTAGTCGTCGTGGGCGAAGCTGAACGGCAAGGCGAACGCCACCTCGTCGACCTCGCGGAATGCCGCGTGCGCGTGCAGCCGCTCAGCGATCTGTTCGGACGTGCCGACGATGTCCGGCGCGAACATCATCCGCGCGGGGCCCTGCGGCTCGGCGGTCCGCGCAAGCCGTGACTGCGCATACTGCTCGTACTTCGCCCGCTGGTCCGCAGAGGCGCCGTCCGTCGGGATCACGACCAGACCTTGCGACACCCGCGCCTGCTCGCCGGCCGGGTGGTGGGCGCGGAACGTGCGGACGTGCGAGAGCTGCACCTGCTCGAAGTCGGTCGACTCCTCGGCCTTGACGACGCTGCTGGTCAGGAAATTCATCTCGTGCTCGCCGGCCCACTGCGCCGAGCGCAGGCTCGCGCCGCCGTACCAGGTGCGCGCGGCCAGGCCGGGGGAGTGCGGCTCGACGCGATCGCTGAAGACCTCGATGCCCTCGGTGCCGGCGAACGTCGTCGCCGGCTCGCCGCGCAGGAAGCCGAGCAGTCGTTCGACGCGCCGGTAGGTGAAGTCCTCGACGTCGGCGGTGTCGGGGTAGACGGCGTCGCGCACGCGATCCCAATGCATCGGCGGCCCGACGCTGATGCCCGGGTTGAGCCGGCCGCCCAGCAGCACGTCGACGGTGGCGAGGTCCTCGGCCAACCGCAGCGGGTTCTCCCAGCCGAGCGGCGTCACCGCGGTGCCCAGCTCGATGCGCGACGTGCGTTGCGACGCCGCGGCCAGCACCGCCACCGGCGACGAGATGCCGTACTGCAGGTGCCGGTGCCGCAGCCACGCGCTGTCGAAACCCAGCCGCTCACCGAGCTCGATCACCTGCAGCGTCGACTCGTGCCCGGCGCCCGGATCGGCCGGGTCGAAAAGGCCGATGGTGAGGAAGCCGAGCTTGCGCAGGGGCCGCGATGCATCAGGCACCGCGTCAGCCTATGGTCGCCCGCATGGCCGGCGACGCGCGCACCGTGACGATCCGCGACGACTCGATAAGGCTCGGCCAGTTCCTCAAGCTCGCCGACCTGGTCGACGCCGGCGGCGATGCCAAGGCGTTGCTCGCGCAGGGCGACATAACGGTGAACGGCGAAGCCGAGACGCGTCGCGGCCGGCAGTTGGTGCGTGGCGACGTCGTAGCCGTCGGGTCCATCGCGGTGCGGGTGGGCTGAGCCGAACCGCTACGCCGGGGTGCGCGCGTCGAGGTCGGCCAGGAAGGTCTTCGCCAGCTCGGCCGGGCGCAGCTCGCGGGGATCGCGACCACTCAAGATCCAGTAGAACGTCGGCCCGACGAGTGACGCCGTGGCCTGCGCCAGTGACACGGGCAGCGGCCGCTCGGCGGCCACGCGCCCGAGCACGACGCGCGCGCTGTCACCGAGGATGTCCTTGCTCGCGATGAGCTCGGCGACCGCGGCGTCCTGCTGCGCCGCCGCCACCAGCGCCCGGTATGCGGCCCCGGCGTCCGACGTGGTGAGGAAACGCGTGAGAGCGAGGAGGTACTCGGTGACCTGCCGGAGCGCATCGCCCCAGGCCGGGACCGACAGCTCGTGTCCGGCGTCGTACATGCTTGCCTCGAACAGGATCTCCGCCTTGGTCGACCACCACCGGTAGACGGTCTGCCGGCCCACGCCGGCCCGTTCAGCGATGCCCTTCATCGTCATCGCCGCGTAGCCGACCTCGACCAGCAGGTCGTCGACGGCATGCAGCACAGCCGCGCGCGCCTGCTCACTACGCGGGCGGCCGCCCTTGTTCCCCACATCGCCCATGCGGCCACTGTACCTGTTCCAAGACACAATGACTCGTAACTGTGCTATGTTTCAAGACATGATGACTCGTAAGGGTTGTCACCGTGTCTCGAAAGGAGTTCGCCATGCAGGTCTTCGTCACAGGGGCGACCGGCTGGATCGGGTCCGCCACGGTGGACGAGTTGCTGGCCCACGGCCATGCCGTCACCGGACTGGCCCGCTCGCAGGAGTCGGCCGCGGCGCTCGCCGACAAGGGCGCCACCGCGCTGCGCGGTGACCTCGACGACCTGGACTCGTTGCGCCGGGGTGCGCGCGATGCCGAGGCCGTCGTGCACCTCGCGAACAAGCACGATTGGGGCAATCCGGCCGAATCCGATCGCGCCGAGCGTGCCGCTGTCGAGACGATGCTCGACGAACTGGCCGGCACCGACCGCGCCTTTCTCGTCGCCAACGGCCTCACCGGCATCGTCTCGGGTCGGCCCGTGGTCGAGACCGACGCCTCGCCCGAGGTGGGTCCGACCGCAGATCGCGGCGGCAGCGAGAACCTGACCCTGGACGCCGTCGCGCGCGGAGTACGCGGCATCGGCCTGCGGTTCGCGCCCTCGGTCCACGGCGCCGGCGACTGGGGTTTCCTTGCCTTCCTCGCCGCCGCCGCCCGCGAGCGAGGCGTGTCCGGCTACGTGGGCGACGGCTCGACCGAGTGGTCCGCGGTGCACCGCACCGACGCCGCCCGACTGATCCGGCTGGGCGTGGAACAGGCACCGGCCGGGGTACGCCTGCACGCCGTGGCCGAACAGGCAATCACCACGCGCGCGATCGCCGAGGCACTCGGCACGGCGCTCGGGTTGCCGGTGGCCTCGGTCGACCCGGCTGCCGCCGACAACCACTTCGGCATCGTCGGCGACTTCTTCGCCCAGACGCTGACGGCCTCCAGCGAGCGCACCCAGCAGCTCCTCGACTGGGCCCCGACCGGCCCGGGCCTCGTCGAGGACATCCTGGCCGGGTCCTACGGCTCGGTGGCCTCGTGACCGAACTGCAGGAGCGCCTCCCGTCGCCGGACGCCGGCCAGCAACGGGCGGGTGCGGTGCTCGCCTGCATGTGCGCGTGCACGCTGCTGGTGATGGGGTTGGTGGCCGCGATCAACATCGCGGTGCCCATGCTCTCGGCCAGCACGCTGCACCCCGGGGCCTCGCAACTGCTGTGGATCGTCGACGCGTACGTGATCGTGTTCGCCTGTCTGGTCATCCCCGGTGGCGCGGCCGGCGACCGCTTCGGCCGCAAGGGTGCGCTGCTGACGGGCCTGCTGACCTTCACGGTCGGCGCCGGGCTGAGCGCCGTCGCACCGGATGTGGGCGTCCTGCTCGCGGGACGGGTCGTCACCGGCATCGGAGCCGCGCTGGTGTTGCCCAACTGCGTCGGTGTGCTCGTGCACGCCAGTGCGCCCGAACGTCGCAAGCGAAACCTGGCGGTGTGGGGCGCGGTCTCCGGCATGGGTGGCGTGGTGGGCAACACCATCGGTGGTGCGTTGTTGACCAGCGGCTCCTGGCGGGTGCTGTTCGCCGCCGTGGTGCCGCTCGCGCTGAGCTGCGTGGTGTGGGTCGGTGTGTCCGTCGCGCGCAGTACTCGGCACGAGCGCAGCCTCGACCCGCTCGGCACCGGGCTGCTCGTGGCCGCGTCGGTTGCCCTGCTCGCCGGCATCATCGAGGGCCCGGAACGCGGTTGGGGCAGTGCGCTCGTGGTCACCGCGTTCGCGTTGGGCGTCGCGCTGTCCGTCACCTGGGTCGTCGCCGAACTCCGCACGCGGCACCCGTTGCTCGACCCGCAGCTGTTCCGCATCCCGGCGGTCGCGAGCGCGAGCCTAGGGATGCTCGTGACGTTCTTCGGCAGCTTCGGGCTGTTCTACCTCAACGCCTCGCTGCTGCAGTACGGCCGCGGCTACTCGGTGCTGCTCAGCGGCGTGGCGATCCTGCCGCTGGCCACGCCCATTCTCGTCGGTGCGCGACTCGTGCCGTCGTTGGTGGCACGCATCGGCATCCCGGTGACGTTGACGATCGCGTTCGCGGCGATCGGCGTCGGGCTGTTCGGCCTGGCCTGGACGGCACGCGACTCCTACGTGGAATACGCCTGCTGGCTGCTCGTCGTCGGTGTCGGCTTCGTGCTGGCCCTGCCGACGCTGACCGCCGAGCTGACCGGCGCCATGCCCGCTGCGCAGGCCGGGGTCGCGGGTGGCCTGCAGGCGGCGACGCGCGAGATGGGCAGCGCGCTCGGCATCGCCGTGGTGGGGACGGTTCTGGCGGCGATCTTCGTCCGGCACCTGCCCGCCGTGCTGGCCGCGCACTTGCCGGCGCTGCGTACCGCGGGGCAGGCGCTGGCCGTCGCGCCGGGCCGGCACGCCGCGATCGTCGGCGCGTTCACCGACGGCGCGGTCACGGCACTGCGTGTGGCCGGCGTGGTCACGCTCGTCGCCGGCGCACTCGTGGTGGTCGGTGCGCTGCGCGGGCGCCGCGCGGCCTAACCGGCACCGGCAGTCGGTCAGAGGCCCGCGAGGTCCGGGCGTTTTGGCTCGAGACCGTCGCCGCTCGAGCGGCCACGCAGGTGCCGGCTGACCCACGGCAGGAAGTGCTCGCGCGCCCACACGATGTCGTCGTGCCGGGTCGCTGCGGCGACAGCGTCGTTCGGCCACGGCTCGAACGGGTCGGCGGTCGGCAGGCCCAACGTCTGTGCAACCAGCCGGGTGACGCGTTCGTGCCCGTCGCCGGACAGATGCAGGCGGTCCGGGCTGAACGCGCGGCGGTCGCGCAGGGGAGTGAGACCCCACAGGTCGACCACGTCCGCGCCGTGCCGCGCGGCCAGCACGCGCAGGTGCTCGTTGTAGACGGCGATCTTGCCGCGGACCAGCCGCAGCACCGGCGTGGCGCCGACGTCGAAGCCGGTGAACACGAGCACCCGCGCCCCGGTGGCGAGCAGCCCGACCAGCGCTTGTTCGTACCGCGCGGCGACCTCGTCCGGGTCGCTGCCGACGCGCAGAATGTCGTTGCCGCCGGCCGAAAACGCGACGAGGTCCGGCGCCGCGGCGATGGCGAGGTGCAGTTGGTCCTCGACGATCTGCTCCAGCAGCCGTCCGCGGACCGCGAGGTTCGCGTAGGTGAAGCCGGGTGCGTCGTGGGCGAGGCGCTCGGCGAGCCGGTCGGCCCAGCCGCGCATCGTGCCGTCCGGGCGGACGTCCATCAGCCCCTCGGTGAAGCTGTCACCGAGTGCGACGAACGACGTGATGCCGAGTTCGTTAGTCACGCTAACTATCCTGCCTCCGACGGCGGTGGCTACGCGACCGTAGGGGATTGCTGCACACGACCAGCCCTGCGTTACGGCATATGCCCCGATTGTGCGCAGAGCCACCGAAGAACCGCTCGAGCGGCGCGATCGGGGCGGCCGCGCGACAATGATCGCGTGAGCTCCCTGCACAGGCACCGTCGACCGGCCCAACAGCGCCGATCGGCGCCGCAGCGGCGCGGTCTGCTGCTCGGTGGGGCGGTGCTCGGTGTCCTCGTGCTGCTGGGCGGTACCGCGGCGGCGCTCGGCGCCAACGGCCACGGGCCGTTCGCGAGTATGGCCGGCAGCACCAGCTCGGCCTCGTCCGCGCCGAGCACGCCCGCGCCGGCGTCGAGCCCGTCCGCGGCGAAGTCGTCGAGTGCGCCGAAGCCGTCGGCCTCGACCCAGCATGCCGTGCTGTCCGCGGCTCAGCAGGCCACGGCCCGCAAGCAGATCGCCGCGGTCGCCGCGAAGCAACCGTCCGGAGCGGTGTCCGTCGCCGTCACCGACCTGGCGAGCGGCCGGCGGTTTTCCACCGGCGCGACCCACGGCATGCGCACCGCGAGCGTGTACAAACTCTTCGTCCTCGAAACGTTGCTACGCCGCGCACACGGTCCGCTGTCCGGCTCGCAAGCCAGCCTGGCGACGCGGATGATCGAGAACAGCGACAACGTCGCGGGGTACGCGCTGTACGAGGACGCGGGATGCAGTGGCCTGCACAGCATGGCCAGCCGGCTGCACATGAAGCACACCGAGATCCCCTGCAACGACCCGACGTTCACCACAACCAGCGCGAGCGACTTCCAGGCCGTGCTGACCGCGCTGGTCAAGCCCGGCACGCTGACAGCGTCGGCGCGCTCCTACGCCAAGCACCTGATGGCCAACGTCGAGCCGGACCAGCGGTGGGGCGTCGGCGCCGCGGCGAGCAAGGGCGCCACGTTCTACAACAAGAACGGCTGGTTGAGCATCGACAACAGCAACCCGGCGGGTGAGCGCGACGACGGGCTGTGGGCGGTGACGAGTGTCGGCATCGTGCCGGTGGCCGGACGCACGCTGCTCATGGCCGTCTTCACCCAGCACCAGCCGTCCATGGGAGCCGGGGTCAAGCTGATCGAGCGGTTGGCCAAGATCACGGCTGCCGCAGCGGTCGGGTGAGCGCAGCACCTGCTCGCCCCCGCGCGGTGGGCTAGCGTTCGAGCATGGCGACGCCGTCCGAGGAGGTACAGGTCGGCCCGTACGCCGTGCGGATCAGCAACCCGCAGCGGGTGTACTTCTCGGCGCGCGGTGAGACCAAGCTCGACCTCGTCAACTACTACCTGTCGGTGTCCGACGGCATCGTGCGCGCCCTGCGCGAGCGCCCGTGCATGCTGCACCGCTACCCCGAGGGCACCGACGGCGAGAAGATCTACCAGAAGCGGCTGCCCAAGGGCGCGCCCGAATGGGTCGAGACCGTCGAGGTGCGTTTCCCGTCCGGTCGCACCGCGGACGAACTGTGCGTGACGCACCCGGCGATGGTGGCGTGGGCCGTGCAGATGTCGACGGTGGAGTTCCACCCGTGGCACTCGCGGCGCGCGGACACCGAGCA
>NZ_CAXTQF010000023.1:48155-48868 GCF_964246335.1 uncultured Jatrophihabitans sp. | reverse complement strand
ACCGCAAGCCCGCCCAGCAACTGGTCGCCCTCGCCGCCGAGGTCGACTCCGAGCAGCACAGCGACGCCCAGTGCCCCGAAGACGATCCCGACCAGGCGTGAGCCACGGGCGCGCTCCTCCTGGTCGACCCAGATCGCCGGGTCGTCGGCCGCGTCGCCGGCAGAAGCCTCGACCTCAGCCTGAGCTTTTGTCTTCTTTGCTGCCCTCCGGCGTGGGGTAGCTTCGGCGACCGGGGCCTGGAACAGCACGCCGGGAGCGGCAGCCGCCTGGGCATCCGCGGGCTGCGGAGCAGCTCCATCGGCCTGCTGCGGAGCAGCTCCGTCCGCCTGCTGAGCACCAGCCGCAGGAGTGGCTGCCTTCTTGGCCGCTCGCTTCCGGGTGGCCTTGGCCGGCTTTTCCTCGGCCGCCGGCTCCGCGGTTGCGGCCGCCGGCTCCGCGGCCACCTCGGCGTCGACGGTCTCGGGAGCCGGGGTGACCACAGCCTTGCGGGCGCGGGTCTTGCGCGCCGCGCTCTTGCGGGCCGGTTCCGTCTCGGCTTCGGCGCCGCCGCCGGTGGCGGTCGGCGACTTCCCCCCTGACGTGCCGCGCGACCCCGCGCGCTTTCTCTGGGTGCACCGGCTCGTGTCCTACAAGCGTCCGCTCGAGGTGGCCGAGGCCTTTCGCGGCCTCCCCGAGCTTCGCCTGACGATGGTGGGTGTCGGCCCGCTCGAGCC
>NZ_CAXTQF010000023.1:47747-48145 GCF_964246335.1 uncultured Jatrophihabitans sp. | reverse complement strand
GCCGTCCACCGGTGCGTCAGCGGAGGGGGCAGCCTTCTTGGCCGCCTTACGCGGCGCCCGCTTGCGTGGCGCCGGAGCGTCGGCAGCCGTGGCGCCGTCTGCCGTCGCGTCGTCGCTGCCGGATTGGTCGGTCACCTCCGCGGCGGCTGCCTTGGTGGTGCGCTTACGAGCCGCGCGCTTACGTGCGGGCTGCGCGTCCGCGGTGTCCGGCGCGGAGGTATCGGCCGCAGCTGCCGTTTCGCTCGTGGTGGTCGATGGGTCGTTGTCGGATTCGAGCATGTGCTCGGTTCACTCCGTCTCTCGGCCCCCGGGCGCGGGGCCCCGGGGGGGGCCCCCGCCCGCCCACGGGGGGGTGGGGGGGGGCGGGGGGGGGCCGGCCGGGTGAGCGGGGGGGCACC
>NZ_CAXTQF010000023.1:0-47737 GCF_964246335.1 uncultured Jatrophihabitans sp. | reverse complement strand
CGGGCGCGTGCCACCTGGGTGGCACCGCGACCGCACAGGGGCGGTTGTGGCGGTCCGGGTGCGTCCCGCCCTGATCAGCGGTAGGACACTCGAGCCGCAAAGTCTGCGGCGGGCTCGCGATTGCGCGCCCATCGGTGAAGCGGTGTGGCTACGACGTCGGTGTCGCGGAGACTCGATCGGCGGCCAGCGGGTCTCCGATCGCACCGGTGTCGTCGAGCGGACCCTGCGCCAGGCGCACCGCAATCGGCGGCGCTACCGGGGCGAGACCGGCGACGGCACACAGTGCCGCGACGATGTCGTCGGGCCGCACGGTAGGGATCACCTGCCGCACGACCACGTCGATTATCGCATGGGCGGCGTCGTTCGGCGTCTGCGCCGTGCCGGACACGGTCACCGCAACGACCGCGGCACGCACGTCGAGGGTGCGCCGACCGTTCTTCGTCAGCCGCTCGACGGTCACCGATTCCTGCTGTGTGAACTGCGTCACAGCATCACCGACCGTCGCAACGGCAATCCCCGGCAGTTCGATGCGCCACGCCGACGCCTGCATCCGGTCGGCGAAGCCGGAGGTCGACGCGGCCACCGTCTCGACGATGTCGAGGCCCGGCGGCAGCGCGGCGTCGAGTGCCGCCTGCAGGGCCGGCAGCGCGATCTCGCGGGCGAGTCCGATCTCGAGGTACTCGGCCTCGCTGGCGACGCCGGTCGGCGACGCACCGACGTAACTGATCTTGGGATGCGGCGAGAAGCCGGCGGAGTAGGCCATCGGGGCCTCGGCGCGGCGCAGCGCGCGCTCGAACGCGCGGGCGAAGTCGCGATGCGAGGTGAAACGCAACCGGCCCCGCTTGGCGTAGCGGATGCGCACCCGTTGCACCACGGGTGGTGGCGGCGGGCCCTCGGGGACGCGGCGCGCCACGCTTCAGCGCGCGGGCGCGAGCGGCAGCAACGCGCGGCCCGTCGGGCCGACCTGGATGTCGGTGCCGAGATTGGAGCACACGCCGCAGTCGAAGCACGGCGTCCACCGGCAGTCGTCCTGCTCGAATTCGCTCAGCGCGTCCTGCCAGTCGTCCCAGAGCCACTGCTTGTCCAGCCCGGAATCGAGGTGGTCCCAGGGCAGGACCTCGTCGCCGTCGCGCTCGCGGGTGGTGAACCAGGCGAGGTCCACGCCGTGCAGTTCCGCGTCGGCCGCGGCCACCCAGCGCGCGAACGAGAAATGCTCGCTCCAGCCGTCGAAGCGGCCGCCGTCGCGCCACACGCGTTCGATCACCGCACCGACGCGGCGGTCCCCGCGCGAGAGCAGCCCTTCGACGAGCGACGGCTCGCCGTCGTGGTAGCGCAGCCCGACGTTGCGCCCGAGCGAGCGGTCGGCGTTGATCGCCTCGCGCAGCTTGCGCAGGCGCGTGTCGACGGTCTCGGGATCGGCCTGCGCGGCCCACTGGAACGGCGTGTGCGGCTTCGGTACGAAGCCGCCGATCGACACGGTGCAGCGGATGTCGCGATGACCGGCTGCGTCACGGCCGGCGCGGATGACGTCGTGCGCCATCTCGGCGATCTCCAGCACGTCGTCGTCGGTCTCGGTGGGCAGGCCGCACATGAAGTACAGCTTCACCTGCCGCCAGCCCTGCCCGTACGCGGTCGAGACGGTACGGATCAGGTCGTCCTTGCTGACCATCTTGTTGATCACGCGCCGCAGCCGCTCGGACCCGCCCTCGGGCGCGAAGGTCAGCCCGGATCGTCTGCCGTTGCGGGAGAACTCGTTGGCGAGGTCGATGTTGAACGCGTCGACGCGGGTGGACGGCAGCGACAGGCTGATCTTGTCGTCGGCGTAGCGGTCGGCGAGCTGCTTGGCGAGCGGGCCGATCTCGGAGTGGTCGGCGCTGGACAGCGACAGCAGCCCGACCTCCTCGAAGCCGGTGGCGGCGAGACCGCCGCGCACCATCTCGCCGATGCCGTCGATGCTGCGCTCGCGGACCGGGCGGGTGATCATCCCGGCCTGGCAGAACCGGCAGCCGCGGGTGCACCCGCGGAAGATCTCGACGCTCATCCGCTCGTGCACGGTCTCGGCCATCGGCACCAGTGGCGTCTTGGGGTACGGCCAGTCGTCGAGGTTCATCACCGTGTGCTTGGTGACCCGCTCGGGCACGCCGGCGCGGTTGGGCGCCACGGACGCGAGCCGGCCGTCCGGCAGGTGGGCGACGTCGTAGAAGCGCGGGACGTACACGCCGCCGGTCGCTGCGAGACGCAGCAGCAGCTCGTCGCGACCGCCGGGGCGGCCCGCGTTCTTCCACTCCCGGACGAACTCGGTGATGGTGCCGACGATCTGTTCGCCGTCGCCGAGCACCGCGATGTCGACGAAGTCGGCGATCGGCTCCGGGTTGAACGCTGCGTGGCCGCCGGCGACGACGACCGGGTGCGTCTCGTCGCGGTCCGCGGCGTGCAGCGGGATGCCCGCGAGATCGAGCGCGGTGAGCATGTTCGTGTAGCCGAGCTCGGTCGAGAAGCTCAGGCCGAACAGGTCGAACGCGGCGACCGGCCGGTGCGCATCGACGGTGAACTGGCCGATGCCGTGCTCGCGCAGCAGCGCTTCCAGATCCGGCCACACCGAATAGGTGCGTTCGGCCAAAGCGTCGTCGCGCTCGTTGAGCACCTCGTAGAGGATCTGCACGCCCTGGTTCGGCAGCCCGACCTCGTAGGCGTCGGGGTACATCAGCGCCCAGTGGACGTCGACGTCATCCCACTCTTTGGTGCGCGCGTTGAGCTCGCCGCCGACGTACTGGATGGGCTTGGTCACCCGGGGCAGCAGCGGCTCGAGGCGCGCGAAGAGGCTCTCGACGGGCATGGTCACCGAGTGTACGGACGATGCCCGTGGTGATCAGCCGGTCGGCTTGCCGTTCTTGTACAGCCACTCGTAGAAGAAGTGGGTCAGGTTGCGGTGCGCGACCCGCTGCGCGAACGCCGTGAACTGACCGACCGTCGCGTTGCCGTAGCGGTGCGCGGGCAGCCAGCCGCGCATGATGGCGAAGAACGTCCGGTCGCCGACCAGCTGCCGCAGCGCTGCCAGCGTCCCGGCGCCGCGGTCGTAGACCGAGTCGGCGAAGATCCCCTTGCCCGATCCGGGATTTCCCGGCGGCGGCAGCCACTCGTCGCTGTCCGAAGCCGGGTTTGCGAGCAGCGTCGCGAGGTGCTGTGCGGTGGTCTGTCCGCCGGTGTGCTCGGTGTAGAGCCAGGACGAGAACTCCGCAAAGCCCTCGTTGAGCCAGATGTCGCGCCACTTGGCGACGGTGACGTCGTCGCCGTACCACTGGTGCGCGAGCTCGTGCGAGAGCGTCGCGACGTCCGGCGCGCGGTCGAACAGCGGGCGCGTCGCGGTCTCCAGCGCGTAGCCGACCTTGTGCGCGTGGTCGACGATCGCGCCCGCCTGCCCGAACGGGTAGCGCCCGTACACCTTGCTGAAGTAGTCGACGATCGCCGGGAGTTGTTTCAGGACCGGCTTGGCGGCGGCCTCGCGCGGGTCGACGGCGGTGAGGTAGGGGACGCCGGACGACGTGCGGCCCCGGCTCACGGCGAACCTGCCGAGCGTCGCGGTGACCAGATAACTGGACACCCGCTGGTGCAGCGCCCACGACCAGGTGACGAGCCTGCCGTGCGCGTGCCGTCCGGTCAGGGCGCCGTTCGACACCGCGGTCAGCCCCTTGGGCACCGTGATCGACACGGCGTAGGTGGCCTTGTCGCGCGGCGTGTCGTTGACCGGGTACCAGGTCGGAGCACCCTGCGGTTCGCTCGCGACGAACGCGCCGTCGTCGGTCGGGATGAAACCGTCGAGCGATCCGTCGGGGTCGGTCACCGGCCGGGCTGTGCCCGCGTAGTGCACCGTGACGTGGAAGCGGCGCCCGGCGCGCAGCGCGTGCCGCGGCGTGATCACGAGCTCCTGCACGAGCTTCTTGGGCTGCCGGTAGGCGGCGCGGTGGCCGTTGACGCGCACCGATGACACGTGCAGGTTGCCACGCAGGTCGAGGTCGAAGCGCGACAACGTCATCGTCGCGCGGGCAGTCACGTGGGCGACGCCGCTCAGTCGTTTCGTCCCCGGTACGTAGTGGACGGCCAGCCGGTAGTGCGAGACGTCGTAACCGCCGTTGCCCTGCCGCGGGAAGTACGGGTCGCCGCTGCCGACGCTGCCGGGCGTGCCGTGCGGCGCGGACGCGACGGCAGCCGTCTCCGGCAGGACGAACGCTGCCGCGCTGAGGACGGCGGTCAGGAGGACGACGCGGCGGGGGGTCATCGCGTGATCTTCGCACCAAGGCTGCGCGAAATCGACCACCACGGTGCTGGCAGCATCGGGGCCGTGCGATCGGTGGGTGCGCTGGCCAACTCCGTGCCGCCGGAACTGCCGGTGCTCGGCGGCGTGTTCTCCGTGCAGTTCGGCGCGGCGCTCGCCGACACGATCTTCGACCGCGTGGGGCCGGCCGGGGTGGCGTTCTTGCGAGCGTTCTTCACCGCGCTCGTGCTGTTGGTGATCGTGCGACCCCGGTTGCGCCGGCACACGTGGCACGAACTGCGCGTCGTCGCCGTCTACGGCGTGGTGCTGTCCGCGATGAACTGGAGCTTCTACGAGGCGCTGCACCGGTTGCCGCTCGGCGTCGCGGTGACGATCGAGTTCACCGGGCCGCTGGCCGTCGCGATCGCCGGGTCACGCAAGCCGCTGGACGGCCTGTGGGTGCTGCTCGCCGGCGGCGGCGTGGTGCTGCTCGCCACTCGCGGCAGCAACGCCGGCGTGCGACCGCTGGGCGTCCTGCTGGTGCTGATCGCCGCTGCGCTGTGGGCGTGCTACATCCTGCTGACGAAGCGCGTCGGCCAGTGGTTCGGCGCGGCCGAGGCGTTGGCGTTGGGCATGTCGGCCGGCCTGTTCGTGGTGCTGCCGGCGGGTGTCGTCGAAGGCGGGTCGGTGCTGCTGCGGCCGGGTGTGCTCGGCGCCTGTTTCGGCGTGGCCATGCTGTCGTCCCTGGTGCCCTACACACTGGAACTGATCGCGCTGCGCCGGCTGGCCACGCACGTCTTCGGGTTGCTGATGAGCATCGAGCCCGCGGTCGCCGCACTGGCCGGTGTCGTCGTGCTCGGCCAGCGACTGACCGGCGTGGTGCTCGTGGCGCTGTTGATGGTGGTGACGGCCAGCGCCGGGTCGAGCCTCGCCGCGCGGCGTGCCGCCGTCAGCGTCCCGGAGGCCTGACACCCGCCTAGCATGTGCGCGTGAGCGAATCGGCGTCCTCCGGGCCGGCGGAACGTCGCCCGGGTGCCCGGCGCGAGCTCGTGCGCCGCCGTGTGCTGGACGAGGGGTTCGCGCGGGTCGAGGACCTCGTGCGCGAGTTCGACGTCAGCCTGATGACGATGCACCGCGACCTCGACGCACTCGAGGCGGAGGGCTGGCTGAGCAAGATCCGTGGCGGCGCCACGGCCAACCCCGCTGCGCTCGTCGACGCCGGAGTACGCGAGCGCAGCTCGGCGATGCGCGCGGAGAAGCTCGCGATCACCGACGTCGCCGCGACCATGCTGCTGCCCGGGCAGACGGTGTTCCTCGATGACAGCACCACCGGGATGGGACTCGTCCCGCATCTGCTCGCCCGACCGCCCATGACGGTGGCCACGAACTTCATCCCCGCCGCGCTCGCGCTCGGCGACGGGCTGGACACGCACCTGCTCGGCGGCCAGTACCACCCGCGGCAGGACGCGTGTCAGGGGCTGCAGACCGTGGAGGCCATCGGTCAGTTCCACGCTGACCTGTGCTTCATGTCGACGACCGCACTGTCCGGTGGTCAGCTCCTGCACCGCTCCGAGGCGACGATCATGGTGCGCAAGGCCTTCCTGCGCCATGCGCGCAAGCGCGTGCTGCTCGTCGATCACGCCAAGTTCGGCCGCCAGGCCCCGCACGTGCTGTGCGACGTCGCCGAGTTCGACGTCGTCATCACCGACGCCGGAACCGACACGGCGGACCTCGCGGAGCTGCGCGAGCGAGGCGTCGAGGTGCAGGTCGCACCCGTCGCCCACTGACATCTCACTCCGCGTTACCCAACTGTTATCCGGCTGATGCCGTGAATCCCTGAGCACGCAGGGATGTGTTCGCCCCTGCCGTAATTGCCTCTTGTGTCCTAACGCTTTCATTGTTAGATATAACCCAACCGGTGATAGCAGCGGATGAGGGCGGACCATCGTGGCGTTCTGCGGGATCGACGTCGGCACGCAAGGCGTGCGTGCTGCGATCCTGGCCGCGGACGGTTCGCTGCTGGGGTCCGGCGCGGCCACGATGCACTCGGACAATCGCGGGCACGGCCGGCACGAGCAGGATCCCGACGACTGGTGGGCTGCGCTGTGCGTGGCCACGACCGCATCCGTCGAGCAGGCGGCCCAGCACGGTGTTGCGGCCGACGAGATCCGCGCGATCGCGCTGGACGCGACCTCGGGCACCGTGCTCGTCGAGGACGCCCACGGCGCGCCCACCGGGCCCGCCCTGATGTATGACGACGCGCGCGCTGCGGAGCAGGCGACCCGGGCGCAGCGACTCGGCGCCGGCCTGTGGCACGACCTCGGCTACTCGATGCAGCCGACCTGGGCGTTACCGAAGATCATGTGGTTGCTCGCGGCGGATGCGCTGCCGGCCGGCGGGCGCATCGCGCACCAGTCGGACCATCTCGTGCGCCGGTTGTGCGGTGAGCCGGTGGCCACCGACACGTCCAACGCACTCAAGTCCGGAGTCGACCTGCGCAGCGTCCGGTGGCCGGCTGACCTGTTCGCCGAGCTCGGCGTGCCGGTCACCGCACTGCCGAACGTCGTGCTGCCGGCCGGCGAGCTCGGGCACGTCGATGGGGCAGCCGCACGCGAGACCGGTCTGCCGGCCGGCGCGCTCGTGCGTGCCGGGATGACCGACGGCTGTGCAGCGCAGATCGCGTCCGGCGCGTTGGCGACGGGTAACTGGAGCAGCGCGCTCGGCACCACGCTGGTCGTCAAGGGCTCCACCGCCGAACTGCTGCGCGACCCCTCCGGTGCCGTCTACTGCCACCGGCACCCGGACGGTGGCTGGCTGCCGGGCGGCGCGTCCAGCAGCGGTGCCCGAGTGATCGCGACGACGTTCGACCACGCGTCGCCGGCCGACCTCGATGCCCTCACCCGGCGCGCTGCTTCGCTCGTGCCGGTGCCCGGCGTGACCTACCCGCTGACCGGACGGGGCGAGCGGTTCCCGTTCGTCGCCGCAGACGCGGTCGGCTTCGTCAGCTCCGGGGCGACCGACGATGCCGCGCGCTTCGGCTCGCTGTGCCAGGCCGTCGCCTACGTGGAGCGGCTCGCCTACGACGTGCTCGCCGGCCTCGGCGCGGACGTGAGCGGCGCCGTGGCCCTGACCGGCGGCGCGACGCGCAACGACTGGTGGAACCAGTTGCGCGCCGACGTGCTCGGCCGGGCGTGTGTCCTGCCGGCGTCCGCACAGGCGGCGACCGGCATGGCCGTGCTGGCCGCGGCCGAACCGGGCGAGCTGACCGCGACGGCGGGACGGATGATCGCCTACACCGGCCGGCTGGAGCCGGACGCCGAACGGCACGCGGCGCTGACGGCCGGCTACCTCGACCTCGTCGGTGAACTCACCGATCGCGGCTGGCTCGACGCGTCCGTCGCGCAGCACGCCACGGACACCGCGGCGGTGCATTCATGAGTGGCGTGCGCGAGGACGTCGAGGGGCTCGGCGACCTGCCCGGTAACGACGACGCCGCGACGCGGACACACCTCACGCTGGTGCGTCACGGCCAGACGGTGTGGCACGCCGACAACCGCTACGCGGGCCACGCCAGCGACGTCGACCTCACCGACGAAGGCGTCCAGCAGGCGACCGACCTCGCGCAGTGGGTCGCTACGCAGCACTTCGACGCGGTCGTCACCTCTCCAGTCCGTCGTGCGGTCGAGACCGCGCGGCCGTCGGCGACCGTCCTCGGCAAGACACTGAAGGTCGTCGACGCGCTGCGCGAGGTCGACTTCGGCGTCGCCGAGGGGCGCACGATCGACGAGCTGCGCGATCTGGACGCCGACATGGTGCGCCGCTTCCGCGCCGACCCGGTGGCGCACCCGTTCCCCGGTGCAGAGTCCTTCGACGTCGCGGCCGAGCGCGCGGCGCACGCGCTGCGCACCATCGCCCGCGAGCACCTCGGCGGCAAGGTGCTCGTCGTCGCGCACAACACGTTGTTGCGCATCGCCATGTGCGCGCTGCTCGAGCTGCCCGTCACCCGCTATCGCGTGCTGTTCCCGCAACTCGAGAACGCGGCGATCACCGAGCTGGTCGTGCCGGCCGGCAGCGGACCCGCCTCCTTGCTGCGCCTCAACGGCCGACCCGGCCCCTGACCGATCTGCACGAACCCGACACCGGATACCCCGTCCAAGAAGGAGCACCGAATGAGATCAACCACGATCCGCGTCGCTGCGGCGACGCTGGCGTGTTTCAGCGTCGTCGCCGCGGGTTGCTCGACCAAGTCGAAAGGCACGACGAGCAGCGGCGACGCGAAGACCGCGAAGGTCGCGTTCCTGATGCCCGACGAGGCGTCGACGCGGTACGAACAGCACGACAAGCCCGGCTTCGTCGCCGAGATGAAGACACTGTGCGCGAAGTGCCAGGTGCTCTACCAGAACGCCGACGCGGACGCGACGAAGCAGCAGCAACAGTTCCAGTCGGTGCTCTCGCAAGGTGTCAAGGCCATCGTCATCGACCCGGTGGACTCGACCGGCGCCGTGTCGCTGGTCAACCAGGCCAAGGCCAAGGGCGTCAAGGTGATCGCCTACGACCGGCCCATCCCGAAGGCGAAGCTCGACTACTACGTCTCGTTCAACAACGAGGCCATCGGCAAGGCGATCGCCTCGTCGCTGGTGCAACACCTGAAGAGCGCCAACGTCTCGCCGAGCTCGGGCGGCCTGCTCGAGGTGAACGGCTCACCCACCGACGCGGCGGCCGGCCTGATCAAGAAGGGCATCCACGAAGGCCTCGCCGGCGGCGGGTACAAGACGCTCGCCGAGTACGACACCCCCGACTGGGACCCGTCGAAGGCCCAGCAGTGGGTCAGCGGCCAGGTGTCGCGCTTCCACAAGCAGATCCTCGGCGTCGTCGCGGCCAACGACGGCACCGGTGGGGGCACCATCTCCGCATTCAAGGCGGGCGGCCTGACCCCGATCCCGCCGGTGACCGGCAACGACGCCACCACGGCCGGCCTGCAGCTCATCATCGCGGGCGACCAGTACAACACCATCTCCAAGCCCAGCGAGATCGTCGCCGGCGCTGCGGCGAAGGTCGTCTGGGGGTTGCTGAACAACAAGAAACCGAAGGCCACTGCCACGCTGTTCGGCTCGCCGGCGCAGCTGTTCACGCCGACGCTCGTCACCGCGCAGAACCTGAAGCAGGACGTCGTGGACAAGTCGGTGGGCGGCAAACCGATCGCGACCGCGGCCCAGTTGTGCGGCGGCCGCTACGCGACCGGTTGCTCGAAGCTCGGCATCACATGACGGCCACCATGACCGAGGAGGAGCCGGTCGCCCCCACGGGGACGGTCGTGCTCAGCCTGCGCGGCGTGTCCAAGCGCTTCGGCGCGGTGTCCGCACTGACCGACATCGAGCTCGACGTGCACGAGGGCGAGGTCGTCGCGCTGGTCGGCGACAACGGGGCCGGCAAGTCGACGCTCGTGAAGATCCTGGCGGGCGTCCACGCCCCGACGGAGGGGCAGATCAGCTGGCAGGGCCGGCCGGTGACCGTCGCCGACCCGAGCGCCGCGCTGCGCCTCGGCATCGCGACGGTCTTCCAGGACCTCGCGTTGTGCGAGAACCTCGACGTCGTCGCGAACCTGTTCCTCGGGCAGGAGGTGTCGCCGTCACACCTCGACGAGGTCGAGATGGAGACCCGCTCGTGGAAGCTGCTGCAGGAGCTGTCCGCCCGCATCCCCAGCGTCCGCACGCCGATCGCGTCACTGTCCGGCGGCCAGCGGCAGACGGTGGCCATCGCGCGGTCGCTGATCCTCGATCCGAAGATCATCATGCTGGACGAGCCGACGGCCGCGCTCGGCGTCGCCCAGACCGCGGAGGTGCTCGACCTGATCGAGCGGGTGCGCGAACGCGGCCTCGGCGTGGTGATGATCAGCCACAACATGGAGGACGTGCGCGCGGTGGCCGACCGCATCGTCGTGCTCCGGCTCGGCCGCAACAACGGCGTGTTCGGCCCCGACGCGAGCAACCAGGACCTGGTCGGCGCCATCACCGGCGCCAGCGACAACTCCGTCAGCCGGCGCTCGGCCCGCCGCGCCGCGGCAGCGGCGGATCACGCACCGGACGAGTCCCGACCCACCACCGTCGACGACGCGGCGACACCGCGCAGCGAGGACGTGTCATGACCAGCGCAACCGCGACCGAACCCCAGCGCTCCCCCGGGCTGCTCGACCGCAGCGACGAGCGGCTCGACGCACAGGCGGGCGTCGGCGGCGCAGTACGCGCCTTCGGCCGTCGGGTGCGCGCCGGTGACCTGGGGGCACTTCCCGTCGTCGTCGGGCTGGTGATCATCTGCGTCGTCTTCGAGATCCTCAACAGCGTCTTCCTGCAGGCCGACAACCTCGACAACCTGCTGTTCGACAGCTGCGCCGTCGGCACCATCGCGCTGGGCATCGTGTGCGTCCTGATGCTCGGCGAGATCGACCTGTCGGTGGGTTCGGTCAGCGGGTTGTCGTCCGCGCTGCTCGGCGTGCTGTGGATCAACGAGGGCTGGCCGTGGATCGTCGCCGTCGTCGTCGCCGCGGTGGCCGGTGTGGTGATCGGCGCGGTGTACGCGGTGCTCTACAACCGCTTCGGCATGCCGAGCTTCGTGGCCACGCTGGCCGGACTGCTCGCGTTCCTCGGCCTGCAGCTCAACCTGCTCGGCAAGAACGGCTCGATCAACCTGCCCTACGGATCCACCCTGGTGAACTTCGGGCAGAACGACTACATGCCGGCCGGCGCGGCGTACGTGATCGCAGCGCTGCCGTCGGCCGCGCTGGTGCTGTCCGGTTTGCGGACCGCCGCCCGGCGGCGCGCGGCGGGGCTCTCCGCACGGTCCACGGCGTTGATCCTGACGCGCGCCGTCGCGCTGCTGATCGTCCTCGAGGCCGCGGTCGCCTACCTGAACACCTCCTACGGCGTCCCGTGGCTGTTCGGCGTGTTCGCCCTGCTGGTGGCCGTCATGAACTACGCGCTGACCCGCACCAAGTGGGGTCGCTCGATGGCGGCCGTCGGCGGCAACCGCGAGGCCGCGCGGCGCGCCGGCATCAACGTCAAGCGCATCTACCTGACCGCGTTCGTGCTGTGTTCGTTCTTCGCCGCGCTCGGCGGTCTGTTCGCCGCAGCGCGGTTGGGCTCGTCGAGTCAGCAGGCGGGCACCGGCGACGTGAACCTGAACGCGATCGCGGCCGCCGTCATCGGCGGCACCAGCCTGTTCGGTGGCCGGGGCAGCGCGTACTCGGCGCTGCTCGGCGTGCTGGTGATTCAGTCGATCTCCAACGGCCTCACGCTGCTGGACCTGTCGTCGTCATTGCGCTACATGATCACCGGCGCAGTGCTGGCTATCGCGGTGATCGTCGACTCGCTGGCCCGCAAGTCGCGCACCGCGCACGGGGCGGCGTGAGCGTGGGCGTGCGTGTCGTGTGCGCCGGGGACCGGTTCATCCGGGCCGCGGCGCTCGCGGCCGCCGCCCGCGACGCGATCGGCGCAGATGTCGAGACCGTCGAGCTCGACAGCACGTGGCCCGACGAACCGTTCGGCACCGTTGACGGGGTGCGTGAGGCGTCCGGTGACGCCGACGCGCTCGCCGACGCGCTCGCCGACGGCACCGAGGATCAGGTGCTGCTGACGCATCTCGCGCCGGTCACCGCCCGGGTGCTGACCGCCGCACCGTCACTGGCCGCCGTCGGCGTCACCCGCGGCGGTCCGGTGAACGCCGACCTCGCCGCGGCCACCGAGGCGGGCGTGCCGGTGATCTACCTGCCCGGACGCAATCTCGGCGCCGTCGCGGAGTTCACCGTCGGCGTGATGATCGCGCTGCCGCGCAGCATCGGCCGCGCATCGCGCGCGCTGGCCGACGGCACGTGGGACGCGCGGTACTTCCGCAACGACCTCACCGGCCCCGAGCTGCGCGCGGCGACGGTCGGATTGATCGGGTTCGGCGCCGTGGGCCGGCGCGTGGCGCAACTGCTGCGCGGCTTCGGTGCGCGGGTGCTCGCGCACGACCCGTTCGCCGACGCCGCCGCGCTCGCCGACACCGGCGTCGAGGCGGTGGAGCTCGCCGACCTGCTCGCCGCCAGCGACATCGTCAGCGTGCACGCCCGGCTGACCGACGACACCCGGCACATGGTCGACGCCGCGGTGTTCGCGGCGATGAAGCCGGGGGCCTACTTCGTGAACACCGCACGCGGCGAGCTCGTCGACCAGGGAGCCCTGCTCGGGGCGCTGGAGTCCGGCCGGCTCGCCGGTGCTGCCCTCGACGTGTTCGACCCGGAGCCGCCCCGCGCGGACGACCCGCTGCTGCGCCGGCCCGACGTCATCGCCACACCGCACCTGGCCGGCGCGTCGAAGCAGGTCGCGAGTGAATCCGCGAAGCGCGTCGCCGACGAGGTGGCGCACTTCCTGGAGACCGGCGAGATCACCAACTGCGCCAATCCGGGCTGGCGGGAGCACCGGACGGCGAGACTGTGAGCGTCATCGGCCTCGACGTCGGCACGTCGCGGGTCAAGGCGGTGCGCTTCGACGCCGACTGGGCATCGGCCGACGGCGAGGGCGAAGCGACCAAGGTGGTGTCGGTGCCCGGCGGCGGCCGGGAACAACACATGCCCGAGGTGTGGTCGGCGGCCGCGGACGTCGTGCGCACGGTGGCGCAGCGCTCGCCCGATCCGATCGATCTGGTGGCGGTCACCGCGCAGGGCGACGGCTGCTGGCTCGTCGACGACGACCTGCAGCCCGTCGGCAACGCGATCCTGTGGAACGACGCGCGCGCCGGTGGCATCGTCGACGAGTGGCAACGCGACGGCAGCGCCGACGCCGCGTTCCGCATCTCCGGCTGTGCCGCGGCACCGGGCACCGCGAACGCGCAGCTGCGGTGGCTCGCGGCGGAGCGGCCGCAGGCACTGGACGCCGCCGCGACCCTGCTCAGCTGCGGCAGCTGGGTCTTCGCCAACCTGACCGGACGTCGCGTGCTCGAGGAGACCGACGCCGCCAACCCCTTCTTCGGCGCGCGCGAGCGCGGCTATCGCGCCGACCTGCTCGAGCTCTACGGCATCGCCGAGCTGCGCCGGTTGCTGCCCGACGCCGTGCGCGGCGCGGACCGCATCGCAGCGCTGACCGCGGACGCCGCGCAGCGCTGCGGGCTGCGCGCGGGCACGCCCGTGGCCCTGGCGCCCTACGACGTGGCCGCGACCGCGGTCGGCACCGGCGTCGTCGGCACGGGCGAGTCCTTTGCGGTGCTTGGCACCACGCTGTGCGTGGGCACCGTGCAGGACCAGCCGTACCTCGACCGGCCGGCCAACGGCATCACGTTGCCGGGTGTGGCCGACGAACGATGGCTGCTGGCGTACCCGACGATGTGCGGCACCGAAGTGCTCGACTGGTGCGCGTCACTGCTCGGGCTGGCCGACGCCGCGACGGTCGTGCGGCACGCCGCGCAGTCGACGCATCCACGGCCACCGCTGGTCCTGCCGTACCTGTCGCCGGCCGGCGAACGCAACCCGTTCCTCGACGCCGACGTGCGCGGAACGATCACTGCCCTGGAGCTCGGGCACCGGCCCGCGGACGTCGCGCGCGGTGCGCTCGAAGGGCTGACGATGGCTGTGCTGGACTGCCTGCAGGCGGCGGGCATGCCGCAGTCGCTGGCGCTGTCCGGCGGTGGGTCGCGCAGCGAGCTGTGGTGCCAGGCGATCAGCGACGCCACCGGGGCACGCGTCGTACGTCCCGACGTCGACGAGGTCGGCGCACGCGGTGCGGTGCTGGTGGGCGCGGCGGACGCAGGCAAGTTCGCCGACGTCGATGCCGCGGTGGCGCAGGTCGTGCGGCCGGGCATCACGCACGAGCCCAACCCGGAGATGACCGAGTACTTCCGCACGCGCTACGACGAGTTCGTCACGGCCCGCGACGCACTGCGCGGCTGACGCGGCTACGCCGGGCAGCGGCGGTGCACGGCCTCGAGCAAGCCGATCGCGAGGCCGCCGGCGAACATCGAGGAGCCGCCGTAGCTGACGAACGGCAGCGGTACGCCGGTGACCGGCGTCAGCCCGATGCACATGCCGATGTTCTGGAACGCCTGGAAGGCGAACCAGCAGACGATGCCGACCGCGACGAGCTTGCCGGCGTCGTCGGCCGCACGCGCGATGCGCAGCCCGCGCCAGCACAGGAACGCGAACAGCGCGATGATCACCGCGCCGCCGACCAGCCCGAACTCCTCGCCCGCAGCGGAGAAGATGAAGTCGGTCTGCTGCTCCGGTACGTAACCGCCGTCGGTCTGAGGGCCGGCGAACAGGCCGCGGCCGAACAGCCCGCCGTTGGCGATGGCGATGTGCGCCTGGGTGATGTTGTACCCGGTGCCCTGGACGTCGCGGTTCGGCTGGGTGAACGACCGGAACCGGTCGAGCTGGTAGCCGTGCAGGATGCCGCCCTTGATCGCGATAACGGCGACGAGCACGCCGAGGGCGATCAGCCCGATCGTCCAGCGGGCGCGCACGCCGGCCGCGATCAGCACACCGTAGGCGGCGCAGCCGAGCACCATCGCCGACCCCAGGTCGGGCTGCAGCATGATCAGCCCGAGCGGCACCGCGATCAGCGCGATCGCCTGCAGCACCTCGCGCCCGCGCGGCT
This sequence comes from uncultured Jatrophihabitans sp., assembly GCF_964246335.1. Classification (GTDB taxonomy): domain Bacteria; phylum Actinomycetota; class Actinomycetes; order Mycobacteriales; family Jatrophihabitantaceae; genus Jatrophihabitans. The sequence continues at coordinate 32,866 of NZ_CAXTQF010000023.1, read as the reverse complement.
GCGTACCCTCCTCGCGTTCGTGCCGGGTGAACAGCACCGCCATGCCGACGACGAGCCCGAGCTTCATGAACTCCGCCGGCTGCAGCTCGACCCCGGCGCCGATGCGGATCCACGCCTTCGCGCCGTTGACGGTCGTCCCGGCGACGAGCACAAGCACCAGCCCGAACAAGCTGGCCAGGTACACGACGGGCCCGAACAGCCGCAGCACCCGCGCATCGAGCCGCGCGGCGACGATCGCGAGTACGCCGCCGATCGCGATGTTGATCAGATGCCGGTACAGGAAGCCCTGCGGGTTCGCATGCTGCGCGATCTGCGTGTCGCGGGTCGCGGCCCACACCAGCACCGCGCCGATCAGCGAGAGCGTCAGTGCGGTGATCGCGAGCGGGATGTCGTAGCCACGGGTACGCCGCTCGAGAGGCAGCACCGGCGGGGTCAGCGTGAACGGTGCGCGGGGATCGCGGGCGAGCAGGGTCACCGGCCGCTCACCGTCACCTGCGGCGCGACCCTCGGCAGCGCAGCTTCTGGCCGCGCGTCGGGCAGTACGGACGGGCCCTTCGGCGCGAGGATGCCGTCCCAGATGCGCTTGAGCATCGGGCCGGCCGCGAGGGCGCCGGTGCCCGCCTGCTCGACCATGCCCACCATGACGAGCTTGGCGCGGGTGTGGCCGGCCTGCTTGTACGTCGGGCCCCACGTGGCGAGCCACGAGGTGTCCTGCTTGCCGTACACCTCGGCGGTGCCGGTCTTGCCGCCAATCTCGTTGCGGTAGGCCGACTTCATGTAGGCGAAGGCACCGGACACCGCCCAGCCGCGGCGGAACGACAGTGACTTGGTGATGTAGTCGAACAGCTTCGCGCTGACCGGCACCGTGTTGTGCACCTTCGGCGTGATCGTCCTGACGAGCTTGCCGTGCGCATCGACGACCCCCCACCCGAGGGTGGGGTCCCAGACGCGGCCGCCGTTGACCAGTGCCGAGTAGGCGACGGCGAGCTGCAGCGGCGACATCGTCGTCTCGCCCTGGCCGATCGACATGTCCGCGTTGTCACCGGCGCGGTAGCGCCAGCCGTCCGTGCAGTTCTGGGACGCGAGCAGCGTGAGGTAGGCGCGGTCCGCGGCGTTGCTGATGTTCTTGTAGCCGCCGCGTGCCTCGGCGCAGTACGTCGCGCGGTTCGCCTTCCACCGGGCGAGCCGGGTCTCCCGGTCGGCGTAGCTGCCGGTCGCCTGCTCGCCGGAGGGTAGGTCGATGCCGGGCTCGCGGCCCACGCCGAACGCGCCGGCCATCTGCTGCAGGTACTCGGTCGGCTTGTCGTGGGCCGCGATGCGCTTCTGATCGGCGTAGTACTCGCGTGCCGCTGGTGCGTAGAAGAACGTGTCGCACGAGTAGCCGAGCGCGTTCTCCAGATTGATCGGGCCGAGGACCTCGGAGTCGTAGTTCGTCTTGACCCGACCGTCGATGGACAGCGAACCGGGACACGGGTACTGGGTGTGTGTGTTGATCTCGTGGTGCGTCACCAGCGACGACGAGGTGATCAGTTTGAACGTCGACCCGGGCGCGTAGGCGCCGTTGACGGCGCGGCTGAGCAGCGGCGTGCCGGCGGACGGGTCGGTGATCTTCTGGTAATCGGCCTGCGAGATACCGCCGGTGAACAGTCCCGGGTTGTAGGTCGGATAGCTGGCCGCCGCGACCACCCGGCCGGTCTGCGGATCCATGACGACGACGGCGCCGCCGGTGGCCGGCTTGCCCGCCTTGCGCGAGTCGTGGATCTGCTGGGCCAGCGACTGCTCGGCGAGCTTCTGCACGCGCAGGTCAAGGCTGGTGACGAGCGTGTCGCCCTGTTGCGGCGCCACCTGACCGCCGTCGCCGACGCTGTAGCCCTGCGGACTGAGCGAGACGACCTGCTTGCCGTCCACGCCGCGCAGCACGGCGTCGTACTGCTCCTCGAGCCCGCTCGCGCCGATGGTGTCCGCGTCGTTCAGATCGTGGTTGGCCTTGGTGTCGTCCGCGGTGACCTGGCCGGTGTAGCCGAGCAGCTGCGCGGCGAGATCGCCGTTCGGGTACGTCGGCTCGGTGACGGTCTGCACCTGCACGCCGGGGAAGTCCTCGCGGCGCTCGTCGATGGCCAGCACGACCTTCATCGACACCTTGGTGGCCACCGGCACCGGTGCGTACGGCTCGCCGGTCCAGCACGGCGCCGGCACCTTGGCCGAGCACGGCGTGATCTGCTTGCGCAGGCCGGCTGCGCTGCGGTCGAGCAGCTTCGCCAGCGCTGCCAGCACCGAGTCGCCCTTGTCCAATCGGGTGCGCAACGCGTCGCCGGACACCGTGACGACGCGTTCGGAGGTGTTGGCGACGAGCGGCCGGCCCTGTGCGTCGACGATCAGTCCGCGCGGCGCGGGCACGACGATGTCGCCGTTGTGCAGCGCGTGCGCCGTCTGCACCGGCTTGTGCGGGTCGAGCAGCTGCACGTAGTAGAGCCGTGCGAACAGCGTCAGCATCAACGAGCACACGAGCGTGACGACGATGCCGAGCCGACGCGGCGTCGGCGGCCGGCGCCGCTCGCGACGCGGGGCGATGCGCGGGTACTCGCCGCGCGACGGGTCAGCCACGGCGTGCTCCGAAGCCGGCCGTCTCGCGCCGTGCGAAATCGCCGGCCAGGTCGGTGTAGACGGGGTGGGCCGCACGCAGCGACTCGGCGCGCAGTGCCCGACGCACGAGCGGGACGACGAGCAGCGCGAGCGCGGCGTCACCGATTGCCGCGGGCAGCAGCCCGGTGATCGCGGCGGTCACCGATCCGCCGTCGTGCAGCAGCGCGAGCAGCACCGTCGTGGCCGCGGCGGCCAGCGCGCCGACCACGCCGATGACGCACGCGTCCCGGCGCACGGTGCGCCGGTCGCTGATCCGCCCGCACAACAACCCGACACCGAGCCAGCACAGGGCGAGCACGCCGGCCGGATGGTGCGAGCCGAGGTCGGCGAACAACCCGGCGGTGAAGCCGAACGACATGCCGGTGGCCGGGCCGTCGACCAGTGCGACGGCGGCGACGAGCACGACGGACAGGTTGACCGACCAGCTCACGGTCGCCGGCCCGACCACGGTGGCCTGCAGCAGCGCGGCGGTGAGGACGGCCGCCGCGGCGAGCGCGACCCGGGCGCGCCTCACCGCGGACGCCCCGAGGGAGTCAACGCCGCGCGCCCGGCGAGCGAGCGCGGTGCACTGAGCACGACACCGACGACATCCACCGCCGTCGGCGAAGCGACCGGGCGCACGTGCGCGCGCACGGTGCCGTCCGCGGATCTGCGCACCGAGGTCACGGTGCCGACCGGCAGGCCGGCCACGTAGGTGGACGCGCCGGTGGGGCCGGTCTGCAGCGTGTCGCCGGCGCGCACCGTGGCGGTCGGCTTGATCGGCGCGAAGGAGAAGCCGTCCGCGCCCTGGCCGGTGACGACGCCGATCTCGCCGGTGCGGGTGTCGCGGACGCCGACGCCGGAGCCCGGGTCGGCGGCGAGCAGCACGACGCTGGAGTCGGCGTCGGCGTGCAGCACCCGCCCGACCAGGCCGGCGCCGTCGGTGACGGTCTGCCCCACGCGCACGCCGCTGTTGGCACCGGCGTCGAGGGTGACCGTCCAGTCGAAGCCCGATCCCGGGCCGTAGGCGGTCACCCGTGCGGGCAGCAGCCGTGCGCCGGTGGCGTCGGCGCTGCGTTGCAGCGAGGTCAGTTGCCCCGAGGTGCGTGCGTCGGACCGCAGCCGGGCGATCTCGCCGTGCAGCTCGGCGTTGCGCTTGCGCAGCGCGTCGATGCGTCCCTCGTTGGTGCCCGCGGAGGGCACGCCCTGCACCCAGCGGCGGACCGGTCCGAGGACGGAGTCGGTGCCCCGGTACAGCGAGCCGAGCCCACCGCGGACGCCGGAGTGCGCATTGGCCAGCGACCCGCCGCCGAGGTCGAGGGTGATGAAGCACAGGGCCACGACGACGAGCACGATCGCCGAGAGCCGCTGTCGCCGGGTGAGCCGCCGCACCGCGCGTCGCTAGCGTCGATGGCCGTCGACGACGACCTTCTGCAGTTGCTCGAAGTGCTCGACGACCGTGGCGGTGCCGAGCACGACGGAGTCGAGCGGCCGGTCGGCGACCTGGACGGGTACGCCGAGCTCGTGCTGCAGCCGGGCGTCCAGGCCACGCAGCAACGCGCCCCCGCCGGTGAGCACGATGCCGTGGGTGACGAGGTCGCCGGCGAGCTCGGGCGGACAGCGGTCGAGGGTGGCGCGCACCGCCGCGACGATGCGGACCACCGGCGGGTCCATGGCCTTGCGCAGCTCGTCGCCGGCGATGGTGACGTTGCGCGGCAGGCCGGTGCCGACGTCGCGCCCACGGATCTCGGCGTTCTTCGGCCCGGCGACCGGGAACGCGGAACCGACGGAGATCTTGAGCTCCTCGGCGGTCCGCTCCCCCACGAGCAGCGCGAACTCCGCGCGCACGTAGTCGACGATCGCGGTGTCCAGCGCGTCCCCCGCGACGCGCAGGCTGGTGGCGGCCACGACGCCGCCGAGCGCAAGGATGGCGACCTCGGTCGTGCCGCCGCCGATGTCGACGACCATCGATCCGGACGGCTGGTTGACCGGCAGCCCGGCGCCGATCGCCGCGGCCATCGGCTCGGAGATGGTGTGCACCTTGCGCGCGCCGGCCGCATACGCAGCCTCGCTGACGGCCCGCTGCTCCACGCCGGTGATGCCCGACGGCACGCACACCACGATGCGCGGACCGGTGAACGCGCCGCGGCGGCGCAGCACCTTGCGCACGAAGTAGCGCAGCATCTCCGAGGTGATGTCGTAGTCGGCGATGACGCCGTCCTGCAACGGGCGGACCGCCTTGATGTGGTCCGGGGTGCGGCCGATCATGCGCTTGGCCTCCGCACCGACCGCGACCACCGAGCTCGTCGACGTGTCGACCGCGACCACCGACGGCTCGTTGAGCAGGATGCCGCGCCCGCGCGCATAGACGAGCGTGTTCGCCGTGCCGAGGTCGATCGCGAGATCACCGCCGAGCAGATCACCGCCGCGCTGCGTGACGCGCGAGGCCAGCGCGCGGCGCGCTAGCGGCGTGAACGTCACGACGTACCCCTTCGACACGGATGCGACGCGAAGATCGCAGAATTGGCCTGGGGCGATCGTATGGGCGTGCAGGGGCCGAACCGCGCTGCGACGCGCGGTGCCCGTGTTACGGATGTGACGACTTCTCTCACGCCGCCGCCGATCCGTCGGGCAACCCCGCGGATCAGCTCAGGCGCGGCCCGGGAACCACAGCGCGATCTCGCGCGCCGCCGATTCCGGCGAGTCGGAGCCGTGCACGAGGTTGCGCTGCACCTTCTCGCCCCAGTCGCGGCCGAGGTCGCCGCGGATCGTGCCCGGTGCTGCCGTTGTCGGGTCGGTGGCGCCCGCGAGCGCGCGGAACCCTTCGATGACCCGCTGGCCCGAGACGACCATCGCGGCCACCGGCCCGGACAGCATGAACTCGACCAGCGGCTCATAGAACGGCTTGCCCTTGTGCTCGGCGTAGTGCTCGCCGAGCAACTGGGGGGTGGCTGTGCGCAGCTCGAGCGCGACGAGCCGATACCCCTTGGCCTCGATGCGACCGATCACCGCGCCGGTCAGGCCGCGCTCGACACCGTCCGGTTTGACCAGGACGAGGGTGGTCTCGACATCAGGTTCACTCACGCCGGCAGCCTAGCGATGCGCGTGAGTGCACCGTCGCCGTAGGCTGCGGCCCAGCCGAGGAGGGCGTACATGCGTGGATCACGACGGTTCGTGTCGGCCGCCCTTGCGCTGACCTGCGCAGCGACCGTGCTCGCCGGATGCGCGGACACCGTCAGGGGCTCCGGGACAGTCGGCCGACAGGGCACGTCGGGCGCCCCGGGCAACCCGAGCAGCTCGCCGACCGGCTTCCCCAGCTCGGTGTCGCCCTCGGCCGCGGGCGCAGCGCTGCCGAGCTACCTCGTGCCGGCGCCGGCCGGCAGCGTGCGCGGCACGAGCGCGTGGGCCAGGACGACGGCCCCGACGGTGCAGCAGTTCGTCGCGCAGTTCTACGACGCCGGCCAGGTCACCGGCGAGGTCAGCCGGCTGCACACGTACGGCATCACCGGCATCGCGCACAACCTGTGGATCAGCGACCAGCTCCAGCTCGACGTCGTGCTGTTGCAGTTCACCTCGGCGGCGGGCGCGATCGCGCGGCACAGCGGCGTGATCACCGCGACCACGGGCGAGCCGGATCTGCGCTCGACCCGGCCGGCGATCCAGGGCGACGTCACGGAGTTCTACGCGACCAAGATCGATAAGTACGGCAACATCGCCTCGCGCGCGTACGCGGTGAAGGGCGACGTCGCGATCGAGGTCTTCTGCTTCAGTCCGAAGACCTTCGCGCAGGCCTACCTCTCCCGCTACACCGGCGAGCAGGTCGTCAAGCTGCCCTGACGTGCTCAGTCGTCGCGGGGCGGACGGCCGCGCCGCGGCAGCTCGCCCGCCGAGCTCGGCAGCCGCCCGGCGTCGGCCAGTGCACGTCGCAGCAACATCTCCAAGTGCGCGTTGACGCTGCGGAACTCGTCGGCCGCCCAGCGGGCGAGCGCGTCGTGCACCTTCGGGTCGACGCGCAGCAGGACCTGCTTGCGCTCAGCCATCAGCGGGCGCCGTCACTGGTAGAGCGAGCCCGCGTTGACGATCGGCGAGGCCGGCTGATCCCCGCACAGCACCACCATCAGGTTGCTGACCATCGCCGCCTTGCGCTCCTCGTCGAGTTCGACGATCTCGCGCTCGCTGAGCCGTTCCAGCGCCAACTCCACCATGCCGACGGCGCCCTCGACGATGCGCGAGCGGGCGGCCACCACGGCGTTGGCCTGCTGCCGGCGCAGCATCGCCTGGGCGATCTCCGACGCGTAGGCCAGGTGACTGATGCGCACCTCGACGATCTCCACGCCCGCGACGAGCACCCGCTGCGCGACCTCGGTCGCCAGCTCGCCGGCCACGATGTCCGTGGACCCGCGCAGCGACGTGCTCGCGTCGTTGGCGTCGTCGTAGGGATGCGAGACGGCCACGTGACGCAGCGCGGACTCGGCCTGCACCCGGACGAAGTTGAGGTAATCGTCGACGGCGTAGATGGCGCGGGCGGTGTCGGCGACCTGCCATACGACGATCGCGGCGATCTCCACCGGATTGCCGTCTGCGTCGTTGACCTTCAGTTGGTTGGTCTCGAAGTTGCGCACCCGCACACTGAGGTTGCGCCGTGAGGTGAGCGGCGTGATCCACGACAGTCCCGGCTTGCGCACAGTGCCCACGTAGCGGCCGAAGAACTGCACGACCCGCGCCTGCCCCGGCGGCACCACGACGAGTGAGGCGAGCACGATCACGCCGATGAGGATCGGCAGCACCAGGATGCCCTTGACCGCCTTCGGCGCGCCGACGCCGATGCCGATCGCCGCCCCGATGCAGATGACGATGACCACGACGCCCAGCCAGCCATTCGTCGAGCTCGCGCCGCGCTCCTCGATCTCCACGCGCGCGCCCTGGTGCCCGACCGGAGTGGCCCGCGGCGCACCTGCGGCGGACTCGCCGTCCGCCGGTACCTCACCCTGCTGCTGCGCCGATGTCATCGTGCACCTCCATGCCGAATAAAGTGATATCCAATTGATAGCAGTTTGTCGGCGCGGTGCCAAGGTTGGCCACGCGGGTGGTCACCGCCCCCATCCCGGTGATCAACCGTGGGGGTGCTGCCAAGGTTGGCTCGCGGGTGATCACCCCCGTCATCCCGGTGATCAACAGCAGGAATTGGTCGCCAGAGCGACCAATTCCTGCTGTTGATCACGGGAATGGAGCGGAAGCGCCAGCGGCCGTAGATCAGCCGGCGAGCATGCGGAACCCGCCGGGGCTGCCGACGACCTCGTGGCGCAGCAGCAGGATGCGCAGCCAGATCGCGATGAACAGGGCGCCGATGAGGAACAGCGAGCCGACGAAGAACCCGGTCGCGAGGAAGGCCAGCTGCAGCACCGACCCGAGGCCGATCCCCCACGGCCGGCGCACCAGACCGGCCGCCAGCACGAGCACGACCGCGAGCCCGATGCAGATGGACGTCCGCACGCCGCCGAGTCCGGACGTGAGCGCGATCGCCCGCGGGATGAGCAACGTGATCACCGCCTCGAGGCCGAGCACCCCGGCGAGCGCGCCGCGGGTCGCCTTGTTCGCGCGACGGGCGCGCGCGGCGTACTGCTCCGGGGTCGGCTGCGGCGGGTCGTCCGACTGCTCCGGCTCGCTCACGCCGGCGGCGAGGGTCGGCTCAGCAGTGTGCGCGCCTCGCCGGCGGTGACGACCGAACCGGTGACGAGCACCCCGCTGCCGCCCCGCCCGCTGTCGACCGAGTCGTCGCCCGCCCCCTCGGCGAGCGACACCGCGGCCTCGATCGCGTCGTCGAGCCGCGGCTCGACACTGACCCGGTCGCTACCGAACAGCGCCACAGCCGCAGCGGCCAGCTCGTCGACGTCCATGCCGCGCTCCGCGCCGGTCTGGGTCACCACGATCTCGTCGACCGCGGGCTCGAGCAGCTCGAGCATGCCGTCGACGTCCTTGTCAGCCATCGCGCCGAAGACGGCGATCAATCGGCGGAAGCGGAACTCCTCGGCCACCGCGGCCAGCGTCGCGCGCATTCCCGCCGGGTTGTGCGCGGCGTCGAGCAGGATGGTCGGTGCCGAACGAACCGGCTCGAGGCGCCCGGGCGACTGCACCGCGGCGAACGCCTCACGCACGGTGTCGATGTTCAGCGGGCCGGACGCCGCGCCGGCGCCGAAGAACGCCTCGACCGCCGCCAGCGCGAGCGCGGCGTTCTGCGCCTGGTGCGCGCCGTGCAGAGGCAGGAAGACGTCCTCGTACAGCCCGCCCAGGCCCTGCAGCGTCAACATCTGCCCGCCGACGGCGAGACGCCGGTCCCGGACGCCGAACTCGAGGTTCTCCCGCGCGACCGAGGCGTCGACGTCGTTGGCCCGGCGCAGCAGCTCGATCGCGGCGTCCTCGGGCTGCGCGGCCAGGATCGCGACGGCGCCGGGCTTGATGATGCCCGCCTTCTCCTGCGCGATGCTGGTGACGGTGTCGCCGAGGTACTGCGTGTGGTCCAGGCCGATCGGCGTCACCACCGCCACCTCGGCGTCGATGACGTTCGTGTTGTCCCACGAGCCGCCCAGCCCCACCTCCACGACGGCGACCTCGACCGGCGCGTCGGCGAACAACGAGAACGCCAGCGCGGTGACGATCTCGAAGAACGACAGCGGGATCTCGTTGCGCGCGTCGAGCATCGCGACGTACGGCTCGATCTCCTGGTAACCCGCGACGAACGTCTCGTCGCTGACCGGCTCGCCGTCGATGACGATGCGCTCGGTGACGCTCGCCAGGTGCGGGCTCGTGTAGCGACCGGTGCGCAGCCCGAATCCACGCAGCAGCTCGTCGATCATCCGCGCAGTGCTGGTCTTGCCGTTGGTGCCGGTGAGATGGATCGACCGGTAGGCGCGCTGCGGATCGCCGAGCACGTCGACGAGCGCCTGCATCCGCTCGTTGCTCGGATTGACGTGCCCTTCGTTGCGCCGGCCGAAGATCGCCTTCTCCACGGCGCGCAGTTCGTCGCTCACGATGCACCACCCAATCCGTCCAGCGCGGCGTCGATGCGCGCAAGGTCGGCCTCGGCGGCGGCAAGACGTTCGCGCACCTTGGCCACCACGGCGTCCGGCGCCTTGCCGACGAATGCCTCGTTGCCGAGCTTGGCCGCGTTGGCGGCGCGCTCCTTTTCCGCCGCCGCGCGGTCCTTGGTCAGCCGCGCCTGCTCGGCCGCGACGTCGATGACCCCGGAGAGGTCGAAGCGCAGCGCGATGCCGCCGGCGACGTCGAGCGACGCGGTGGACGTGAAGCCGTCGGCCGGCTCGTCCAGACGCAGCAACGAGCGGACGTGGTCCTCGTTGACCGGCCCGTCGACGGTGGCCGGGATGCGTTGCGCCGGCTTGATGCGCTGGTCGGAGCGGAACCGACGGCCCTCGTCGACGACGGTCTGCAGTGTTGTCACGTACTCGATCGCGTCGGGATCCGCGCGCTTGGTGTCGGCCTGCGGCCAGGTGGTGACGACCAGCGATTCGCCGCCGGTCAGCGCGGTCCACAGCGCCTCGGTGACGAACGGGATCATCGGGTGCAGCAGCCGCAGCAGCGTGTCGAGCACCTCGCCGAGCACCCGCTGCGTCTCCCCGCGCCGCTCGCCGGCCAGCGAGTGCTTCGCGAGCTCGATGTACCAGTCGCACACCTCGTCCCACGCGAAGTGGTAGAGCAGGTCGGCGATCTTCGCGAACTCGAACCGCTCGTACAGCTCGTCCACCTGCGTCACGACGCTCTGCAGCCGCGCGAGGATCCAGCGGTCCACGACGCCGGGGTCGGCCGGCAGCTCGCCGTCGGTGGTGGCGCCGGACAGCTGCGCGAAACGCGTGGCGTTCCACAGCTTCGTGCCGAAGTTGCGTGCGCCCTTGACCCATTCCTCGTTGATCGCCTGATCCGCGCCGGGGTTGGCGCCCTGCAGCAGCGACAGCCGCACCGCATCTGCGCCGTAGCTGTCGATCCACACCAGCGGGTCGACGACGTTGCCGCGCGACTTGCTCATCTTCTTGCCGCTCGCGTCGCGGACGAGCCCGTGCAGCAGCACCGTCTTGAACGGCACCTCGCCGTCCATCGCGTACAGGCCGAAGAGCATCATCCGCACGACCCAGAAGAAGAGGATGTCGTAGCCGGTGACGAGCACGGTGGTCGGGTAGTACGTGCGCAGGTCGGCGGTGTCGTCCGGCCAGCCGAGGGTCGAGAACGGCCACAGCGCCGAGGAGAACCAGGTGTCCAGCACGTCGTCGTCCTGGGTCCAGCCGGCCGGCGGCGTCTCGTCCGGGCCGAAGCACGCGTCGTCGCCGTCGGCGGAGTACCAGACAGGGATGCGATGCCCCCACCACTGCTGGCGGCTGATGCACCAGTCGCGCAGGTTGTCGACCCACTGGAAGTAGCGGCCCTGCATCGACGCCGGCTCGATCGTCACCCTGCCGTCGCGCACCGCAGCCGCAGCGGCGTGCGCCAGCGGCGCCACCCGGACGAACCACTGCAGCGACAGGCGCGGCTCGATCACGGTGTCGCAGCGCGAACAGTGCCCCACGGCGTGCTCGTAGGGGCGCTTCTCCGCGACGATCCGGCCGTCCTCGCGCAGGGCCGCGACGATCGTGTAGCGCGCCTCCATCCGGTCCAGCCCGGCGAACGGACCGGGCGCGGTGATCACACCGCGCTCGTCCATGATCGTCGGCATCGGCAGGTCGTGCCGGCGGCCGATCTCGAAGTCGTTCGGGTCGTGTGCCGGCGTCACCTTGACCGCCCCGGTACCGAAGCTCGGGTCGACGTGCTCGTCGGCGACGATCGGGATCGACCTGTTGGTCAGCGGCAGCGCCACCTCCTTGCCGATCAGGTGCTGGTAGCGCTCGTCGTCCGGGTGCACGGCCACCGCGGTGTCGCCGAGCATCGTCTCGGCGCGGGTGGTGGCGACGACGATCGAGTCGTCGCCCGCTCCGTAGCGGATCGACACGAGCTCGCCCGGCTCGTCGGCGTGGTCGACCTCGGCGTCGGAGAGCGCGGTCATGTCGCGCGGGCACCAGTTGATGATGCGTTCGGCGCGGTAGATCAGGTCGTCGTCGTAGAGCCGCTTGAAGATCGTGTGCACAGCGCGGGAGAGGCCGTCATCCATGGTGAAGCGTTCGCGCGACCAGTCCACGCCGTCACCCAGCCGGCGCATCTGGCCGAGGATCTGCCCGCCGTACCGGTTCTTCCACTCCCACGCCTTGGCGATGAACTCCTCGCGCGTGTAGTCGCCGCGGCTCTTGCCCTCGGTCTCGGCGAGATAGCGCTCCACCAGGTTGTTCACGGCGATGCTTGCATGATCCATGCCTGGCAGCCACAGGGCGTCGTGACCCTGCATGCGCGCCCGACGGCTCAGCGCGTCCATCATCGACTGCTCGAGCGCGTGCCCGATGTGCAGGCTGCCGGTGACATTCGGCGGCGGGATCACCAGCGACCAGGGCGGCTTGCCGCTCGACGGGTCGGCGGTGAAGTAGCCGCGCTCGACCCACCGCTCGTAGAGCGGACCCTCGACGTCGGCCGGCACGAAGTGCGACGGCAGCTCGGTGGGTCCGGACGGTGCAGCGCTCACGCGGTGAATCGTACGGAAGTCCGCGGCGCCGCCTTTCCGTTGCCGGGCCGGGCGAGGATGGACGCATGGCGCTCACGGTGACGACCGACCACGGCGAGATCACTGCCCAGATCGACCAGCTCCTGGCAGCCGACCCGGTGCGCGGCACGATCCTCGGCAGCATCCGCGGCACGTTGGACGACAACGCGTGGTCAGCCGTCGACGGCGACCGTCTCGCGGTGCGGTCGGGCAAGTCGTTCCCGGTGGTGATCACGGGCGATTGGATCGGGCTTACGCCCGAGCTGGCCTCCCTGCTGCGTGAGCTGCCGGGGCTGCACGGGCTCTCCGGCACGCCCGGCGCGGTGCGCGCGCTCGTCGACGAACTGGGCCGGGACACCCCGCGCAGCCTCAATCAGCGGTTGTTCCGCTGCGACGCGCTCGCCCCGCCCGCGGGGGTGATCGGCGCGGCGCTGACCGCCGGCGACGCGCACCGGGCGCTCGTCCGGGACTGGTACGCCGCTTTCGTGGCCGAGGCGCAGGGGCTGTTCGGCGACCCGCGGGCGGCGGCCGACCAAGCGGTGGACTCCGGCACCTGCCTGCTGTGGCGTGCTGGATCGGGCGAGCCGGTCGCGCTGGCCGTCGCCCGGCCCGCGGTGGCGGGCAGTGGCCGGGTGGGGCCGGTGTACACGCCACCGGCGCACCGGGGCCGCGGTTACGGCTCGGCGGTGACCGCTGCGGCGACGCACGCGATTCTCGACGCCGGCGCGATCCCGGTGCTGTTCACCGACCTCGCGAACCCGACGTCGAACAAGATCTACCAGGCGCTCGGCTACCGGCCCGTCGAGGACCGTCTCGTCGTCAGTTTCGGCTGACCGGCTGCTCGTCCAGCCAGGCGGCGAAGGCGTCGAAGGTGAACGGCCGGCCGAGGAAGTCTTCGACCAGGTCCGCGGCGTCCTTCGACCCGCCCGGCGCGAGGATGCGCTCGCGATATCGCGTTGCCGCGTCGGAGGCGAGCAGATCGTCGGCGTCGAACGCCGAGAACAGGTCCTTCGCGATCACCAGGCTCCACAGATACGTGTAGTACGCCGACGAGTAGCCGCCGAGGTGGCCGAACGACGTGTGGAAGTGCGTGCCGTCCAGGTAGCGCACGACGTCGTAGCGCTGCTGCAGCTCGCGCACCGCGGCGGTGAGATCGGCCGGGCGATCGCGGTGCAGCAGGTAGGACACCGCCGTGTAGTAGAGCTGGTTGCGCACGAACACGCCCTTGCCGAAGTCCTTCGCGGCGCGCATGCGGGCGACGAGCTCGGCCGGGATCGGCGTGCCGTCCGCGTCCCGGGCGAAGGTGCGCAGCACGTTCGCGTCCCACGCCCACTCCTCGAGCATCTGGGACGGCGCCTCGACGAAATCCCACTCGGTGGCGACGCCGGAGAACCGCGACCAGTGCTGGTCACCGGCGAGCACGTGGTGCACGAGGTGGCCGAACTCGTGGAACAGCGTCACGACGTGCTGGTGCTCCATCAGCCCGCGCGAGAAGTTGCACACGAGCACACCTTCGGGCAGCCGCCGGCCGGTGATGCCACCGACGAGGTCGAACTGCGCGGCGTGCTTGTACTTGCCGTCGCGCGGGTGCAGATCGAGGTAGATACGGCCGCGGGTGACGCCTTCGGCATCGACGACGTCGTAGCCGGTGACGTCCGGGTGCCAGGTCGCGACGTCGACCGCGCGGTATGTCACGCCGAACAGCCGACCGGTGACGTCGAGCAGCCCCTGCCGCACCTGCGCGAAGTCGAAGTAGCGGCGTACCTCCTGGGCGTCGACGTCGTAGTCCTCGCGGCGGACCAGCTCGGTGTAGTAGGCCACCTGGGACGAGTCGAAGCCGTCGGCCTGCGGGTCGTCGCGGCGCAGGCGCTCGAGCAGCACGTCGCGGTCGCGCTCGCTGGACGTGCGGGCGGCGTCGGCGAGCTTGTCGATGAACGCGGCGATCGCCTCCGACGTGCCGACCATCTTGACCTCGGAGTCGTAGGCCGGCCAGCTGTCGTAGCCGAGCAGCTGCGCCTTCTCGTGCCGCAGGTCGAACATCTCGTGCAGCACGTCGTCGGCCTTCGGCCAGCCGCGGTTCAGGAACTCGATCGCCAGTTCGCGCCGGGCCTGCGCGTCCTGCGCGAAGGTGCGGAACGGCAGGTAGTCGGGGTAGTCGGTGTTGATCGCGACGAGTCCGTCGTCCCCGGCCGGGTGCGCGTCGATGAAGTCCTGCGGCAGGCCGGCCAGCCGCTCGGGCGCGATGCGGATCTCGCGCACGTCCTCCCGGGTGAGGCGGGAGAAGTCCTGGTCGAGCACGGTGAGGCGTTCGGAGATCGCGCGCAGCCGGTTGCGGGTCTCGTCGTCGCGATCGACGCCGCTGCGGCGGAAGTCGCGCAGCACGTGCTCGCGCATCCGCTGCGCCTGCGGATCGAGGCCGGCCGGGTCGCTGGCGGCCACCGCGTCGTAGAGCCCACGATCCAGGCCACGGTCGGTGCGGATGCGGTCGACCTCCTGCGCGTGCCGCTCGGCGAGCGTGCGCAGGTCCGCGTCGGGATGCACCTCGGTGAGCAGGCCGGCCAGCGAGTCGGCCTCGCGCAACGCGATGTCGGCGTCGTTCCACAGCTCGAGCACCGCCGCGGTGTCGCGTCCGGTGCCGTCGCGCAGCTGGTCGAGTGTGCTGCGCACCTCCGCCAGCCGGTCGGCGAGCTGGGCGTCCAGCCAGCCGGGCCAGTCGTCGACAGGCAGGGACAGCGGCGCGGGTTGCGAGGTGGTCACCGACCCGACGTTAGCCGCCCCCACAACGAGCTTCCGCCGCCGTCCCCGCGCGCCCGTGCCTACCGTGCAGGTCAGTTACGGCGTGTCCCCGCGCTGACGGTGCACAGTCCACTGTCCACAGGCCGAAACGCTGCCGACGCGCAACGATCAGGCTGTGCGACGTGCACGATCCAGTCGATGCCACGCTCGCTCGCCACGGCCGCGTGGCTACCCGCACCCAGTTGCTGCGCGTGATGTCGCGTGGACAACTCGACCATCTCGTGCGCACCGGCCGGCTCAGCACGCCTTTTCCGCAGGCTTACTGTCGCCCGTGGGACGCCGACCTGCCGACGACCCGGCGGCGAGCTGCGCTGGTCAGTACCGGTCCGCCGGCAGCTTTGAGCCACCTCACGGCGCTGGAGATGTGGGGAGTTCTCGACGCGCGGCCGGCAGCTCCACTGCACGTGACGACACCGGCCACTCGCGCGCCTCGCGGCAACGCAGACCTGGTGGTCCATCGCGCACGCCGCTTCCCGGACGTCGCCCGGATCGACGGGTTGATCGCCGTAACCGCTGCGGACGCGATCGTCACCTCGTGGCCGCTCCTGCCACCGACGCAACGCCGTGGTCCGGCCCTTCGCGCGATGAGAGACCGGATAACTCTCCCGGCCCAGCTACGTGAGTCAGTAGACCGCTACCGACGGCTGCCCGAGCGCGAAGCACTACGCGACCTCATAGCGCTGCTCGAAGCCGGCTGCGAGAGCGAACTCGAGATCTGGGGGCACACGCACGTCTTCGACATCCCGGGACTGCGGCACGGGGTGAAGCAGTACCACGTGCCGGCGGGCGGCCGGCGTTATCGGCTCGATCTCGCCTTCACGCTTGAAAGGGTCGCGGTGGAGCTGGATGGCTTTGCGTACCACTCGACGCACGAGCAACGCGAGCGGGACACGCGCCGCGACGCCGCACTAGCAGCGGTCGGGTGGCTCACCGTGCGCTTCACACACCACCAGTTAACGACCGACCCGGACGGGTGTCAGCGGCAACTGTTGGCGATCCTGGCGCAACGTCGACGACTGTGCACGCCAGGCAGGTGAAACGCGGCGTGTTACCGCGCAGACGGTGCACGGTCGGTCCACAGCCGCACGAAGCGACGCCGCGGCAGGTGCCTCAGGCGGACTTCTCGCGCGGCGGCGTCTTCTTGGCTTCGCGCGGCACGAGGGTCGGGTAGACGTGGTCGAGCACGGTGTCGCGGTTGATGACCACTCGGGCGACGTCCTCGCGCGAGGGCACCTCGTACATCACCGAGAGCAGCACTTCTTCCATGATCGCGCGCAGGCCACGGGCGCCGGTGCCGCGCATGACTGCCTGGTCGGCGATCGCCTCGAGCGCGTCCGTGGTGAACTCGAGCTCCACGTTGTCGAGCTCGAACAGCTTGGAGTACTGGCGCACCAGCGCGTTCTTCGGCTCGGTGAGGATCTGCACGAGCGCGTCGCGGTCGAGTGGACGCACCGAGGTCAGCACCGGCAGCCGGCCGATGAACTCGGGGATCAGCCCGAACTTGATCAGATCCTCGGGCATGACGTCGCCGAAGATGTCCTTGGTCTCGCGGTCGAACTTGGTGTGCAGCTCGGAGCCGAAGCCCAGGCCCTTCTTGCCGACGCGGCTCTCGATGATCGTGTCGAGCCCGGCGAACGCACCGCCGACGATGAACAGCACGTTCGTGGTGTCGATCTGGATGAACTCCTGGTGCGGGTGCTTGCGCCCGCCCTGCGGCGGCACCGAGGCCGACGTGCCCTCCAGGATCTTCAGCAGCGCCTGCTGCACGCCCTCGCCGGAGACGTCGCGGGTGATCGACGGGTTCTCGGCCTTGCGGGCGATCTTGTCGACCTCGTCGATGTAGATGATGCCGGTCTCGGCGCGCTTGACGTCGT
Organism: uncultured Jatrophihabitans sp.; assembly: GCF_964246335.1. Classification (GTDB taxonomy): domain Bacteria; phylum Actinomycetota; class Actinomycetes; order Mycobacteriales; family Jatrophihabitantaceae; genus Jatrophihabitans. The sequence goes on along the minus strand of NZ_CAXTQF010000023.1, from coordinate 15,943 downwards.
AGTCCGCGGCCTGGATCAGCTTGAGCAGGATGTTCTCGACGTCCTCGCCGACGTACCCGGCCTCGGTCAGTGCGGTGGCGTCGGCGATGGCGAACGGGACGTTGAGCATCCGCGCCAACGTCTGGGCGAGCAGCGTCTTGCCCGAGCCGGTGGGCCCGAGCAGCAGGATGTTGGACTTGGCGAGCTCGACGGTGGTGTCCGCGGTGCGCGGTTTGGCCTCGTTACCGCCGGCCTGTACCCGCTTGTAGTGGTTGTAGACGGCGACGGCGAGCGTCTTCTTCGCCTGATCCTGGCCGACGACGTAACCGTTGAGGAAGTCGTAGATCTCGCTGGGCTTGGGCAGTTCGTCGAAACTGAACTCGCTGGTCTCGGCGAGCTCCTCCTCGATGATCTCGTTGCACAGGTCGATGCACTCGTCGCAGATGTAGACGCCGGGACCGGCAATAAGCTTCTTGACCTGCTTCTGGCTCTTGCCGCAGAAGGAGCACTTGAGCAGGTCACCCGTCTCGCCGACACGTGGTGCCACTGACGACTCATCTCCTCTGGTGCTGACTTCGTTGAGCGCTTGACGACCGTCCCCGGAGGCCTTGAGACCTCGCACGCTACCTGGAAAACCTACGGAAGTCCGCTGGAAAATCGCGGCGGACGCGCCGAGCGGCGGCGGCTCAGGTGTCGGGCACCAGCTTGCGGGTGGTGATGACCTCGTCGACGATGCCGTACTCCTTGGCCTGCTCGGCGGTGAGGATCGTGTCGCGCTCGATGTCCGCGCGCACCTTTTCCACCGTCTGCCCGGTGTGCTTGGCCAGCACGTCCTCGAGCAGCCCGCGCATGCGCAGGATCTCGTTGGCCTGGATCTCGAGGTCGGTGACCTGGCCCTGACCCTCGCCGGACGGCTGGTGGATGAGGATGCGCGCGTTCTGCAGCGCGAACCGCTTGCCCTTGGTGCCCGCGGCCAGCAGCACCGCGGCGGCGGAGGCCGCCTGGCCCATGCAGATCGTCTGCACCTCGGGCCGGACGTACTGCAGCGTGTCGTAGATGGCGGTCAGCGCGGTGAACGAACCACCCGGCGAATTGATGTAGATCTGGATGTCACGGTCCGGGTCGGTGGACTCCAGCACGATCAGCTGGGCCATGACGTCGTTGGCCACGACGTCGTCGATCGGCGCGCCGAGGAAGATGATGCGCTCCTCGAACAACTTGTTGTACGGGTTCGATTCCTTGATGCCGTAGTTCGTGCGCTCGACGAACGAGGGCAGGACGTAGCGCGACTGCGGCGCTTGATTGCTCATGACTATCCCTCTCAGGCCGGAGCCGGGCCGGAGCCGTTGGGGACCTGCGCGACCCGGGCGATCACGTGGTCGACGAAGCCGTATTCGAGTGCTTGCTGCGCGGTGAACCAGCGGTCGCGCTCGGAGTCGGCCTGCACCTGCTCGACGCTCTGCCCGGTGTGCTCGGCGATCAGCTGCGCCATCTCGACCTTGGTGAGCTTGAACTGCTCGGCCTGGATCGCGATGTCCGATGCCGTGCCGCCGATGCCCGCGGACGGCTGGTGCATGAGGATGCGCGCGTGGGGCAGCGCGTAGCGCTTGCCGCGGGTGCCGGCCGAGAGCAGGAACTGGCCCATCGACGCCGCGAGGCCCATGCCGTAGGTGGCGATGTCGCAGTCGACGAACTGCATCGTGTCGAAGATCGCCATGCCGGCGGTGACCGAGCCGCCCGGCGAGTTGATGTAGAGGTTGATGTCGCGCTGGTCGTCCTCGGCGGACAGCAGCAGCAGCTGCGCGCAGATCTGATTGGCGATGTTGTCGTCCACCGGCTGGCCGAGGAAGATGATCCGCTCGCGCAGCAAGCGGTCGTACACCGAGTCGTTGAGCGTCATGCCCGCGCTGGGGCTGCGCATTTCGCTGCTCATGGTCTCCTCGTCATCGTCCGTGCGGTGTGCACGATGTCGCTTGGTCCGCGTCTGTCATCGACCCTAACGAAGCGCGGGCGCCGCGCAGTCCGCAACGGGGCCGCGTTCGCTCAGGGCGTGACGCTCAGGCGTCGCTCGCGTCCCCGCGGGACGTCGCTTCGGCGGCGGCCTCATCGGCTGCGGCGGCTTCGACGTCCGCGGCTTCGACGTCCGCGGCTTCGGCTGCGGCGATCTCCTCCTCGGGCAGGTCGCTGAGATCGGGCGCCTCCGGGCCGCCGGCGAGCGCGGCGAGGTCGACGGTTTCGCCGGAGGCGTCGGTGACCTCGGCCGACTCCAGCAGCGAGGCGAGCGCCTTGTTGCGCCGGATGTCGGCGACGAGCATCGGCAGATTGCCCGACTGCATGATCTGGTTCGCGAACTCCTGCGGCGCCATCTGGTACTGCTGCGCCTGCCGGACGAGGTACTCGGTCAGCTCGCCGTCACCGATCTGCACCTGCTCGACGTCGGCCACGGCGTCGAGGATGAACTGGGCGCGCACCGACTTCTCCGCACTCTCGCGCATCTCGGTGTCCCATTCCTCGCGCGTCTTGCCCTGCGCCTCGAGGAACTTGTTCAGCAGGTCGTCGTCGTGGTTGAGCGAGTGGACGATGTCGTGCTGGCGGTACTCGATCTCGGCGTCGAGGGCCGACTCAGGCAGCGGGAACTCGACGGTGTCGACGAGGTGCTCGAGCAGCCGGTCGCGCGCCTGCGCCCCCTGCTCCATCGTGCGCACGTTGCCGAGGCGCGCGCGCAGGTCGTCGCGCAGCTCGCCGATCGTGTCGAACTCGCTGGCCAGCTGGGCGAACTCGTCGTCGGCCTCCGGCAGCTCCTTGACCTTGACCGCCTTGACAGTGGCCGCGATCTCGGCCTCGGTTCCTGCGTGCTCGCCCTGGCGCAGCGGCGCGGTGAAGGTCACGGTCTCGCCCGCCGGCTTGCCGGTGATCGCGGCGTCCAGGCCGTCGACGAAGTCGTCGGAACCGACCACGTAGGAACGGCCCTTCGCGGACGCACCCTCGATCTCGTCGCCGTCGACCGTGGAGACGAGGTCCAGCGACACGTAGTCGCCCTCGGCGGCGGGACGTTCGACACCGACCAGCGTGCTGAACCGGTCGCGCAGCTCGTCGAGCTGCTCGTCGACGTCGGCGTCGGTGACCTCGGTGTCGTCGACGGTGACCGCGATGCCGTCGAGCTCGGGCAGCGTGATCTGCGGACGGACGTCCACCTCTGCCGTGAAGTTCAGACTGCTCGCGGTGTCCGAGCCGAGGTCGTCGAGATTGGTGATGTCGATCTCGGGCTGGCCGAGCGGCTGGATCTCCTGCTCGCGCGCGGCCTCGGTATAGATGCGCGGGAGTGCTTCGTTGATCGCCTCCTGCAGCACGGCGCCGCGGCCGACCCGCTGGTCGATGATGCGAGCCGGCACCTTGCCCGGGCGGAAGCCGGGGATGCGGATCTGCTGGCCGATCGACTTGTATGCGGCGTCGAGCTCGGGCTTGACGTCGTCGAAGGGCACCTCGACGGCGAGCCGGACGCGGGTCGGGCTCAGGTTCTCGACGGTGCTCTTCACGTGCGGGTACTCCTTCACTGCGGTCAGTGCCAACGACGGTGTTGTCGGGGTGACAGGATTTGAACCTGCGGCCCCTCGCTCCCAAAGCGAGTGCGCTACCAAGCTGCGCCACACCCCGGGCGCGGTCGTTGTCTGAGTCTACGGATTGCGGCGTGCCGGCGAGAACCGCGGGCTTCGCTGCTGTTGAGCAAGGAGACTGCTGTTGCCCGAGGGACACACGCTGCACCGGCTGGCCCGCGACCAGGGGCGCATGTTCGCCGGGACCGTGGTGCACGCGAGCAGCCCGCAGGGCCGGTTCGCCGACGGCGCCGCCGTGCTCGACGGCCGGGTGCTCGAGAACGTCGACGCGTACGGCAAGCACCTGTTCCAGCACTGGGCGGACGACGCGACGCTGCACGTGCACCTCGGGCTGTACGGCAAGTTCACGACGGGCAAAGGCGCGCCACCACCGCCCCGGGGCGCGTTGCGGCTGCGCCTGGTCAACGACGAGGTGTGGACAGACCTGCGCGGCCCCATCGCCTGCGAGCTCGTGGACGCCGAGCAGCAGAACGCCATCATCGCCAAGCTCGGCCCGGACCCGATCCGCGCCCGGTCGGATCCGGCGCTCGCCTTCCAGCGCATCCGGCGCAGCCGGACGCCGATCGCCGCGTTGCTGATGGACCAGCACGTCCTGGCGGGGGTGGGCAACGTCTACCGCGCCGAGATCCTCTTCCGGCACCGGGTCGCGCCGCACCTGCCGGGCAACGCGCTGCCCGAGGTGATCTGGGGCGAGATGTGGGACGACCTCGTCGTCCTGATGCGCGCGGGCGTGCGGTCCGGGCGCATCGTCACCATTCGCGAGGAGGACCGCCCACGCCGCGGGCGCCTCACCCGCGCGGAGGCGAATTACGTCTACCGCCGCACCGGCGAGCCGTGCCGGGTCTGCGGGACCGAGATCCGTACCGAGGTGCTGGTCGGGCGCAACCTGTTCTGGTGCCCGAACTGCCAGCGCTGAGCGTCAGCGACCGCCGGGCGGCCCGCCGCCGGCACCCCCGAAGCCGCCGCCGCCGAAGCCACCACCACCGGCACGGCCGCCCAGTCCCGCGCCCCCGGTCAGCCCACCGCCGCGGCGGGTCGTCGTGGACGACGGCACCGCCTCGCCGACGTCGGCCAGCACGACACGCTCGCCGGCCTGCAGACCGGACTTCACCTGTGCGCGCTGCGCGCCGATCGTGCCCGTCGTCACGGCCACGGCCTTGGTGGTGTCACCCGATACCACCTCGACGAAGTGCCGGGTACCGATGGTGTGCAGCGCGGACAGCGGCACGGTGAGCACGTTGGCGGCCGACCCGACAGAGATCTCGACGCTGGCGCCCATGCCGTCGTACAGAGCCTTCTGCGCGGCGGCCAGCGTGACGGTCACCGGATAGGTCGCGGACGTGCCTTCGCTGTCCGCGGAGTTCAGCGTGCCGACGTAGGAGACGGTGGCCGCGTAGGGCTGTGCGTGCCCGTCCACCGTGACGGCAGCCTTGTCCCCGGCCTTGACCTCGTCGATGTTGGTCGCGCTGATGTTCAGGTCGGTGGTCAACGCCCCGTTGCCGACGACGGTGATCGTCGCAGTCGTCGACGACGCACTGACGGTGTCTCCCTCGGCGATGTCGACCGACGCGACCTTGCCCGCGATCGGGCTGACCAGGTTCGCGTTCGCGGTCTCGGACTTGCGCACTGCCACCGTCGCCTCGGCCGCGTCGATGGCCTTCGCATCGGCGGCGATCTGCTCCGAGGTGATCGTCCTGATCGACTTGGTCGAGCCGGCGCCCGATGTCCTCGAGGTCGAACCGCTGCCCTGCGAGGTCGGGTTGGACCGGGTCGTCGAGCCGGACTTCACGCTCGAGCCGCTGGCCGCCGAACCGGTCGACCCGTTGGCCGAGGCGCTCGCCGACTTCTGCAGCGCGGCCACCGCCTTGGTCAGGGCCGACAGAGCCTTCGTGAGCGAGGACTGCGACGAGTCGACCGCGTTCTCGTCGCTGACGACCTTCTTGACCGAGCTCACGCAATCGGCCGTCATGATCGCTCGCTCGACTTGGACAACGTATTTCGTGCCCTCGTCCAGCCCTGGGAAGTCGTACTGGCCGCCGCTCCCGGACTCGATCGTCTGGGTCGTGCTCTTGCCGTCGGGGTCGATCAGCGTCACGGTTGCCGAATCGTCCACCGTTCCTTTGATTTCCTTGCTCGAGTCTGCAGTCGCGGTGGTCGTGCTCGCTTTCGAGGTGCTGGTGCCGCAGTCCGTGCTGAGGTCGGCGACGGCCGAGTCCTGGGCCTTGATGGCCCTGTCGAGTGCGCTCTGCGCTGCGACGACCGCGTGCTGGGCCTGCTCCACGCCGCCGTTGTGCGTGCTGGACGACGAGCTGCCCGACCTGGCGCCCGACGGTGACGTCGGCGTCCTGGCAACGGGTGTGAGCAGGACGAAAGAGCTCGCCGACGTCGTGGCGGAGGTGTCCGTGGCGGCGTTGCTCTGCGCGGTCTCGTCGTCGCTGAGCTGCTGCTTGGCCCTGTCGACCGCCGCTTGCGCCTCGACCACGGCATCGCTGAGGTCGGTGCCGTCCAGGGTCGCGACGACCTCGCCCGCAGTCACGGCCGAGCCGGCCGCGACACGCACCGCGTTGACGGTTCCGGCAGCGGCGAAGGCGAGTGTCGCCGTCTTGCGGGCTGCCAACGTGCCGTCCGCCGACACGGTCTGCTGCACCGAACTGCGCATCGCGGCGGCCGTGCGGTAGTCCGGGCCGTCGGAGCTGCGGGCGGCCCACGCCGTACCGGCGCCGGCAACGATCAACAACGCCACCACGGCGGTGACGACCAGACGACGGCGACGGCGACGTCGACGTCGCTGCCGCGGTGAGAGCGGCTCCGCCGATGGGTCGGGCTCAGCCATTGCCGCCACCCGCACCGCCGGGAGCGCCACCACCGGGAGCGCCGGCACCCGGACCGCCGCGTCGTCCCATGGCCGCCGTGCAGGTGCTGCCGGTCTTCGTGCTGAGAGCGATACGGGTGGCGGCGACCGTGCCGGTGCTGCCCGTCCTGCCCTGCGCGACTGCGCACAGGCCGACCTTCGCCGCCGCGCTGGTCGCCGCCGCCGTCGTGGTGTATTTCGTCGACGCCGACGTGGTGATCGTTTCCTTGGTCGCGGTGGCCGAGCCGGACGACGGCCCGCGACGCGTTGCCGACACGACGATCGTCGACGCGGTGATCGCGGTGACCTTGCCGAACGTGAACCCGCCGAAGCCGGCGCGACCTGCTCCCTGCGGGCGGGCGCCGCTGCGCGCACCGGACGGCCTACCGCTGGGCGCGCCGGACGGGCGGGCACCGGACGGGCGCGTGCCGCCGCCGAATCCGGTCGTGCAGGAGCCGGCGGTCGCTGCCGTGATCGCGACGGTGGTGGCGGGCTGCGACGCGCTCGCTCCGGCCGCGGTACTCGATGAACCCGCCGCGTTTCTCGCCACCGCGCTCACGCAGCTGCCGACCTTGACCGCGGACCGCGTCGTGACCTTGGCGAGCGTGAACTTCGTGGTCGAGCTGTAGGTCACGGCGGTCTGCGCCGTGCTGCTCTGGACCTGCAGCGTCGTGCCACTGACCTGTGCGATCTCACCCTGCGCGGCTGCGCCGCCGGCGCCGCCGAAACCCCCGGCGCCTGCGGCACCTGCGGCCCGTCCGCCGCCGGCTGCCGGTGCCGCCGACGACGAGCTGCTGCCGCCCGAGCTACCGGAGCAGGCAGTGAGGGCCAGCGCGGCGGCCACGACGGCCGCACAGACGGTCAGGCCGCGCACGGCTGGTCTCGCAGAAGGGTGGTACATCGCGTTCCTCGCATTCATCTGGTGCAGGATCCGGTCCGGCTCGTCGGTCGTCATTCGCTGCGCAGCGCGTCGATCGGCGCGAGACGTGCGGCGCGGCTCGCCGGATACACGCCGAAGATCAGCCCGATGGCGACCGCGACGACGATGGCTCCGCCGATGGCGGTCCCGCTCAGGGTGATGTCGTTGGAGATGAAGTGCGGAATGATCTCGGCACCCCCGATGCCCAACGCCGCGCCGGCCACGCCGCCGATCAGACCCAGGGCCGATGCCTCGACCAGGAACTGGCGGCGGATGACGACGGGTGTCGCACCGAGCGCCTTGCGCAGGCCGATCTCGCGGGTGCGTTCGGACACCGACACCAGCATGATGTTCATGACGCCGATCCCGCCCACGAGCAGCGACAGGGCGGCGATGCCGCCGAGCAGCACGGTCAACGTGCTGCTCACCGACGTCGCGGTCGACAGCAGCGAATCCTGCGCGGTGATGGTGAAGTCCGCGGCCGTCGCCGTCGTGATGGCGTGCCGCGACAGCAGGATCGCGTCGACCTCCTGGTACGCGGCGGAGATAGTGCCGTTGGTCCGCGCGGACAGATAGATCGACGACAACGAGCTGCGCGACGAGCTGGTCGACAGCCGCTCCACCTCGGTGGACAGCGGAACCACTGCGGTGTCGTCGAGGTTGCTCGAGGAGTCCGAGCCCGTCGAGGCGAGCACGCCCTGCACGGTGAACGAGATGTCGTCGATGGTGACGGTGCGGCCCACCGGGTCGAGCGGCCCGAACAGCTCCTCGGCCGTTTCCGAGCCCAACACGACGACCTGCGACGCATCCTTTTCATTCGCCGCGGTCAGGAACGTTCCCGACGACAGCTTGCGCGCGCGAACGCTCAGCCACGACGTGCTCGTGCCGACGACCGTGGTGGTCCAGTTCGTGCTGCCGTTCTCGAGTTCGAGCGAAGTGCTCTGGATGGGTGCCACCGCACGCACGTCCGGCGCGGACACCGTGGATTCGAGCGCATTCGCATCGTTGACGGTGAGTGTTGCGGCCGAGCCCGAGCCGCCGCGCACACCGCTCGAGCTGGTGGTCGAACCGGGCGACACGATGAGCAGGTTGCTGCCGAGCGCGTTGATCTCGCTGCTGACCGAGCTCTTGGTGCCTTCGCCGAGGCCCACCGAGAGCACCACGGTGGCGATGCCGATCAGGATGCCGAGCACGGTGAGCGCCGAACGCATGCGATGTGCCCGGACCGCCGACAACCCGGTACGGACCGTCTCCGCCCAATTCATGTCGCGGCCGCCAGCTGGTCCTGGATCAAACCGTCCAGCACCCGCACGGTGCGCTGCGCGCGGCTGGCCACCTCGGCCTCGTGCGTGATGAGCACGATGGTCCGGCCCTGCTCGCGCAGCTCGTCCAGCAGGGCCAGCACGTCCCTGGTGGCGTGCGAATCCAGGTTGCCGGTCGGCTCGTCGGCAAGGATCATGGCCGGGTCCGTGACGAGCGCGCGAGCCACGGCGACACGTTGCTGCTGACCACCGGACAGCTCGCCCGGCGTGTGGTCGAGCCGGTCGGCGAGCCCCACCCGCGCCAGGGCATCGGCTGCGCGGTCGCGACGTTCGCTGCGTGCAATCCCCGCGTAGACCAGCGGCAGCTCCACGTTGCGTAACGCGGACATGCCGGCCAGCAGGTTGAACTGCTGGAAGACGAACCCGATACGACGGTTGCGGATCTCGGCGAGTTCCTCTTCGTCCAGGTCGGCGACGTCCTCGCCGGCTAGGCGATAGGACCCGGAGGTCAGGACGTCCAAGCAGCCCAGGATGTGCATGAGCGTCGACTTGCCCGAGCCGGACGGACCGGTGATGGCGACGTACTCGCCCTCGTCGATCTGCAGGCTGACGCCGCGCAGGGCCTCCACCGCCACCGACCCCGTGCTGTAGATCTTGCGCAGTTCGTGGACGTCGATGATGGGTTCGGCCGGCGCAACCGTCATCGGGTGCCACCACCGAAACCGCCACCGGTGCCGCCGGGCGCCCCGCCGCCACCGCCGCCGTACCCGCCACCACCGGTTCCGCCGCCGTACCCGCCGCCGCCGTACCCGCCACCACCGGTTCCGCCGCCGTACCCGCCGCGATTGGTGCGCGTGGTGTTCGACGTTCCGGTGGTGGGGCGCGCGGTGGCGAGCTGCTCGTAGACCTTCTGGCCGGCGGTCAGCCCGGACGTGACTTGCACGACGCCGGCCGACGACACGCCGGTCTTGACCGTCGTCTTGATCTGCTTGCCGCCCTGGTCGACGTAGACGTAGCTCGACTGCCCGTCGCGGTGTACGGCGGCTGTTGCCACGGTCAGCACATTGGTGAGTTGTCTGTAGATGATGCTGGCCGTCACGGACGCGCCGTCGTGCAGTCCGCTCGGCGACCCGGTGACCGCGATCGTGACGGGGTAGCTCGCCGAGCCTGAGGAGCTGGACGACAGCACCGAGACGGTCGACACCGTGCCGAACAGCGGCGTCGTGGACGACGTCGTCGCGAGTTGCACCTGATCGCCCTTGGCGATGTCACCGATCTCCGTGTCGTCCAGGCTCGCCGACACGGTCCAGCTCTTCATCCCGACGACGACGAAATCACCGGAATCGGACGAGCTCGAGCTCGTGGAGCCGCCGGAGGTGCTCGAGCCGGACGTGGTCGAGCCGGAGGACCCCGACCCGGTAGCGGACCCCGCCCGGGTCGACCCCGACCCGGTGGACGACGAGCCGCTGGTCGCTGCGCCGCCGGACGAGGTGCCGCTGCCGGCCGCCGACGAGCCGGACGACGACGCGCTGGTCGACGACGTGGTGCCCGAGCCGGACGAGGTGTCACCGGTGGCCACGTTCACCTCGGCGACGGTTCCGGCGATCGGGGAACGCAGCGTGGCGTCGTCGAGCGCGTCCTCGGCGCTGGTCACCGACGAACGGTTACTGGTCACCTCGGCCTTGTCGGCGGCGAGTTGCGCATCGGTGGTGCTGCTGCTGTCCTCGGCGGAGGCGAGTGTCGACTTCGCGGTCGCGAGGTTCGCCTTGGCCTGGGCGACGTCCGCCTTGAGCGAGACGGTCGCGATCTTCCCGAGCACCTGTCCCTTGGCCACCTTCTCGCCCTGCGTCACCTCGACGGAAGTGATCTTGGCGGCCGACGAGAAACTCACGTCGTCCTCGTCGGCCGGCGAGAGGGTGCCGGTGGCCGACACGCTCTGCTTGATGGTCCCGGTCGCTGCCGCCACCAGCCGGGTGGTGGTCGACGTCGCCGCGGCGTCGCCGGACGAGCTGCCGCCCAGCACGAAAGCCGTGACGCCGCCGGCGATCAGGACCACGGCGACGAGTGCACTGAGCCACGGTCGTGCCGTCAGCGCGCGGCGAGCGTGCGCTCCCCACTTTTTCAACGAAACCCCTGATGTCCTAGCCGCTGCTGACCCGGCTCAGCTTGGACTCGACGCGTTCAGGGGCAGGTCAGCGCAAGGTCAAGAGAGCCTCAAGCCGAGCTGGGAATCGATCAAGCGGGTCAGCCCCGGCGCGAACGCGGCCGCAGTTCTCGCGCGGCCACCGGCCAGAAGGACGACCCGGTGATCCCCAGGCCGCCGACGGTGATGAGCCCGACCGCGAGGTCGACGCTGCTGCGCCCGTCCCGTGCCCAGTAGACGTCCTTGAGGTCGATGAGCAGTGCCGCCTCGTCGACGATCAGCGCCGTGCCGACGCCGTAGCTCGTGGCCGTGGCCGGGTGCTGCGCCAACTTGTGCTCGCCGCGCACCGCGATCAGCCCGACACCGGTGAGCAGGGCGATGCCGATGTTGTAGTGGTGGAAGTGCCGCCCGCCCACACTCATCCCGCCGCCCGACGGGCCGTGGCCGTCGTGGATCCAGTGCGTGATCGCCCGGGTGATGCCGAAGGTCGCCGCGAATGCAGCCCACGCCGTGACGGCCGCGCGTTGCTTGCTGTCCAGGTGCGCGTGCCAGCGCGAGCGCAGGCGCCGCACGACGGGTGAATCCACATCGACGTCGTCGTCGGGAAAGTCGTCGGTGGGCGTGTCGTTCCGTGTCTCGGTGGCCACGGCCGAGACGCTACGACACGTCCACGATCTCCGTCAGCTCGGCGAGCGCATCGTCCGGGTCGCCGACCTTGATCGTGTGCAGCCCGAGTGCACGAGCCGGTTTGAGGTTTATGCCGAGATCGTCGAGCAGAACCGCGCGCTGCGGCGGGGCGTCCAGCGCCGCGCAGGCGAGCTCGTAGATGCGCGGCTCCGGCTTGCGCACCCCGAGGCGGCAGGATTCCAGGACGCGGTCGAAGGCGTCGAAGACCCAGCGGGTGCCGTCCGTCCCGTCCATCGGGGCGATGTTGTTGGTGAGCAGTCCGACGCGGATGCCGGCCGCGCGTAGCTCGTCGATCCGCGTGATCACCGCCGGCCGGGCGTCACCACGCGTGGTCGGCAGTGCGCGCAGTGCCTCGAGCAGTTGGTGGCCGTCCAACGCCACCCCCAACGCCGCAGCCTCGTGGCCGAACAGCTCGACGAAGCGGTCCGGCGTGATCTCACCGCGCTCCAGCTGCGCCCAGGCGCTGGTGTCCGGACTCGCGGAGTTGATCCGCCGCACGGTCCCGGCCGGCACGCCGCAGCGCTGCTCGACCTGGGCGAACGCCTCGAACGGGGAGTCGATGACGACGCCGCCGAAGTCGAACAGCACCGCATCGATCACGGGGCGACGATACGGTCCGGGCGGGCGCGTCCGGCGAGGCCGTGACCCGGTGTCACGCCGCGCGGATGACGGTCTCGACCGTGGCAGCCCCGCTCTCCGGCGTGGTGACCGGGTCGTACTGCACCCCGACGATCGCGAAGTCGTCGACCGCGCACCCGTCGGTCCACGTCGACACGGCGTCGCCCAGCCGGGAGACCGACGTCGCCGGATTCACGCAGTCGGTGAGGGTACTGAGCAGGCGCTCGTCGTCGAAGAAGGCGCGGTCGACCCGGCGGCGGGCCTCGGTGACGCCGTCGGTGTAGAGCACCAGCTGATCGCCGGGCAGCAGAGCGTGTTCGCCGACGGCGGCGCGACCACCGAACACGAGCGGCGGCCGGGTGATCGGCACGGGCAGAAGAGTGGCCTGACCGTCGCGGATCAGCACCGGCTGCGGGTGCCCTGCCGAAACGGCCGAACAGCGACCGTCCGGCGCGATCTGGACGAGCGAGGCGGTGACGAAGTCTCCGACGACCGCGCGCCTGGTGGCCGCAGCATGGAGTCGTTCGAGCAGGTCCGCGATGTCCTCGGTGAGCGTCGCCCACTCCCGGAAGGCGCCGAGCACTTCGGCGGCGAGCTGCACTGCCTCCAGACCCTTGCCCCGGACATCACCCATCAGCACCCGCACACCCCAGGGCGTGGCGATCGTCTCGTAGAAGTCGCCGCCGACCGTGGCAGCGCGTGCCGAGCTGCGGTAGCGACCGGCCAGCTGCGTGGCGCCGAGTCGGGCGGGCACCTCACGCAGGATGGTCTGTTGGGCGACGTCGGCAATGCGCCGCACCTCACGCAGCTGCTCCTCGTGCCGTTCCCGGTTCATCGCGGTGAGCACGGCCACCACCGCGCCGATCGCGATACCGATGCCCCGGATGATGGAAGCGTGCCGCGGCGCACCGGGCACGAGCAGGTGATCGTGCAAGGAAAGCGCGAACCAGGCACCGACAGCGACCACTCCGTACGCCGCCGTCGACCGAGCGCCGATCAGCGCGGCGGCCACCAGTGGCGTGATCACGACCAGACTTGCGACCGACGTAGCCTGGTTCAACGACAGATCTGCCGCGGCCAGCAGCCCGAGCAGCAGACCCGGAACCAGCCAACGCACCCACTGTGCAGCCATCCGTGGCATCGCACCCACCCACTCCCTGTTGTCGGGAGCTAACGCTAACCTCACATTGCGCTATTGGTCAACATGTCCCCACCCGCAAACTCGCCGACGCCGGGCGCCGATCGCCGCCGGACGGGTAATACCTGACGATGCGGACACCGCCCCGTGACGCGGGCGCCCCGACTGCTGCGCCACTTCCGGTCGGAGCCACGTTCGGTATCGAGGAGGAGTACCACCTCGTCGATCCGGACACCTTCGCCCTGCGCAGCCGGCCGGAGTTGTCGGCCGGAGCACTGCGCGGCGCGGCCGGTCCGCACCTACGCCCGGAGATGCTGACCAGCCAGCTCGAGGCCGCCACCGACGTGTGCACCGACCTCGCCGGCGCACGCGCTGCGGTCGTCGCCGTGCGGCGTGAGGCCGCTACCGCGGCGGCGTCCTGCGGCGTGGCGATCATGGCCACCAGCACACATCCGACGGCCACTCTCGACGAGGCCCGGTTGCTGGCCCGCGAGCGCTACGACCGGCTCGTCGAGCGCTTCGGGGTGGTGGTCCGTGCGTTCAACCTCTGTGGCTGCCACGTCCACGTGTCGGTGCCCGACCTGCCCACGGCCGTGGCGATCATGGCTCATGCGCGGCCGTACCTGCCCGTGCTGGCCGCGCTGACCGGCAGCTCGCCGTTTCACGAAGGTGCCGACACCGGCTACGAGAGCTTCCGTCTCGCCTGGTTGTCGCTGTGGCAGCAGGGCGGCCCGCCGCCACACTTCGGCTCGGCCGACGAATACGTCGACAGCGTCCGGCAGCTGCTCGCGATGGGCATCGTCGACGAACCCGGACAGCTGTTGTGGGAGCTGCGCCCGTCGTCGCGTTACCCGACCCTGGAATTCCGGATCGCCGACGTGTGCACCGCGGTGGACGACGTCGTGCTGTTCGCCGCCATCGTCCGGTCGCTCACCCGCACGCTCGGCCGGCGGGCCACCGACGGTCAGCGGGCGCCGGTCGTGTCCGACGCGGTGCTGCGCGGTGCCCGGTGGCGCAGTGCGCGGCACGGGTTGACCGACACGCTGTGGCACCCGGGCCGTGCCGAGCTCGTCCCGGCCGACGTCGCCGTCCGGGACCTGCTCACCGAGCTGCGCCCGGACCTGGAGGCGCACGACGAATGGTCGATCGTCGCGGGGCTCGCCGAGCGGTTGCTCGTGCGTGGCACCTCGGCGCGGCGGCAGCGCGCGTGCTTCTCGGCCACCGGCGACATGTCGGCCGTCCTGCGCGACGCCGTCGAACTCACCGCCGCCCCGTGACGCAGCCGCGCGCGCTCGTCAGGCCCGGCCGATCAGCATGATTGCGCGCGCCTCGTCGTGGACACGCGTCTCGAGCACCTGCAACGCGGTTCGCTCGCGCGCCAGCATCGCGGCGACCGTATCGGCCTGGGCGACACCGGCCACCTGCAGCACCAGACGTCCATCGGAGCTGAGGTGCGCCCCGGCGACGGCCAGGCAGGCGCGGATGACGCCGAGGCCGTCGCCGCCACCGTCGATGGCGGTGACCGGGTCGTCCGGCCAGCGCGGCACCTCCCCTGTCGGCAGGTAGGGCGGATCGGCGACGATGACCCCGAAACGCTCGTGTGCACCGACGGCGTCCTCAAGGCGCTGCGCACGCACCTCGACCCGCGCCGCGTATCCGGCGCGCGCAGCATTGCCGCGGGCGTATTCCGCGGCCACCGGGTCGGCCTCCACCTGCACGAGATCGCGATCGGCGAGCACGGCCGCGGCCAGCCCGATGTGCCCGGCGCCGGCGCACAGCTCGAGCAGCGGCCCGGGTGCGGACTGCGCGGCGATCTCGGCCGCCCAGGTGCTCTGCGCGTAGGTCCACGGGCGCGGTTCGAGCACGCGGTCGTCGTACGCAACGGTCAACGGCCCGAACCGGCAGGTCTGCACGCATCCAGCCCTACCCGGTTGCCGCGGCCGTTTTCCGTTCCGGACACCGGGGTACGTCCCTCTCGAGTCCTGCGTGACAACCCTGCGCTCGGCTCCTTGACCCATGGGACACCAATGTTGCTGCCCGAGACCCGCGGCCCCCTGACCGAAGCGCTCACCACCTCGCTGCGTACCGACGACCCGGCTGCGCTGCCGTCGCTCGATGACGTTGCGCCGCGCCCGGATCCGCTCGGCGACGACGATCTCCAGCTGGCGCTGTGGATCTGCTACGAGCTGCACTACCGCGGCTTCGACGACGTCGCGGGCGAGTGGGAGTGGCAACCGCAGCTCATCGCGCTGCGGAACGCGTTGGAAGACCAGGTGATGGCTGCGCTGCGCCGCGCCGTGGCGCCTGCGCGATCCGACGCGCCGGTGGCCGACCGGCTGCGTGACATCGTGGACGGCGACGACGGGCGCAGCCTCGCCCGCCACATGCAGCTGCACGCCGAGCGGGAGCAGTTTCTCGAGTTCGCGATGCACCGCTCGGTCTATCAGCTCAAGGAAGCCGACCCGCACAGCTGGGCCATCCCGCGGCTGAGCGGACGCGCCAAGGCTGCGCTCCTCGAGATCCAGTTCGACGAGTACGGCGACGGCGACTTGGCCCGCATGCACTCCGAGCTCTATCGACAATTACTGCGCGGGCTGCATCTGGACGACGGCTACGGCGCCTACATCGATTGCGTCCCGGGCATCACGCTGGCGCTGAGCAACGTCATGTCGCTGTTCGGGTTGCACCGGTCCTGGCGTGGCGCCCTCGTCGGCCACCTCGCGGCATACGAG
>NZ_CAXTQF010000022.1:0-50223 GCF_964246335.1 uncultured Jatrophihabitans sp. | reverse complement strand
CGCCGACCACGCGGGCGAGGACGGTGCGCATGGGCACGGCATGGCGCACCTCGCCCGTGCGCCGCACCGGTTCCCGGGGCGGGCCGGCGGCAAGATCACGGTCGGGCAGCGTCACCGTGGTGGTCGCCGGGTCCGGCCGCACGTGGGTGGGGCGAGTTTCCGGCGCGCTCATCGGTGCAGCGTCGGATGACGGGTCGAGGCGCCGATGCTTCGCCCGATACTCGGCGACCGGCGCTGAGATGTCTGCTTGATCTACCGACACGAGGAACCCTCCGGACGCCGGACCCCCGCTGTTCGACGGTCGACCCGGAAGCTACCAGCATGTTTGGTCCACGTGAAGTCAACCCTGCGCAGGCAGCTGCGCCTCGACGACCCACCCGCCCGTCGCCGTCGCACCCGCGGCGAACCGGCCGCCGCCGCGCTCGACCAGTTCACGCAAACCGTGCAGACCGTGACCGGTGCCGACGATCCCCGCTGTCAGTGACACAGGCGCGTCGTTCTCGACGCGGACCTCGAGCACCCGGGTGGCGCCGCGGACGAGCACCCGCACGGCCGCGCCGGGGGCGTGGCGCAGCGCGTTGGTCAACGACTCGCGCACCACCCGGAACGCCGTGCCGGCGACGTCCGTCGACACCCCGTCGCGGTCACCCTCGAAGCGGCAGGTGACCTGCAGACCGCTGCCCGCCGCCAACGCCACCACCTCGTCGACCAGCGCGAGGTCGGGGCCGGCGACCGCCTGCCCACCGAGCAGGTCGACCAGCCGCGCGAGGTCACCGCGGCCCTGCCGCGCGGACTCGGCCACGACGCCGAGCACGTCGGCGCCGGCCTGCTGGGCGGCCGCCGAATCCTGCAGCAACAGCCGCTGCCCGGCCGCGGCCTGCACCACCATGACGCTGAGCGAGTGGCCGATGATGTCGTGCAGCTCGGCGGCGATGCGCGAGCGTTCGTTGCGTACCGCGAGCTGCGCGAACAGCTCGCGCTCGGCCTCCAGCTCCTGCCCGCGCAACGCGAGTTCGTCGGCCGTCTCGCGCCGCAACCGCAGCGCCGTCCCGGCGACGAAGCCGGGCACGGTGAACATCGCCAGTCCGCCGTCCTGCTCGCCGGTGATCAGGTATAGCGCGGCGAGCCACGCAACGAACCCCGCGCCACTCGTCCACGCCGCACCGCCCCCGAAACGCTCCCCCGCGACGAACGCCAGCGCCGTCAACACCAGCAGTGCCAGATCCGGGACGTCGCCGGGCAGCAAGCTCGCCGCGATGATCAGGGCGCCGCCACCGGCCGCTGTCAGCACGGGGTGGCGGCGCCACACCGTGAGCAGCAGGCCGGCGGCGACGACACAGGCAAGACCGAGCGCCGCGCCCCCCGTGCGCGGCGGGTCCTGCACGAGCGAAGGCAGCACGACCACGAGTACGACGCCGACCGCGATCAACCACGGCTCCAGGCGACGCGCAGGCATGGCGTCAGACCGGCTGGACCGGCAGGTGCGCAAGCGCCCGTGCCCGGCCACGCGCGACCTTGACGGTGAGCGTGCCGTGCTGCAGGCGCACCCGCTCCCGTGCCCGGGCGACCGCGGCCCGCACATCGGCGCCGCGGTGCACCGGACCGGTGACGGTGATCTCCAACGCGTCCGGCGCGAAGTCCATGGCGACGTCGATACGCGCGTCCGGTTCGTCGGCGAGAACGCCGAGCAGGTGCTCGACGACGCGGTAGGCCGACAGCTCGACACTCGCCGGCAGGCTGCGCGGATCACCGGCCACCGCGAGCCGCGCGTCGACACTGCTGCGCCGCGACAACAGCGCCTCCAGGTGCGCCACCGACGGCGCCGGCGCGAGCGCGACCTCGCCACCGCGTAGCACACCGACGATCTCGCGCATCTGCCCGAGAACGCGCCGGCTCTCGTCCTCGATGGTCGCCAGCAACGCACCGGCCTTCTCCGGATCGCCGTCGGTGGGCGTGGCCGCGGCGTGCAACAGGTGCTGGAGACGCTCATCGAGCAGGGTGTCGAGCTCGGCAGACATCCGGGCACGATCGGTACTGACGTCGACGGCGGCGCGCGCATCGCGCAGCTGCGCCAACTCCGCGTTGCGCTCGCGCAGCTGCCCGGCCAGCCCGATGCGCTGCCGGACCACGCCGCCGATGGCCCAGGCAGCGGCGGTGAGCAGCGCGGCGATCGGGATCAGCGTCGGCCCGGCGGCCGAGTCGCGCAGCAGGACGAGCGCGGTCAGCACCTCGACCACGGCCAGGCCGACGAGGCCACGACGCCACTCGTCGCGCATCCCGACGAGGTAGGCCAGCACGAACGCCAACGGCAGACCCGCACCGCAGCGCACGGTCCAGCCGAACGCAAGCACATGCACCCCCATGACGGTGGCGGCGAGGCCGGCCACGATCAGCAGGCCCCGCCGCCACCAGAGCACGGGAACGACGGCCACGAGGAACACCGGCAGCATCCACCACGAGTGGCTGTCGGTACGCACGTCGGCGTGGCGGTCCGTGACGTCCTCGACCATCAGCACGACACCCAGCGCGGTGAGCACCACGGTCAGCACGACGTCGGCCGCTCGGATGGTCACCGCGTTCCGCGCACTCATCGGATGTCCGCCGTTCAGACGTGCGCGGCGGCCGGCAGCGGCGCCGGCGCCTGCTCGGGCACCGAGCGCTTGGCCAGCTGCGAACGCACGAACCATCCGGCCCCCCATGCGATGACGGCGAGCCCTGCCGTGACCGGCAGAACGCCCAGCCCCGCGGCTGAGTCTCGCACAAGAACGAGCGCCTGGACACCGATCGTCAGCACCAGCGCGAAGACCGATTGACGGCGGTCGGCGAGCAGTCGCCCGGCGCTGTAGGCGAGCGCGCCGGTGAGCGGCAGACCGGCGCCGCACCGCACGACCCAGTCGAAGGCGATGTCGTGCACGGTGATGGCCGCGGCGCTGACCAGGATGACCGCCATCAGGTTCACCCGGCGGAACACAACCGGCAGCGTGGCGACGAGGAACACCGGAATGAGCAGCCAGCTCGTCGAGTCGATCCGGGTGCCGTCCTTCGACCCGCCCATGTCCTCGGCCATCAGCCACACGCCGAGCGCGCTGAGCAACAACGCCAGCACGATGTCCGTCGGCCGGATGGCAGCCCTGATCCTGTCCATCGATCTCTCCCTCGCGTTCGTCCTACGGGGACCGCCCCCGGTTGGTCGAAAACGTAGGAGCGGCCGCGGGTCATGCGCGTCCTGCTGCAGGCTGAACCCGACCCGCGCATGTCCTCCTCACGAAGGACCCCGGGGACTTGCCGGGGCGGCCACAATGTCCGCGTGCCCATCCGCGTCCTGATCGCCGACGACCAGCAGCTGCTGCGCTCCGGCTTCCGCGCGATCCTCGACAGCGAGACCGATATCGATGTGGTGGGCGAGGCGGACGACGGCCTGCAGGCGATCCAGCTCGTCCGGCAGTACGCACCCGACGTCGTGCTGATGGACATCCGGATGCCGAACCTCGACGGATTGGCCGCCACCGAACGGATCGTCGCGCTCCCCGACGCTCCCCGGGTCGTGGTGCTGACGACGTTCGACCTGAACGAGTACGTCTACCGCGCACTGCGCGCCGGCGCGAGCGGTTTCCTGCTCAAAGATGCGCCGGCCACCCGGTTGATCGCCGCGGTGCGCGCGGCCGCCGGCGGGGACGCGTTGATCGAGCCGTCCATCACGCGTCGCCTCGTGGAGAGCTTCGCACCGGCGCCGGCGATCCCGTCGGGCCCACCGGCCGAGCTCGCCGGCTTCACCGAACGCGAGCTGGACGTGCTCCGGCTGGTCGCGCGCGGGCTGTCGAACGCCGAGATCGCCGCCGAGCTGGTCGTCGCCGAGACGACGGTGAAGACGCACGTCGGCCGGATCCTGATGAAGCTCGGGGTGCGTGACCGCGTGCAGGCGGTCGTGCGCGCCTACGAGACCGGTTTCGCCGCCACGCCGCGGTGATCGTCCGGGTCAGTACGCTCGGCGGGTGAGCGATCGCGAGTTCGCGAGCCTGCACCGGCACGGCATGGTGCGGGTCGCTGCGGCAACCCCGGTCGTCGCCACCGCGGATCCCGCACGCAACGCGCAGGCGACGCTCGAGCTCGCGCGCCGGGCCGATGCCGACGGCGTCGACCTCGTCGTCTTCCCGGAACTCGGCCTGTCGTCGTACGCGATCGACGACCTGCTGCTGCAGGACGCGTTGCTGGACGCGGCCGAGGACGCCGTCGCCACGATGCGCGACGCGAGCCGCGAGCTCGCACCCGTGCTGCTCGTCGGCGCGCCGGTACGCCGCAACGGCAGCCTGTTCAACGCCGCCGTCGTGATCAGCCACGGTGCGATCCTCGGCGTCGTCCCGAAGACGTTCCTGCCGAACTACCGCGAGTACTACGAGAAGCGCTGGTTCGCCTCCGGCGCGAGTACGTCCGGTCAGGAGATCACCCTTGCCGGCGCGACGGTGCCGTTCGGCAACGACCTGATCTTCGGCGCGACCGACCTCGACGACTTCGTCATCGCGGTGGACATCTGCGAGGACTTCTGGGCAACGGTGCCGCCGTCGTCGTTCGCTGCGCTCGCCGGCGCGACCGTGCTCGCCAACCTGTCGGCGTCGAACATCACTGTCGGCAAGTCCGCCGACCGCGAGACCTTGTCGGCATCGCAGTCCATGCGCGCGGTGGCCGCGTACATCTACTCCGCGGCCGGCCCGGGCGAGAGCAGCACCGACCTCGCGTGGGACGGTCAGGGCACGGTGCACGAGCTCGGTGCGCTGATCGCCGAGTCCGACCGCTTCGCCGAGCAACCACAGCTGCTCGTCGCCGACGTCGACCTCGCACGCATCCGGCTCGAGCGGCTGCGCACGCAGTCGTTCAGCGACTCCGTCGTCGCCGCCGGACAGCCGGAACGGCGCTACCGCCGCGTCGCGTTCGCACACCGTCCGCACCTGCGCGACGTCGGCCTGCGCCGACCGCTGCGCCGCTTCCCGTTCGTGCCCGACGATCAAGCGCATCTGGATCAGGACTGTTACGAGGCGTTCAACATCCAGGTGACCGCGTTGGCCCGGCGGTTCCGCTCCGCCGGCGAGCGCATGGTGATCGGCGTCTCCGGCGGCCTGGACTCCACGCACGCACTGATCGTCGCGGCCAAGGCGTGCGACCTGCTCGAGGTCCCGCGTTCGTCGATCCTCGGCTTCACGATGCCCGGCTTCGCGACCGGCGAGGCGACGAAGGCGAATGCGTGGGCACTCATGAAGGCGCTCGGCGTCGAGGCCGCGGAAATCGACATCCGGCCCGCCGCCGGTCAGCTGCTCGCCGACCTCGACCACCCGTTCAGCCGCGGGGAGCACGTCTACGACGTGACGTTCGAGAACGTGCAGGCCGGCCTGCGCACCGACTACCTGTTCCGGTTGGCCAACCAGCGCAAGGGTTTCGTCGTCGGCACCGGCGATCTGAGCGAGCTCGCGCTCGGCTGGTCGACGTACGGTGTCGGCGACCAGATGAGCCACTACGCGGTCAATGCCGGCGTGCCCAAGACGTTGATCCAGTACCTCATCCGCTGGACGGTGACGAGCGGGCAGTTCGACGAGCGCACGAACGAGCTGCTGACCTCGATCCTGGACACCGAGATCTCCCCCGAGCTGGTGCCGGCCGACGAGGAGACCGGTGCCATGCAGAGCACCGAGGAGCGGATCGGACCGTACGAGCTGCACGACTTCTTCCTCTTCCATGTGCTGCGTTACGGCCTGCCGCCGTCGAAGGTCGCGTTCCTGGCGTGGCACGCGTGGCGTGATGCCGCTGGCGGCGAGTGGCCCGTCGGCTTCCCGGCGGACGGCCGGCACGCCTACGACCTGCCGACGATCACGCACTGGTTGCGCGAATTCCTGCAGCGCTACTTCGGGTTCGCGCAGTTCAAGCGCTCGGCGCTGCCCAACGGGCCGAAGGTGAGTGCCGGCGGTGCGCTCTCACCACGCGGCGACTGGCGGGCACCGTCCGATGCGAGTGCCGCCGCGTGGGTCGCCGAACTCGACCGCAACGGGCCGCAGGTCTGACCGCGACAGCGGAAGTTCGGTCGCTGCGCGACCCGACGACACTGACCTCGCCTGATCATGCCGGGGCCTTGTCGCCAAGGGCATCCGTCTGCTACTACGTCGGGCGACAGATCGGCAGCGCTCGCCGCGTGATCCGGTCTGCCGGTTCCGCGGGAGGGTCGCATGCGTCACCACACCAGCTTCGCCATGCTCGGTGTCGCCCTGCTCGCTGCCACCGCCGCAGCGGCGTGCAGTACGACAACAGCAGGGCATGCTCAATCCCCCACCCGGTCGCCGAGCGCGTCCACGTCCCCCGCCTCGCCGACCCCCACCGCGACCGTGACATCGGCGCCGCAGAAGACGGTCACGGTCGTGGCCCGGCCGACGAACAAGCGGACCGTGACCAAGGTGGCCTCGGCGCCGGACGTACCGCATTCGCGTGGATCGATGTCGGCCCTGCTCGACGACTCCGATGTCGTTGACGACGCCGACTACTACACCGACGACGTCGACACCCTGTTCTTCGACGCACCCAGCCAGAACGTCGGGTGCTACCTGTACGGCGACGGCACGACTGCCTGCGCGATCCGCAAGTACAACTTCCCGCAGAACGGTCCGGACTGCGACGCCGGCATCGCCGCGACCATCGACGAGGACGGCAACCCGTCGCTCACCGACTGCTCGGGATACTTCCCGGTGGCCGCACGCGGCGCCGTGCTGCACTACGGCGCGGCGCTGGTCGACGGCGACGCCGCCTGCGTCAGCGAGTCGGCAGGCATCACCTGCCTGAACCGCGAGACGGATACCGGCTTCACCATCTCGAAGCAGGCGTTCTCCCCCGTCTACTGAGGCCAACGGCGGCGTGTGGCGACGTCGTTGTGGCACGTGCCCAGCCGGCTACCTGCACCGTCCACCGGTCCTAGAGGTTTGCCCGCACGAACGCGGGCAATCCTCTAGGACCGAGACCGGTCACCCATGCCTGAGTGCGCAGCACTGCGGTGCCGACGATCGAGAACGGGCGAACAGTAGGCGAGGCGCTAACGCACCGCGGCGAGCAGATCCGTCACCGAGTGGGTCATCGCGTCGCGAGCGTCAGTCAGGTAACCGCGCGGATCGACCGCCTGCCCATCCGCGCCCAGCGTCGCCCGGATCGCGGCGGTCATCCGCACGTTCACCGCGGTGCCGACGTTGATCTTCGCTATGCCGGCGGACACGGCCGAGCGAAGATCGTCGGCGGCAACCCCGGACGACCCGTGCAGCACGAGCGGGACGGGCACGCGCGCACGTAGCGCGTTGATCAGATCGACGTCCAGGCGGGCGGTGCGTTCGGTCATCGCGTGTGAGCTGCCGACGGCGACCGCGAGCGCGTCCACCCCGGTGCGCGTGACGAACTCGACCGCCTCATCCGGGTCGGTGCGCACCCCCGCCGCGTGGGCGCTCGCGGGCGCGTGTGGCTTTCCGCCCACGTAACCCAGTTCTGCCTCGACCAGGTACCCGTGCTCGTGTGCGCGGGCAGCGACGTCGCGGGTGCAGGAAAGGTTCTGCGCGTGCGGCAGCGCGCCTGCGTCGTACATCATCGAACTGAAGAGCCGCACCGTCGCCGGTTCGAGCGCGGCGGTCACCAGCTCGGGATCGGTGACGTGGTCCAGATGCAGTGCCACCGGCACCCGTGCCGCGTCGGCCGTCTCGAACATCGCGGTAGCGATCGGCAATAGCCGTCCCCGGTGATACCGGATCGCGTTCTCGCTCAGTTGCATGATCACCGCGGCATCGCATCGCTCGGCAGCAGCTGCGATCGCCTCGGCGTGCTCGAGCGTGATGACGTTGACCGCGAGGACGGCCTTGCGGTGGCCGACCGCGTCGGCGAGGAGTTCCCGCGTGGTCGTGACCGTCATCGCGCCGGCTCCAACTGATCGACCTCGACCAGCGGCCGCACGCGAGCGGCATAGTCGACATCGACGGCTCCGGCGTACGGCACGAGAACCGCGGCCGCGGACAACGCGACGCCCTCGCGCAATGCAGCCGGCAGCCAACCGGCGGGATCGTCGCGGACGGCGTCGCCGGCAAGGTGCAGGGCGATGCCGGCGACCAGCGCGTCACCGGCGCCGGTGGGATTACCGGTCAACTGTTCGGGTGGGCGGGCGGTCCAGACCCGCTCCGGTGTTGCGGCGAGCACCCCGACCGGGCCGAGCGACGCCACGACGACGGTGTCGAAGCGCCGCGCCAACGCCGTCGCGGCCCGTTCGGGATCGCCGTCGCCGGTGACCTCGGCCAGCTCGTCGCGATTGGGCGCGACCAGTGTGGGTGCGGCCGCCAGCGCGGCCAGCAGCGGCGGCCCGCTGGTATCGACCACGACCGAGCTCCCCGTGCCGCGACCGTCAGCGACCAGCGCCGTCAACGCGTCCGGCGCAACGTCGTTCGGCATGCTGCCGCTGACGACGAGCACATCTCGCGCGGTCAACGCCTCGACGGCGAGCGCAGCGAGCCGCGGCCACCCGGCACCGAGCGAGGCGTGCTCGGTGAGCACGCTGGCACTCCCGTCGTCCTCGACGACGGTCACCGTGCACCTGGTCGTCGGAGCCGCCGGGACGAGAGAATGCTCAATGCCTTCGGCCGCCAGGTCGGCGGCGAACTCGGTACCGGCCGGCCCCCCGACCGCCGCTACCACGAGCGCGCCCGACCCGGCCGAGTGAACGACGCGGGCGACGTTGACCGCCTTGCCGCCCGCTCGCCGGGTCACCGCGCGAACACGGGTGGTCGCCCCGCGCAGCAGCCGCTCGACCTGATAGGTGACGTCGACCGACGGGCTGGGGCACAGACAGCGGATCACGGCGCCACGATCAGTCACGGACGTCGAGCACGACCGAGCGGGTCAGCGAACGCGGATGGTCCGGGTCGAGACCACGACGCCGCGCCCGCACGACCGCCAGCCGGTGCGCCCGCACAAGATCCACCATCGGGTCCAGGTCATCCTCGACGAGCATCGCGCCGGTGCGGGCGACGTCCGCGACGATCCCCGGCACCGGGGCGCCGAACAGCCAGACGGCGCGGCCCGGCTGCGCGACGGCGATCGGCCCGTGCCGGTACTCCATCTGCGGATACGACTCGGTCCACAGTCGCGCCGCCTCGCGCATCTTCAGCGCCGCCTCCTGAGCGATCCCGAACGCGCCTCCCTGACCCAGGAAGGTGATCTGGTCGACGTCGACGGCCTCGGCCGGAACCGGGTTCGCGCCGTCGAGGACAGCCGACGCCTGCTCGGCGAGCGCGTCGACGTCCTCGCCGAGGGATGCGCGCAGCAATGCCAGTGCAGTCGTGGCGAACACGGTCTGTACCACCGACTGCTCGTCGGCGAAGTCCAGCACGATCGCCTCGTCGGCGACGCCCACGACGGGAGTGCCGGCGACGGCGGTGATACCGACCACCGGCGAGGAGATGCCGTCTATCGCCCGAATGACCTCCGTCGTGGTGCCCGACCGTGAAATGGCCACAACGACGTCGTAATCGCGGTCGGCCGGGAAGTCGCTGGCGGCGAACGCGTCGGTGAGTCCCAGCCCGGCGCTCTCGCGGATCGCGGCGTAGGCCTGCGCCATGAACCACGACGTGCCGCAGCCGATGGCCGCCACGCGCGCGCCCGGGCGCGGCAACACCGCTGCTTCGCGCCCGACCAGCTTCGCCGCGGCCCGCCACGACTCCGGCTGCCGGTCGATCTCGGCGGCGACGAACGGCCGCCCCGGCGGCGCAGTGGCCCCGTCGGCGGACTGCCGCAGGTCGGTGGTGTCCGTGCTCATCGCGTCCTCGTCGGTCGTCTCTGCTGGGTGGTCGGGCGGGCTCAGGCGTGCACGGCGCGCCGCGCGGGGCCGGGCGCTGCGGCGTCGATGTCGGCCGCGGTGGGCTGACCGGCAGTTCCACCGAGCCCGGCCACCACGCGCGACGCGGCGAAAACGCTGCGCCGCAGGGCCGTGTCGATGTCCCGGCCGTCGAGCCAGGCGTCGAGAAACACCGCGGCGAAGGTGTCACCCGCGCCGGTGCTGTCGACCACATGGCAGGGCACGGCTGCGACGGCCAGCACCGAACCGTCCGGCGCGGCGGCCAACGCGCCGTTGCCACCATCGGTCATCACGACCAACGGGCCGGCGGCGGCCAACGCCGCAGCTGCAGCGCGCGGTTCGGCCACGCCCGCGATTGCCGACGCCTCGGTCGCGTTGGGCAGGAACAGATCGACGTGTTCCAACACCGCGTCCACGCCGCGGTAGCGGTCGGCGGGATCGGCGTTCGTGTCCAACGAGGTCGTCCAGCCGGCGGCCCGGGCCTGCGCGAGCAGTGCGGGCCACTCGTCGACGAGTTGAGGTTGCAGGAACAGCGACGCGACGTGCAGATGACCGGGCGCCGTCGACGCCAGCGCACGCGCCACGTCGTCCGTGGTCAACGTCGGTATTGCCCCCGGCAACGTCAGGATGGCCCGGTCGTCGGACCGGGAGAGGATTACCGACAGGCCGGTGGGCAGGTCGGCTGCGTAGTGCAGCAGATCGACACCGACCCCGGCCGCCTGCAGCTGCTCTCGCACGAAGCTGCCGTAGGCGTCGTCGCCGATCGCGGCGAGCAACGTCACCGGGCGGCCGAGGCGCGCCAGCCCGTGCGCGGTGATTCCGGCCGACCCGGCGAGCACCAACGTCGCGTCGGTGAGCAGTTGCTCGTGCTGGCGAAAGCGCGGCACGACATCGCCGCGCAGCAGTAGGTCCGGGTTCGCGTCACCGACAACCAGCACTGCCCGCCGGTCCTGCTCGGCCGTCGGCTGGGTGGGGGTCACCGGCACATCTTGACGCCCGCGAACCTGTTCTGTCCATGACCAAGCAGCAATTCTGCACGATATTGCTCGATTGACAGCGACTCTGCCATGCTGCCGAGGTGTCCGACCCGTCAGCTTGCGCCATCACACGTATCTGCTTCATCGGGGCGGGCTCGGCGGAGTTCACCCGCCAGCTCGTGCGCGACCTGTTGCTGATGCCCGACCTCGGCGAGCTGCACCTCGTGATGCACGACGTCGACGAGACCCGCCTCGAGCTCGCGCGCGGCATCGCGGAACTCGCCGGCCGCCACTACCGACGCCCGGTGACGGTCACCGCCGAACGCGAGCGTCGGGCGGCGCTCACCGACGCCCAGTTCGTGATCAATACCGTGAACATCGGCGGACACGCGGCCACCGTCACCGACCTCGAGCTGCCGGCGCGCTACGGCGTCCGGCAGACCATCGGCGACACGCTCGGCGTGGGCGGGATCTTCCGGGGCCTGCGCACCTTCGGGTTCCTGGATGCGCTTGCCGCGGACATGGAGCAGGTGTGCCCCGACGCCTGGTTGCTGAACTACACCAACCCGATGGCCATGAATGTGCAGTACCTCGCCGCCACCCACCCGCGACTCAAGGTGCTCGGGCTGTGCCATTCGGTGTACTGGACGGTGCACGACCTCTGCGCACTCGTCGGCGTCCCGATGGAGCAGACGACGTTCTTCAGCTTCGGGGTGAACCACCAGGCGTGGCTGCTGCGTTGGGAACAGGACGGGCGGGATCTCTATCCGCTGCTCGACGAACGGATCGCCGCGGACGATCAGCTGCGGCGTCGGGTGCGTGTCGACATGTACCGCCGACTCGGCTTCTACCCGACCGAGACCAGTGAGCACTCGAGCGAGTACGTGCCGTGGTACCTGCACCTGGACGAGGAGATCGCGCGGCTACGCATCCCGGTCAACGACTACCTGCAGATCAGCGCCGCCAACGTGCGCGAGACCGAGCGGCTGGTGCCGCGAGTGGCCGCCGGGCGATACGACGAGCCCGACGAGGAAGCGGCCGAGTACGCGCCGCAGGTCGTGCACAGCCTGGTGACCGGCGCGCCGCGCAACATCCAGGTCAACGTGGCCAATGACGGCCTGAGCCCTGATTTTCCGGCGGGTGCGGGCATCGAGGTGCCCTGCCTGCTCGGCTCCGACGGCGTGCGGCCGCGATCCGTCCCGGCCCTGCCGAGCCAATGCGCCGCACTGAACCGGCAGTTCCTGGCGGTCGTCGAGCTGACCGTGCGCGCGGCGGTGGAAGGGCGGCCGGAGCTCGTCCGACACGCGCTGATGGCCGACCCCAACACCGCCGCAACGGTCTCGCTCGACACGATCTGGGCACTCGCCGACGCGATGGTCGAGGCACACGGCGCGCTGCTCGCCGAGCCGCTGCGTCAGCGCCTTCAGCCCTGAACGTCGAGCACCGGTTCGGCCACGGCGAGGTGCACGCGCACTCCCAGTCTCTCGAGCTCGCGGACCGCGCCCGGCTCGGCGCTCGCGTCCGTGACCAGGTCCGTCACGGCCGAGGCGTCGGCGATCCGCGCAAAGCCGCGTTTGCCGATCTTGCTCGCGTCGGCCACGACGACGATCCGCTCGGCTATTCGCACCAGAGTCCGGTTCGTCTGCGCCTCCACCTCGTGATGGGTGGTCAGTCCGGCACTCCCGCTGATGCCGTCGACGCCGATCACGGCGACATCGAGATTGAGGTTGGACAGCGTCATCTCGGCCAGCGGCCCGACCAGCTCGTAGGACTCGGTGCGCGCGCTGCCTCCGCAGACGACGAGTTCGATGTTCGAGCGCACGGCGAGTTCGGAGGCAATGTTCAGCGCATTGGTCACCACGCGCAGTCCCGGCCGGCCGGCCAGCACGCGAGCCACTTCGGTCGTGGTGGACCCCCCGTTCAGACCGACCGACGCGACGTCCGCACCGATCAGCGCGACAGCGGTGTGGGCGATGGCCCGTTTGGCCTCGTGGTGATGACCGCCGCGGTAGCGCATCGGCAGTTCGTAGAGCACTCCGGACGCGACCGCGCCGCCGTGGGTTCGGGTGAGCAGCTTCTGTTCCTCGAGCAGCCGGAGGTCTCGACGCACCGACGCCTCGGACACCGCCAGCCGCTGCGCCAGCTCGGCCACGCCGACCGACGAGTGCTGATTGAGCTCCTGAAGAATTCGCCCGAGCCGGTCTTGCTGCCGCATAGCGCGCACGATACGCGCACGAAACATAAGCGTTCACGCAATCGAGCAGCTTTGCAGCGCAATTCGCGCAATCGGCCTTGACCGGCCCCCAGACTCGTGCAACTCTGCTCAGAACTCGCGCTTGATTCTGATCGAATCGAGGCGCACGACCCGGCGGGCCGGTCCGAGGCGAGGAGCCGTAGATGACCTTCCAGACTGCGACACGTTCCGGGGTGCGCCCGTCGGATCGGGTGCGGCGAGCCAGCCGCAGCCGGCGGGCAGGCCTCGCCCTGATGGTCGTCGCGCTTGCCGGGAGCGCTGCGGCCTGCAGCTCCAGCGGGTCCGGTAGCGACGGTGGCAGCACTGCGATCACCGTGTCACACGGCTACACGCTCGTCGAAGGCAAGGAGATCCAGGCGCTGGCGCAGCAGTGGAACCGCGCGAACCCGAAGTCCAAGGTCACGCTGAGCTTCAACGGCGGCAATGACTCCGCATTGCAGAAAACCGTCGCGGGATTCACCGCGGGCAACTACCCCGACGTTGCCTACGAGTACGGCTCGTCGGCGGCCCAACTGTCCAGGCAGCCGAAGCTTGTCGACATGACCAGCACGGTGCATGCGCCGAGCTTCGACTGGAACGACTTCTATCCGTCCGAGCGCGAGGCGGCCACCGTCAACGGCAAGGTCGTCGGCATCCCCGCACTCGTCGACAATCTGAGCCTGGTCTACAACAAGAAGCTGTTCGCCGACGCGCACGTCGCGCCGCCCAACGCTTCGTGGACCTGGCAGGACTTCCGCAACGCCGCCCGCCAACTGACCGACCGGTCCGCGCGCCAGTACGGCTGGGCCTACGTCAACGACGGCAGCGAGGACACCGTGTGGCGCTACCTCGCGATGCTCTGGCAGGCCGGCGGCGAGCTGCTGACGAAGGACAACAAGAAGCCGGCCTTCGATTCCCCGGCCGGCAAGGCGGCGTTGCAGCAACTGCACGACATGGCGGTGACCGACAAGTCGGTGTACCTGGACAACGGCAGCGACAACTACCTCAACCTCTTCAACAGCAACAAGATTGCGATGTTGTGGACCGGTCCGTGGGACCTCGCCACCATCAACAAGAACGTGCAGTACGGGGTCACGCTGCTGCCCGGTTACAACGGCAACCACGAGACGATCTCGGGCCCTGACCTGTGGATGTCGTTCGACCACTCCAACGGACGCACGGCGACCGCCAGGAAGTTCATCGCCTGGCTCACCTCAGCCAAGATCGGGTTGCAGTTCTCGATCGCCACGGGCGACCTTCCGTTGCGCAAGTCGTCGACGACATTGCCGGCGTACAAGACGTTCGTCGCCAAGTACCCGTCGGAACAGGTGTTCGTGCAGAACCTGAACAACGTCAAGCACGTCCGGCCGAACATTCACGCATACGCCCAGGTCTCGACCGCCGTCGGACAGATGGTGCAGTCGGTACTGCTCGGGCAACGCTCGCCCGCGCAGGCACTCAAGCAGGGCAGCGCACAGGTCGCCGGCGCCCTCGCGGGTTCGTGACCGTCGGGCAGAAGGACACGCGGGCGGCGAAGTCGGCCCGACCCCGCACGATCCTGCCGCGGCCCGCGCCGGCTGCGCAGGCCCGGCCCCGGCCCCAACCCCGCGGCGGGCGTAAGAGCAGGCGCGATGCGCTGTCCGGCTGGGCGATGGTGAGCCCGAGCGTCCTGCTCATCGGCGTGTTCGGGCTGGCGCCGGTGGTGTGGTCGTTCGTCCTGTCCTTTCAGCACAACGACCTGCAGACCCCCGGGGTGTGGGCCGGGACGGCCAACTACCGGCAACTCGTGCACGACCCGGTGTTCCTGGCAGCGGTGCGGCAGACCCTGATCTACACGGCGTTGTTCGTCCCGATCACGCTGCTGCTCTCGCTGCTCGCCGCAGGCGCACTCAACCGGCGGGTGCGCGGTATCACCGGATACCGGCTGGCGGTGTTCATCCCGGTCGTCACCTCGACGATCGCCACCGGCGTGATCTTCAGCTGGTTGATGGACCCCGACTTCGGCCTCATCAACGCCGGGTTGCGCAAGGTAGGACTGCCGACGCTGGGCTTCTTCTCCGCACCGAACCAGGCCCTGTACTCCGTGGTCGCCATGACGGTCTGGGGCTGGGTCGGGTTCGGCACCCTCATCCTGCTCGCGGGCTTGCAGGGCATCCCCCGTGACCTCATCGAGGCCGCGCAGATCGACGGCTGCTCCAAGACCGGCACCTTCTGGCGGATCCAGGTGCCACTGCTGCGGCCGGTGCTCGGCTTCCTGCTGGTCTGGCTCACGATCAATGCACTGCAACTGTTCGACGAGGTGTACGCGACGACCAAGGGCGGCCCGTTGCACGCCACCACCGTCGTCGTCTACTACCTGTACCAGCAAGCGTTCCAGTACTTCCACGCCGGATATGCCGCGGCGATCGCCGTTGCGCTGTTCGTGGTGATCGCCGTGGTCACCGCGATCCAGCTCCGGCTCGCGCGCGACCCGGTGGCAGGTGACCGGTCGTGACCACCGTGCAGGAGTCCGCCGCGATCGCGTCGACGGCCGGGCCGGACGAGGTGGAGCCACCTCGTCGGCGGCGCAGGTTCCCGATCCCGTCGGCCTGGCACCTGGTGCTCATCCCGGTCGCCTTGGTGATGATCTTCCCGTTGGTCTGGATGCTGATCACCAGTCTCTCGACGCTGTCCGAAGCGCGGCACTTCCCGCCGGAGCTGCCCGCCGGCTTGCACTGGCACAATTTTGTCGAGGCGTGGACGCAGTCACCATTCGCCCGCTGGCTGGTGAACAGCAGCATCGTGTCGGTCACTTGCGTGATCACCAACCTGGTGTTCTGCAGCATGGCGGGCTACGCGTTCGCGCGGTTGCGGTTCCCGGGCAACCGCATCGTCTTCTTCCTCATCCTGGCCACCTTGATGGTGCCGTTCCAGGTGTTGATGATCCCGACCCTGCTGATCGTCAAGCACCTGGGGCTGGTGAACACGCTGCCCGCATTGACGATGCCGAACCTGGTGCTGCCGTTCGGCATCTACCTACTGCGTCAATTCTTCCTGACCCTGCCGGTGGAACTCGAGGAAGCGGCCCTGCTCGACGGCGCGAGCCGCGCGCGGATCCTGCGCAGCATTCTGTTGCCACTTATGGGGCCGCCGCTCAGCACGGTGGCGGTGCTGACCTTCCTGCAGGTGTGGAACGACTTCCTGTGGCCGCTGGTCGTGACGTCGTCGCCGAACGTCATGACCATCCAGCTCGGCCTGGCCACCTTCCAGAGTTCGCACTTCGTCAACTGGCCGGTGCTGATGGCCGGCACGCTTATGAGTCAGCTGCCGGTGATCGTGTTGTTCATCATCGCGCAGCGCTTCTTCGTTCAGTCCATCGCGAGCACCGGGATCAAGTGATGTCCTTCCGCAGCCGACGTCCTGTCCACCTCGCCACCGCCGTGGCGGTAGCACTGGCAACCGCCGCCGCGAGCGCGCCCGCGCACGCCGCAGCCAGATCGACACACCGGCATCGCGTCATCGTGGCGGTCCACGGCTCCGACCACGCGGCCGGCACCGTCGGGCACCCGATGCGCACCGTGCACGCGGCGCTGGCGCGCTTGCACGGCGGAGGGAGCGTCGAGCTGCGCGGCGGTACCTATCACCGGCGTATCACGCTGGCGCACGTGCGCGACGTGACCCTGCGGCCCTATCGGCACGAGCATGTGGTGCTGTCCGGCGCCGGCCTGCATGCACCGAAGGGCTTCAGCGCGATGGTGCAGATCCGCGACAGCCGCAACGTCACCGTGCGCGGCCTCGACGTGACGGCATATCGGACCAAGCGGCGCGGCGTCGTGCCGATCGGCATCTACGTACACGGGCACGACCACGGCGTGCGCATCGCCGGCAACCACGTCCACGACCTCGGCAACGACAACGGAACGCTGGGCAGCTTCGACATCAACGCGCACGGCATCGCCGTGTACGGCGACGACCCGGACGCAGCGGTCAGCGGGCTGCACATCGTCGACAACACCGTCGACCGGCTGCACCTGGGTGCGAGCGAGACGGTCGTCGTCAACGGCAACGTCGACGGCTGGGACATCGCCCGTAACCACATCTTCGACGACAACAACATCGGCATCGACGCTATCGGCTTCGAGCCGACGCTGGGCGGCAAGAATCGCTACACGCAACGCAACCGAGCCCGGAACGGACACATCACCCGCAACGTCGTCTCCGGCATCAAGTCGCGGGGCAACCCGGCCTACTGGGAGGGCGACGGGTGGTGCAACTGCGCCGACGGCATCTACGTCGACGGTGGCACGCACATCGACATCCGCGACAACAAGGTGAGCACCAGCGACATCGGCATCGAGGTCGCGGCGGAGAACCCGCGTGGCGCGGCCGATCACGTTCGGGTGCTGCACAACCGCATCCGCGGCAGCCTGTACGTCGGCCTGACCACAGGTGGCTACTGCAACGGGGCGGACGCCTGCGGCGGAGTCAACACCGGTAAGTCCTTCGACAACCTGTTCGCCGACAACGACCTGCGCGACGACAACGGCCTCAACGACGGCTCGCCCGAACTGCTGGTGCAGTACTACGCGTCGCGCGACGTCTTCGAGCACAACACGATCACGGCGACCAACACGGGCGGCGTCGTCTACGGCACCGTGCCGGACGCCCAGGCGTACACCGGTCCCGACGCCAACCGCAGCGACCACAACGCGTTCGCGGTCGCGAAGGGGCACGCCGTCCAGTTCGGCTGGAACGGGCACGTCTACGGCAGCTTCGCCGCCTACCGGCAGGCAACCCATCAGGACGCACACTCGCGACTCGTTTTCCGGGCGTAGCGCGAGGACGAACCCAGGGCCGGGCGCCGTTGTGTGGCGACGCTGCGGGGCGACGTCGTGTGGCGACGTCGTGTGGCGACGTTGTGTGGCGACGTTGTGTGGCGACGTTGTGGGGCGACACGCCGCCGAAGCGCCCGCAGCGTCGCCACGCGCGGCGCGACGCGGCACGTGCCCAGCCGGCTGCCTGCACCGTCCACCGGTCCTAGAGGATTGCCCGCACGGACGCGGGCAATCCTCTAGGACCGAGACCGGTCACCAATCCTCGACGGCGCAGCACGGCCGGGCGCAGCGTCTGTGCACCCACAGCAGGGCGACACGCCGCAATCAACCTGCGACGGGCGCCCACGCCACACGCGGCGTGTCGCAGCGCGTCACTGGGCAGCACGAAGCGCGATCCCTACAGTGCGGATCAGTATCCGCGTGAAGGGGGCCCGGCCATGGCAACCGAGACAACGAGGCGCGCGGCAGGGTCGCTGCACAACGACGCCATCGGTCTGCGCGAGGTGTTGTTCCAGAGCGTCACGGACATGGCACCGGCCGCCGCGGTCGCCGCCTCGATCCCCGCGGGCGCGGCGTTCGCCGGTGGCGCGCTGCCGTTGTCCGTGCTGGTAGCACTCGTGGCCTGCCTGCTGAGCGCGTTCTGCATCGGCGAGCTGGCGCGGCACATCCCCGCCGCCGGGTCGCTCGGCACCTACGTCGCACGCGGGCTGCACCAGTCGCTGGGTTTCCTGGTCGCCTGGGCATACGTCGCGATCGGTGTGCTCATCCCGCCGCTCGTGCTGCTGCAACTCGGCTTCACCACCGCCTCGACGATCCACGGCGAGTGGTCGGCGTACCCCGCCGGTCTGTGGTGGCCGTGGACGATCGTCGGCGCTCTCATCGTCGTCGCGGCCGGCCTGTTCGGCGTGCGCGCATCCGCTGTCTTCGGCACCATCCTCGGCCTGTTCGAGGTGCTCGTCCTCGTCGTGCTCGGCGTGCTGCTCATCGTGCACGCCGGACACGCCAACACGATCAAGGTGTTCGGCACGTCGTACGCGCCGTCCGCACACGCCGGTTGGGGCGGCGTCATCGGCGGGTCGGTGTTCACCATCCTCGCCTTCGGCGGCTTCGAAGGGGCGACGCCGTTGGCCGAAGAAGCCCGCGATCCGCGGCGCACGATCCGCCGCGCGGTGATCGGCGCAGTGCTCGTCGTCGGGATCTTCTACGTCTTCACCACGTACGCGATCGACGTCGCCTTCGGCCCGGGCAAGTTCGCCACCTTCACGTCGTCCGGCGCCGCGTCATGGGAGGGCGTGGCGCGCACGCTGTACGGCTTCTTCTGGTGGTTCGTGTTCGCCGCCATCGTCAACTCGACGATCGCCAACTCCAACGCCGGCGTGAACGTCGCCAGCCGCACCGCGTTCGCGATGGGCCGCATCGGCGCGTTCCCGCACGGCTTCGCGCGCGTCAGCACCCGGCATCGCGCGCCCTACATCGGCATCCTCGCCACCGGCATCGTCACCATCGCCGTCTCGCTCTGGCTGGGCTTCCAGTACAACCCGACGGTTGCGTTCTCGATCGTCGGCACCGCACTGGTGATCATGCTGGTGTCGATCTACATCGTGTGCAATGCCGCCTGCATCGGCTACTTCTTGCGCAACCGCAGCGCCGGGTTCAATCCGTTCTCGCACGTGCTGATCCCGCTGCTCGGCATCGCCGCGTTCGTCCCCGCCTGGCTGTCCGCGGTCGGCGTCAATCCGTTCGGCTGGTCGTTCATCTCACCGCTGGCCGCGCCGTTGTCGTACGCGATCCGCGGCGTCGGGGTGTGGATGGTGCTCGGCGTCATTTACCTCGTCGTGCTCTACGTCCGTGCGCCGCGTCGAGTCGCCGACGTGGCGCGCATCCACCTCGACGAGGAGCCGCTGCCCACCGCGGAGGCGGCTACGGTCACCTCATGAGCGATCCCGTCGTCCACACCTTCCGACCGGAGCCGAGCGACTACGTGTGGACGTTCGGCGGGGCCGCGCCGATGGCGCGCATCGCGCCCGGCACGATTCTCGAGCTGTTCACCGAGGACTGCTTCGCGGGACGCGTGCGCGGCGTCGACGATCTGGTCTCCGAGGTGTGCGACTTCCCCTACCTGAACCCGCAGACCGGGCCGTTCTACGTCGAGGGCGCGGAGCCGGGCGACACGCTCGCCGTCCACTTCGTCTCGCTGCAGCCGGCGCGTGACTGGGCCGCATCGACGACGGTGCCGCTGTTCGGCGCGCTGACCTCGACGCACCTGACCGCGACCCTGCAGGATCCGTTGCCGGAGGTCGTCTGGATCTGGCAGCTCGACCGCGATCGTGGAACGTGCCGCTTCGAGGCGCGCTTCGGCGACTTCCAGGTCGATCTGCCGATGTCGCCGATGCACGGCACCGTCGGCGTGGCGCCGGCCAACCTCGAGGTCCGCTCGGCGCTGGTCCCCGATGCGCACGGCGGCAACCTGGACACGCCGGAGATGCGCGCCGGTGTCACCTGCTACCTCGGCGTCAACGTCGAGGGCGCCATGCTCTCGATCGGCGACGGCCACGCGCGGCAGGGCGAGGGCGAGACGTGCGGCGTCGCCGCCGAGTGCGCGATGGACACCGTCCTCGTCGTCGACTTGATCAAGGGCACGCCGTGCCCGTGGCCGCGGCTCGAGTCGGACACACACCTCATCAGCACCGGCTCGACGCGCCCGCTCGAGGACGCGTTCCGCATCGCGCAGACCGACCTCGTGCAGTGGCTGGCCGCAGAGTACGGGCTGCACACGCTCGACGCGTACCAATTCGTGTCGCAGGCCGTCGAGGCGCCGCTCGCGAACGTGGTCGACACCAATTACACGTCGGTGGCGAAGATCGCGAAACAGTTCCTGCCGGGCACGCCGGCGATGGGCGACACGCACGCCCGGCTCGTCGAGACCGCACGCCGCTACCGCAGCTGACGCGCCGGCAAAGGTTCAGGTCCCGGTGCGCCGTGCCACGACCGCGAACAGCGGATCGCCGCGGTACCGCTCGGTCGGCGTGCGCCGGGATATCTCAGCCGACCCGAATCCGCCGGCCTGCCGGAGGTAGTCGGCGACGAGTTCGCACCGGCCACGATCGTCGGTCGTCAGCCACGCCCGCACTGCCTTCGTCGGGAAACACCGGTTCGAGAACGTGATGACGACCGGGGCACCCGGCCGCAGGACCCGCCGGACCTCGGCAAGCACCTGCACCGGCCGGACGAGGTAGTCGATGGAGACGCAGCACAGCACGGCGTCGAACGATGCGTCGGCGAACGGCAGCACGGTGTCGGCGTTGAGGTCGTGCACCACCCGCTCGGTGGCCATCGGATTGGCGGCGAGCTCGGCGGCGTTCATCCCGAGAACGACCAGCTCCGACGGCGCGGCCTGCAGATGCGAGACCCAGGAGGACATCAGGTCCAGCACGCGTCTGGGCCGTGCGTCGGACCCGTCGACGCCGAGTTCCGCGTAGAGCCGGCCTACTGCAGTGATGGCGCCGTCGTCGATGTGCGTGACGAAGCGCGGGTACTGGTAGAACATCTCGTCCGGGCTCGGATCGTCGCGTTCGAACGCGTCTACGTCCTGGCCCCTCTCATTGCTCACTCCACAGAGTCTCCCCAGGACTGTCGCGTGAGCATCCGCGCGCCATTGGGTATCGCGCTACGTATTGACCCGCACCTTGGCTCTTGCCGGTTCGGAGCCCTACGAAAGGTACGTCTCATGCTCGGTCTCATCATCAGCCTGATCGTCATCGGCCTCATCGCCGGCGCGCTGGCCCGCCTGCTCGTCCCGGGCAAGCAGGACATCGGCATCCCGATGACCATCCTCATCGGCATCATCGGCTCGTTCGTCGGTGGCTTCCTGGGCTACCTGATCTTCCACAAGGACAAGCAGGACGGGTTCTTCCAGCCGGCCGGCATCGTCGGGTCGGTCATCGGCGCCATCATCGTTTTGCTCATCTACATGCGGGTGAGCGGGCGCACTGCGGTTCGCCGCTGACTCGCTCGCCCCGGCACGTTCGGGGTACGACCTCGCCATGAACCCCTTTGCGGACGACGTCGGCATCACTGGCCTGACGTCGGGTGACGGCGAGGCCCGGGCGAATCTCGAGGCGCAGGATCGGCACCTCAACCCGGCCGGCGCGGTGCACGGCGGTGTCATGGCCACCCTCGTCGACGTCGCGATGGGCGCCGCGGTGCGCACCATGATCGGCGACGACGACGCCGCGGCTACCACGCAGCTGACGTTGGCGTATCTGCGTCCGGGCAAGCCGGGCATGCTCACCGTGCACGCGCACGTAGGGAAGCAGGGCGAGCACATCCTGGTGTGCGCCGCGCAGGTGGAGCAGGACGGCAAGCAACTGATCGAGGCGCTCGCCACCTTCGCGATCACCACTCACTGACGGCGGCGAGTCGTCAGGCGCGCGACGAACCACCGGCGCTTGCAGCGCGTGCTTGGACGACCTCGGGCGTCGCGCCCTCCACCACGTCGATGAGGGTGCGGAGCTGCTCGGCGATCCGCCGGCCCAGATCGGTCAGCGAGTACTCGACGCGCGGCGGGATGGCGCTGAGGACGTCGCGGGTCACGAGCCCGTCGTTCTCGAGTCTTTGCAGCGACTTCGACAACATCTTCTCGCTGACGCCGTCAACGCGCCGGCGCAGTGCGTTGAACCGGAAACTGCCGTCGGCGAGAGCCAGCAGCGCGAGCGTCCCCCACTTGCTGACGACGTGCTCCATCACCGACCGCGACGGGCAGTTGCGGTCGAAGACGTCCGCGCAGAGGTCGTCTGCGGACGCGACGTTGCTGCGAGTGCGACGCGCGGTCTTCGTAGCCACACGCTCATCCTACTGCACTGGTCACAAGACAGGCACTGTGCAATAGTTAGTGCCACCCAAGAGCAACTGGAGTGCAGATGTACGCAATCACCGGCGCGAGCGGCAAGCTCGGCCAACTGACGATCAATGCGCTGCTCGACCGCGGCGTACAGGCCTCCGACATCGTCGCGATCGTCCGTACGCCCGCGAAGGTCGAGGATCTCGCCACGCGGGGTGTGGCGGTCCGCGCAGCCGACTACGACGACGCGGACTCCTGGCCGGCCGCCCTGGCCGATGTGGACACGCTGCTGCTGATCTCGGGCAGCGAGAACGGTCAGCGCGTCCCGCAGCACACGACCGTGATCGACGCCGCGAAGACCGCCGGCGTACAGCGCATCGCGTACACCAGCATCCTCAAGGCAGACACCTCGACGAGCACGCTGGCAGCCGAGCACCTCGCCACCGAGAAACTGATCGACGCGTCCGGCCTGCAGTACACGATCCTGCGCAACAGCTGGTACCTCGAGAACTACCTGGACCAGGCCGAGAACTACATCGCGCAAGGTGCACTCGTCAGCGCCGCGGGCGATACCCCGTTCACCGCCGCCACCCGCGCCGACTACGCCGCTGCCGCGGCCGCGGCACTGGTCGACGACGGCGAGGCGAACGCGATCCTCGAGCTCGGCGGAGACAAGATCACCGTCGCCGAGATGGCCGCCGCCGTGTCGCAGGCGAGCGGCCAGGACGTCGAGTACCGGCCGGTCACTCCCGACGAGCTGCGCGAGATTCTCACGAGCGGCGGCGTTCCACCGACCTACGTCGATCTTGTCGTCGACATCGACCGGATCATCGCCGCCGGCGAGCTCGACACGGACAGCACCGATCTCGCCCGGCTGGTCGGCCGCCCGCTGACGACGCTCGCCGAGGCAGCGAAGGCGATGCTGTCGCGACGCTGATCGCCGGCTTGAGTCCGCGTCCTAGCGTGGGGTCATGACCTCGCAGACCTCCGCGCAGCAGCCGATCGACTCACCGTTCGGCGCGACCAGCACCGCGTCCGACGTGCTCGACGGCATCGACCTGTCCGGCCGGCTCGTGCTGATGACCGGCGGGTACTCCGGCATCGGGCTGGAGGCCACCCGCGCGTTGGCCGCCGCCGGCGCGCACGTCGTCGTCCCCGCGCGTCGCCCGGACGTCGCGCGCGAGGCAGTGGCCGACATCGACGACGTCGAGGTCGACACGCTGGAGCTCGCGGACCAGGCCTCGATCGCGGACTTCGCCGACCGCTTCCTCGCCTCCGGCCGCGACATCGATCTCGTGATCAACAGCGCGGCCGTCATGGCGAACGACTACACGACGGTCGGGCCGGGGTGGGAGTCGCAGTTCGGCATCAACCACCTCGGCCACTACGCGCTGGTCAACCGGCTGTGGCCGGCGATCGCGCGCGGACGCGGGCGCGTGGTCGCGGTCAGCTCGGCCGGCCACCGCCGCAACGGGATCGTCTGGGACGACATCGACTCGGCGCGCAGCTACGACAAGTGGCGCGCCTACGCGCAGGCGAAGACGGCCAACGCGCTGTTCGCGCTCGAGCTGGACGACCTCGCGCGGGCGGCCGGCGTCCAGGCGTTCTCCGTGCACCCCGGCGGGATCATGACACCGCTGCAGCGACACCTCCCGCGCGAGGAACTCATCGCGCGCGGGTGGATCGACGCCGACGGCAACGTCACCGACCCCAGCCTGAAGTCGCCGGAGCAGGGCGCCGCCACCATGGTGTGGGCCGCGACGTCGCCGTTGCTCGCCGACCTCGGCGGCATCTACTGCGAGGACTGCAACGTCGCCGAGATCATCTCCGATGATCAGACCGATGCCGCGCACGGCGTGCGCGAGTGGGCCGTAGACCCCGAGCAGGCGCGCCGACTGTGGGCGCTGTCCGCCGAGCGCACCGGCGTCGACGCCTTCGCCGCGAGTTCCTAGGCTCGCCGCCGGCTCAGGCGCGCGCGGCGGTGACGACGCTCGCCTGCTGGCGGCGCACCGCGTCGAGGTGGTCGCCGGTCCAGATCATCCGGATCGCGGTGGGCGTGCCGGAGCCGTCGGCGCGGCGCAGGTCGCGGTCGACCGTGGTGACGAGCCGCCCGTCGGCCGCGGCGTCGTGCGGCAGCGGGTCGGGCACCGGGCCGCCGCGGACGAGCGCCGCGGCGAACTCCTGGTACCACGCGGTCATCAACGCCGCAGCCGCCTCCAGCTCCGCGCGGGCCGCCCCACGGTCGCCGACCGGCGCGTCCTTGCAGTCCCACATCTCGAGCACGGCGTCGGCCGCGAGCCGCGGCGCGATCGTGCCGGTCACGAGCGTGGTCGCCTCGGCCAGCGCGAGTCGCTTGGTGCCCTGCTCGGCGAGGTACTCGCGGAACGCGTCGTCGAGCCGGCGCGACGCGGCCGCCGCACGTTGGCTCTCGGCCCGCGGCGGCAGGACCGACCCGGCGCCCTCGCAACGCGCTGTCCCGAACGCGACGGCGCGCTGCAGGTAGGACGCGCTGTCGGTGTACGCCTCGGCCAGCGCGCGCCGCAGCGCGGCACTGGCGCCGCGCGGCCAGAAGAGCGCCCCGACGACCGCGCTCACCGCACAGCCGATCGCGATGTCCTCGATGCGCGCGAAGCCCAGCCGGTAGCCGACCGGCGCAATGATGTTGAACAGGATGAACAGCACGAGCGTGAACGCCGCCTGCCCGGCGGCGAAGGAGATCGCGGCCGGCGCGAGCCCGGCCAGCACGATGCACAACGGCAAGAGGATCCACAGCACCGCCCGGTCGGTACCGACCGCGGACACCAGCAGGCCGCCGGCGACGATGCCGATCACCGTTCCGGCGAGGCCGCGCAGGACGTTCTGACCCGTCGACAACGCGTTGGACCGCAGCACCGACAGCGTGCCGAGCACGATCCAGAACGAATGCTGCAGCGCGGACAGGTCGGCGACGAGCACCGCGGCCCCGAGGCCTATCCCGCCCCGCAGGCTGTTGTGCAGCCATACCGAGTGGACGTCGAGGTGCGCGAGGGCGCGTTCGCGGGCGGCGGCGAGCGCGCCGGGTACGCCGTCGGGCTCCTGGCCGAGCAACCGCTGCCAGGCGTTGCGGCGCTCGGCCGCGGCCGTGCCGAGGATGTTGTTCGCGACCGCCGTGACAGCGAAGGTCAGCTCTTGGGCCCGGAACGTCGGGTCGAGCCCGCTCAGCAGCGCGGCCTCGCCGTCGGCCGACCTCGTCGGCAGCGCCATCGTCGCCGCCGCCTCCATCTCGTGCAGCCGGTCCTGCAACGACGCGACGCTGCGCGCCAACGGGTCCGGGTCGACGTGCCGCGTGTCGGCGAGCAGGTCGGCACCGAGGTCGAGGACGTCGGCAACGGCCAGCTTGACCGCGTGGACCTCCCGGTGCCGACCCTGTGCCGATAGACCCTGCGCCCCCCGACGCTGCGGCACCGACGAGTCGAGGACGCCGACGAGCCAGTCCAGCTCGTCCACGAGCCGCACCACCGTGCGCGCCGCCGTCGTCAGCCCGGTGGGTCGGTTGGGTGTGGCGTAGAAGGCGGTGCGCAGGCCGGCGGTCGCGTCGCGCGCACGCGCGGCTGCTGCGTTGCGTTGCTCTTCGTCCAACCCGTCCTCGCCGAGGACGAACGCGACGTCGGTCCGCATGCGCGTCGCGAGCAACCGACAGGCATCGACTGCCGGCGCGCGCAGTGGGCTGCGCGCGGGCGCCGGCCACAGCAGACCCACCGCGAGCAACGCGCCGGCGCTCGCCAGCCCCCAGCCGGCGAGCCGGTCCGGCAATTGGGTGATCGGCACGGGCGTCGTGACGGGCAGGACGAAACCGACCAGCAGCGCGGTCGACGCCGACGCCAGCACCGAGCTGATCACGCCGGCGAACAGCACGAGGGAACCGACCGCGGTCATCACGACGGCCGCCAGCCAGGGCGTCTGTGAGACGAGCGTTGCCAGGCAGATCAGCACCGCGCCGGAGCCTGCGAGCCAGGCCACGGCCGACAGCCGCTCGACCAGGCTGCCGCTGAAGTCGGCGAGCAGCAGCAACGCGAACGACCCGAACGCGGCGAAGGTGGCCAGCGTGCTGTTGTGCAGCACCTCGAAGCCGTACGCGAACAGCGTCGGCATGACGATCGCGGTGCGGGCCGCGCGGCGCAGCGCCCACAGGCCCGCGTCGTGCGCGCGCAGCCACCGGATCGGATGCACGCGCTGACGCTAACGGACCTTCGCGGTCAGCCCCACCTCTGCTGATCAGTGCGCTGCGCGGCTGTACCTCGGTGCCGAAAACATGTCGTTGCAGAACGGTCCAACCGGCAATTTGGGCTCCGACCCGGCGAATCCGGGCAAAAAGTCCGAACAGGCCACTTCCCCCCGTATGCCCGCGGGCGTAGCGTCCGGCTCGGCCGTGATCTCGGCCAGAACCCCGGTGGGAGTGCGTCTGTGAGCAGAAGCGTGCGTGGTAACGGTCGAATCGGATTCGGACGGGGGCACGCACGCAGCGTCGCTCTGGTCGCGGCAGGGGCCACGGCCCTCAGCCTCGCGACGGCGCTGTCCGGGGTGTCGGCGAGTGCCGCGCCCGTCGCGAAGGCGTCGTTGACCGCGCCGCTGAGCTCGAAGGCGGCCAAGGACCTGTCGCTGAACAGCACGCACAAGGTCATCGTCGTGTTCAAGAACCAGCCGAAGTCCGCGCACGTCGGCTCGGCGGCGGCGAAGTCGCGGGCCACGCACGTCCGCTCGCTGCAGAAGCCGCTGCTCTCCGAGCTCGGCAAGGTGCGCGCGAAGCACGTGAAGAGCTACCAGACGATCAACTCAGTGGCCGCCACCGTGTCCAGCGGTGAGCTCTCTCGGCTGCGTGCCAACCCCTCGGTCGCAAGCGTGGTGCCGGACAGCACCATCCACCTGAGCTCGCCGGCGCAGCCGGCCGCCAGCAAGCCGGCCGCCGGCGGACCGCTGACGCCGAACGTCATCCCCGGCGCGTGCGGCAAGAACGGCGCCGTCCAGCTCGACCCCGAGGCACTGGACACCACGCACACCGACTCGGACACCGCCAACGCGCAGACCGCGCGCTCGCTCGGCTACACGGGCAAGGGCGT
The DNA here is from genome assembly GCF_964246335.1 of uncultured Jatrophihabitans sp. GTDB lineage: Bacteria > Actinomycetota > Actinomycetes > Mycobacteriales > Jatrophihabitantaceae > Jatrophihabitans. Next base: position 22,410 of record NZ_CAXTQF010000022.1, on the reverse strand, counting down.
CAAGGTCGCGTGGATCGCCGAGGGCATCGACCCGAACAACGTCAACTTCATCAAGCCCGACGGCAAGTCGGTGTTCACCGACTACCAGGACTTCAGCGGCGACGGCCCCAACTCCGTCACCGACGGCGCCGAGGCCTTCCTCGACGCCAACGCGATCGCCGGGCAGGGCCGCCACGTCTACAACGTGCAGAACTTCAGCGCCCAGCCCGACCCGACCGCGTGCAACATCCGCATCGAGGGCACCGCGCCGGGCGTCGACCTCGTCGGCCTGAAGGTGTTCAGCAACGGCATCACCACTGAGTCCAACTTCCTGCAGGCGATCAACTACGCCGTGCAGACCGACCACGTCAACGTGCTGAACGAGTCCTTCGGCGGTAACCCGCTGCCGGACACCGCCGCCGACGTCACCAAGCAGTTCGACGACGCCGCGGTGGCCGCGGGTGTCACGGTCACCGTGTCCAGCGGCGACTCGGGCCCGTTCAACTCCAACGGCTCGCCGAGCACCGACCCGAACTTGCTCGCCGTCGGCGGTTCGACGACGTTCCGCTTCCTCGCGCAGACCAACTACGAGCTGGCCCGCGACGTCGCGACCACCGGCTGGCTGAACAACAACATCAGCGCGCTGAGCTCCGGCGGTGTCACCGAGTCCGGCCGGGTGCTCGACCTCGTGGCGCCGGGTGACCTCAGCTTCGCCTCCTGCGACGCGTCGGCGAAGTTCGAAGGATGCACGAACTTCCTCGGTCAGCCTTCGGACGTCGAGGAGAGCGGCGGCACCAGTGAATCTGCGCCGCTGACCGCCGGCATCGCGGCGCTGGTCATCGAGGCCTACCGCGACGGGCACGGCGGCGCCACGCCGACGCCCGCGCAGGTCAAGAAGATCTTGACCAGCAGTGCCGAGGACCTCGGCGCACCGGCGACGGAGCAGGGCGCGGGCCAGGTCAACGCCTACCGGGCCGTGCAGCTGGCCCGTTCGCTCAAGACGGCCAAGCCGACCGGTGACACGATCGCGCTGTCGACCGACCAGATCGACGCCACCGGCAAGGCGGGCAGCACCGTGAAGCTGCCGCTCACCGTCACCAACGAGGGCGCCCGCGCGCAGACGGTGAAGCTGTCCGGCCGCACGCTCGGCCCGGACACGAACGTGCAGACCGGTTCGGTCGACCTCGAGGACGGCACGAGCCCGCAGACCCCGAACTATCAGGGGCTGCCCGTCAACTACGCGATCGTCCACTTCACCGTCAAGCCGAACCAGGACCGGCTCGACGTATCGCTCGCCTACCCAGGTGATCCGACCCTGGGCAACAACCAGCGCATCCGGTTCACCGCGGTGGACCCGAAGGGCCGGCTCGCCGGACACTCGTTCCCGCAGGGCGTGGGCAACTACGGCGAGTTCGACGTGCAGCACCCGACTGCCGGTACCTGGACGGGGCTGATCTTCGGCGATGCGAAGTCGGTGAACGGCACGAATGGTGTCGTGCACTACCGGACGGCGACGCAGAAGTACCAGGCCGCGGGCTCCCTCGCGTCGGGATCGGGCTCCTTCACGCTCGCGCCGGGCCAGAGCCACACCGTTCAGGGGCGGGCGACCGCGCCGGCCAAGCCCGGCGACATGTCCGGCTCGATCGTGGTCGACTCCGGCCCGAACGCGGCGACGCGCTACACGACCACGGTCTCGGTGGCGGTGCGCAGCCTGATCGACCCGGCGACGAACGGCGGGAAGTTCTCCGGCACGCTGACCGGCGGCAACGGCCGGCCGGGCGCCGGGCAGGAGCAGTTCTACGAGTTCAAGGTCGGCAAGGGCGTGCACGACATCACGGCCAACGTCCGGTTCCCGAGTGACCCGTCCGACCCGGTCGCCGAGTACCTGATCAGCCCGGACGGCGACACGCTCGGCTACGGGCAGAACGCGCTCGGCGGCAACAGCTACAACGCGTTGACCGCGTACACGCTGCACCCGCAGCAGGGCACGTGGACGCTGATCGTCGACTTCGCGGAGCCGACGGCCGGTGACCTCATCTCGCAGCCGTACACCGGTGACCTGCACTTCGACCAAACCCTCGCCACCGCGAAGGGCCTGCCGAACAGCAAGAGCACCAAGCTCGCCGCGGGCAAGCGCGTCGAGGTGCCGGTGAAGATCACCAACACGGGCAAGGCGCCGGAGGAGTACTTCCTCGACCCGCGGCTCAACACCACCGAGGTGCTGCCGCTCGCGCCGTTGGACGCGAACAGCGGCAAGCTGCCGCTGACCAACAGCGAGCCGTACTGGTTCGTCCCGACGGAAACCTCCAGTCTCCGGATGGACGCCACGGGGTCGAAGCCGATCATGTTCGACTACCAGCCGGCCAACGGTGACCCGGACATCGCCAGTGCGAGCGCCGGGCCGTCCGCGCTGTGCAGTACCAGCCCGACGTCCACCTACTCGCCGTTCGGCGGTCAGGTGACCAGCGGCATCTGGTTCGGCATCCCGAGCGAGTGCGGTCCGTACACCGACGCGGGCGAGCCGGCGGCGACGTACTCGATGAACGCCACGGTCGCGACGAAGACCTTCGACCAGACGGTCACGTCGTCCACCGGCGACCTCGAGCTGACGGCGCAGGACGCGAGCACCACGGCCAGCCCGGTCGCGCTCTCGCCGGGGCAGAGCGTCACCGTCATGGTGACGATCACCCCGACCGGCACCCCGGGCACCGAGGTGCAGGGTCAGCTCTTCGTCGACGACGTCTCCGACGACGTCCCGCCGAACGGGCAGTTCGCCGGCAGCGAGGTCACCTCACTGCCGTACCACTACACGATCAAGTAAGGGCGTCGAGGGCGGCTCCGATGTCGGAGTCGCCCTCGATCAGCTCGAACTGTTTGTCGATCGTGTCCGGCTTGTTCAGCACCGCAACGATGACGGCGGCGACGTCGGCGCGCGGGATGCTGCCGCGGCCTGTCTCGGTCGCGGCCTGCACCTTTCCGGTCGGCTGATCGTCGGTCAGCCCGCCGGGCCGCACGACGGTCCAGTCGAGTCCGCTGTCGCGCAGCGCGGCATCGGCCTCGCTCTTGGCGCGCAGGTAGATCTGGAACACCTCGTCGCTGCCCGCGTCGAAGCCGTCCGCGCCCATCGCCGAGACCATGACGTAGCGGTTGACGCCGGCTTGCTTCGCCGCGTCGCTCAATAACACCGCGCCGTCGCGGTCGACCGTCAGCTTGCGGTCGGCACCGCTGTTCGGTCCGGCGCCGGCCGCGAAGACGACCGCGTCGGCATCTCGTAGGTGCCCGGCGAGGTCGCTCGCGGAGATCTGCTCGAGGTCGGCCACTACCGCTTCGGCACCGGCATCGGTCACCTCTCCCGAGTGGTCCGGGTTGCGGATGAGGCTGACCGGCTGATGGCCGGCGTCCGCGAGCTGCTTCGCGAGCAGCAGAGCGATCTTCCCGTGCCCTCCGGCAATGACGATGCGCATAGCGCCAGCCTGCCACTAGTGCAGGGCGTCGAGATGTGCAGAGTCCGGCGCGGACCGGTCCTTGAGCGCGACGCCCGAGACCCCGGCGGCGTCGGCCTGCTCGACGAGCCCGGCAAGGATCCGGGCCGCGCGCGTGTAGCCGAGCCCGTCGGGTGGCCGGATGTTCGACACGCAGTTGCGTTCGGCATCACTGCGGCCGGCCCGTGGCGCGTAGGTCAGATATGCGCCCAGGCTGTCGCTCGCCGACAGCCCGGGGCGTTCGCCGATGAGCACCAGCACCGCCCGCGCGTCCAACCATGCGCCGATGTGGTCGCCGAGCCCGACCCTGGCCTGGGTCGCGATCACCAGGGCCGCGGTGCGCGGCGCGAGTGCCGGCAGCAGCTCAACGATCAGCGCAACGGCGTGGCTGGTTACCGCGCGCGGCGAGAGCCCGTCGGCGAGCACGACGGCGACCTCCCGCTCGCGCGGTGCCGCGTCCAGTGTTGCGTCGGCGTCGTCGTCCAGCAGCCGGCCGAGATCCGGGCGACGCAGATACTCGGCGCGGTCCTGCGCCCGGCTGGCCACCTGGACCGCTGCGTCGAGGCCGGCGTCGGCCAGCTGCTCCTGCACCAGCGCGACGTCGAGGGGCTCGTGCACGGCGTCGCGCGCGGCGGCGTGTGCGGCGCGGAACGCGAGCTCGGCCGCCATCGGCTGCGCGTTGCCGGCGCGGCCCAGCCCGATCCGGGCGCGGGTGGCGCGGCGTAACGCGGCCCAGTGGTCCGGTACGGGCTCATCGTCGGCAGATGCCGGCTCGTCCACCTCACCGCCCGATCGCGAGCAGCGGCGAGGCCGGGGCGGGCAGGATCGCGCCCGAGTCGTCGATCATGCCCAGCCCGCGCAGCCACGTCTCGAACTCGGGCGCCGGCCGCAGCCCGAGCGCGGCGCGGGCGTACAGCGCGTCGTGGAAGGACATGCTCTGGTAGCCGAGCATCACGTCGTCCGCCCCTGGGACGGTGATCAGGTAACCGCAGCCGGCGACCGCGAGCAGCGTCAGCAGGGTGTCCATGTCGTCCTGGTCGGCCTCGGCGTGATTGGTGTAGCAGACGTCCACGCCCATCGGCAGGCCGAGCAGTTTGCCGCAGAAGTGGTCCTCGAGCCCGGCGCGCACGATCTGCTTGCCGTCGTACAGGTATTCCGGGCCGATGAAGCCGACGACGGTGTTGACCAGCAGCGGATCGAACGCGCGGGCCACCGCGTACGCGCGGCACTCCAGGGTCTGCTGGTCGACCGGCCGCCCGCCGGTGCCTACATGCGCGCCGGCGGACAGCGCCGAGCCCTGCCCCGTCTCGAAGTACATGACATGCTGCCCGACCGTGCCCCGGTGCAGCTGCAGCGCCGCGTCGCGCGCCTCGGTCAGCACCGCGAGGTCGACACCGAACGCGGAGTTGATCGCCTCGGTGCCGCCGATCGACTGGAACACGAGGTCGACGGGCGCGCCGGCGCGGATCAGCTCGAGTGTGGTGGTCACGTGTGCGAGCACGCAGGTCTGCGTCGGGATGGCGTAGCGCGCGCGGATGTCGTCGAGCAGCCGCAGCAGTTCACCGGCTGCGTGCGGTGAGTCGGTGGCCGGGTTGATCCCGATGACGGCGTCGCCGCAGCCGAGCAGCAGGCCGTCCAGCACCGCGGCCGCGACCCCGCGCACGTCGTCTGTCGGGTGGTTGGGTTGCAGCCGGGTGGTCAGCGTGCCGGGTGCGCCGATCGTGTCGCGGAACGCGGTGCGTACCTCGATGCGGCGGGCGACCGCGATCAGATCCTGGTTGCGCATCAGCTTGCTGACGGCGGCAACCATCTCGGGCGTGAGCCCGGGCGCAAGGCGGCGCAGCACGTCGGCCGCGTCCGGCCGGGTCGCCACGTCGAGCAGTTCGTCGCGCAGCTCCCCCACGGTGAGCGATGCGACGGGCGCGAACGCGGCGCGGTCATGGGTGTCGAGGATCAGCCGGGTGACCTCGTCGCTCTCGTACGGCACGACGGGGTCGCCGAGGAAGTCGGTGAGCGCGACATCGGCCAGCGCGTACTGCGCCGCCGCGCGTTCGGCCGCCGACTCCGCGGCGCAGCCGGCCAGCTCGTCGCCGGACCGCCGTGGGCCGGCCTTGGCCAGCAGATCCACCAGCCCCGCGAACATGTACTCGTGGCCGCCGACCCGGGCGCGATAGGTCCTCATCGCGGCGCGACGTGCCTCGTCACCGGTTCCGGCAGCGCGCGCCCTCCGCGACGCCGGCGCTCACCGCTCGTGACTGTCCGCCAGGACCGTGCGGCCCAGTGACCGGTACAGCTGCGGGTTCGTCTTGCGTAGCACCAGCACACCGGCCCCGGCGAGTACGAACACCGCGATCACGATGTAGGGCATCGCGTGGAAGAACGGCGATTTCGCGCCGCCGCCGCCGGCGAAGTCGAGATTGTCGAGCAGCAGGTAGACGACGTAGATCATGCCCAGGCCGCCGATCGCGGGGATGATTCCGGTCGTCACGATGTTGCCGGGATGGACCTTCTTCACCTGGAAGTACCAGATCACCGAGAAGGAGCAGATGGCCTGCACGACGAGGATCGCCATCGTGCCCATGACTGCGAGCAGCCCGTACTCGTAGGTGTACGCACCCTGCAACACCTTGTCCCCGCCGACGGTGCCGAAGTAGAACGCGAGCGTCAGCACGATGGTGACGGCCGTCTGCACCGCCGACGCGATGTGCGGCGACCCGTGCTTGTGGTGGGTCGCGCCGAGGCGGCGCAGGGACGGCAGCTCACGGCCGATGCTGAACAGGTAGCGGCTCGCCGCGTTGTGGAACGCGAGGGCGCACGCGAACGAGCCGGACACGATCAGGAACAGGTAGACGTTGACGACCCAGTGCCCGCCGAGGTTCTGCGCGGCGAGATCGGTGAACATGCCGATGCCGTTGTTCGCGGCCTTGTCGACCGAGCCCTTCAGGCCGTCGCCGGAGATCACCATCCAGGACACGAACGTGTAGAACAGGCCGAGTCCGACGACCGCGATCAGCGTGGCCCGCGGCACGATGCGCCGCGGGTTGCGCGATTCCTCGCCGTACACCGCCGTGGTCTCGAAGCCGACCCAGGACCAGAACGCGAAGAACAGCCCGATCGCGGCGCTGCCCGCGGCGAGCGGCGCACCGCCGACCTTCACGCCGGTGTTGCCGGACAACCCGGTGAACGCCTTGACCGGGTTGATCGACGACGGATGCAGGCCCTGCGGGCCGCCGCCCTTGACGAGCACGGACAACGCGAGCGCGGCCAGCAGCACGACCTCGCACACCAGGAACACGCCGAGCACGACGGCCGCGATGCTGATGTCGTAGTACCCGAACACGGCGCACGCAGCGATGCAGATCGCGGCGTAGATCAGCCAGTTCCAGTGCACGCCGAACCACTGGTTCATCGCGTCGTCGGCGAAGTAGCTGAAGATGCCGACCAGCGAGCCCTCGAACACGACGTAGGCCATCGTGGCGATCGCGCCGGACGCCATGCCCCACACGGTGCCGAGGCCGTGCGTGATGAAGCCGAAGAACGCGCCCGCAGTCGTGATGTGCTTGGCCATCTGCACGAACCCGACGGTGAACAGCGTCAGCACCACGGTGGCGACGAGGAAGCCGGCCGGCGCGAATGTGCCGTTGCCGTACGCGACGGCGATCGGCACATTGCCGGTCATGGCGGTGATCGGCGCGGCGTTGGCGACAGCCATGAAGAGCACTGCGATCAGCCCGATCGAACCGGCCTTGAGTGCCGGCGGGCGACCGGTGCTCTCGGCCGGTGCAGCAGTGTCGACGCCGGTGCGGGCCAGGTCTTCGATCGCCATAACGGCACGCTCGCAGCCGGGCGCGAGTGCAACAAGACGTGCCGCGTAACCGTCTGGTTTTCATTGTGTTACGCAGCCGCGGACCGCGTCGCGGGCGTGTTAGACACCGACGCATGTTCACCTCGTTGGCAGGCAGCAGCGTCGTCGTCACCGGCGGCAGCAAAGGCATCGGCAAGGGCATCGCCGCGGTGTTCGCGGCGGACGGCGCGCGGCTCGTGCTCGCCGGCCGCGACGGTGTCGCGCTCGAGGCGACCGCCGGGCAATTACGCACCGAGGGCGCCGAGGTGGTCACCTGCGTGGCCGACGTCGCGAATCCCGGCGACTGCGCGCGGCTCGCGTCGGCGGCCGTCGACGCGTACGGCGGCATCGACGTGCTGTGCGCCAACGCCGGCATGTTCCCGGAGCAGCCACTGGCCGCGATGTCGCCGGAGGATCTCGAGCAGACGCTCGGCGTCAACCTCAAGGGAACGATCTTCGCTACGCAGGCGTGCCTGCCTGCGCTGACCGCGAGCGGGCGCGGTCGGGTCGTCGTCACGTCGTCGATCACCGGGCCCATCACCGGCGTGCCCGGCTGGGCGCACTACGGCGCGAGCAAGGCCGGGCAGCTGGGCTTCGTGCGCGCTGCCGCCGTCGAACTCGCCCCGCACGCCATCACGGTGAACGCGGTGCTGCCCGGCAACGTGCTCACCGAGGGGCTGGCCGGGATGGGCGAGGACTACCTGGCGGCGATGACGCGCTCCATCCCGCTCGGCCGCCTCGGCGACGTCGCGGACATCGGGCACGCGTGCCTGTTCCTGGCCAGCCGCGAGGCCGGGTTCATCACCGGCCAGACGATCGTCGTGGACGGCGGTCAGGTGCTCCCCGAGGCACTGGCCTGACGCGTGCTCAACTGCAGTGCGCGCAGGTGCAGCCGGGTCCGCAGCCACCCGCCGTGCCAGGCGCGCAGTGCCCGCCCTCCGGGGGCAGGTCCAGCATCGGGTTGCCGTCGAAGAAGCCGAACGGTCGCAGGTGCATGCCCACGCGCGTCACTGGCATCACCGGCCAGTCCTCGGGACGGACGACATGGTGTGCGCCGATCGTGTACCAGAGCACCAGGTCGGCGTCGACGAGCGGCCGGTCGCCGGCGGTGTAGGCCACCACGCCGTCCGGCCCCGGGTTCTGCGCGACGTACGTGCCGGCGGCGAACCGCTCGTCCGGCGCGAACGGCGTGGCCCACAGCTGACGGGTCGCGAAGCCACCGCGCGACGCCTGCTGCGAACCGTCCTGCCACAGCGGCGCGGTGTACGGGCCGGGTTCGATGCGGTACGCCGGGCGGCCTCCGAGCGCAGTCTCGGTGTCCGCGCTGCTGACCAGCCAGGCGCGTCCGCGCAGCTGGTCGGGCAGCCGCTGCGCCGCCGACTCGCGGTCCAGGTGGGTGCGCACCGTGCGCCACGCGTTGCCGTACGGATTGGCCGGACCGGGAGCTTCGGCGACGGATTCGACCTCGAACAGGTTGTTGCGCAGGCCGTCGACCTGCATGTCCAGCCGCACGCTGAAGTAGTGCTCGTGGTTGGGCGCGAACAGCCCGGGCGCGAGCGTGGTGCCGTACACCGGATCCTCACCGACCTCGACCGCGCCGGTGGACAGGATGCCGGTGAGTTTGATCTCGAACTCGATGCTGCCGTCCAGGTACAGATTCCAGTAGAAGCCGTACTCGTAGTTCCCGACGGTGGCGATCATCGACACGATCAGCTTGCGGTTGCGGCGCACCTCGGCCCGGCCGGTCCGGAAGTCGGTGTGCTTCCAGCCGATCGACGCGTCCTCCTCGTGCATGCAGATCGCGTTCTTGATCTGCACCGGCCGGCCGTCCTGGTCGTTGACCCAGCCGTCGAAGTAGCGGATCTCGCCGAGGCAGTCGCAACCCAGCTCCAGCGAGTTCGCCAGCCAGCCGAGGCCGTACTCGCCCTCGTCGAAGACGTTCTTGTTCCAGTGTGTGGGCCGCGGATCGCCGTAGGGCACGTACATCTCGCACATTGATGCGCGGTAGATCACCGGACGCAGCGTGCCGCGGTCGAGGTATTCGATGTCGTGCAGCGTCAGCCCTTCCCGCGGGCTGTACCCGATCCGGAAGCGCCAGTTCGCCCACTGCACGTGATGACCGTCGACGGTGAAGCTCGGGCCGTCGGGCTGCGTGATCGCGATCGGCTTCAGCGGTGCGCGCTGCGCATCGAAGGACGGCACGTTGCCCGGCTCGGCAAGGAACTCGGGGTAGTAGTTGCCCGGCTGCGGCGGCAGCGGCACCACGCCGTGGTCGGCGACGTCGAGCACCGTCATCGTGTCGAGGTCGACGGTCGCGATGACACCCTCCACCGGGCGGGCGTAGCCGTTGTCGTCCGGCTTCGAGCGGACGAAGCTCAGCGGCCGCGCGAGCCGCCGGCCGTCCGGGTCGTCGGCCGGGCCGGTGTAACCGCTGGCCCACGGGTCGAGCATCACCAGGTCGAAGTCGTGCACGCCCCGCTTTCGCAGCGCGTCGCGCCACCGCTCGTCGGCGCGCACGACCTGCTCGCAGGACATGAATTCCTCTTCGGTCATCGGCGGCTGCACGCCGTCGACCTCCCGCCACGTCACGACGGTGCCGTCGGTGAGGCTGACGGTGGCCTCGTAGGTCGCCCGCAGTGCCGGGTTGCGCAGCACGGCCGCGACGCGCCGGTCCCATCCGGTCCCGGATGCGAAGCCCCGCACGACGTCCTTGGCCGGCTCGTCGAGGGCGAGGAACACGAAGCGTGTCCCCTCGGCGAACCTCGCGTCCGCGCGGATGATCGCGGACGCGGCAGTGATCTCCTGCGGCGCCAGCGGTTCGAGCGGATGCGCGGGCAGGTGCAGCTCTTCGGCGACGTCCCGGTGGGCATCGGTCAGCGTCATGGCGGTCCCCGTGATGCGGTGTCGGGTGAGCAGACGAGCCGACGCTAGGCCGCGCGCGTTACGCCCGGATGACGCGCGTCGGACAGCTGCGGATCGGCGGATCCACCCACCTCGCGACCGGCGAAGCTACGCGTGCGCCTGCAGCCGCACCTCGACCATGCCGTCGCGCACCCGCACGTCGTGCACGGTCACCCGCTTGGTGTCGTCGGTGACGCACATCCCGGTGCGCAGGTCGAAACACTGCTTGAGCAACGGCGACGCGACGACAGGCGCGTCGCCGTTCGTGCCGACGATGCCGCGGGAGAGCACGTTCTGCCCGGTGAACGGATCGCGGTTGTCCACCGCGTGCAGCGCATCGTCGAAGGTGCGGAACACCGCGACCTGCCGACCGTCCAGCAGGGCTGCCACGCCGCGTTCGGGCTGCAGCCGGTCGAGCGGACAGACCTCGACGAACTCCGCGGTCGTCATGTGAGCACCGGCAGCGACGGGTGCCGTTGGCCGCGCTCGCGCACGAAGTCCAGTTCCGCGTCCGCGACATCGGGTGCATTGACGAACGTGACGAACCGCGACAACCGCTGCGGGTCAGCGAGCACGTCGGCCCACTCGTCGGAGTAGTTCTCGACGTGCCGGGCCATCGCGTCGTCCAGTTCGGCGCCGATGCCGAGCTCGTCGTCGATCAGTACGCGACGCAGGTAGTCCAGGCCGCCGTCCAGCGAGTCGAGCCACGGCGCGGTGCGCTGCAACCGGTCCGCAGTGCGGATGTAGAACATCAGGAACCGGTCGGTGGTGCGGATCAGTGTCGCCTTGTCGACGTCACGCAGGAGCAATTTCCCGTGCTGCGGCCGGAACCCGCCGTTGCCGCCCACATAGAGGTTCCACCCCTGCTCGGTGGCGATGACGCCGAAGTCCTTGCTCTGCGCCTCCGCGCATTCGCGCGCGCACCCGGAGACGCCGGACTTGAACTTGTGCGGCGTGCGCAGCCCGCGGTAGCGCAGCTCGAGTTCGACGGCCAGCGCCACCGAATCCTGCACGCCGTAACGGCACCAGGTCGAGCCCACGCACGACTTCACCGTGCGCATGGCCTTGCCGTACGCGTGCCCGGATTCGAAACCGGCGTCAACGAGGCGGCGCCAGATGTCGGGCAGCTGCTCGACACGGGCGCCGAACATGTCGATGCGCTGCCCACCGGTGATCTTGGTGTACAGGTCGAAATCGCGGGCCACCTCGCCGATGGCGATCAGCTTCTCGGCGGTGATCTCGCCGCCGGCGATACGCGGCACCACCGAGTAGGTGCCGTTGCGTTGCATGTTGGCGAGGAAGTGGTCGTTGGTGTCCTGCAACGTCGCCTGCTCGCCGTCCAGCAGGTGGTTGACCCGGCCGAGGCTGTTGAGGATCGAGGCGACGACCGGTTTGCAGACGTCGCAGCCGCGGCCGGTGCCGTGCCGGGCGACGAGGTCGCTGAAGGTCGTGATGCCTTCGGCTTCGATGACGTCGTACAACTGCGCCCGGGTGCGGTCGAAGTGCTCGCACAATCCGGTCGCGACGTTCGCGCCGTTCTCCTTGAGCAGCGTGCCCAGCAGCGGAACGCAGGAGCCGCAGCTGGTGCCCGCGCGGGTGCACGCCTTGATCGCCGGCACGTCGCTTGCGCCGTCCTGCGTGATGGCCGCGACGATGTCGCCTTTCGTCACCCCGTTGCACGTACAGACTTGCGCGTCGTCGGGCAGCGCGTCCGCCGGTGGCGCGCCGCCCGCCACACTGATCATCGACAGCGGATCGGCCGGCAGACCACGGCCGACCAACGGTCGCAGGACGGCGTAGCGCGACGCGTCGCCGACGAGAACACCGCCGAGCAGCGTCCGCGCGTCGTCGCTCACGACGAGCTTGGCGTATGTGCGCGCGACCGGATCGTTGATGGTGACCTCGAGCGCACCCTCGGTCCGGCCCAAGGCATCGCCGAAGCTCGCGACGTCGACGCCCAGCAGCTTCAGCTTGGTGGCGGTGTCGGCTTCGGTGAACTCGTGCTCGCCGCCGAGCAACCGGTCGGCCACCACCTCGGCCATCGTGTAGCCCGGCGCGACGAGCCCGTAGGCGACGCCGTCGACGGCGGCGCACTCGCCGACGGCCCAGACGTGCTCGTCGCCGGTACGGCAGCCGCGGTCGACGACGATCCCGCCCCGCTCGCCGACCTCAAGGCCTACCCGCGCGGCCAACTCGTCACGGGGCCGCACGCCGGCGGAGAACACCACGACGCCGACGTCGAACTCGCTGCCGTCGGTCAGGTGCACGCGCAGCCCGTCGCCGAGCTGCGTGATGCGCTCGACCGAGGTGGACAGGTGCACGGTCACGTCGAGCTCTTCCACGAGCTGCCGCAGCAAGCCGGCGCCGCCGTCGTCGACCTGCTGCGGCATCAGTCGTGGGCTGAGCTCGACGATGTGCGGCGTCATGCCCAGCGACGACAGCGCCCGCGCCGCCTCGAGGCCCAGCAGGCCGCCGCCGACGACCAGACCCGGGCGGCCGGCACCTGCGCGTTCGGCGGCCTGCCGGATCGCGTCCAGATCGTCGAGGGTGCGGTAGGCGAAGCAGCCGGGCAGATCGCGGCCGGGCACGTCGGGAACGAATGGCGACGAGCCGGTGGCCAGCACCAGGGCGTCGTACTCGAGCACCCGACCGGTCTCGGTGGTGACGGTCTGCGCGGCGCGGTCGATGTCGCGCACCCGCTGCGACAGGTGCAGCACGCACGACGGGTCGTCGTAGGTGCCCTGCGCCACGACGTTCAGCGCGTCGGCGTCGAAGCCCTCGAACCACGCCGACAGATTGACGCGGTCGTAGGCCGGCCGCGCTTCGTCGCCCAGCACGGTGATCTGCCACTGCCGAGCGTGATCGCGCTCGCGCAGCGTCTCGACGAGACGTTGCCCGACCATGCCGTTGCCGACGACGACGAGACGTTGCATGCGGGCCTTCCCCGAGTGCGCGGACGCGATCAGGCCACCGACCGCTCGACGGCCACCGCGGCCGCGGCGTCCGGCGCTTCCGCGGGAGTGGGTACGGGATCGTCGGCGACGTCGGGCCAGCCGATGCTCGGCGCGTGGCCGCGGAAGTTCTTCAGCCACCAGCCCCACTGCTCGGGGACCAGATCGAACGGCTCGTCGACACCGAGCTCACGGGCCGCCCAGACCGGCCAGTGCGGGTTCGCCAACGCCGGCCGCCCGAGCAGCACCAGCTCGATCGCGCCGGACCGGATCGCCGCGTCGGCGTTGGCCGGCACCCCGAGGTTCCAGCTGCAGGTCATCGGGATGCCGACCTCGTCCTTCACCCGGCGCGCGCGATCGACCCATGCCGACGGCTGCGGGAAGAACGACGGATCCATGTCGTCGGTGTTGCCGCCCATGCTGATGTCGGCCATGTCCAGGCCGTGTTCCTTCATCTGCGCGATCGCCCACACCGACTCGTCGAAGGTGACGCCGTCCGGGTGGAAGTCGTCCGAGCCGAGCCGCATGGTCAGCGGCAGGTGTTCGGGCCACACCTCGCGCACCGCGTCCAGCGCCTCGAGGTGGAACCGCACCCGGTTCTCCGGGCTGCCGCCGTACTCGTCGTCACGCTGGTTGGCCAGCGGTGACCAGAAGCTGGCACCGAGGTACCCGTGCGCGAAGTGCATCTCGATCCACTCGTACCCGGCGTCGTACGAGCGGCGCGCCGCCTCGCGGTACGCCTGGTGCACCTGCTTGATCTCGTCGCGGGTGAGCGCATGTACGGGGTACGGGCGCTTGCCGCAGCCGTACGGGATGGCCGACGGCCCGACCACCTGCCAGCCCATCGGGTCGTCGGGCGCGAGCTGCGTGCCGCCCTCCCACGGAGTGAGCTCGCTGCCGTTGCGGCCGGTGTGGCCGAGCTGGATGCCCGAGACACCCCCGTGCGCCTTGACCATCGACGTGACGCGGGCGTGGCTCTCGATCTGGTCGTCGTCCCAGATTCCCGCACACTTCCGGCTGGTGCGCCCCTCCGGCAGGATTGCCACCTGCTCGGGGAAGATCAGCCCGAAGCCGCCCGCTGCGCGCGCGCCGAGATACATCACGTGGTAGTCGTTCATCTTGCCGTCGACCGAGGAGTACATCGTCATCGGCGACATCGCGATGCGATTGCGCAACGTGACGCCTTTGAGCGTGTACGGATCGAAGAGGCCAGGCATCGTCTCCGGGTTCCTTCCGCGTTGGGGTCGATCCCGAGTCAACGGCGGTCAGACGACGATCGTGTTACGACCTGACTAGGTCTGTGTCACGTCGAGCGCGGACCGTTACTCCGCCGGCCATGCGTACGGCAGGAACTTGCCGTCGAAGGTGATCACGACGTGCTCGGCTCCGTCGTGGGTGGTGTGGTCGAGGTCGAGCCGGAAGTTGATCGCGCTCATGATGCCGTCGCCGAACTGCTCGTGGATCAGCTCCTTCAGCGCCGGGCCGTACACCTGCAACGCCTCGTACATCCGGTAGATCGTGGGATCGGTCGGCACTGCGGTGGGCAGGCCGCCGCGGTACGGAACCGCGGCAAGCACCGGCTGCGCCTCGGCCGGCAGGTCGAGCAGTTCGACGACGGTCTTGGCCTCTTCCGGCGTGAACGGGTGCTGGCCCAGCAGGGCCGCCGTCGCCCAGACCACGGGCCGGCCGATCGCGTCGGCCAACTCCTGCCAGCTCAGGCCCTTGCTCAGCCGGGCCGCGACGATGGCGGCAGTGATCTCCTCGCGCGTCATGCGATCACGCTAGGCCGCGCGCATGTCCAGCCGGTTTCGTCCGCGTCGGCGTCGCACCGCGGCTGGAATGCAGCGAAGGCCCACTGCTGAGGTGCGGCACCGTCGACGTCCGGGGTCGGGTCTTACGTCTGGTCGTACGGGCCTACCGCAAGGACCGTGACGGCCGGCTCGCCGGCCTCGTCGCTCGCGTCGAGGCCGATGCGGGCGCGGATGCCCCAGTCGTGGTCGCCTGCGGGATCGTCGAACACCTGGCGTACGAACCACTCGCCTGCCGCGCGCTCGATGTGCAGCAGCGCCGGGTTGCGCGCATCGGCGTCTGTAGGCAGCCGGTCGTACTCGGCGTAGTAAGCCTCGATCGCCGCACGCCACCGATCCGCGTCCCACCCGCCGGCGGCGTCGAGCTCGCCGAGCTCGGCGTAGCGGCGCAGGGCGGCGAGCTCCACCCGCCTGAACAATGCGTTGCGGACGAGCACGGTGAATGCGCGGACGTTGCCGGTGAGCGAGACGGGAACCGCCACCGGCGCTGCGGCCTCGCCCATCGGATCGGGCGCGGTGAGCTGCTCCCACTCGTCCAACAGGCTCGAGTCGACCTGACGCACCAGCGCTCCCAGCCACTCGGTGAGGTCGTCGAGGCCCTCGGTGCGCGCGGCGTCGGGCACCGAGCTGCGCAGCGTGCGGTACGCATCGGACAGGTAGCGCAGCACCAACCCCTCGCTGCGGGTCAGCCCGTAGAACGCGACGTACTCGGTGAACGTCATCGCGCGTTCCCACATGTCCCGCACGACCGACTTCGGGGCGAGCTGATCCTCGGTCAGCCACGGGTGGCTGCGCCGGTAGATCGCGAACGCGCCGTGCAGCAGGTCGGCGAGTGGTCGCGGCCACGTGACGCCGTCGAGCAGTTCCAGCCGCTCCTCGTATTCGACGCCTTCGGCCTTCATCGCCGCGACGGCCTCACCGCGGGCACGGAACTCCTGCGCGCGCAGGATCTGCCGCGGGTCGTCGAGCGTCGCCTCGAACACCGACACGACATCGAGCGCGTACTCGTCCGAATCGCGGTCGAGCAGGTCGAGCGCAGCGAGGGCGAACGTCGACAACGGCTGGTTGAGCGCGAAGTTCAGGGGCAGGTCGGCGGTGAGCCGCACTGTGCGACCCGTCTCGTCCGGGGTGTCCAGCCGTTCGATCACGCCCGCGGCGAGCAGCGCCCGGTAGGCCCGGATGGCTGCGCGCACCTGCGCGCGCCGGGCGCTCGGCGTGCTGTGGTTACCCATGATCAAGTTGCGCATCGTCGCGAACGCGTCGCCGGGTCGGGCGATCACGTTGAGCACCATCGCGGGCGTCACCGCGAACTGCGCGACGAGCGCCTCCGGTGCAGCGTTCTGCAAGCGGTCGTGCGTCGACCTGCCCCACGACACGAAGCCGTCGGGCGGTTTCTTGCGCACGATGCGGCGCTTCTTCTTCTCGTCGTCCCCGGCCCGGGCGAGCAGCCGCGCGTTCTCCACCTCGTGTTCGGGCGCCTGCACGACGACGGTGCCGGCGGTGTCGAAACCGGCACGCCCGGCACGGCCACTGATCTGCTGGAACTCGCGTGCCTGCAGCTGGCGCTGTCGGGTGCCGTCGTACTTGCTCAGCGCGGCGAACACCACGGTGCGGATCGGCACGTTGATGCCGACGCCGAGGGTGTCGGTGCCGCAGATCACCTTCAGCAATCCGGCCTGCGCGAGTTGTTCCACCAGCCGCCGGTACTTCGGCAGCATGCCGGCGTGGTGCACGCCGATCCCGTGGCGAACCAGCCGCGACAGCACCTTGCCGAAGCCGGCAGTGAAGCGGAACCCGCCGATCGTCTCGGCGATCACATCACGTTCGGCGCGCGAGGCCACGTTGATGCTGGTCAGCGACTGGGCCTGCTCGAGCGCCGCCGCCTGGGTGAAGTGCACGACGTAGATAGGGGCCTGCCCGCCGGCCAGCAGGTCGGTGATCGTCTCGTGCAGGCTGGTCACCGCGTAGTAATGGTGCAGCGGCACCGGGCGTTCGGCACCGGCGACCGTCACGGTCGGGCGGCCGGTGCGCCGCGCGAGATCGTCAGCCACTTCGCGGGTGTCGCCGAGCGTCGCGGACATCAGCAGGAACTGCGCACGCGTCAGCTCCAGCAACGGCACCTGCCACGCCCACCCGCGCTCCGGGTCGGCATAGAAGTGGAACTCGTCCATGATCACGACGGCGAGATCGCTCGCGGCGCCGGTACGCAGCGCGATGTTGGCGAGGATCTCCGCGGTGCAGCACAGGATCGGCGCGTCGCCGTTGACCGTCGCGTCACCGGTCAGCATGCCGACGTTCTCGGAGCCGAAGACAGCGCACAACGCGAAGAACTTCTCGCTCACCAGCGCCTTGATCGGCGCGGTGTACACGCTGCGCACACCACGGGCCAGCGCGAAGTAGTGCGCCGAGACGGCCACCAGCGACTTGCCGGAACCGGTCGGCGTGGCCAGCACGACGTTCGTACCCGTCACGAGTTCCAGGACCGCCTCGTCCTGCGCCGGGTACAGGGTTATCCCCTGGCCGTCCACCCAGGCCGCAAACGCCGCGTACTGCGCGTCGGCGTCGGCCGCGCCGTCCGGATCAACCGTCAACGTGCTCATCACCGACCACTGTGCCGCACCGCGTCGGCCGCACCCGTTCGGTAGGTGGGAAGCTACGCCCCATGGGCTCAAGGACTGGCGTGCCCGCAGGTGCCGATGATCAAGCCTGCGCCGCCCGAGATCCACGTCGACGGGGGTGCGAATCCGGACGGGCCCACGCCGGAGTGGGCGAGCGAGATGGCCCGTCCGCATCGATCCCGCGGATCGCTCATGGGTCGTAGTCGACAGCGCCGCCTGGGACGCCCAACACCCGCACTAGCAACCGCGACGTGTCTGTCAGCTATTACGGCAACGAACCGGTCAACGACCGTGTTAGTCTCTCTCGTCAAGTAAAACGGACGTAAAGAGATGCTCGTGCGCATATGCCAGGCGAAGACCCGTTCGGCAGTCATCGCGTGCGTCACCGCTCTGGTGCTCGCAACGACGGTCAGCAGCGTGGTCGCCCCGTCCGCTGCTCAAGCGTCGACGCCGACCGCGCCGACCATGACACCGGTCGCCGCGCGTACGAACGCGGCCGGCGGCTCCGCAGATCTCGCGTACGTCGACTCCCACGTGCTGACGTCCACGCCGAACGGCTCGCTCGCCTACTACGACTCCAGCGCGCATCAGATCCGCGAGGTCGACGGCACCACGAAGACGGTTTCGGTGCTGGCGGGTTCTGGAGCGACCTCGGTGCGCGGACCGTTGGACACCACCGCTGCAGCCACCTCAGTACCGCTGCCGGATGTCGACGGCTTGTGGACGGACACCGCAGGCGACGTCTTCGCCTGGACGTGCTTCGCGAGCCTCTGCGCGAGCGGTCACGACCTGTACCGCCTCGACCACGCCGACGGCCGCTGGCATCTCGCGGTATCCAATCCGGAACTGTTCGGCACCGGCTTCCGGTGGAGTGGATTCGCGGTCGCCCCAGCCGGTGATGTGATCGCGGTTGACGTCAAGGACCACGTCATCAACCGCATCTCCGCCGGGGCGGACCCGAGCAGCACGGGGTCCGTCGTCGCCGGCACGTACGGCAGCACCGGCGGGATGTCGGGTGACGGTGGCCCGGCGACCGCGGCCACGATCGTGCCCGCCGGCCCGGTGGCGATCAGCTCCGCCGGTGACATCTTCTTCGCCGACGGCGGGTGGCAGAGTCACCTGCGGCACGTCGACGCGTCCGGCGTCATCAGTGAGCTCACCGACCCGGCAGCGAGCTCGTCACCCGCGGACAACTCGATCTACGGACTGACGACGAGCGCGGACGGCGCCACCGTCTACGTCGAGCGCGAGTCGATCAAGGCAGTCGTGCGCGCAATACCTCTTGACGGATCAGCGCCGACGACGGTCGCCGGTCCGATCGACACCTGCAACTCGGGTACCCAGGGGTGTCTGGGCTCGAGCATCGCCGAGGTCGACGAGAGCGGCACGACGAGCGTCGTCTCGGCGGTGGGCAGCATCGACAGCTGGCCGGCCGACGGTTCGGACCCGACGCGCTATCACCGTTACGCCGGTGTTCTCAACGACGCGCTCGGCGTCAGGTCACCAGACGGCACCCGGCTCGACCAGGCCTACCTCACCGGGGTCAACGCGCTTGCCGTGTCCACATCAGGCGAGGTCGCGCTTGCCGCGCGGGACGGCGTCCGCACCCTGACCGGGCTGAGTCCCGACTCGACCCTGCACACCCTCGCGGCCGGGATCGTCGCCACGACACTGCAGTACGCGGACGACGGGACCCTCTACGCACTGGTGCCGGACCCGACCCGACATGTTGTGGCGATCTCCCCCTCGGGCACGGTCACGACGGTTGTCGGCGGTGGCAACACCCCGGCCGCGGCGGGAGTGAACGGCACCGATGCGCAGCTGCCGTACGGGTCGTCGTTCGCCGTCGATGCGCAGAACGGCGCCGTATTCTTCGACGACGGAAATTCGTCCTCGATCTGGGAGATCGCACCCGGCGCGCAGGCGATCAGCCTCTTCGGAGACGCGCGACCAGCCATCACCCAGGCCGGGGCGCTTGCCGTCGCAGGCGATCACAGCGTCCTTGTCGATCTGTTCGGATACGGGTCGCT
Source organism: uncultured Jatrophihabitans sp. (assembly GCF_964246335.1). Taxonomy (GTDB): domain Bacteria; phylum Actinomycetota; class Actinomycetes; order Mycobacteriales; family Jatrophihabitantaceae; genus Jatrophihabitans. The sequence continues at coordinate 2,797 of NZ_CAXTQF010000022.1, read as the reverse complement.
GGCCCGCTTGCGGCCGGACGGATCGAGCTCGCTGTTGTGCGCGGCTGAGTGCCCGGACACGCAGGTGCAACAGCTGGGCGACGGGTTGATCACCGGTTTGGCGAACAACACGCGCCCGGCGCTGCTGGGCACTGACGGGACGGTCGAGGAGCTGGCCGCCGACATCAACGGTGCGTCGACGGTCACGCCGGACGGTCGGGAGCTTGCCGTCACACCGGGTGCGAGCCCGCTCGGCCTGCTCGCGGAAAGCGGTGCCCTGGCCGCACCGCAACCGGTCGATGCGCCCACCGTCCAGACGACGGCGTCCCCCGCAGGCGTCTCGGTCAAGATCACGCCGACCGTGGCGCACCAGCAGATCGACGTGTCGGCGTTCCCGGAGGACGGGTCCGCGACGGTGCCGGTCGCGCGTCAGGACTACACGAGCGACGGGACCGCTCAGACGGTGCAGCTGCGTCACCTGTTCTCGACCTGGCCGGCGGCGGCTGGGAGCAACGCTGCCAAGACCTTCAAGATCCAAGTTGTCGCGACCGAGCCCGGTGACAGCACGCATGACGCCGTGACGAATGCGCCGCAGACCTACGACGTCACGCCGCTGCCGGACTCCACCCCGCCGTCCACGCCCACCATCAAGCTGGGTGGCGGCGCCACGCTCATGTCCATGCAGGTCAGCGCGCCGACCGACCCGGATCTCGACCGGGTGGTCGTCTGCCGCACGTCGGGAGTCGCGGTTGCCGCCGACCCGCGCACCTGCGACGACATCGACGAGGTCAGGTACTTCGACGCCCGTCCGTCGACCATCTACGCCACCATCGACCCCACTGTCGCGACGACGTTCACCGCTTTCGCAGTGGACGACGCCGGCAATGTCTCCGCACCGGCCAGCGCAACCAGATCAGCGGCGGGTCTGGTCAGTGGGGATGCAGTGAATCAGGTCTACGCGATTGCCCGGCCGGGCGTCGAACGCGTCGTCTGGCAGCCCGATTGGGCCGCACACGTGCGCTACGCCACCGGCTCGACCCCGCCGGCCGGACCGAACGACGGCACGGAGGCCGGTCAGTACGACGGGGGCGGCCTGTACCCGAACCAGACCGGCTACTTCGCCGACATTCCGGTCGCGCCGGGAGCGAAGGTGGCGGTCTCGCTGTTCACCTGGGTTGACCAGAGCCTGGGCAGTTACCGACGCACCGAGTTCGTGCTCACCGGCGGTACCTCCAGCGACGCCGCGACCGTCAGCGCTACGTCGCGCGTGCTTGCCGGTTCCCGACCGTTGGTGCAGGTCAAGCTTCTGCGCCACGCCCCGACCGGCGGCTCCGCCGCACTGGCCGGTAAGCCGGTGACGCTGTACCGGCGGACCGTGGGCTCTGCGGCCTGGACGCCGGCCGGCAGCGGCACCTCCACCGCGGCCGGCACGGTCAACTTCACGGTGCCCGTGCCGACCGGCGCGACCCAGTACGAGGCCAGGTCCGTGCTGTCCGCCGAGACGCTCTCGAGTGCGGCGGTGACGACGCTGGTCGGTCAAACACTCACGATCAGCGCGCCGGCGCGCGCCACCCACAGGCGGGCGGTGTCCGTCACCGGGCGGCTGAACCCGTACCGGGCGTCGACCGTCTACCTGCAGAGCTACCGCAGCCGGCGTTGGGTCAACGTCGCATCTGCGCGCTCGGGTAGCAACGGCGCCTACCGAATCACCTATCGGCCTGCGTCGAAGGGGACGCAGCACTTGCGGACATACGTCTCGCCAACGAGGACGTTGCTCACCGGCGCCAGCAGGACAGCGACGCTCATCGTCCGCTGACGCCGGACCGCCGGGCGATTGCAGCAACGTCGCCGTCTGGACGTGTCCCCGGACGGCTGGGCGCCGGTAGGCTGCGCACGGCGTACCGACGGGTCGCCGCTGCCGAGCGGACGGAGTGGCGTTCATGGGGCTGATGGATCGCGTCCGTGGCCAGTTCATCGACATCGTCGAGTTCCTCGACGACAGCCGTGACACGATCGTCTGGCGGTTCCCGCGGCAGGGCAACGAGATCAAGATGGGCGCGCAGCTCGTCGTGCGCGAGGGGCAGAACGCCGTCTTCGTCAACGAAGGCACCCTCGCCGACGTCTTCACGCCCGGCACGTACACCCTGGAGACCCGCAACCTGCCGATCCTGTCCGACCTCAAGGGTTGGAAGTACGGGTTCAATTCCCCGTTCAAGGCCGAGGTGTACTTCGTCAGCACCCGGCTGTTCACCGATCTCAAGTGGGGCACGCAGCATCCGGTGACGCTGCGCGACCCCGAGTTCGGGGTGGTGCGCCTGCGGGCCTTCGGCGCGTACGCCATCCAGGTCGTCGATCCCGCCAAGCTGCTGCGCCAGCTCGTCGGCACCGACCCGCAGTTCCGCACCGAGGAGGTCTCGGACTTCCTGCGCGACACGATCGTCGGGCAGGTCGGTGCCGCGCTGGCCAACTCGAACCTGCCCATGCTCGACCTCGCCGCGAACCAGCAGACCATCGCCGCGACGCTCGCCGGCACGCTGACCACGAACCTGGCCGACATGGGCATCAGCGTGCCGCGGCTGGTCATCCAGAACATCTCGTTGCCGCCCGAGGTCGAAGAGGTGCTGGACAAGCGCACGTCCATGAACGTCGTCGGCAATCTAGACCAATACACGAAGTTCCAGGCCGCCAATGCGATCGAGGACGCCGCGAACAATCCGGCGGGCGGCAACAGCGGCGTGGGACTCGGGGTGGGGGTGGCGCTCGGCCGCCAGGTGGGTGACGCCCTCGCGCCCGGTGGGGCAGCTGGTGCGGGTGCGGG
>NZ_CAXTQF010000021.1:0-51114 GCF_964246335.1 uncultured Jatrophihabitans sp. | reverse complement strand
CTCGGGGACCATTCAGAACGATATCCTCAAAGAATTCATGGTGCGCAACACCTATATCTACCCGCCCGCGGGTTCGATGCGCATTATCTCGGACATTTTTGCTTACACCTCGCGCGAGATGCCGAAGTTCAACTCCATTTCCATCAGCGGCTACCACATGCAGGAGGCGGGAGCGTCGGCCGACCTGGAGCTGGCCTACACGCTGGCCGACGGAATCGAATACATCCGCGCGGGGGCCGCGGCGGGGGGGCCTGACGGGTGCACCCCTTCGCCCCGACGGTCGGTCAGTAGGTGGAGATGGGCAGGAAGCTGAAGACGCTGTGCTTCGTGATGCGGCCGCCGACCCGGTAGGTGTGGCCCGGCTTGAGGTGCATCGACTTGGACGCGCGATACGTCCGGTGCCCGACGTGCTCGCTGACGGTGATGCGGTAGACGCCCTTACGGCGGTGCAACACCTTGCGGTACACGCCCTTGCTGTTGGTCGAGAAGCTGGCCACCTTCTCACGGTGGTTGCCGACCTTCTTCGAGATGGTGACGTGCGCGTGCTTGATCGGCTTGCCGGCAGCATTGGTGAACTTGCCGTACAGAACCTCGCTCCCGTGGGACGCGTGCCCGACGGACTTGGCCTGCAGCGTCAAAGCGTCCGAGCTGGGGGAGACGAGGAACAGAAGCACAGCTGTCAGCGCCAGCAGGGAGCTGCCGGCCACGACGATGTTGCGGGCGCTGCGCCGAATGGTGGGGATGGGGGACACGGGCGACTCCTTCAGGTTTGTTTGCCCGCCCTTGGATCTGGGCAGGCTCCTGATCGGCGTCGGACAGGCGTTTATTAGTGCTGTCCTTTTTGTCTTGCCTGAATTTCCCACGCGCACATCGGCAATTGCGCCGATCCGCGACGTCCGGTGCGAAACCGCCGATAGCTCAGCGGGCCAGCGCGGCCCGTAAGTAGGGCGCGGTGCGGCTGGTGGCGCTCGCCGCGACCTCGGCCGGTGCGCCTATGGCGATCACGCTGCCGCCCTCGTCGCCGCCGCTCGGGCCGAGGTCGATGACGTGGTCTGCGCCGGCGACGACGGCCATGTCGTGCTCGACGACGATCACGGTGTTGCCGGCGTCGACCAGCGAGTGCAGCAACGCCATGAGTCGGTCGACGTCGGCCGGGTGCAGCCCGGTGGTCGGCTCGTCGAGGACGAACATCGTGTGACCACGACGCGCGCGCTGCAGCTCGGTGGCCAGCTTGATCCGTTGCGCCTCACCGCCGGAGAGCTCGGGTGCGGGCTGGCCGAGAGTGAGGTAATCCAGGCCGACCATGCGCAACGTGTCGAGGCTGCGGGCGATCGCCGGGACGTCGGCGAAGAAGTCCGCCGCCGCGTCGACGGTCAGGGCGAGCACGTCGGCGATCGATCGGCCGCGGTAGCGCACTTCGAGGGTCTGCGGGTTGTACCGCGCACCGTGGCACACCGGGCACGGCGAGTACGTGCCGGGCAGGAACAGCAACTCGACGGCGACGGCGCCCTCGCCCTGGCAGTTGTCGCAGCGGCCGCCGTCGACGTTGAACGAGAACCGCCCCGCCTGGTAAGCGCGTCGACGAGCCTCGTCGGTGCCGGCGAACAGCTTGCGGACCCCGTCGAAAAGGCCCGTGTACGTGGCGAGATTGGATCGGGGAGTGCGCCCGATCGGCCGCTGGTCCACCTCGACCAGCCGGTCTATCGACTCCAACCCGGTGATGCGTTGCGCGCTGCCGGACGTGTCGTCGTCGAGCGCAGCGTCCGAGTCCTCGTCGTCGTCGGCGCGAGCACCCAGCCGGTGGCGCACGGCTGCCGCCAGCACGCCGGTGACGAGCGTCGTCTTGCCCGATCCGGACACCCCGGTGACGGCGGTGAACACGCCCAACGGGACGTCGACGTCGACATCGACGAGGTTGTGGTGCGTGATGCCGCGCAGCTCGATCACGCCGGTGGCCCGGCGTTGCGCGCGCGCCGGGCGGCCCGTGCCGTCGAGGTAGCGGGCCGTCTCGGAATCCGTGACCTGCGCAAGCCCGGCGGGCGGACCGCTGTAGAGGATGCGGCCGCCGTGCACACCCGCACCGGGGCCGACGTCGACGAGCCAGTCGGCGTGCTGCACGACGTCGACCTCGTGCTCGACGACCACCAGGGAATTCCCGGCGTGGCGCAGCCGGTCCAGGACACCGAGCAGCGCCTGCGTGTCGGCCGGATGCAGCCCGGCCGACGGCTCGTCCAGCACGTAGACGACGCCGAACAGTGTCGACCGGAGCGCTGTCGCCACCCGCAGCCGTTGCAACTCGCCCGAGGACAGCGTGGGCGTCGCCCGGTTCATCGCGAGGTAGCCGAGACCGAGTTCGCGCAGTCCGTCGATGCGCGCGAGGAGGTCGGGGACGATGGTCCGCGCGACGTCGCTCGTCTGCGCACCCATCAGCCGGGTGCCGAGCGTGGCCAGGGGCAGCGCGGTGAGCTCGGCGATGTTTGCGTCGGCGACCGTGACGGACAGTGCCTCGGGCCGCAGGCCGGCGCCGCCGCAGACCGGGCACGCCCGCACCTCGACGTGCTGCAGCGCCTTCTTGCGCAGGGTGGTGCTCTGCGTCGTGGCCAGCGTGTGCAGGACATAGCGGCGCGCGCTCTGGTACGTGCCCTGGTACGGCCGCTGGATGCGATGCGCCTCGCGCTCGGCGTGCACCGTCACGACGGGCTGGTCGTCGGTGAACAGGATCCAGTCCCGGTCGTCCTGCGACAGGTCGCGCCACGGCCGGTCGATGTCGTAGCCGAGGGTCGCGAGGATGTCGCGGTAGTTCTTGCCCTGCCAGGCACCCGGCCATGCGGCGACAGCGCGCTCGCGGATCGACAGACCCGGGTCGGGCACGAGCGACGCTTCGGTGACTTCGTGCACCCGGCCGAGTCCGTGGCAGTGCGGGCACGCGCCCGCCGGCGTGTTCGGGGAGAACGCGTCCGAGTCGAGCCGTTGCGCACCGGCCGGATAGTCACCGGCGCGCGAGAAGAGCATCCGCAACGAGTTCGACAGGGCCGTGAGCGTGCCCACGGTCGACCGGGCCTGACCGGCACCCCGCGCCTGTTGCAGCGCGACCGCCGGCGGCAGGCCGGTGATCTCGCGGACGTCGGGCGCGGCCACCTGATCGATCAAGCGACGCGCGTAGGGCGCTACGGATTCGAGATAGCGGGACTGCGCCTCGGCGAAGACGGTGCCGAACGCCAGCGACGACTTGCCCGACCCGGAGACGCCGGTGACGACGACGAGCGCGTCGCGTGGGATGTCCACGTCGACGTCGCGCAGGTTGTGCACGCGCGCACCGCGGACCCGGATCGCTGCGTCGTGGGCCTGCGTCATCGGCCGATCTTCCCAGCCGGCCGGACCGGGCCACCCGGACGTGCTTCGATCTGCGGGTGATCGCAGGGCGGACGCCATGAGGTGGGACGGGCTGTTCGCCGACCTCGAGGCGCAGGCGCAAGCGCTTGCCCTGGCCGAGCGTGCTGCCGAGGTCGAGACCCGCACCCGCGACGAGATCGGCCAGCTGGCCGTCTACGACCGGTTGCGCGCCGCCGTGGACACCGAACTGCAGTTGGCGTTCGCCGGCGGTCTCGCGGTGCGCGGCACGCTGACCCGCGTCGGCGTGGACTGGCTGCTGCTCGACTCGGGCCAGGGCCGCGAAGTCGTCGGTGTCAACGCCGCGCTGCAGCGGGTGCGCGGTCTCGGCCGGGCGTCCGGGGTGCCCGGCTCGGCCGGCGTCGTGGAGTCCCGGCTCGGCCTGGGGCACGTACTGCGCGGCCTTGCGCGCGACCGGTCACCGCTGCGGCTGCATCTGATCGGCGACGGTGCGTCCAGCGTGGACGCCACCATCGACCGTGTCGGCGCGGACTTCGTCGAGGTCGCGACGCACCCGGCCGGCGAGGTGCGCCGGCGCGGCGACGTGCGCGACGTCGAGCTGGTCCCGCTGGCTGCGCTCGCCGCGCTCAGCCGGCGGGCGTGACGTCAGCGGCTGCGCGCCACTGGTCCACGAAGTGGTGCACCGGCCCCGCGCCGTGCCCGATGTCTAGCTCGTCGCTCGCCGCGAGTGCGCGGGCCAGGTAGTCCTTCGCCTGCTGCACGGCCTCCGGCCACGCGGCGCCGCGCGCCGTCGACGCGGCGATCGCTGCCGAGAGCGTGCAGCCGGTGCCGTGCGTGTTGTGCGTCGCCACCCGCGGTGCGCGCAGGACGTGCGTGCGCTCCCCGTCGGCGAACACGTCGACGGCCTCGGACCGGTCATCCAGGTGACCGCCCTTGAGCAGCACTCTGCGGGCGCCGGCGTCGAGCAGTGCGTGCGCCTGATCGCGCAGACCGTCGACGTCCGTTGCCGGCGTCGTCTGCAGCAGGACCGCGGACTCCGGCACGTTCGGCGTGACGAGTGACGTCAGCGGGATCAGCTCGCGTACGGCGGCGACAGCGTCCTCGTCGAGCAGTCGGTCGCCGCTCGTCGCGACCATCACCGGATCGAGGATGACCGGCACATCCGGCATCGCGCGAATTGTGGCCGCGACCGCATGCACCGTGCCGGCGTTCGCCAACATGCCGATCTTGATCGCGTCCACCCGGACGTCCTCGAGCAGGGTGTGCAGTTGCGCGGTCACGAAGTCGGGCGGCACGGCATGCGTGCCCGTCACGCCGCGGGTGTTCTGCGCGGTGAGCGCGGTCAGCACCGCGGTGCCGTACACGCCCCAGGCGGAGAACGTCTTGAGGTCGGCCTGGATGCCGGCGCCACCGGACGGGTCGCTGCCGGCGATCGTCAGCGCGACGGGCACGCTCATGCCGCCGCCGTCCATACCGCACGCAGCGCCGCCGTGGCGGCGCGTGGGTCGCGCGCTGCGCACACCGCGCTGACGACGGCGACGCCGCTCGCACCGGTGGCCCGCACCGCCGCTGCGCGTGTTTCGTCGATGCCGCCGATCGCGACACACGGCCACGGGCTCGCCCGCACGATCGCGCGCAACCCGGCCGGCCCGCACGGCACTGCGGCGTCGGTCTTGGTCGCCTGCGTCCACACCGGCCCGACGCCGAGGTAGTCGACGTCCGCGCCGGCCGCCGCGCGGACGTGCTCGACGCTCTGCACCGACAGCCCGAGCAGCGCGTCCCGGCCGAGCACGGCGCGCGCCTCGCTCGGCGACGTGTCGCCCTGCCCGACGTGCGCGCCCGCAGCGCCGATCGCGGCGACGAGGTCGACGCGGTCGTTGACGAGCAACGGCACATCGGTGCCGGCCAGTTCCGCGCACAGCTCGCGCCCGAGCCGGATCAAGTCGTCGTCGGTGGCGGACGGGTCGCGCAGCTGCACCATGCTCGCCCCGCCCGCGACAGCCGCGCGCACCGTGGCCACGACACCGCGCCGACCGCACATCTCGGTGTCCGTGACCACGTACACGGACAGGTCGAAGGCGGGGCGTCCGCTCACGTGCTGAGTTCCAGCCTCGCGCTCGCGCGCAGCTCGTCCGGCGTGATCGACGCCAGCCGGTCCAGCAGCGCGACGGCGAACGAGCCGGGGCCGTCCGCCGTGCGCGCCGCCTGCTCGGCGGCGACCGTCATCGTCGCCGTCGCAGCGGTGGCGGCCAGCAAGGGGTCGTCGCCCACCGCGGCGAACGCGGCCGTCATGGCGCCGAGCGCGCAGCCGACCCCGGTGACCCTGGTGAGCAACGGGTCGCCGTTGGACACCGTGACGTGCCGCCGGCCGTCGGTCAGGTGGTCCACCGCGCCGCTCACGGCGAGCACCGTGGCGTGCTCGCGGGCGAGCCCCTGCGCCGGGCCGGCCGCCGCGTCGGCCGCGTCGGTGGCATCCACGCCGCGCCCGCCCGCGCCGCCGGCGAGCGCGAGGATCTCCGAGGCGTTGCCGCGCACGATCGTCGGCGACTGCGCGAGCAGGCTCCCGGCGACCTCGGTGCGCCAGGACATCCCGCCGGCACCCACCGGGTCCAGGACCCAGGGACGCCCGGCCTCCGCGGCCCCGGCAGCGGCGAGCGGCATGGCCTGCACCGTCTCGGCGTAGGGCGTGCCCAGGTTGATCAGCACGCCGCCGGCGACGCGGGCGAGCTCACCGGCCTCGCGCGGGTTGTCGACCATCGCAGGCGCGGCGCCGACGGCGAGCAGCACGTTGGCCGTCCATTGGGCGACGACGATGTTCGTCAGGCACTGCACGAGCGGTCCTTGCTCGCGCACGGCGGCCAGCGCGGCGGCGACGGCGGACGGCAGGTCGGGGGTTGGGTCGGTCACGGCGGACGTCCCTTCGCCAGTACGAACTGGGGCAGGTTCGACGGGTCTGATCTCAGCTGCCGATGGCGGCAGCACCCCGCGTCATGCACCAGCGTAACCACGTCGTGCATCCGCCGGCCGGCCGTCTCAATCGGCGGTGTCGGCCTCGGCGTCCACGAACGGGTGGCTCTCGATGAACTTGCGGGTTTGCGTGTACATCCGCGAGATGTAGTCCTCGAGTTTGTCCCGCTCGACGCGCCACTGGCCCCGGCCGCCGATCTTGATCGCGGCGAGTTCCTCGTTGCGGACCAGCGCGTACGCCTGCGACGTGGAGATGTTGAGCACCTCGGCGACGTCGTTCAGCGTGAGGAACCGGGACTCGGCGGCCATGGCAGGCAGCGGCTCCTTCGCGGCAGACGGATCTCGCGTTGTGGTGCAAGTGTGACAGTCCGTGTCTCGTGGTGCGTCGACTGTCCACAACGGCGCACTTTCGACTCGCGCACGTTGATCGTCTTGCGGCACTATGGCCGCGTGACCGTCACCCCGTCACACTCCGTCCGTCCGTCGCAGAGCCCTGCGCAGGGTGCGGTGCCGCCCTCGCCGCAGCCTCGACGGATCGCGACGCCGCGCTGGCTCGACCTTCGGCTCGTGCTGGGCGTGCTGCTGGTGCTCGCGTCGGTGCTCGTCGGCGCCAAGGTGGTGTCCGGGGCGAGCGCGACCTATCCGGTGGTCGCTGTCCGGCACGACCTCGCCGCGGGCACCGTGCTGACCGGCGACGACGTGGCGCTGCGGCAGGTGCAGCTGCCCGATCACGGCAACGGCGTGTACCTGACGCGCACGACCCAAGCGGTCGGCAAGCGGCTGACCCGGGCGGTCTCGCGCGACGAGCTGCTCCCGGCAGCCGCGGTCGGTGTTGCGGGCGCGCAGGTGACGCTGACGGTGCCGTTGGCGTCCGGCGCCGCGCCGTCACTGCGTGCCGGCCAACGCATCGAGATCTGGTTGTCCACGGCGGCGTGCGCGTCCGTGGTGCTGCTCGCCGACGTCGCGGTCCAGTCCGTGCGTGCGGACAACGGCACGTCGTTCAGCAACGGCAGCGGCGGCCAGGACGTCGTCGTCGACGTCGCACCCGCCGCCGCGAGCAGGGTCGTGCAGGCGCTGGCCATCGATGCCGCGCAGCTGCGCGCCGGGGTGCTGACCGGCGGCGCCGCGCCGTCCGGCGCACCGTCGCCGTCGGCACCCGCCGCGCCGTCGGCGCCGGACGTGTCGAGCTGCGGTTCGGCATCGGCCACGCATTGAGCCTGCGATGAGGCTTGCCGTCCTGTCCGTCGCCGACGGCGCGGAGTGGGAGCAGCGGCTCGTGCGCGAATTCGACCGTGCACCGCACGGCGTCGAGATCGTGCGGCGCTGCGTGGACGTGGTCGACGTGCTGGCGGTTGCGGCGTCGGGTCAGGGGCAGGCCGCGCTGCTCGCCGCGGGGCTGCGGCGCCTCGACGTCGACGCCGTCGACCGGCTCTTCGCGGCCGGCGTCGTGCCGGTCGGCGTGGTGCCGCGCGACGACACGGCCGCCGAGGACCAGTTGCGGTCGGTCGGTGTCGAGTTCCTCGTGACGGCGGACGCCGCGGCCGAGGTCGTCGCGTCCGTGCTCGCCGAAGCGGTGCGCACCGCAGGCGGCCGCGGGGACGCAGCCGCCGACGGCACCGCGGCGCGCACCCAACGGGCATTCGCCGACCCGGCGACGTCGATGGCCGTGCCGCCCGGTGAAGGCGCGCCGGTCACGGCGGAGGACACCGCACGCCGCGGTTCGGTGATTGCCGTGTGGGGGCCGACGGGCGCGCCGGGCCGCACGACGCTCGCCGTGACGCTCGCCGACGAGCTGGCCCGGTTGGGCGCGGGCAGCCTGCTGGTGGACGCCGAGGTCTACGGCGCGACGGTCGCTGCGGTACTCGGGCTGCTGGACGAGTCGCCCGGGCTGGCCGCCGCGTGTCGGCGTGCCGGTGCGCAGCGTCTCGATGCCGCGGAGCTCGCGACGCTGTGCTGGCAGCTCGGGCCGAACCTGCGGGTGCTGACCGGCATCCCGCTCGCCGCCCGCTGGCCGGAGTTACGGCCCACCGCCGTCGCGCCGGTCCTCGCCGCGGCGCGGGCGCTGGCCGACTTCACCGTCGTCGACTGCGGCTTCTGCCTCGAGACCGACGAGGAGCTGTCCTTCGACACGTTGGCGCCGCGGCGCAACGGCGCCACGCTGGCCGTGCTCGACGATGCGGACCTGATCATCGCGGTGGGCGCGGCCGACCCGATCGGCTTGCAGCGGTTGGTGCGCGGGCTGGCGGACCTGCGCGACGCCGAGGTCGGCGCGACGGTGTGGGTCGTGCTCAATCGGGTGCGGGCGGGTGTCGTGCCGGGCGACACGCATGCCGAACTGCAGGCGGCGCTGCAGCGTTTCGCCGGCCGCACGCCGGCCGCACTGCTGCCCGACGACACGGCGGCGCTGGACGCTGCGTTGTCGACCGGCCGGGTGCTCGGCGAGGCGGCGCCGAACAGTTCGTTGCGTCGGGCAGTGGCCGAACTCGCCGGTGCGCTGACGGGCGTGCCCGCTGCGTCGGGCCGCCGCCGCCGACGTCGCTGAGGCCTCAGGACAGCGTGACGTCGACCGCGATGTGTTTCTCGCCCGAGCCGTAAATGCCGTCGATGTGCACGTGCACCGGGCCGACCGCCACGGAGTCGCCGGCGCGGTAATTGCGGATGGGCACGTCCGCGTGCGCGTCCTGCAATCCGAACCCCAAGCTCGCGCGGGCGGCGGCACCGTCACCGCGTACGTCGTCGAGCCCGACCTGCACGCGATGGCCGCCCTAGCGCAGGATCTGCGGCATTGGTGCGCCTTCGCTCGGGTGCGGCGGCACGACGCGGAACCGCCCGGCGCCCGGTTGGAACGAGGGGATCGGGTTGCTTGGCGACGAGCTGCAGGCAGTCGCGGTCGCGCCGAGCACGGTGCACAGGACGAGCGTCCCGATCGCGAGTGCGACGCCCCGCACCGACCTCATCGGTCCGACGATAACGATCATCGCTGTGCCGGGAAACCGTGTGCGAGCCGCCTGCTGCCTGCCGGCCGGGGCGGTCTGTGAGAATCGCTCCAGCCGACGTCCGAGGAGGGTGAGCCAATGACCGAGCGCGTCTCGGCCGCCGACATCGGCTTCCTGCACCGCGAGACGCGTACGTCGCCGCAGCACACCGGCGGGATCATCGCGCTCGACGCGGGGAGCCTCGACTACGACCGGTTGGTGCGGCTGCTCGAGGAGCGGATCTCGCTGGCGCCGCGCTACCGGCAGAAGGTGCGCATCGTCCCCGGTCACCTCGCGAGCCCGGTGTGGGTCGACGATCCCCGCTTCGACATCACCTACCACGTGCGCCGGTCTGCGCTGCCGCGGCCGGGCACCGAGGCGCAGCTGCTCGAGTTCTGTGCGCGCATCCAGTCCCGCCTGCTCGACCGCGCGCGACCGCTGTGGGAGATGTACCTGATCGAGGGCCTGACCGGCGGACGGGTCGCGATCCTGACCAAGACGCATGCGGCGATGGTCGGCGGGCAGGGCGACATCGATCTCGCGCAGGTGATCCTGGACGCGAGCCCGGCGCCGCGGCGCACCGTCGAGGCGATCTGGATGCCCGAGCCCGAGCCCAGCGCCGTGGAGCTGGTGCTCGACGCCGCGCTGGGCCTGGTGCGCAGCCCGCGTGGGGTGCTGGACACCGCCCGGGGTGCGGCCCGCGACGCGTCGCTGCTGGCGCGGCGGGCGACGTCGGTCGCCGGTGGGCTCGCCGCGAACGCGAGCGCAGTACTGAGCCGGCCGCCCGACCTGCCGCTGCACGTGCGGCTCGGCGAACAACGGCGACTGGCCGTGGCGCGCACCCGTTTCGCCGACTACCGCGCCGTCCGCGACGCGTACGGCGGAACGGTGAACGACGTCGCGCTGGCGGTCGTCGCCGGTGCCTTGCGGGCGTGGCTGCTCTCCCGCGCCGTGGGGCTGCGGCCGGCGGCGACCGTACGCGTGCTCGTGCCGGTCGCGGTGGCCGACCTCGCGGCAGCACCGCCGCCGGGAACGCCGGCCATGCTGGCGGCAGCGACCGGTGACATGGGTGCCATGGGCGGCGTGGGTGGCGTGGGCGGTATGGGCGGCGCCGGTTCGACGGGGGCACAGAACTCGTCGGCCGCGTCGCACAGCACCGTGCGGCCGTTGCTGGTCGACCTGCCGGTCGGCGAGCCGGACCCGGTGCTGCGTCTTGCCCAGCTGCGGTACGCGATGGCGTCGCACAAGGCCACCGGGCGTGCCGTCAGCGCGGATCAGCTTGCCGAGCTGGCCGGCTTCGCACCGCCGACCATGCATGCGCTCGGAGCGCGTGCGGCCAACGAGCTGACCCGCCGACTGTTCAGCCTGGTGATCACCAACGTTCCCGGGCCGCAGGTACCGCTGTACGCGGCGGGCGCGCGGATGACCGAGATGTTTCCCTTCCTGCCGTTGACACAAGGTCAGGCGCTGTCGGTGGCGCTCACCTCCTACGACGGTGGTGTCTACTTCGGTATCAACGCCGACTACGACGCGGTTCCGGACGCGGACGCGTTCGCTGAGCTGATCGAGCAGTCGCTCGCCGAGCTCGTCGCAGGGGCCGGCGGAGACCGGCTCGACCACGCTCGCCGCGGCCGGCGAGGCGACCGCTGATGCGCGTCTACCTGCCCGCGACCACCGGCGTCCTGCACGCCCTGCTGGACGACGGCGAAATCGGGCCGGCGCCGTTGACCGCGTTCGCGGTGACCCCGGGGCTGCGCGAGTGGTACGTCGACGACGACGCGGAGGAACTCGAGTACGCCGCCATGCTCGAGGCGGCGCGCGGCTCGCTGCGGCTGGTCGATGCAGACGACGCGGCGGCTCGGCGCCGCGTGGTCGTTGCCGCCGAGGTGCCCGACAGCCAAGTGGCGGTTCGCGACGACGTGGACCGAGGCGTGGTGCACCTGGCGGAGCCGGTGCCGATATCGGCGGTCGCGTCGGTGCACGTCGACGACGCCGATGCCGAACCGACGGTCGCTGCTGCGGCTGAAGCGATCATCGCGGCCGACCTCGGCGACCCGGGTTCGCAGGACACCGTCGACGACGCCGAGGGCTACGAGCTGTCGTGGTACGCGACGCAGGAGATCGGCGCGCTGCTCGAGCTGCTCTGACCCGAGCTGTTCAGTCCCGACCTGCAACCGCTCCGACCCGCGGGCGCCACCGGTGGCACGATCGAGGGCATGGACGCGATCACCCATCCCCCGTCGCCGCGCAACGAACCGGTGCGCACCTACGCTCCCGGTAGCCACGAGGCCAACTCGCTCGCGGCAGCGCTCAAGGAGCTTGCTGCATCGCCCATCGACCTGACGATGACCATCGGTGGACGTGCCCGGATGGCCGGCGGCGACCGGTACGACGTCGTGGCGCCGCACCGGCACGACCTCGTGCTGGGCCACAGTGCGCAGGCCACGACCGACGACGTCGATGCGGCGATCGGCGCGGCCTTGGGCGCCGCCCCCGCATGGCGCGACCTGCCCTTCGACGAGCGGGCCGCGGTGTTCCTGCGCGCCGCGGATCTGTTGAGCACGACGTGGCGTGATCGGCTCAACGCCGCGACGATGCTCGGCCAGTCGAAGTCGGTGCAGCAGGCCGAGATCGATGCGGCCTGCGAGCTCGCAGACTTCCTGCGGTTCAACGTCCATTACGCGCGGCAGATCCTCGAACAGCAGCCGACGAGTTCGGACCTCACGTGGAACCGGATGGAGTACCGCCCGCTCGAGGGTTTCGTGCTGGCCATCACGCCGTTCAACTTCACCGCGATCGCGGGCAACCTGCCGTCCGCGCCGGCGCTGCTCGGCAACGTCGTCGTGTGGAAGCCGTCGCCGACACAGCAGTTCGCCGCGCATCACACGTTGGCGCTGTTCGAGGCCGCCGGCCTGCCGCCCGGCGTGATCAACCTCGTGACCGGCGACGGCGCGGCGGTCAGCCAGGCCGCGGTCACCCATCCCGCACTCGCCGGCATCCACTTCACCGGCTCCACGTCGACGTTCCAGAACCTGTGGCGGACGGTCGGCAATGCGATCGGTTCGTATGCGGGCTACCCCCGGCTCGTCGGCGAGACCGGTGGCAAGGACTTCGTCGTCGCGCATCCGAGCGCCGACCCGCAGGCGTTGGTGACCGGCCTGGTGCGCGGTGCGTTCGAGTACCAGGGACAGAAGTGCTCGGCGGCGTCGCGCGCCTACGTGCCGCGGTCGCTGTGGACGGCCGGCGTGCGCGACCAGCTCGTCTCGGTGACCGAGTCGCTGCGCTACGGCGACGTCAGCGACTTCGCGAACTTCGGCGGCGCGGTGATCGACCGACGCGCCTACGACCGGCTCAGCGGCGTACTGCAGTCCGTCGCGGCGGACCGGGACGTGTCCGTGCTGGCCGGCGGCACCGCCGACGACTCGACCGGATGGTTCGTGCAACCGACGGTGGTGCAGGTGGACGACCCGACGAATGCCGTGTTCCGCGACGAGTACTTCGGACCGCTGCTCGCGGTGCACGTGTTCGACGACGACGCGTGGGACGACACGCTCGTGCAGCTCGAATCGGTGGCTCCGTATGCGCTGACCGGCGCGGTGTTCGCGCGCGATCGAGCTGCGGTGTTGCATGCCCAGCAGGTGCTGCGCTTCGCGGCCGGCAACTTCTATGTCAACGACAAGCCGACCGGCGCGGTCGTGGGCCAGCAACCGTTCGGCGGAGCCCGCGCGTCGGGCACGAACGACAAGGCCGGCTCGATGTGGAATCTCGTGCGTTGGCTGTCGCCGCGCGCGCTCAAGGAGACCTTCGTACCGGCGACGGACCACCGTTACCCACACATGGGCTGAGGGCCGGCCGCGAGCGGGGCTCATACCGGCACCGCGGTCGGCAGATCGGGCAACGCAACCTGCACCGGCACGGGTTCGCCGGTGCCGAACAGTGGCCCCCATGCCGGGTCGCCGACCAACACGCCGCGCCCGGGCGGCCCGGTGCGCGGCCGCCGCGGCAGGCGCGCACCGAGGATCTCACCGTCGACCGGGCCGGGCCGCAGCAGCAGTCCGCAACAGGAGCGCCGCACGTGCGAGCCGAGCCCGCGGTAGCTGGTGGCGAGGTCGTCTGCGCGCCCGGCCACGACAACCGCCGGCGCCCCGCGTGGCGCGCGTACCCACGCCAGCAGCGCCTCGCCGATCACCGTGTCGGCGAGCAGCTCGCAGTCGTCGACCACCAGCAGCGCCGGCGCTTCGGGTGGCTGCAGAGCATGCAGATCGTCCTGTGGCTGGACGAGGTGCACACCGAGGTCGATCGCCGCGGTCTGCAGCGGCGAGCGTGCGCCGGCCGCGACGACGACAGGTATTCCGTGGCGCACACCCTGGCCGAGAAACGACAGGAGCGTCGTGCTGCGCCCAGAACGCGGCGGCCCGGCAACGACCATCTGCCCGGCGCCCGAGAAAAGCCGCACGACGAGCGGATCCGCGGCGTCTCCGCCGACGCCGATGAGGAACGCGGGCTCGTGGTCACCCACGGTCGCGTCGGCGCGCGGCAACTCCCGGGCGGTGATTCGTTGCGGCAGCGGACGGATCCGGATCGCCCCGTGCTGCAGGTCCGTCGCCGCATGCCCCTGCCATCGGGCCGCGAGCTCGGCCACCACCTTGCGAGCGGCGGCGGGACCCGGATGCGTGCCCGCGTGCACGACGTGCAGACCAGCGCCGTCGGCCGCCCGCAGCCCGCGGCCGGGCGGCATCGTCGCGGGCACGTCGCGCGGGTTGACGCCGGCGAGGCCGTAGTCGTTGCGGTCGGCCAGGGCCAGCAGTATCCGGGCGCCGAAGTCGCCGGCGAAGCGCGGCATCAGCGCGCTACGTCCGCCCGCAGCGACGACCGTCAACCGCGCCGCCGGCCCGGCGCGCAGCAACGTGGCCAGCAGGTCGGTTGCCTCGGCTGCGTCGGCATCGCCCAACGACGTGGTGAGCGCGTCCCAGGAATCGATCAGCAGCAACCGGGCAGGTGGTTCGGCCGCAGCGGACCCGTCGCCGCACAGCTCGGTCAGCCTGCGCAGCAGGACGAGGGCGGGTGCGGGGTCGCCGCGGCCTGCGATCGTGGCGACGTGCGGCAGGCCGGTCAGCATGAGCTCGAGCGCGCCGCTCGGGTCGACGGCGTACAGGTGCAGCTCGTCCGGCGCCAGCCGGGTCGCGGCGTCGAGGGCAACGGTGGCGAGCGCAGTCGTGCGACCGGAGCCGGGACTGCCGACGATGAGCAGCGACGGCCCGCGCCGCAGGTCCAGTTCGATCTGCGCCCGGCGCTGCTCGTCGGGCAGGTCCACCACGGCGACGCGCGCCGCGCAGGCGTCGGTCGGCGGGTCGAGCGCGGCGAGAGCGATCGCGGCCGGCAGCGGCGGCAGCCACGGACTGCGTGCAGGTGCGCGGTAGGTGTGCGCGGCGGCGGCACACACGGCGTCGACCACCGTCGAGAGCTGTGTCGGACCGTCGACCTCGCTCACCCCGTCGGCGGAGCGTCGCCATGCGTCGAGTACACGTACCGTGACCTGCTCGTGCCGCACCGCTGGTCCGCCGCCGTACGCACCCTGGAATGCGACCAGGGAATCGCCGGTGCGCAGGTAGCCGCGCCCGGGATGGCGGCGGTCGATGGTCGCGGCGTCGCCGGCATCGATTACGTCGGTGGACTCGCTGACATCGGTGACGCGCAGCGCGACTCGCAGTGCCGTGTTGGCTCGGATCTCCGCCGACACCGCGGAGCGCGGGCGCTGCGTCGCGAGGACGAGGTGCACGCCGAGCGAGCGCCCGCGTTGTGCGACGCCGATCAATCCGTGCACGAAGTCGGGCAGTTCCTGCGCGAGCGCGGCGAACTCGTCCACGACGATCACCAGGCGCGGCAACGCCTCTACAGCGTCGTTGCTGCGGTAAGCCGTGAGGTCCGCGGCACCGTGTTCGGCGAAGAGGCGTTCTCGGCGGCGCAGTTCGCTGTGCAGCGAGCGCAGGGCCCGCGCGGTCAGGTAGGCGTCGAGGTCGGTGACCAGTCCGGCCGTGTGCGGCAGGCGCGCGCAGTCGGCGAACGCGGCGCCGCCCTTGTAATCGATGAGCAGGAACGAGACCGACTCGGGCGGATGGTTCGCCGCGAGACCGACGACCAGGCTCTGCAACAGCTCAGACTTCCCGGCACCGGTGGTCCCCGCGACGAGGGCGTGCGGCCCGTCACGGACGAGGTCGAAGACGAGTGGCCCGTCGGCACCGGCGCCGACGACCGTGCGCGCGCCGCCGACGCAGCTCGCCCACCGGTCGCTGATCTCGGCCGCGGTCGGGTCGGGGAGGGCCAGGGCCTCGGTGAGGGCGAACGTCGAGGGGAGCGCGGCCGTTGCGTCCGCCCCGGCGTCGCTGATTGCGGCCAGGCCGCGCGCGAGCCTGCTCGCCCACCACTCGTCCGTTGTATCGAGCACGACGTCGTGCGGCGGGGTACCGGACGAGTCGTGCGGTGCTGCGCGACCGCGCGCCGTATCCGTCGCTGCAGCGCGGCGCGCCGCGGTCCGACCGGCTTCGCCGACGTCCGCGGCGCGGCGAACGACCGCGCGGGTGCCCGTCGCGCCGCTCACCCGCACCACCGTCGCGCAGGCGGCAGGCAGTGACTCCTCGTCCTCGGCCACGCACAGGGCGCTCAGGCCGTTGTGACGCGCGCCGCCGAGCAGGCCGGGCAGACCAGAGACGTCCACAAGATCGCCGGCGCGGTCGAGCACGAGTACCTGCCAGGGGCCCGGCCACCGTGTGGCACCTCGACGAGCGGCGTCGCGGCCTCGTTCGGCAGCGAGCCGTGCAACGTGCGCAGTCCACTCATCGGACGTCGTCGCGACACGACCCGCCAGATGGGGCAGCCACCGCGCCCACCGCCAACGCTCCTCGGCGGCCGGACCGAGCATCAGGGTGAGCCCGACGTCGGTGGGTGAGTGCAGCGTCGCCAGTTGCCCGACGAGGTGGCGCACGACGGCGTCGACCACGTCCGGCGGACCGCACACACCGAGCGGCCCGTCGCGCAGTGCCACCGAGTACGGCACGTCGGCGAGCAGCCCTGCGGCGCGGACCGATGCGCCGTCACGCACCCGAAGGACGGACGGAACGTCGGCGATGCCGAGCCGCAGGTCGAGCAGGTCGGCGTCGCTGCGTCGCCGTTCCCACAACCGGCTGCCGGGCAGCGTCGCCGCGGACAGGAGCGCGGCGGCGTCGGGCGCGGCGCGCAGTCGGGCACGGCGTTCGGCCGTCAGACCCGCCACGATCTCCCGTTCGGCCGCGGCGCGACGCTGCACGTAGGTTGCGGCGTCGCGGCGGCGCGACCTGCGCCAATGCAGACGGTCGCCCACCGACGTCGACAGCAGCATCACCGGGGACAGCAGCGCGAAGAGGAGGAACTGCGGAGAGTGCGCCAGCCAGGCGACCGCCCCACCGGCCAACGCGGGGACGAGCGCCGCGATCCACTGCACGCCGCGCGGTCGGGTGTTCGTGGCGCGCTGCGGCAGCACGATCTCGCGCCGCGACACCGCGGGCACGTCACGCGGCGAGCGCATGAGGCGGCAGGTGCCGTCACCGGCGTCGGCCAGCGCGGCCGGCACGTCGAGCGGGCCGCGGACCATGAGGCTGGTGTCGCCGATCCGGATGACCTGCCCCGGCACGACCTCGGAGCCGCCGGGTGGCACCGGGCAGCCGTCGACCCGCGTGCCGTTGGTCGACCCGCAGTCGCGCAGGCTGATCGCCGAGCTGCCGATGTCGAGCACGGCGTGGTGGCGCGACGCGTCCGGATCGGCAACGACGACGTCGCAGTCGGGCGCCCGCCCGAGCAGTAGGCGCCCGCGCGTGACGGCGACGGTGCTGCCTGCATCGGGCCCCCCGACCCGATGCAGGGCGAGCACCCCCGCGGCCGGACGATCCGCGCCCGGACCGTCGGCATCGAGCAGCGCGCCATTGCGCAACCCGGGTGCGCCGAGGGGTGTCCCGGCGCCCAAGCGCCGCCCGTCGTGCCAGAGCTCGACGGGCGTCGGGCATGCCAGTGCCGTGCCGAGCGCCGACTCGAGTGTCGCCAACGACACCGCGCTGGTGGCTTCGACCGCCACGTCGGTGCAGGCGCCTCGGCGCCGGATCGTCAGCTCGATCTGCATGCGCCGCAGTCTGCGACGCGGGTCGGACGGATCGCCGGGTCGGACCGCACGCCTGTGGACAACCTCGGGAAATTGCCGAGTTGTCCACAGCCGACGCAAGCACGCAGCGCGGACTGGTCGTGGGCTCGTAACGTGCGTCCGGTCCGAAGATCATTACCGGCGACAGCCACGTACCCGAAGGAGATTGCCGTGGGCAGTCTGAAAGTCACTCCCGCCCAGCTCGAAGCCCTGGGCGGCACCACGCATCGGGTGTCGGCCGACGTCCGCGGCGAACACCAGATGCTGAAATCCCAGCTGTCACCACTGTTCGGCGCCGACTGGGTGGGCGCCGCGTCGGCGCAGTTCACCGCGCTGTACGAGCAG
Source organism: uncultured Jatrophihabitans sp. (assembly GCF_964246335.1). Taxonomy (GTDB): domain Bacteria; phylum Actinomycetota; class Actinomycetes; order Mycobacteriales; family Jatrophihabitantaceae; genus Jatrophihabitans. Next base: position 33,309 of record NZ_CAXTQF010000021.1, on the reverse strand, counting down.
TTCTCCCGCGTCACACCGTACTGCTGACCGGCACCATTGGCGGCATGAAACGGCCTGTCGCCCGTGTCGGGGGAGCGGTGGGCGTGTTTGCCGCGGTGCTGCTCAACGGCGTGGGCTGGGAGTGGTGGACCTGCACGATGTTCGCGGCAGGCGTGGCGCTGCTGGCTTCGTGGGCTCAGTCGCGGCGGAACGCACCGCATGCGAGCGATGAAATAGACGACTTGCATCAATGACTGTGACGCCGGACACTCGAACGTATGAGCGAACCATTGGGGTTCGCCGACGGGAGGATGTACATGGCGAAAGATGAAGTCACGGAAGTCTACGTAAACCCAGCAAACAGGGTGCACCGTGGATTCTTCTATTTGGACGACGAGACGGTAATAAACTCCCTGTCGGCCGTCGAAGCAGGGAAGATCGACGAAGTGGTGCAGAAGGTCAATTCGCTATCTGAAGGCGGTATTGGAGGCTCGGCCGGAATTTCTACGGTCAAGCTCGAAGGCGGAAAAAAGACTACATCGGAGTTGGAGCAGGAACTTGTGCGCAAGCGCACCCGCTTCTCCGTCTTCGAGATTTGGTATCAAAACCTCGTCGGACAGAAGGCCATTGGGTCATTCAATGGCTGGGGCTCGGATGCAATCGACAAAGTCGAGCCGGGTGACACAGTTGAATTGAAATGCACGCTAGAGGTAGCCCCGCTGACGACGTTGCTGCGGGCGTTCCTTTGGTTTGCTGAACAGGCGAAAACACAGGGGAATATTTTTTCTGTCAAGGGGGATGCACTCAAAGAATTGAAGGAAGCTGAGCGCAATATTCGCATGCTGCTGGGCGACAGTGCCGAATCTGAGACGGTCATTCTGGCCAAGCCAGAGGGAGAGCCGGGGCCGGTTGTGGGCATGGCATGCCAATCAGAATGGATTATTGGCGATTACGGCCGATTGGGCGGAATTTACCGCGTGGTTGCCCAAGTAGACCGAGTAATTCAGCCAGCGGAAGAGTATCCGACCTTGCGTCTGATAAAAGGCAGTGCGCCCACGCCACTAGAAATGACTACCATGAAGGATGCGGTTGCACACTTTAGCGACTCGGGATCGGCTTTCGGCATGGAATTGTCGGCCAATGACGCGACAATCGTCGGCCCTGGAATCTGGCTTACTCCAATTGCGATTTTCCGTTAGGTCAACTGTAAAAGATAAGTAGACCACTGAGCACCGGGACGCATGCTCAACACACGCCAGGTGCCCGCGTAGCCGTTCACCGTGATTGTGTGCGTGTCTGAGCCGTCAAGAGCCGGTGCCCACGTTGGCAGGCGCAAGCTCGCCGTCACGGCGTCTGTGTCCGTTGGCGTCGCGCCGTCGCCCCATTGCTGTAAATGATCTTGCGCACTCAGCACCGCGAACGCGCACGGTTGGTTCACCATCTCTGCCGTGTCTTCGAGCACGGGGTTACCTGTGTCCGGCTCGGCACTGGTGGTGCGCTTGCCGAGCACGGTCACGGTGTCAGTCAGATTGAACACTTACAGGCTCGCAGTCTTACGGCGATACTCATCTAGGGCGCGGCGTTCGTCCAAAGTCCAGCCTTGACTAGCAAGGCCGTAGTTCATGGTTACGCCGTCGCGGGTCTCGGATAGAAGCTGCTGCGCGTTGCCAGCTATGCGAATGGCGCGGTTCGTGATGACGTGTACTAGCGACACCGGGATTTGGTCCTCATCTTCGAAACCGACGCCACGCGTGTAACTGGATGCGGCAGAGCGTGCGGCGGTTGCTGCCAGGTCACCCACACCGGCAACAAATCGTGCGTCATCGTCACGCCCGATGAGTGCGGCCACGTCGCGGCCCGACACGTTGGGGGTAAGCGCAACCATGGGTTAGCTCGTGGTGATGCCCGTTAGCTGCACGATGCTCTGCGGCTTGGCGCAGGCGGTGTCGTAGCGGCTAGTTACGCGAATGGCGAATTCATCGGTCTTGGCGTAGGCCTCGGTCAGGAACGTGACCGTAGGTGAAGCATCGCGCACAACATAGGTGTATTTGGGCGCCCACAGCACCGCAGTGGTGCTTGGCGTCTGGCCTGTGCTCGTAGGTAGACGCTGCGTTACGACTACCGGCACACCGGCCACGCTGTACGGCGTGCGGGCAGTTGGGTTGGCCTGTAGCAAATAATTACCGGCAGCATCCTTGAGCTTGCGTAGCTGGGTCAGTACGTCTGGCGTCACCCATAGCTGTAGGTCGCCCTCATTGACGAATGCCTTTAGTGCAAGACTAATAGCGTCATAGACGTTATCAACGGTAAGGTGGCCGCCCACGGCTAGCGTTTGCGTGTTCGGGAAGTTTAGTAAGCCCTTGACGGTCGTAACACCGTCGCCGTTGCCGCTAATCAGATTGTTGTCTACCGTGGCGGCTACCGAACTAACTAGGTAACTCTGTAGTTCATTATTGATGTCTACGACACTCTGTCGGTATAGCTCATTTGAGAATGGGGCAATGACCTTGGTTGATTCCAGGGTGCTTGGCAGTAAATTTAACTTGCCAAACTGAGGCGCTACCTCAGGAATTACTCCACCCTCGGCTACGTAGCCCAGATTTGTTGATGGGTCTGGCGCAGTGGGAATGCGCACAGGTGACGCACTGTCGATGATGTTTACGCCGCTGGATAGGTAGATGGATGCGTCGGTCAACGGCTGCACTAGGAAGCGCTGCACATTTTCTACTGAAAGTGCTGCTGCTTGTGGTGTTAGGCCGTTCTGATTGGTAACGCCGAGTCCTGCCATGTTTCTACGTCTTTCAAGAGATAATTAACCCCTCGAAAGCCGTTCGAGCATGTAAAACGAGGGTAGGCAAAACTTCATTGCCTACCTAGTAGATCGGCGTTTAGGCCGTCTCTATCTCGAAAGACAGTTCGGCGCGGTACATACCTTCGATGCCCTCAGCCTCATACACGCTCAGTTCGCCGGTCCATCGACTGTGCACGACGTACACGCTTGGCGACCAATTCGGAGCGTGCGAGTTTGAGTAGTCATCGAAACACGCAATGACTGACTGAGCTACGGTGCGGGCTTGGTACTCGCCGTCACGCGTGGCCGGGTCGCCCTGTGCAAACACCGTGACGGCCAGCTTTGGAAACTGAGCGCTGGAGCCGTTCGTGTGCCACGAGCCGCCACGTAGATAGAACACAATTGCGGCTCTACCTAGCCCGTACGCGGCAGGAAGGCCCGTGCGAGGGTCGGTATTTACGAATACCCACGCGCTTACAGGGGCGGGACCGCTGCCTACGGATGCGCTCACTTGCGTAAATTCGTTGGCCGCCAGATACTTCGCACGCGCCGCGACCAATAGTGCAGGTGCTTGCTCGCTCATTACTCACCTGTACCGAACACATCATCGAACGCTTGATTCATGGCCTCTTCGATGCGGCTTTCCATTGCATCGAGTGGTTCGAGATAGTCACCCCTACCAGCGGCCAATCCTTTATACAAAACCCATTTGGCATAAGGTGCGGCGTCATCGTTAGTACCGACCGTGAATGAAAACTCCCAGTAATCGGCCGTCTCATTTGAGATTGACCAGCGCGCACTATCACGCAACGTTCCGGCAGGACGGCGATAGTCTCCGTCGTCAACCGGGATGACTGACTGTGCGCTCGTGGCCGCAAGCTCTGCAAGCGTGCTCATACGCGCCTTGGCGTCATCAATCGGCGCGGGTGACGCTAGCAGGCCAAAATCGTTTTCCATTGCACGCATTCCCTGCGTGGCAATGTGAATGTTTACCCTAGCCATTAGCCCAACGCCTCACACATAATGTCGGACCACGTAGGGACGTTGGCGGTGTGCTTCGCGCCCTGGCCTACGTCGCCGTATTTGGCCTTGGCTAGATGAGGCTTGGTCTCAGACAGAGCTTGCGCGGCTGCACGAATTTTGGTTAGGTCCGGCGTGCCGTCCTCGCCTAGTAGGTCATCGGTGCGCGGTAGGTCGGTCACGTCCTGCAACACGTCCCCCGCACCCTGCTCGATACTGCGCGTAAGTAGAAGCTCTGCCAACGCGTCACCGCGTGTGGTGGCCTCTGCTAACTGTGCTTCTACGTCGGGAGTCTCTGTGCTCTCGTCGGCCTCTGGTGTCTGTACGGCCTGCTCAGAAGCTTCTACGGCCTCTTCTGCGTGCTCGCCCTCGTTAGGCTGCTGCGTTGGTTCGCTCATCTTGATTTCCATTCGTAGTTATCGGGGTGTCGGGTAGCTGGGCAGCGTCGGACTCGGACCAACCAAGGCACATGCGGGCTGCAACGCGCGGACTCATGCCCACGCTCGTCAACTTGACGAATTGGTCTGTCTTGGCTGTGTCACTGCGATTTTGCAAGTCTGCAAACACAGGCGCGACCTTCGCGGTATTTACTGCACGGCGATTGTCACCGATGGCAACCACCAGCGCGCCGACCTCGGCAAGCGCTGGCGTTAGTAGGTCTAGCTTTTGCTGGGCCTTCGCAGTAATCGTCAATTCAGAGGCATTGATAGCGTCAATGGATTGAGGATTTGATAAACCTGTTCCTGTCAAGAATTCTGGGAGCCCGCTAATAGCACTTATATGGCGGGTCAGGAGGTTTGACTGAGTATCAAAGCCGGTCAAGCTCTGCGACGGGAAAGCGCCGAACTTTGTTTCGGCATCTTCACTCGTCCAAATTTCGTTCCATGACATACCGAATAGCTCGGCAGGATTGCCGTCCTCGTCATCGGGCACTGCTAGGCCGGTAGCCCAGCGCCTAGCAAAGCTTGCGAACTCTGAGGCAACCATGGAATCGAGTAACGTCTTATTGAGTGCGTCTTGTAGGCCCATGATTGGCTCAAACTCACTGGTGCCGGTCCAGTCAAGTACGTTGGTCTTATTGGCAATCTCGACCATGGGCACGACACCTAACGGGTTAGGTTGACGGTCAGTGACGCGCCACCCCGTGTTAGGTATCGAATTCACGGCGGCAGGACTTGCGCTCGTGAAGGTAATGACCTCATCGGGCAGGTAGAGCACAGACCATGCGTGCTGTTGATTGGTCACGTCATTGAAGGTGGCCCATTGCTTAAGCGCGCCTTCGACCTCGCGCGTAACAGGGTTGCGGTAGGCCGTCACTTGCTTAGGTGACTCAACAGACAGCGACACGCGGCCCTGCTTGTCTTTCCAAACTAGAATGTAGGTTCGGCCTAGTGCCAGAAAGTCACGTAGCGCCCAATCGAACTCTGATTGCATGCGGTTGCGCGTCCACACGTCCCACACGGAAGCGTCGGTGCTCATGGCCCCGTCCAGCTTGAACCCATTCAGCGTTATGCGTTGCACGAGATTTTCTACGAGTAAACGGCAATAATTGACATTGAGCGAGACCAAGCGATTCTGTAGCTGCGTTGCAATATCTAAGCTCACGAACGCAGTAGGTTGGCGTCCCTCGTAGTAGAGCTCTAGCTGTGCAAGCGCATTTGACTGAGCCTGTAGCTGCAAGCCGAGATAGCTCACCTTGTCTGCCGGTGCGGCTGTTTCCCACTCAAACATCACTTTCTCATCTTCAAAACTCGTAGTTGTCCTGCCTTTGGCCTGCGCCAGTGATGACGCGCTCTCGCGTGGGCCATCACGCTCGATATCGTCGCATCAATTTTCTTTGCAGAATTAGAGGCCGGCTTGTAAATCAAGTAACCGCGCTCACGCTCACGCATCACTGCGTTAGTAATGTGCTGCGCTAGCTGCGGGTCGCCGTTGTGGCTAAGCTCGCCTTCGAGAACTGCAAACTTGAATGCCGCAATGGCGGGCATCATGCGTTGCGATGAGTTGGGAAACTCAGCAACGGTGAAACCCTCATCCGCCAGAATGGAAAACGTGCGAGACCAACCCTGCGCCGGGTCTCCGGTAATTTCCCTGACACAGTAAATATCGGACAGCGCACGAATCCGCGCCTCAACGTCAGCAACCGGCACGCGGTAATCGTCATCTTGCAAGTGCGGTTGCCATAGCTGCACAAGTTCAATGACGGGCTTTTCCTCAATTGAGGCCATCACTAATGCGGTGCTATCCGAAACCCTCGAACCATCAATCGAGACAACCACGTTTGCGCCTGGCTCAATCGTGCGCCCGTCGTCGCATGCATCCCATTGGCTCGCGTCAAGCCAGCTTTCGCCCGTTCCGGCAATCCACTGCCCTAATCTGCGCTGGCGATAACGTGTTATCGACGTGGCGGGCGGCTTGGTTGCGTCCAGAGCTTTGATCTTGAGAAACCCTGCCCCTACGGCGGGGTTCGCCAGCGTCAGGCAGTGGTCACAGTCCCAATCGTGAGAACGGAACGCGTCGGCGCTGTACTCAATGAACACGTGCGAGGCTCTGGCCTCGGTACGCACAATGTCGCGCACCCGGTGTAGCGGAGTGTCATCACGCCCGGACGGTGTACCTATGAGGATGAGGCGCGAGCGGTCCAGCGCACCCTGTGCGTCTAGCAGCGTCTCGAAGGTATCTAGGCTGGCGTCTCCCGCCTCATCAAGTATCGCTGTGCTGTAGAGCAACCCTTCCAGTCCGCGAGCCTCAGCGGGCAAAGCACGCAATGTGGCCGCGCGGCCGGGAACCTCTATGTGATCTTTGTAGATCAACGCACGTGCGGCCAGCTCTGGTGAATTCTCGACCATCCATGCCGCGTCTTTGAATAGCAGCATGGCTTGTGCCTCATTCACGGCGCAGCACACGACGTTTGCGCCGTACGGGCCAGCGACGAACATATCCCACAACGCAATCGCCGCCATGAGCGCGGTCTTTCCGTTCTTACGTCCAATCTGCACGCCAGCTAGGAATACGTCGCCGCAGTCGAAAATCTGCGACACAATGTCTAGCTGAAAGCCAACCGGCTTGAAGGGCTTGCCCGGTGCACTTTTCAGAGATAAATACTTGCGGCAGAAATCCTCGAATGATTTGCTGCGGACACGTCGTTTGCGCAACGTCAAAGGCTCGGAAGTGACTTCCGCCTTTGGTCCTGTCTTCGCCATGCCTTGCCCTAACTAGATCGATCTGCTCTCTAGGTAGGAAATCGGCGCGGATGGCGATATAATGGTGGGTAGGTCTCGCGCATTGCGGGGTTTACAACTCAAAGCCTCCGGTAATTACCGTCGAGACCTCCGGTTAGCCGGACACAGTTAGTCACCAATTAGATGCCAGATAGACCGGGAATAGCTCCAAAATGGGTCGAACTAGCGTGACGCAAGTTATTCTGCGAAAAACGAGTTAGTTCGGCTTTGAAGCAGGGCACGAGCCTGTCGCCCTAAACGCGGACGGTCACCCCGCCCCACGGTCGCCATTTCTGCGGAATGGTCACTCAGAGTTAACGTCCGAAATGTCCATCTCCGTTTTGCGGCAGCGCTTCCCTCCGCTTAGCTGACCCTGCGCGCGTTGTACGCGTTCCAGTACCTCAACCAGTAATCGTGGTCAACCGCGTGATAGGCGGTGGTTTGTGCGATGCGCGGCGGCGGGTCACGGTGGTAGTTCCTACGTGACATCGCCCGCTTGCATTCCTTGCAGTCCACGCGTCCGGCGTAGAACTCAGTTGACGGCTTCACATCTCCGCACAGCGTGCAGACCTTGCTAGCTGGCTCTGGTGACGTTGGCTCCACGTGCTCTGCCTCTCTTGCTATTGCATCCTCTGCACACAACCCCAATGAGATTCATCGGCACTGTGTGGGTTGCCTCGTATGCCTGCCATGCGGCAGGGCTGTGGTCGGCCGTTAGGTCACTGCCACTACCGCAGTCCGAGCACCACGGCTGTTGCTCTCGCGCTCTGACGCTGAGCCTGCGCCACTGTCTGCGGTTGTAGGGACGCTCACGCTCGTATGACCTATGGCGTACCGCCTGTGCTCGTGTGCGTGTGTGCTCGGCACAGCGGGTGCCTGTGCTCGGTTCGCCGCAGTCAGGCTCAATACAGAATGTGTTACTCATACTTGTCTTTCAATAGATAAAGACAGGCATACGACGTGAAGATAAAACGTGCCCGCATGTGCGGCTGTTTTGATAGGAAGTCATATGCCTGTCTACTAAGCTAATCGGCCTATGGCGTTACGCATCTCTTCCGCTAAATCATTGTGCCGTTCGTAGGGCACGGCAACTACCACCATGCGGCATAGCTCATTCACTACGGCATGCGCGTTGTCGATAGATTTAAGCTGCGAAATGTAGGCGTTGGTGTCTTGCTCGCAGGCCAGTGCAATAAGGTTCATGGCTTGCGCATGGGCTATGTCATCATTTTTCATCTTCAATGTCCGTTATGTGAGTAGTGGTTGTAGGTGGAACGGTCCTAGTTCATGTTCTGTGTCCGTGTGTTATCACAGCTATGCCTATCAATAGATAAAACAATCACTGCGACAACACGTCATCACTGTCCCGTTCCGGGATTGCCACTGCGGTTTTCTATAGCCGCCGCTAGAGCGTCGTATGTGAGCGCCTCACCAGATATTCACCCGGAACTGAATCCGATTCCCTCTGGCTGGGGTCCGTTCGTACAGGCTCCTTATGTTGCACGTTGGACGCTCGACTCTCTGCTGTACTGAGCCGGTCTGAGAGCAGATAAATGTTGCTGCCTCAGACGCAGGTTTAGCGAGTGGCTAGCTCGCCCCACGGTTAGGCCGTGGTGACCATAGAAATAGAGAACGCCCCGTTCAATATTTCAAGCCTGCGATTCCTGAAACATCAAACGGGGCGTACTCGCAGTCATACACGACGCTTGAAAGACAACGCTCAAAGTAGTCTTCGCTCTTTACATCGGCAGCTAGTCCGAACGGTCTATTTTTGTCGAGATAATTCTGGTGGCCGCCGTAATTATCTGCTGAAACCGTCTGCACTTGCTGTCATAGACATATACTGCGCCCAACACAAAGCCCGGTAACGCTAGGCTTTCGAACCGCGTTACCGGGCTAGTGTTCGTAACGGGATGCGCTCTAGCCCCCGACATTACATATGAGATATCGGCAGACAACAAAGCCCGCAGGCGGATTTGAATAGAAGAATCCTGCGGGCCTTGTTGCGACGAACTCAAATGATTACGTATTAGATATCGGCTTGCCGCTTATTTGGCCCGTGCAATGGTGCGGAACGACGACATGAGCGACGCGGCTAACTCTTCCGCCAGTGCGTCTAGGTGGGCACGGAACGCGTCGTCAAATGCCAAATGGTCGCGTCGCATGCGCGCCATTACGTCAATGGCGTGAATCTCATCGCGCGTCTGGTCGTCGGGGTCGGCCTCAAAAAACTTCTCCAGGACGCCTAGCTTGTAGTGGCCCGCTTGCATAGCGTCACAGATACTCTTGATATTTTCGCGGTTCATGTTTGGTTCCTATAGTTTAGTAGTTGCTCGCCTCCGTTCGGTAAGTGAGTAGGGTCGACCCTACATTATGGCCGCCCATTTGTCTACCATTGTTCGCTGCACCCGGCCATTCCGAGACGAAAGCATTTGTGTAATGCAATTAGCCTTCTTGTGCATTTGAATAACTGTCGTCGTCCTCGGTTGGCAGACCTTCACCCGTGACGGTGAAACGGCTCATGCCCTGGCCCGCGCCCACCACTACGTGAGCGGTTGCGGCCAGTAGTGCGCGCTGATCTTCCAAGCCCATGCCGTCGAATATGTCGCCCAGCTCGCGCTTGACCTCCGCGGCGGCGCTCAGCGGCAGCGTGCGCCGTGAGAAGAGTGCACGGCGCGTCTTGGTCAGCATTCGGGCGTTGGCGCTGGCAGCGGCCATCTGAGAGATGCGCTCCGCTAGCTCGGCTTCTCTGGTTGCGAGTGGCGCTTTTCTGCTCTGAAAGATCGCCTTGCTCAGTTCGCCCTCTAGGTGCAGGTCGAGAAGGTTGCCGATCTTGGCTTGCACGTCCGTCAGCTCGGTTTGCATGTCGGCCAAACGTGCCGCCTCGCCTGACGCGGCATTCGACGCGCTCGGCCTGAACAGGTAGGTGGTGATGACGGCCTCGCGTGCCGCATGGTCGGCAAGGTGCCGTGCCACGGTCGAGTGCTGGCCCTTGCTGTTCGTAAGGTTGATCTTGTTATCTGTGTAGAAGCTGCATCGGTAGATGCGCCGTCCGCTGTTACGGCCCTGCCAGCCGCCGCCCACCATCGGCGCGCCACAACGGCAACGGATGATGCCTCCGCACAGCGTGGTCACGCCGGTACCGGGGCGAGAGCGCAAAGCCAACAGCGCGCGGATTTCTTCGGCGTCGTCGCGGCTGATGATTGGTGTCCAGGATGGATGCGCCTGCACGTCGGGTAGCGGCTCGTCGCCGTAGGTGGGTACGGCGGCATTCGACCATTTGCGCATGGCGTGGCGCACGCTTGCGGCCGTCCACGCGTTGCCCTTCGGCGTGGTGCTGCCTGCCTTCTGCCACGCCGTCATCACGGCAAATAGTGATTTGCCGTCGCGCAACAGCATGTCTCGGGCCAGGCGTATTAGGTCGGCCTCGGCGCGGCGCTCGGTTACGTGGTCATCCTCGCGGCCAAAGGGTCGCGGGCTGTTCCTGTACGGCAGACCCTGTGCGCGGTCATGAGCGGCACGGGCGCGCTGGCGCTCGCCTTTGCGCTTGCTTTCCAGGGTATCCACAGCGCCGCGAATGAGCGCCATGAACTCGCCCGCTGCCTCGGACGGATTGACCTTGCCGTCTCGGACTGTGTGCCACGTGATGCCGTGCTCAGCACAGAGCACCTGTAGCGCGAGCTTTTCCTGCATATTGCGTGCCAAGCGGGCCTCTTCGGTCGCAAGGATGACTGCGCCGGGGTGCTTCGGCAGGTCAGCCATGAGCCGGTTGAAGTCGTCGCGAAGGTCAGGTTTGCTCGCCGCGATGCCGTCGTCTCGGTACTCGCAAGCGTTTGCGTAGCCCTCGCGCGTAGCTAGGGCGCGAAGGTCTGAAAGCTGATTGGCGACCTTCGGCGTGCGCTGATCGGTGACGGAGATACGTGCGTACAGCAACGCTTGGGGCTGTGTGTTCGTGTGAGTGTTCATGTGACATGTACTGCGCTGAGCACCACACCGTGTGATGAGCCAGAAACTCAGACAACTTCGACCAACACGCCCGCGGCATGTGCGACGCCCTCGACGGCATCGCGGCGTTGATGGTGCGGGCCGGGAGCAGCTACGCCGACACCGAACAGGCCATCGCCGCGTCGTTCCACTGATGCTCGCCGACGACGCGCGCCGCGGAGGCGGTGGAATAGCGTGGCGAGGTGGCCGATGACCTGCTCACGTCCGTCGCGGACCACCTCGCCGACCACTTCGGCCAGCGGCCGGTACGCGCGTCGGTGTCCTTCGTCGGGGTCGACCCGATAGACGTGCTGCGCTTCGAGCCGATCCCCGGCGAGCGCGCCTACGTCTCGCTGGGCATGTCCCGGCACCCGATGACCGGCGCCGCGGAGGAGGTGGTGGCCGCGGACGGTCCGCGCGCGGAGCTGCTGCTGCATCTGCGCGACCCGACCGACGCCTTCGCCGACGTGTGGCGACGGCTTGCGCTGCTCGCCGCCACGCCCGCCGTCGAGGGCGTCGTCTACCGCGCGGGCATGAGCGTCGACCTCGGCGAACCGTTGACCGCGGCGTCCGCGTGCACCGGCGTGCTCGTCACCGACTCACCGGTGCACAGCGTGTTGGGTGTCGAGGTGCTGCAGGTCGTGCCCGCGACCTCTGCGGAGCTGGCCTGGTGCCGGGTGCGCGGTAGCGACGCCTTGCAGGCACGGTGGGCCGAGGCGGGCACCGACCTGCTCGACCTCGCCCGCACCGGTGTCACGCTGGGCTGACCGCCGAGTGCACCGCGGGCTGACCGCCGAGGGAACCGCGGGCTGATCGCCAGGCAGCACAACCGCCTTTGGCGTCGGCCACATTGGCACCCGCCGCGCGCGGCGGCTTGGCAAGATGGCGTGCGGCGCGCCGACGTGCCGTCCGGCGCTGTTCTCGCGCCGCACGTCGCCCGCGCGAAGCTCGGTGAGGAGACAGCGTGCAGTTCGGTCGGTTCTACGAGGAGTTCGAGGTCGGGGCGGTCTACAAGCACTGGCCGGGCAAGACGGTCACCGAGTACGACGACCACCTGTTCTGCCTGCTCACCATGAACCACCACCCGCTGCACCTGGACACCAACTACGCGCAGAAGACCACCGACTTCGGCAAGAACGTCGTGGTCGGCAACTACATCTACTCGCTGCTTCTTGGCATGTCGGTGCCGGACATCAGCGGCAAGGCGATCGCGAACCTGGAGGTCGAGTCGCTGCGGCACGTCGCGCCGACCTTCCACGGCGACACGATCTACGGCGAGACGACGGTGCTGGACAAGACTCCGTCGAAATCCAAGAGCGACCGCGGCGTCGTGTACGTCGAGACGATCGGCTACAACCAGGACGGCACGATCGTGTGCATCTTCCGGCGCAAGGTGATGGTCCCGACGCAGGAGTACATCGACGCGCGCGGCGGCGAGCAGCCGGGCCGCCCGGAGCCGATCCCGCGCGGCTGAACGGGCCGCGCAGCAGCACGCCGGAGCAGCTCACGCCAGCGCAGCTCACGCCGGAGCAGTTCACGCGGGCAGCAGGTCCCACGACCGCAGCGTCTCGAACAGCAGCGGAGTCAGCGGCAGCGCCGTCAGGTCCGCGAGGTCGACCCACCGCGCCTCGGACGCGTCGTCGCCGGCCTGCAACGCGCCGCCCACGACGCGGCACACGAAGTCGTCGATGACGAAGACGTCGCCGCCCGGTGCCGGACGTTCGACGCGGCCGGCAACGCGGACGACGTCGACCTGCAGGCCGGTCTCTTCGGCAACTTCACGCGCGCACGCGTCGGCGGGGGATTCACCGCCCTCGCACTTGCCGCCGGGCACCGACCACAGCCTCTCGGCGGGCGGTCGGCCGCGGCGGATCAGCAGCAGCCTCGCGGCGTCGTCGAACACGATGCCGCCCGCGCACGGGATTCGCCGGTTCACCGGCGCGCTGCGTCGGTGCGGCGCGGCTCCCCGATTTGCCCGTGGGGGTGCGGTATGAACGTGGGCGTTGCGATCTCGGCTGCCCGGTGCGCCGAGCCGAATCGTCCGGACCGAATGCTCAGGGGGCACCTGCCGATGGTCAAGATAGCCATCGCCGCTCTCGTCGGCGCGTTCGTCCTGTTCTACATCATCACGTCGCCGGACAACGCGGCCAGCATGGCCGACGGCGCGTGGCACGTCACGGTGAACATCGCGCACGGCATCGGGCACTTCTTCGACAAACTGTCGTCCTGAGGCCTCGTGCCGGCCCTGCTGCCCTCCGAGCTGCCGGTGCGCGCCCGCACCCGGTACCACTGGACGACGATGTTCCGGCCGCCGCACAAGATCCTCGGCGCGGCGCTGGTCATCCTGCTGCTCGCCGCGATCTTCGACCCCAACCCGATGGCCTGGATCGCGGTCGTGGTGTTCCTCGGCCTCGGTTTCCTGCGCTGGCAGACGTGGGCTGCCGAGTGGGTCATCCTGACCGGCAAGCGGATCATCCGCATCCAGGGCGTGCCGGAGACGACCTCGACGGAGGCCTCGCTGCGCACCGACCGGATCTCCGGCGCGCGGCTCACGCAGACCGTGCCGGGCAAGCTGCTCGATTACGGCACGATCGACCTCGAGGCGCCGGGTGATCACCCCGACGTGCGGCATCTGACGAAGATCGCCGGCCCGCACCAGTTCTACCTCGAGCTGCGCCGGGTGGCCTTCGGTGAGGCCGTGAACGGCGACCCGGACGACGGCCTCGACGACGAGCACGACGACTTCCGTACCGAGCCGCTCCCGCGCCTGCCGCGACTGCCGCGCGGTGCAGACAGATTCGGCAGGCGCCGCTGATCGACTCGCTGCCGGCTGCCTAGTGTTGAGCGCGATGCGCATCGACCTGCACACCCACAGCTCCGCCTCGGATGGCACCGACACTCCGGCGCAGCTCATCCGCACGGCGGCGCAAGCCGGCCTCGACGTCGTCGCGATCACCGACCACGACACGACGGACGGCTGGGCGGCGGCGTTCGAGGCACGGCCGCCCGGGCTGACCGTCGTGCCGGGCGTCGAGTTCTCCTGTGTCTACGTCGCGCCGGAGGGACGGCGCATCAGCCTGCACCTGCTCGCCTATCTCGTCGACGACACCAACGCCGACCTGCAGGCCGAGTGGCAGCGGCTGCGTACCGCGCGGCGCACGCGAGGCGAGCAGATGGTCGACAACCTGGCCGCTGCCGGCTACCCGATCAGCTGGGCGGACGTCACCGGGCTCGCGGGCGACGCGACGATCGGCCGCCCGCACCTCGGCCGCGCGCTGGTGGCGGCCGGCGTGGTGCCCGACGTCGACACCGCGTTCCGCGAGTTGCTGTCCTCGCGCCAGCCCTACTACGTGCGCAAGCCCGACACCGACGTGTTCGACGCGATCGCGCTCACCGTCGCCGCGGGTGGCCTGCCGGTCTTCGCGCACCCGCTCGCGCGCCGGCGCGGTCCGGTGGTGCCGGACGAGGTCGTCGAGCAGATGACGCGTGCCGGGCTCGTCGGTCTCGAGGTCGACCATCCCGACCAGGACGCCGATGACCGCGCGCACGCGGCGCGGCTCGCGCGCGATCTCGAGCTGATCGGCACCGGCTCGTCGGACTATCACGGCGCCAACAAGCGGACGCCGATCGGCGCGTGCACCACCGACGACGCGCAGTACGAGCGGCTGCTCGCGCTGCCGGCCGCGCGCCGGCCGGTCAGCGGCTGACCGCTCGGCGTGTTCCCGGTACGCCGTGCCCGGAACTGTCGCCGCGGCGACCTAGGGTGGCAACCATGACTGCCGCAGCGCAGCCCGCCGGCGAGGCAGCCGCGGGCCAGTTGACGCTGGCGCACATGCCGACGCGGCTGTTCGGGTGCACGCCGTCGCGGCTTGCGGCCTTCGACTGCCCGCGGCGCTACCGATTCACCTACCTCGACCGTCCGGCGCCGGTGCGCGGGCGGCCCTGGGCGCACAACACCGTCGGCGCCACCGCGCACCTGGCGCTGCACAAGTGGTGGCTGCTGCCACGGGCCCACCGCACCGCCGACGAGGGCGCGAACATCGTCGAGCGCAACTGGCAGTCCATAGGTTTTTGTGACGAGCGGCAGTCGCAGCGGGTCTGCACGAGCACCGCCGACATGGTTCGCGACTACCTCGCCGAGCACGTCGACCCCACCGACGAGCCACTCGGCGTCGAACGCACCGTCGCGACACGCACCGAGCGGCTCGCGGTCTCCGGCCGCGTCGACCGCATCGACGAGCGCGACGGCGAGCTCGTCGTCGTCGACTACAAGACCGGCCGTCGCGAGCTCGACACCGACGACGCCCGGGGCTCCCAGGCGCTGGCGCTCTACGTGCTGGCAGCGCGCCGCACGCTGCGCAGACACTGCGCCCGGGTCGAGCTGCACCACCTGCCCACCGGCAAGGTCGCGGCTTTCGAGCACACCGACGCGTCGCTGGGCCGCCATCTCGACCGCGCCGAGCAGACCGCGCAGGACATCGTCACCGCCACCGACACGCTGGCCGCGGGTGCGCAGGCCGACGACGTCTTCCCGGCGAACCCGACGCCGGGCTGCTCGTGGTGCGATTTCCGTCAGCACTGCCCCGAGGGCCGTGCCGTGTCCGCTGAGCTCGATCCGTGGGCCGGGATCGCCGACCCGGACTGACGCGCACGCGCGTCACGACGCCGCCGCACGCTCCTTGGCGTCCCGGTAGAGCGGTCCCTCCCGGTACTGGGCCGGCAGCGCGCGCACCGCGCCGCGCAGGGTCCGTAGCCCCGCAGCCGTCGCGAGCGTCCGCCCCGGCAAGGCGGGCAGCCGGTACATCCGCAGCGCCCAGTCGGGCAGCAGCCCCAGGGCCAGCGCGGACACCGTCGACCAGCCCAGCCGTGCCGGCAGCACCAGCGCGGCACGCAGCGGCAACGGCGGTGCGATCACGACGCGTGCCGCGTCCCGGGCCTCCGGGGTAATTCGCAGAATCGGACGCAGCGCCGCGATCGCGTCGTAGAGCTGCGCCGCATCGGTGGGCGTGCGCTCGGTGGGCACACCGACGAGCGACGCCGACAACGCCTGTTCGGCGACGTAGGCATCCGCCTCGGCCGGCGTCAGGCGCAGTCCGGCGGCACGCGCGCCGACCAGGAACGAGTCGACCAGGCACAGGTGCACCCAGGCGAGCTGTTCCGGGTCGTCGATGCCGATGGCGGCATGCACCTTGCGCAACCGCGCGGCGGCGGCGTCGACGTCCGCACGCGGCGCGAAGGACACGGTGCCGACGTAGAGGGCCGTCGATTCCAGCCGCTTCCAGGGGTCGTCGCGGAAGTTCGAGCGCTGCGCCAGCAAGGTCATCGCGCCGGGGTGCAGCGCCTGCATCAGCAGCGCGCGCAGACCACCGATCATCGCGATCGGTTCGCCGTGGATGCGCCACGTCATGCTGCCCGGGCCGAAGTAGCCGACGTCACCGCTCACTATCGGGGCATACCCACTCTGCTCGTCAGTGCCCGTTTCTGCTCAGGACTGCCAGAAGCCGACCAGGGTTGTGGCCAGTCCGGTCGGGTTCTCGATCGCGGGGGAGTGCGCTGCGTCGCGGATGGGTGCGTATCGCGCACCGAGCCGCTGCGCCATGTCCGCCTGCGCGTCGATCGGCCACGCGTCGTCGTCCACACCGTGCGTCACGAGCACCGGCACGCCCGTCGCGGCAAGATCGTCGACGCGGTCCGGCTCGGTGCGCAGGGCGTCGGCCATGCCCTGCAACATCTGCGGCGAGCCGCCGAGGAAACGCCGCTCCAGGAAGTCGGCGAGGTCATCCGGCGGTGCGACGAACGCGGGGTCGCCGAGCGCCGCGCTCTGCATCGCCGCGTAGACGCCGGGGAGCCCGGACGCGGCGAGCACCGGCTCGAGGGTGTCCATGCTCAACCGCCGGGTGCCGCCGAGATGGGCAGGGCCCGAGCACAGCAGCGTGAGGGATCCGAACCGGTCCGGCTGCGCGATGACGGCCGCGCGGGACACCAGGCCGCCGAACGAGTGGCCGAGCAGCCGCACATCGGCACCGAGCGCCGCCGCGACGCCGAGCACCGCGACGGCGAGCCGGTCCGGCGTGTAATCGGCGGCCGCAGGCAGACCGGGCGACTCGTACTGACCCGGCAGGTCGATGGCGGTGACGAAGTACCCGGCCTCGGCCAGCGGATCGAGGACGGGACCGAAGTCCTCCTTGCTGCCCGTGTAACCGGCGACGAGCAGTACCGGCGGCGCGCTCTCGTCACCGGTCTGCAGCGCGGCGATGCGCTGGTCGACGAGCTCGAACGTCGTGCGCCGCGCGGAGCCGGTGGACAGCTGCGCCGTCATTGGTAGTCCACCGTCCCGGTCCGGGTGCCGACGAGGAAGCCGGTGCCGAGCGGGAAGACCCGGGTGTCGCTGCCCGTGGAGGTGAGTCCGGCCAGGGGGAAGTGACCGGCGGGCTTGCCGGTACGCGCATCGAGCTCGACAACGGCGCCGGCGACGGGCGCGGTGATCGTCGCGTTCGACAGCTGCGCGGGGTCGTTGTCGCTGAGCACCGTCGGTGCAGCCGTGGTCGCGGTGGTCCACACCGGCTGCGGCTGGTTCTGCTGCACCACCGTGGTGTGCCCACCGATCCATGCCAGAGCACCGTCGCTGGTACCGACGGCAGTCGCGGAGCGCAGTGTCGCGGAATCGAGGGCCGGCGCAGGCTGCAGCCCAACACTGAGCACCGGGCGGCCGTTGTTCGGGGCGAACGTGTCGATCTCGCCGGTGGTGCGATTGAGCGCGCTGATCACCGACGCCGAGGCCAACGGCACGTCCGAGTTGCCGACGTCGTTCCAGGTAAACTGGTCGAAGTTCGGCTTCGAGGTGTCCAGCTGCCCGGCGGTGGCGCTCCGCAGGACGAGCTGCTGCCCGCGGGCACACAACTTGACGCCCTTGCAGCGCGGGTTGGGGCAGTTCTGGCTGATCAACGCCCCGGCGGCGCCGATGACGGCGGCGTTCGTGTGGCAGCCGTAGCGCCGGTACGTCCAGCGGTCGAGGCCGGTCGACGGGTCGATCGCGTACATCGCGTCCGGCGAGTAGATCAGCAGCGTGTCGGATTTCCAGCGGTAGGACGCCGCACCGTTGAGGGTGACGCCGTCCTCGTCCAGCGTGCGTGTCCAGTCGCGCGCGCCGGTACCGACGTCGAGTGCCGTCACCTCGTCGCAGTCGCCGTGCAGCGCGTACACCGCCACCGCCGTGGCGCCGAGCTGGATCGTGTTGCACACCCGGCGGTCGGTGCGCGTGTAGCTCCATGTCTGCGCGCCGGTGCGGGCGTTACGTCCGCTGACGGTGTGCGTCGAATAGGTGACCACCGTGCCACTGGTGGTCGGGGTGCCCAGCGCGAGTCGGTCGCCGCTGCGCCAGCGCTGCTGCGGTGCCGCGACCGGGCGCGCCGGGCCGATGCTCGCCGGCGGATGCGCGACGGTGCGCAGCGTGGTGTGTGCGGCCTCGCCGCGGGACCAGGCGACGGCCGCGAATGTCGCCAGCGCGGCCACCACCACCGCGACCGTCACGAAGTAGACGAGCCGCGATCTGCGCAGCCTCGCGTTGTGCCGGTCCAGCGCCGCATCGGACGCCGCCGCCCGCGCATCGCCGGCCCCGGGCTGCGCTGCTGCGCGGGGTTGCGCCGGAGGCGGCGGGAGGGTCACTCCGCGGAGTCGTTCGCCTGCGGCGTCGCGGCCGCTGCATCGTTGCCGCCCTGCCCCTGCCCGCGGCCACGGCCGCCGCGCCTGCGCCGACGCGCGCGGCCGGCGTCGCCGTTGGCTGCCGCCACGGGGGTGTCACCGGCGTGCTGGGCGTTGGCACCCGCGCCCTGGGCGGCCTGGGCGGCCTCGGCGGCCTGATCGACCGGGCGGCCGCCGCGGGTACGGCTGCGGTTGCGCTGCGGGCGGTTGCCCTCGCGCTGTTCGCCGTTACGTCGTTCCCCGTCGCGTCGCTCGCCGCCGCGGCCGGACTCGCGCGAGCGAGACGGCCCGGATCTGCCGCGCCCGTTGTCCCGACTGCCCTCACGGGTGCGACTGTCGCGGCCGCCGAGGTCCTCGATGCGTTCGGCGTCGAGACCCTCGCGGGTGCGCTCACTGCGCGGCAGCGTGCCCTTGGTGCCCTCGGGGATGTCGAGTTCGAGGTAGAGGTGCGACGAGCTGGAGTACGTCTCGACCGGCTCGTGGTAGGGCAGTTCGAGCTCGTCGCAGATCAGCTTCCAGCGGGGGATATCGTCCCAGTCGACGAGCGTGACGGCGGTGCCCTTCGCACCGGCGCGCGCGGTGCGGCCGATGCGGTGCACGTACGTCATCGCATCCTCGGGTGCCTGATAGTTAATCACGTGGGTGATGCCCTCGACGTCCAGCCCGCGGGCCGCGACGTCGGTGGCCACCAGCACGTCCACCTTGCCGGAGCGGAACGCGCGCAGCGCCTGCTCGCGGGCGCCCTGGCCGAGGTCACCGTGGATGGCGGCAGCCGCGAAGCCGCGGTTCTCGAGCTCGTCGGCCACCTTGGCGGCGGTGCGCTTGGTACGGGTGAAGATCAACGTCAGCCCGCGGCCGCGCGCCTGCAGCACGCGCGAGATCAACTCGACCTTGTCCAGCGCGTGGGCGCGGTAGACGAACTGGTCGATGTGCGACGTGCTCGGCGTCCCGGTGCCCTGCTCGGCGCGGATCTGCACCGGCTGGATGAGGAACTGGCGCGCGAGCGCGACGATCGGGCCGGGCATCGTGGCGGAGAACAGCAGGGTCTGGCGTGCCGCCGGGACCATCGCGAGCAGCTTCTCGATGTCGGGCAGGAAGCCGAGGTCGAGCATCTCGTCGGCCTCGTCGAGCACGAGGATCCGCGCGTCGCTGAGCTTGAGATGACCCTGCTGGGCGAGATCGAGCAACCGGCCCGGCGTGCCGACGACGACGTCGACGCCCTTCTTCAACGCCTCGATCTGCGGCTCGTAGGCGCGGCCGCCGTAAATGGTGAGCACCCGCGCGCCCAGCCGCTTGCCGGCGCTCGCGAGGTCGGCCGACACCTGCACCGCGAGCTCGCGGGTCGGGGCGACGACGAGCGACTGCGGCAGCGCGCCGGGCTCGCCCGGCAGCGTGAGGCGGTTCAGCAGCGGGACGCCGAAGCCGAGGGTCTTGCCGGTGCCGGTGCGCGCCTGACCGATGAGGTCATTGCCGGCCAGCGCGATCGGCAGCGTCAGTTCCTGGATCGCGAACGTGCGGGTGATGCCCACGTCGGCGAGCGCCTGGACGATCTCCGGCTTGATGTCGAAGTCGCTGAACGCGGGGCTGTCGCTGCTGACGGGGGCACGGGCGGCGAGCTCGTCGGCCCGCGGCGCGGGGTCCGGGAGGTCGGTGCGGTGGTCCGCTTCCGCGGGCGACAGCCCGATCTCGGAATCCGCGGGCGACAGCCCGATCTCGGAATCCGCGGGCGATAGCTCGTCAGCGGGCGTGGTTGTCTCTTCGGTCATGCGCATCCTCGGCTGAAGTGCGCCGACCTCGACTCTGGCAGTGGTGCGCGCCTGCAACCGAGTGGGAGGGAGGCGAGCAGCGCGGTCGACGCGCAGATTCGTCTAGCTTTACGCGGCCATCATATCGGTTCGCGATCTGCGCCCGTGCAGCGGCGAACCGATAGCCTGCGCAGCGTGCCGCCCGAGGACGCTGTCGTCGATCTGCTCGGCGCGCTCGCGTACGGCGAGCTCAGTGCCTTCGACCACCTGGCCGACGACGCGGGCCTGTCGCCGGACCTCGCCGGGCGCGCGGAGATGTCGTCCATGGCGGCGCTCGAGTTCGAACACTATCGGCGCATCGCCGCGCGGCTGGGCGAGCTGGGCGCCGACCCGGCGCTGGCCATGGCGCCGTTCGTCGCAGCGTTGGAGAGCTATCACGCGATCACCAAGCCGTCGACGTGGCTGGAGAGCGTGGTCAAGGCCTATGTCGGCGACGGGATGGCGGCCGACTTCTTCCGCGAGGTGGCGACGTTCGTCGACACCGAGACCGGCGACCTCATCCGCGACGTGCTGGTGGAGGGTGGCCGGGCGGAGTTCGCGGTACGTGAGGTCAAGGCGGCGGTCGCCCAGCAGCCGGCGGTGGCCGGCCGGTTGGCGCTGTGGGCGCGCCGGCTCGTCGGCGAGGCCATCAGCCAGACACAGCACGTGCTCGCAGACCGCGATTCGCTGATGCTCCTGTTCGTTCAGGGCACCGGGGACATCACCGGGGTGGCCGCGCTGATCACGCGGATCACCGATCGGCACGCGGAGCGGATGGTCGCGCTCGGCTTGGATAGCTGAGTCGCGCGCGGCAACTACGGCGCGGTGGCGAAACCGACGCGGCGGGTGTCGGCCTGCGCGATGTCGACGTAGGCGACGAGGTTCGCCGGCACGATGACCTTGCGGCCCTTCTCCTCGACGAGCACGAGCTGGCCGTCGACGCTCTTGAGGGCCTCGGCGACGGCGTGCTCGACCTCTTCGGGCGTCTGCGGGCTGTCCAGGACGATCTCGCGAGCCGTGTGCAGCACGCCGATCTTGACCTCCACCGCGAACCTCCGCCGAGTCGATGGCCGCGACGTCGTGCCGCGTCCTGCCGACAACGCTAGTCGAGCACCGGTGAGGTCCGCCGCTCGGTCGGCTGCGCCGTCAGCGAACAGTGACTGCAGCGCAACGTGTGCCGACGTAGCGACTGTGCACCGGATACCGCGCGACACGCCGTAAACGACCTGCAGACGGTGCACAGTCCGCCTTTGGTGGCAGCAAACAGCCGACGTCAGAGCGCCAAGTGGTCAGATGTGCCGGGGGAAGTTCGAGATGCCCCGCCACAGCAGCGATTCGAGCAGCGCGACGGCTTCCTCCTGCGACACCGGACGGTCGCTGGCGAGCCACCACCGCGCAGCCACCTGCGCCGCGCCGGTGAGGGCGGTGGCGAGCAACGCCGCCTCGGCCTGTGCGAGCCCGGTGTCGGCGGCCACGACGTCGGCCACCGCTTCCATCGTCGTGCGGGTCACCGACTCGACGCGGTCACGCACCGCCGGATCGTTGACCAGATCGCTTTCGAAGATCAGCCGGAACGCGCCGTCGTCCTCGTCGCGGTCGACGAAGGCGAAGTACGCCGACAGCACGCCGTGGATGCGCTCGCGGTTGTCCGTGTGCCCCGCGAGAGCATCGATGACGGCGTCGCGCAGCGCCTCGGTCTGGGTGTCCAGCAACGCCAGATAGAGCTCGAGTTTGCCGGGGAAGTGCTGGTACAGCACGGGTTTCGAGACGCCGGCGCGCTCGGCGATGTCATCCATCGCGGCAGCGTGGTAGCCGTTGGCGACGAACACCTGCTGGGCGGCGGCGAGCAGTTGCTTGCGGCGTGCCGAGCGGGGCAGTCGGGCTCCACGGCCCATCTCCGCGCCGAGGGCGCTGGACACGGCGGCTCCTTGTTCAGGTCGCTGATTGCTCCCGCAAGGGCAATCTACCGGTCGGTCACCATCGCCGTCGTCAGCCGGGCCCGGTGCTCGTCGCCGAGCAGCCCGTCGCACAGATCACCGTGCTCGGCGACGCGGTCGAGGACCTCCTCGCTCGTGAACGACAGGTCCCCGCCTGCCTCGACCTCGTCCCACGTCAGCGGCGTCGACACGGTCGGCTCTGGGCGCGCGCGCAGCGAGTACGGCGCGACGGTGGTCTTCGCGGGATTGTTCTGGCTCCAGTCGACGAGCACCTTGCGCGGGCGCAGCGACTTGGTCATCCGCGAGACGACGAGATCCGGATGCTGCTCCTCCAGCCGCTTCGCGATCTCGTGCGCGTACCGCGACGGCAGGTCCTGGTCGTCGACGCTGACCG
The DNA here is from genome assembly GCF_964246335.1 of uncultured Jatrophihabitans sp. Classification (GTDB taxonomy): domain Bacteria; phylum Actinomycetota; class Actinomycetes; order Mycobacteriales; family Jatrophihabitantaceae; genus Jatrophihabitans. The sequence continues at coordinate 10,498 of NZ_CAXTQF010000021.1, read as the reverse complement.
GCACGCTGACCTGCATGCCCTTCGAGCCGGAGGTCTTGGCGAACGCCGTGAACCCGTCCTCGGCGAGCACGTCGCGCAACAGCAGGGCCACCTGCGCGGACTCGACGACCGTTGCCGGCGGACCCGGGTCGAGGTCGAACACGACGATGTCGGTGCGCGGCTTGCGGGCCCGGCGCGGCACCTGCCACTGCGGCACGTGCAGCTCCAGCGCGGCGAGGTTGGCCAGCCACACCATCGTCGGCAGCGCCTCGACGACGATGTAGTCGATCGTCTCGCGGTTCTTCGTCGACCCGGGCACGGGCAGCGTCACCGTGCGCACCCAGTCCGGCGTGCCGCGCGAGGCGTTCTTCTCGAAGAAGAAGTGCTGGTCGACGCCGTTCGGGTAGCGCTTGACCGTGAGCGGCCGGTCGGCCAGATGCGGCAGCAGCGTCGGTGCGATGCGCGTGTAGTAGTCGATCACCTCGCCCTTGGTGAATCCCGCGTCCGGGTAGAGGACCTTGTCGAGGTTGGACAGCGTGAGCTCGCGCCCGTCGACGTCCACCTGCACCTTCTGCGACTTCGCTGCCACCGCTACCCGTCCCCTCGTGCGTCGGCCACGTCCTTGTCCGCGCGGATGCCGCGGAACACCGGTTGGCGCAGTCGCCCGTCGCCGGTCCAGGCGCTGAACTCCACCTCGACGACGACGGTCGGCTCGCTCCAGTGCAGCTTGCGGGTCCGCGCGGTCGGCGGCGGCACGCCGTCGGCCGCCGCGGTGCGGCGATCGGTGAGCATCGACTTCAGGGTGGCCGCCACCCGCCCGGACAGTCCGCTGCCCGCGCGCCCGGCGTAGTGCAGACCGTCGTCGCGCATGATCCCCAGCACCAGCGAGCTGAGCGTCGCGGGATGCTCCGGGGCGGACTCCCAGCCCAGGACGACGAAATCGCCGGCCCGGACGAAACGAAGCTTGCGCCACTGCTCGGACCGCGCGCCGGGCCGGTACGGCGACGTCGCGAGTTTGGCCACCACGCCCTCGAGACCGTGCTCGCGGGCGACGGCCTCGGTGGCGGGACCGTCGTCGAACGACGGCGACAGCGTCCAGCCGTCGTGCTCCGCGGCGAACCGCTCCAGCGTCGCGCGCCGCTCCCTCCACGGCCGGCCGGTGACGTCCACGCCGAAGCGGCGCAGGACGTCGAAGGCCACGAAGGTCACCGGAATGTCCGCCGCCGCGCGCACGACGTCGGACTTCCCGCGCAGGTGCATGCGCGACTGCAGCCGCTCGAACGACGGCCGGCCGTCGACGAACGCCACGATCTCGCCGTCGAGCAGGGCGTCGCCGACGTCCGCAGCCTGCGCGACGATCTCCGGATAACCCGAACTCACGTCGTTACCGGCCCTGCTGTGCAGGCGCACACCGCGCTCGGTGACGTCGAGCAGCGTGCGCACGCCGTCCCATTTGAACTCGAAGACCCAGTCCGCGCCGGACGGCAGTACGGCCGTCGCAGTGGCGAGCATGGGCTGCATACGTCCATTCTTAGGGCAACCGATCAACGAAAGCGGGCGGCATGCGGTCGATTTGGAAGGGCAGTGTGTCCTTCGGTCTGGTGAGCATCGGCGTGAAGCTGTACTCAGCCACCGACGAGAAGAGCGTCAGCTTCCACCAGGTGCGGCGCGAGGACGGGGCGCGGATCCGCTACAAGCGGGTTGCCGAGAGCGACGGCGAGGAGGTCTCGTACTCCGACATCGCGAAGGGGTACGAGCTGCCCAACGGCGAGACAGTCGTGCTCACCGACGACGACTTCGCTGACCTGCCGCTGCCCAGCGCGCGCGTGGTGGACGTCGTGCAGTTCGTGCCCGCCGAGCAGATCGACCCGATCTACTACAACAAGAGCTACTACCTCGAGCCGGAGAAGAGCGCGGTCAAGCCCTACGTGCTGCTGCGCGACGCGCTCACCGAGAGCGAGACGGTCGGCGTGGTCAAGGTGGCGATCCGTAACCGGGAGCAGCTGGCGACGCTGCGCGTGCGCGACGGCGTGATCGTGCTCAACACCATGATCTGGCCCGACGAGGTACGCACCGCGGACTTCGGGTTCCTCGACGACGACGTCGAGCTGCGCGAGCAGGAGAAGAACATGGCGCGCTCGCTCGTCGAGAGCATGGCCGGTGACTTCGAGCCGGAGGACTATACCGACGACTACCGCGAGGCGCTCGAAGCGGTCATCGACGCGAAGGTCGAGGGGCGCGAGATCGTCGAGACGGAGGAACCGCAACCCAACGCCGGCAATGTCGTCGACCTGATGTCCGCACTGCGGGCATCGGTGGACGCCGCGAAGAAGGGCCGCGGCGAATCCGCCGGCGGTGCGGCAACGGCGGCGAAGGCGCCGGCCAAGAAGGCCGCCAAGAAGGCCGCCACGAAGGAGACGGGGAAGGCGGCGAAGGCGCCGGCCAAGAAGGCCGCCAAGAAGACCGCCAAGAAGACCGCAGCGAAGAAGACCACCAAGGCGAGTACGAAGACGGCAGCGCGCAAGGCCGCCCGCAAGAGCGCCTGACCGATGGTTACCCGTCGGTAGGCTGAGCTGATGCCGAAGCCGCCCACGCGTACCGCACCGCGCGCCAAGCTCGCCGATGTCGACCTGCCGTCCCTCGACGGGGTGCAGATGTGGCCCGGTCACGAGGTCCAGCTCGGCAACCGGCGCATCCACGTCCGCACGACGCCCGCCGACGGCGACTCGGTGGAGCAAGCGGTCTTCGTGCACGGCCTCGGCGGCTCGGCACACAATTGGACGGATTTCGCGGCGCTGCTGCGCGGCCGGCTTGCGATCGACGCGCTTGACCTGCCTGGCCACGGGCGCTCACCGGGCGTGCCGAACCGCGACTACAACCCCGTCGCGCACGCGCAGGTCGTCATCGACTACATCGAGCAGTACCGCAACGGTCCGGTGCACCTCATCGGCAACTCGATGGGCGGCGCGGTGTCGATCCTCGTCGCCGCGCGACGTCCGGACCTCATCCGCACCCTGACGCTGATCTCGCCGGCGGTGCCGGACAACCGCGTCCGGGTCTTCCCGCTGCGCAACGACCCGCGCATGGCGATCCTCGTCGTGCCCGTCCTCGGCGAGTTCCTGATGAAGCAGTTCGACAAGCGGTACGCGCCGGAGGCGCGGGTCAAGGGCACCATCGCGCTGTGCTTCGCCGACCGCAAGCGCTACCCGAAGCAGCGGCTCGACGAGGCGGTCGCCGAGGCGCGCGACCGGCTCGACAAGCCGTGGGCGGCGGCGGCGTTCCTGCGCTCGATGCGCACGCTCGCCACGTCGCAGATCCTGCGCGGCCGCAAGGGCTGGGCGACGATGCGCAAGATCACCGCGCCGACGCTCGTGCTGTGGGGCGACACCGACCGGCTGGTCGCGCCCGACCTCGCGCCGTACGTCGCCGCGGCTATCCCGGACTCACGCCTGCTCGTCTTCGATGACATCGGCCACACCGCGATGATGGAGGACCCGGCCGCCACCGCCCGCGCCGTGCTCGCGTTCCTCGACGAGACCGCACCCACCGGATCCTGAGCGCCTGCGCCGCTTCGGCGTTATTTGCCGGTGGCTGTGGCAACCTTTGGTGCGTGGCGGTTCAGGATCCTTCGCGCGTTCGCGGCGCTGAGGGCACTGTCGACGACGTCGCCCGGGCCCGCGGCGCCGTGCGCAACACCGAGACCCTCTACGGTCGCCGGCCACCACAGCGTTCGACCGGGCACGCGTGGATGCGGTTCACGCAGCGCTACGGCTGGCGGGCGTACGCGCTGCCGATCCTGCTGGTCATCACGATCGTTGCGCTGCTGACGACGCGCTCCGCGCCGAAGGCCGCCAAGCCCACCGCGCGTGCGCACGTGCCGGCGCGTGCCACCGCCCCGCCTGCCGCGGCCCCCAGTTCCATCATCAAGGCGGACCCGGCCGGCGGCGACATCAACCCGAAGGTGCTCGCGGCGGCTGCGTTGCCCGCCGGCCCGGCCTACACGCTCAAGGGCGCGGGCACGTTCCGGGTGTTGAAGGGCAGCACGCCCGTCGTCGGTCACGGCAAGCTGTTCCGCTACAGCGTCGAGGTCGAGAACGGGATTCAGGGTGTCGACCTCGCACAGTTCCAGCAGCTCGTGGTCTCGACGTTGTCGAACCCGCAGAGCTGGTCCGGGCACGGTGTCGCATTGCAGCGCGTCGACTCCGGACCCATTGACTTCCGGGTGTCGCTGACCTCGTCACTGACCACGCGCAAGTTCTGCGGCTACACGATCCCCGCCGAGACGTCCTGCTACGACGCCGCCGGCAGCACCAGCAAGGTCAACCGGGTGGTGTTCAACGTCGCGCGGTGGATGCGTGGCTCGACCGCCTACGTCGGTGATCTCGCGGCGTATCGCATCTACATGATCAACCACGAGGACGGGCACGCCCTCGGCCACCAGCACGCGCACCAGTGCCTGCCCAACGGCCTGGCACCGGTGATGATGCAGCAGACGTTCGGCCTGCGGTCGCCGCAGACGGGCAAGTTCTGCTCCGCCAACGCGTGGCCGTACCCCACGGGGGTTGCCGGCGCACCGGGCGCCGAACAGCCCGACACCGCGAAGAACGACGAGTACGGCAAGGGCGACTGAGGCTGCAGTCACCGCCGCGGCCGCCGGGGTGGGTGGAATGCGCCCGCGCGTGTCAGGGTTGAGGTGGACAGACCAGACCCGACCGTGAGGAACACCGTGTCTTTGCCGCCGCTCGTGGAACCAGCCGATGAGCTCACCATCGACGAGGTCCGTCGCTACAGCCGCCACCTGATCATCCCCGACGTCGCGATGATCGGTCAGAAGCGGCTCAAGAACGCCAAGGTGCTGTGCGTCGGCGCCGGTGGCCTCGGCTCGCCGGCCCTGATGTACCTCGCGGCAGCCGGCGTCGGCACGCTCGGCATCGTCGAGTTCGACGTCGTCGACGAGTCGAACCTGCAGCGGCAGATCATCCACGGGCAGAGCGACATCGGCCGACCGAAGGCCGAGTCCGCGCGTGACTCGGTGCGCGAGATCAACCCGCTGATCACCGTCAACGTGCACAACGAGCGGCTCGACAACGACAACGTGCTCGACATCTTCGCCGACTACGACCTCATCGTCGACGGCACCGACAACTTCGCCACCCGCTACATGGTCAACGACGCCTGCGTGCTGCTCGGCAAGCCGTACGTGTGGGGCTCGATCTACCGCTTCGACGGCCAGGTGTCGGTGTTCTGGGACGAATACGGCCCGAACTACCGTGACCTCTACCCGGACCCGCCGCCGCCCGGCATGGTGCCGTCGTGCGCCGAGGGTGGCGTGCTGGGCGTCCTGTGCGCGGCCATCGGCGCGGCCATGGTCAACGAGGCCATCAAGCTCATCACCGGCATCGGCGAGACACTGCTCGGCCGGCTGCTGGTGTTCGACGCGCTCGAGGCGAGCTGGCACGAGCTCAAGGTGCGCAAGGATCCGAACGCGCCGAAGATCACCGAGTTGATCGACTACGACGCGTTCTGTGGTGTCGTGTCCGAGGAGGCGCAGGAGGCCGCCGCCGGTTCGACGATCACCGCCAAGGAACTCGCCGAACTGCTCGACTCGGACAAGCCGACCTATCTCGTCGACGTCCGCGAGCCGGCGGAGTGGGAGATCGTCAAGATCCCCGGCGCCACGCTCATCCCAAAGGACGAGATCCTGCGCGGCGACGCGTTGTCGAACCTGCCGCAGGACAAGCAGATCGTCATGTACTGCAAGACGGGCGTGCGCTCGGCCGAGACGCTGGCTGCGGTCAAGGCGGCCGGCTTCCGCGATGCCGTGCACGTGCAGGGCGGCGTCACCGCCTGGGTGAACCAGGTCGATCAGTCGCTGCCGGTCTACTGATCGCGCGTTCGCTCACGGGGTAGGTGGTTCCGCCGAGCGGTCGTCTCGGGTAGGACGGTCGTATGGATGACCAGCTCGAGCAGTTCCTGACCGTCCAGCGCGCCTTCGGTGAGCGCGTGCACGCCGTGCGCGAGGACCAGTGGCAGGAGAGCACGCCCTGCCGAGACTGGACGGTCGCGGACCTCGTCGGACACCTCGTCGAAGAGCACCAGTGGGCCGCGCCGCTGCTGCACGGCCAGGACATCGATACGGCACGCAAGATAGTCGAGGGCACACGGTCGCTGCCGGTCGACGGCGGCGTGGGCGCGAACCTCGCCGAGCAGTGGGACGAGGCAGCCGTCGGTTCCGCCGACGCGTTCACTGCGGACGGCGCGTTGCAGCGCACGGTGCACCTGTCCTACGGCGAGCGACCGGTGCCCGAGTACCTGGGGCAGATGACCGTCGACCTGTTGGTGCATTCGTGGGATCTCGGCACCGCGATCGGCTTCGACGGCTCGCTGCCCGAGGACGTCGCCGTACGGGTGTGGGGCGACGTCGAAGGCATGCGGGACGCGTTCGCCCAGAGCGACATGTTCGGCGATCCGGTGGACGTGCCCGACGATGCCTCGGCCCTGGACAAGCTCCTCGGCCTCACCGGCCGCAACCCGCACTGACGACGTGCCCAGCTACGAGGTCAACGAGAAGGCAGCCGACGACCTGCTGACCCGGCTCGACGGCCAGTCCTGACCGGTGCCCGAGCGCGCCGACTTCGCCGAACGTGTGCTGGCCGCCGTCGAGGCCATTCCGGCCGGGCGGGTGATGACCTACGGCGACGTCGCCGAATACGCCGGCATCCGTTCACCGAGATCGGTGGGGCAGGTGCTCGCCGCCGACGGTGGGACGGTCCCATGGCACCGCGTCCTGCGCCATGACGGCTCGATGGCGCCGCACATCCGCGACGAGCAACGCGCGCGCCTGCGCGCCGAGGGTGTGCGCTTCCACGGGCAGCGATCCGAACGTGTCGACCTGACCGCCTATCGCTGGGACGGCGTATCCACCAGCGCCGAGTAGACGAGCTGGCGCAACTGCGAGCGGACGGGGTAGGTGCTCGACGGCAGCAACTGCGTCATGAACACCGCTGTGACGTCCTCGACCGGGTCCACCCAGAACGCGGTGCTGGCGGCGCCGCCCCACGCGAACTCGCCGCGCGAGGACAGCGTGTGCGTCGCGGCGGGGTCGAGCGTCACCGAGAAGCCGAGGCCGAAGCCGACGCCGTCGAACGGCGTCTCGGCGAACAGCGGCCGGCCGAAGGTGGCGAGGTCGGCGCCGCCGGGCAGGTGGTTGCGGGTCATGTAGCGCACGGTGCGATCGCCGAGCAGACGCACGTCACCGTGCTCGTCCCGCAGTCGGCCGAATCCGCGCAGCAGCCGGGCGAAGCGGTGGTAGTCGTGCAGCGTCGACGCGAGGCCACCGCCGCCGGACAGCCAGGTCCGTTCGAGCGCGCCGTTGCCCAGCGCATCGTTGCGCACCAGACCGCCGCGCGACGTCGGCAGGTACAGCGCAGCGACCCGCCCGTGCTCGGCCGCGGGTACCTCGAACGTCGTGTCGACCATGCCGAGCGGATCGAGGATCCACTCGCGGAACACCTCGTCCAGCGGCTTGCCGGCCAGCACCTCGACGAGCCGGCCCAGCACGTCGGTGGACACCGAGTAGTTCCACTCGGTGCCGGGCTGGAACAGCAACGGCATGGCCGCGAACGCCTCGACGGCGCCGGCGAGGTCGACGCCTTCCGGTGTGCTCCACTCGTACCCGGCGGTGCGGTACATCGCGTCGACAGGGTGTGCGCGGTGGAAACCGTAGGTCAGCCCCGATGTGTGCGTGAGCAGATGCCAGACGCGGATCGGCTCGGTCGCCGGCTCCGTCTTCGGTCTGAGATCCGAGCCCGCGACGTAGACGCGCATGTCGGCGAACTCGGGCAGCCAGTTGCTGATCGGGTCGGTGAGCTCGAACGCGCCCTGCTCGTAGAGCATCATCGCCGCGACCGACGTGATCGGCTTGGTCATCGAGTAGATCCGGAAGATGGTGTCGCTCTCGACCGGCAGCCCCGCCTCGATGTCGCGCAGGCCGCCGCGCGTCACGTGCGCGATCCGGTCGCGGCGGGTCAGCAGGAACGAGTAACCCGGCAGCTTGCCGTCGTCCACGTAGCGCTGCAGCAACGCGTCGATGTGAGCGAGTCGCGTGCCGTCGAAGCCGAGTTCTGCCGGATCGTCGTCGACGACGAGTTCGCTCATGCCGTCGAGCCTGCCACCCGGCGTCGGCCGCTCAGGAGCGGGTCGCCTCGCTCAGCTCGGCCAACGAGCACTCGGGTATGGCGATCCAGCCCTCGATCCGCGCCGCTGCCAGCTGCTCCGGCGCGCGCGGGTACGACCAGCGGCCGATGTGCACGGCCGCGGCTCCGAGACCGGCGATCACCGCGTCCAGGACGTGGTCGCTGTCCAGGCAGAGCGCGCGGTGGAAGCCGAACTGCACGATGCCGTCGAGCGCGTCGACGATGTACTCGCGGGTGACCCGGCCGGCCGGTCCCTTGTAACTGCGCGGGCGGATGTCCCATCGGTGCAGGGCGCCGATCGGGTACACCTCCGCGACGAACCCGTACCCGGTGCGGTCGACGGAGGGATCGAGGCGACGCAGCAGCCCGGCGGCACGGAACGCGGCGTGCGCGATCCGGTCGGCCGAGACGCTCAGCGGCCGCAGCGGCGAGTGCCACTGCGCCACCCACCGATCGGTGACCCGGTAGGCCAGTGCTCTGCGCTCAGCGATCGTGCGCGCAGGAGCGAGCGGCCCGCCGTCGGCCTGCGCATCGATGAAGTCGCGGAACGCGATCGGCCACCCGAGTGGACAGTCGAGGCCGACCTTGTCCGCGCCTGCGACGAGCGCGCACAGCTGATCGTCGGTCGCGGGGGCACGGACCTGGTCGATCCGGGCGCGGCCGTTGCGCCAGCGCAGCACGGCCGCGGCGGTGTTCTTCGGCTCGGCCGCGAGATCGATCCCGACAGTGATCACCAGGGCCTCGCCGCCGTCTCGACCCGTGCCTGCACCCGGCGACCCTACGTGCGGAAATCGTCGGTGCGACGTGCTTGCATGGCGTGCGTGACCCAGCCCGCCTACCGCCTGGTGCGCTCCGCCGCCGCGCCTGCGGCAGCGCCGGTGCTCGACGACGCCCAGCGCGCGGTGGTCGAGCACCCGGGCGGCCCGCTGCTGGTGCTGGCGGGCCCCGGCACCGGCAAGACCACCACGCTGGTCGAGGCGGTGGTCGCCCGGGCAGCCGCCGGGGTGCCGGTCGAACACATGCTCATGTTGACGTTCAGCCGGCGCGCGGGCGGGCAGTTGCGCGACCGCGTCGCGGCCCGGCTGCACCGCACCGTCCGCGAGCCCATTGCGCGCACGCTGCACTCCTACGCCTTCGGCGTGCTGCGGATGGCCAACGCCGCACGTGGTTTGCCGGCGCCGCGGCTGCTCTCGGCCGCCGAGCAGGACATCGTGTTCCGCGAGCTGCTCGAATCCGGCGATCCCGCGCGCTGGCCGGCGGCACTGCGCCCGGCGCTGCACACGCACGCGTTCGCCGGCCAGCTGCGTGACCTGCTGATGCGCGCGGTCGAGCGTGGCCTCGACGGCCCGGCGCTCGCCGAGCTCGGCCGCCGGCGCGGGCGCGCCGACTGGGTGGCCGCAGGGGATTTCCTCACCGAGTACCACGCCATCTACGCGATGGCCGACCCTGGCGCCTACGACACCGCCGAGTTGATCAGCACCGCTCTGAACGTCCTGCGCGACGACCCGGTGCTGCTCGCCGCCGAGCGGGCACGGCGACGGCGGATCTTCGTCGACGAGTACCAGGACACCGATCCGGGCCAGGCCGATCTGTTGCAGCTGCTCGCCCACGGCGCCGACGAGCTCGTGCTGGTCGGGGATCCGGATCAATCGATCTACGGCTTCCGTGGCGCGGACGCGTCGGCGATCCGCAGCGTCGACGAGCGGTACGGCGTCGCGGGTGCGCCCGTCCCGACCATCGCGCTCCAACGCAGCCGCCGCTCCGGGACGCAGCTGCTGGCGGCTACCCGCCGGTTGGCCGCGCGGCTGCCCGGCCGCGGCGAGCAACGCACCATCACCGCGGCACCCGGCCTGCCGCCCGGTCGCGCCGAGGCCGCGGTGTTCCGCACGGCCAGCGAGGAGGCCGCCTACGTCGCCGGCGTGCTGCGCGCGGCGCACCTGGACGGCATGCCGTGGAGCGAGATGGCCGTGCTCGTGCGCTCGACGGCCACGACGTTGGGTGTGCTGCGCCGCGCGATGATCACTGCCGGCGTGCCGGTGACGGTGCGCGGCGACGACCTGCCGGTGGCCGAGCAGCCGGCCGTCGCGCTGCTGTTGACGTTGCTCGAGTGCGTCGTCGATCCGCAGCGGCTGGTCGAGGACGTCGCCGAACAGCTGCTCGTCGGCCCGCTCGGCGGCGGTGACGCGCTCTACCTGCGGCGGCTGCGCCGCGAGCTGCGGCGCACCTACCCGGACGAAGAAGGTCGGGTGGCGCCCGCGGTGCGTGACGACGTCGGCGCCCGCGTCCTGCCGCGGCCGCTGGACGGCCCGGTGCGCCGCGTCGCG
>NZ_CAXTQF010000020.1:17404-52658 GCF_964246335.1 uncultured Jatrophihabitans sp. | reverse complement strand
CGCTGCGCTGACCCCGCCCGTCCCGTCCCATCCCATTGCGCCTTCCCACCCGGGATGGTCGCTCCCCGCGGCGGAATCGCGACCATCCCGGGTGGGAAGGCGCATGTCTGGGGTCAGCCGGGCAGGCGCAGCGTCATCGGCTGGCGGCCGGCCGCCTCGACCAGCAATCGTGCGTAGATGCGCCGGCCGGCGTGGTTCGTGACGCCGGACAGCGTCACCTGCGCCGGCGTGGTGCTGTCCTTGCCGCTCGCGCAGTTCGGCGTGCAACTGCGCTGATGCAGCGTGCCCGCGCCGTGCGCGCTCGCGCCGCCGAACGACGTCCACCGGATGCCCTGCACCGACTCCGTGCCGTCGCCGCAGGTGAGATAGAGCAGCGTGGGGCTGCTCGTCACCCGCTGGCCGCCGCAATTGAGCACCTGCAGCCTGGGCGGTGCCGTAGTCTCCGGCGGGGAGTTGGACGGCGACGAGCTGGCCGACGACGACACGCTGCCCGAGCTCGACGCAGCTGCGGACGGCGGGTGGGTCGACGCGTGCGCGGTCGACCCGGAGTACGTGCACGCCGACAGCGCGGCGCCCACGAGCAACAACGCGGCAGCCGGCGCGAGCTCACGCAAGGGTCCGCCTCAGGAAGTCGGCCTGCTCGCCGACCGACTTCTCGAACACGTCACCGACGTAGATGTCGAAGTGGCTGCACGGGAACGACAGCACCTGCGCCTTGTCGCCGAGCTTGGCGATGACCTCGTGCACGGACTTCACCGGCGCGATGTTGTCCTGCTCGGCGACCACGACGAACGCCGGGCAGCTGACTCGCGCGGCCATCCGCACCGGTCGGTTCGCCGGGATGCGCAGGATGCCACGCGCGCACATCTCGTTGCGGAAGGTCGCGCCGGCGATCGCGCCGTAGCCCTTGGTGGCGCCCGGCGCGGAGATCACCGCGGCCGAGTCGGGGTCGCCCACGATCGGCACGGTCACCGGGGCGCGGCGGCGCGCGGCAGCGGCGACGTCGCGCACTGCGGCCGCCGTCATCGCTGCGGTCTTGCCCGTGCCACCGCTCTGCTGCACGCCGAACAGCGCGGCCAGCCCGTCCATCGCGGCGCCCTGGCTGACCAGCGCGCGGATCGACTGGTCCTGCGCCGCGACAGCGATGACGTGGCCACCGGAGTACGAGCTGCCCCAGATGGCGATGCGGGTCGGATCGACGCCCTTGCGCGCCCGCGCCGCGGCGATCGCGGCGTGGTAGTCCTGCCGGTGCTTGCGGTGGTCGACGTCCTGGCGCAGCGCGCCGTCGGACGTGCCGAAGCCGCGGTAGTCGAACACGAGCACGTCCGTGCCGACCGCGGCGAACCGCTCGGCGAACGGCAGCAGCCCGCAATCGCGCGTCGCGCCGAAACCGTGCGCCATCACCACGCACGGCCGGCCGCGGGCGGTGGTCAGCTCGTCGGACTGCGCCGTCAGGTACCACGCCTCGCACCGCGTGCCGTGACTGTCGAACGAGATGGTCTCCATGACGTCCCTCCGCCGCGAGCCTGACGTGGAGCAGGTTACGGCGCTCGCGAGCCGCGCGTGCTTTCCTGCTCGAGCAGCGCGTCGAGATCCTTGAGCCGGTCCAGGCCGTGCAGCGGTTGGGCGATGCGCTGATTGCCGGCGAGCTTGTCCCGGTTGCGGTGCAGGAACGCCCAGTACCCGGCGGTGAACGGGCACGCGTCGTCACCGACGCGCACCTTGGGGTTGTAGACGCACTCGCCGCAGTAGTCACTCATCCGGTCGATGTACGCGCCGCCGCCGGCATACGGCTTGGTGGCCATCACCCCGCCGTCGGCGTACTGGCTCATGCCGACGACGTTGGGCACCATGACCCAGTCGTAGCCGTCGACGAACGCCCGGTGGAACCAGTCGGTGACCTGCGCCGGGCGCCAGCCGTGCTGCATCGCGTAGTTGCCGAGCACCATCAGCCGCGGGATGTGGTGCACCCAGCCGTGCCGGGCGACATCGCGCAACACGTCGGACAGGCACGCGGCGTCGACGTGCTCGTGGTCGAGCTCGGCGAACCACTTCGGCAGGTTCGTCGTCGCGCCCAGTTCGTTGCGACTGCGATAGTTGCGCGGCTGCTGCCAATACAGGTGCCACACGTAGTCGCGCCAGCCGATCACCTGCCGGGTGAAACCCTCGACCGACGAGATCGGCGCGTTACTTGCGCGGTACGCCTCTTCGGCGCGGTGCACGACCTCCACGGGATCGAGCAGCCCGAGATTCATCGGCGCCGACAGCAGCGAGTGCGCCATCCACGAGTCGGTGCGCAGCATCGCGTCCTCGTGCCGGCCGAAGTTCGGCAGCCGGTGCTCGACGAAATCGCGCAGCGCGTGCAGCGCCTCGGTGCGCGTCGCGGCGAACCGGCGCGGCCCGTCCTCGCCGAGGAACGCGACGTCGCCGTCGCGCTCCCACCTGTCGAGGTCGTGGCGCACCTGCTCGTCGATCTCGTCTTCGGCCGGCCACCACGGCTCGTCGATGCCGAGCGTCGGCTGCTTGGGCGGTGGCTCCCGGTTCTCGTGGTCGAAGTTCCACTTGCCGCCGGCCGGGTCGGTGCCGTCCATGAGTACGTCCAGGCGACGCCGCGCCTCGCGGTAGAAGTCCTCCATCAACAGCCGCTTGCCGTTGCGCGCGTCGGTCCACGCCCGGAAATCGGCCATCGACGTCGCATAGCCCCGGGCGTCGAGCAGCTCGACGCGCTCGCGGCCGCGGACGAAGTCCAGCGCGGTGTGCGAGGTCGGGTGGCACACGGACAACCTGTCGCGAGTGTGGTCGACGACCTCGGCGTAGGTGTCGGACTCGACGTAGCGGCACCGCTCGCCGAGTTCGGCGGCGCGGTGTCGCATGGCGGACAGGATCAGATGTGCCTTTTGCCGGTGGAATCGCCGCCGCCGGAACACCGCGCGCGACTCGACGAGCAGCACCGGTTGATCGGCATCGTCGGTGAAGTGCGGGCCGAGCTGATCGCCGAAGATCCACCGTCGGTCCATGCCTCGGACCTACCCGGTTTGCACCTGTCAGCGTCGCTATCGCGCCGGCGGGAACCGCGGTTACCGACGGTTCCAGGTGCAAACCGAACGTGCCAGGATCACCCGCATGTACCTCGCGACCACCGACGACGCGAACCGCCTGCTCGAGCAAGAACCGCTGGCGCTGCTGATCGGCATGCTGCTCGACCAGCAGATCCCGATGGAGAAGGCGTTCACGTCGCCGGCCGTTCTTCGCGAGCGGCTCGGCGGGACGCTCGACGCGCGCATCATCGCCGACTACGACGCAGACGCACTGGAGGCGGTGTTCCGCGAACCTCCTGCGCTGCACCGCTTCCCGGCGGCGATGGCCAAGCGGGTGCAGGAGCTGGCCGCACGCTTGGTCGAGCGCTACGACGGCGACGCCGCGGCGATGTGGAACGGCGCGCGGGACGGCGACGAGCTGGTCGCGCGCATCGCGGCGCTTCCCGGTTTCGGCGCGCAGAAGGCCAAGATCTTCACTGCACTGCTGGGCAAGCAGTACGGCGTGCGGCCGCCCGGCTGGCGCGAAGCGGCCGGCGACTACGGGGTGGACGGCGCGCACCGTTCCATCGCCGACGTCGTCGACCAGGACTCGCGCGCGGCGGTACGTCAGTACAAGCAGCAGATGAAGGCGGCGGCCAAGGCCAAGGCGTGAGCCCACGCTCTGCCGGGCTGTCAGTGCTTGCTCGGTCGTGCCGGCGACGCAGATCGCGACCACAGCTGGGTAGGAGGACGTTCCGCTCAGACGCGAGGCGTCAATTGGTCCGGCGGTAGCGGACGTGGGTGGTCAGCGGCGAGTGCAGGACCTCGACCGGTTCGAAGTCGAAGGACTCGAGCCCGTCGAACATCCGCTCGCCCGAGCCGAGCAGTACCGGTGCGATGTCGAGCGTGAGCTCGTCGATCACCCCGGCCCGCAGTGCCTGTCGGACAGTCGACGCGCCCCCGGCGATGTCCACGCCGCCGTCTCCGGCGGTCTCACACGCCGCGGCGTAGGCCGCGTCGAAGCCGTCGGTGACGAAGTGGAAGGTCGTCCCGCCGTCCAGCTCGATCGGGTCGTGAGCGTGGTGGGTCAGCACGAATACCGGCGCGTGATACGGCGGTTCGGGACCCCACCAGCCGGACCAGTCCGTGTCCCACTCCCCGCGGATGGGTCCGAACATGTTGCGCCCCATCACGTACGCGCCCCGGGGGCGCATCAACCAGCCGGTCGCGGTCCGGTCGGCGTCGGTGGCCCGCGGGTCGCCGATGTGCCAGCCGTGCAGCTCCTTGCCGCGTTTGCCCAGTGGGTCGTCCATGCTCTGGTCCGGCCCGGCGACGAAGCCGTCCAGCGATATCGACATGTGGCACGTGGTGTCCGGCACGACGAACCTCCGCATTCAGGTGACGGCGAACGCGGCCGAGCGCATGACCTGCATCTGCGCGCCGAGCCGCTCGACGAGCGCGGCGTCGACGTCGGCGCCACAGCTGCGCAGCCAGTTGGCGATCATGCGGTGCCCGCCCTCGGTCAGCACCGACTCCGGGTGGAACTGCACGCCCTCGATCGGCAACGTGCGGTGCCGCAGCGCCATCACGATGCCCGTCGGCGTCCGGCCGGTGACGACGATCTCGGACGCCAGCTCGTCCTCCGGCACTGCCAACGAGTGGTAGCGGGTCGCGGTGAACGGCGACGGCAGCCCGGCCAGCACGCCGACACCGTCGTGCACGACGGTCGACGTCTTGCCGTGCAGCAGCTCCGGCGCGCGAACCACCGGCGCGCCGTAGACCGCGCCGATGGCCTGGTGGCCGAGGCACACCCCGAGCAGCGGCGTCGCCCGCTCGGCGCACGCCGACACGAACGCCATGGACGCCCCCGCGTCCTCGGGCGCACCCGGGCCGGGCGAGATGAGCACCCCGTCGACGTCGAGGTCGGTCAACTCCGCCGGTGTCACCGCGTCGTTGCGCCGCACCACCACCTGCGCGCCAAGCTGTCCGAGGTACTGGACGAGGTTGTAGACGAAGCTGTCGTAGTTGTCGACGACCAGAACCCGGGTCACTTGTGCGGCACCGTGACCTGACTGATCGGCAGGTGCGGCTCGATCCACGGGAAGACCACGAACAGCAGCAGGGCCGCCACCGCGGCAACCAGCACGAGCGCCTGCAGGACGCGCACGGCAACCGGGCCGGGCAGGTGCCGCCAGATCCACACGTACATCAGGAGCCCTCCGCGTCGAACAACTTGCTGATCGCCGGCGGCATCGTCGATCCCGTGCTCGGGAGCCGGGTCTGCAGCATCGAGTAGACGATCATGCGCCGCGCCGCGGTGAACTTGGGATGGCAGGTGGTCATCGTCATCAGCCTTGCCGCCGCCCCCACGCCGGTGTGATCGGGCACCGGCAGCAGCGGACCACCGTTACTGGGGTCGACGATCTCGCGGCCGGGCAGCGACGCCGTCTTGCCGCCGGCCACCGCGACCGACTGGTGCTCGTGCTGCGGGTCGCCGCCGGCCTGATTGCCGAGTACGCGGTAGACGAACCAGTCGGTCTTGGTCTCGATGATCACCGGGTCGCCCGAGCGGAGCTGGTCGATGTTGAGGAACGGCTCGCCCTTGCCCACCCGGTGCCCGGCCACCGCGAAGTTGCCCACCGCGCCGGGCAACGGCGTGCCGGTGTAATGCCCCGGACCGAGCGCCAAGGAGTCCTGCGACGTGCCCTGCACGATCGCGAAGTGGTAATGCTGCCCGAGCCGGGGCATGTAGATCTCCGCGATGCCGGTGCCGACCTTGATCGCGCTGCGGGCACTGCCGGGCAACGGCAGCAGCGGATTCTCGCCCTGCTTCCACTCGGTACGCAGCTTCGAGGCGATGCGCTTGTTGTCGTGGTCGGAGAAGATGTTCGTGATCCACACCTCGTACACGACGAACAGCAGCACTATCAGCCCGAGCGTGATGAGCGTCTGGCCGATGCCGCGCAGCGCGAAACGCACCTTGTCGCCGGTGCTCATCGGCTGCCGCGGTGGTTGCGCGGCCGGCGGCGCGTCGGCGATCGTCCCGGTCATGTCGGCCGACCCCTCCCTCACTTCGTCGCACGTGCATAGTTCAGGCCCACCTGCCCCGTGTACGCCGGCACATCGATGCGCGAGCGGGTGTCCACCGTGTACACGAGGCCGTAGTAGCTCGCGGCCTCCCGGAACAGCTTCACCCCGGGTGACGCAGCGAGCCTGTCCTGCATTGTCGCTGACGGACCGATCGCAGCAACCCGAAAGGGCGGTGAGTACACCTCGCCGTTGAGCAGCAAGGTGTTTCCGACACACCGTACGGCCGAGGTCGCGATCACGCGTTGCCCGGCGATGGACATGGCTTCCGCACCGCCGGCCCACAGTGCGTTGACCACGGCCTGCAGGTCGGACTGGTGCACCACCAGTTGGTTCAGCTCGCTGGGGTCGGTGGCGTTCTTGTCCGGCGAGTCGTCGAGGACGACCTCGAGTCCGGGGCCGTGCAGCGCGCTCAGCCCGGCCTGCGCGCGCAGTGGGCCGTTGGCCGCCTGTGCGCCCGCGACCCCGGTGTTGTCCGCTCCGGCACGGCGCTGCGCGGCGGTCACCCGACGCTGCAGCGCACGCACCTGGGCGTCCGCGTCGTGCACCCGTGCCTCGGCGTGCCGCACGGTGTCGACGAGGGAGGACGTGCCCGGCGCGCGCAGCTCGGTACCGCGCGAGTCCGCGGCGCTGGTCGCGAAGCCGACTCCGGCGACCAGGCACACCACCGGAACGAGCACCCGCCAGACGGTGCGGCGGCGGCGGCTCGTCGGTGCGGCCGGCGCTGACGCCGTCCCTGTCGGAGTCCCGGCCACGATTGCGCCGCCTCTCAGCTGCCCTGCCAGGTTGCGCCGTCTACGCTATCCGGTGACGAGCAGAGCGCCCGACACCGCGGCCACCGCCATCACCGGCCGCGTGTACGCCACCCGACGGGCGCGCAACGCCAGGAGAGACAGTGCCCAAGTCCAAGGTCCGCAAGAAGCCCGACGCGCCGCTGCGCCCGCAGACGGCCACCCCGAGCGCCCGTGCGCTGTCGCCGAGCCCGTCCTGGTACCCGATCGTCATGGTTGTCGTGCTCGTGCTCGGCCTCGCATACATGATCGTCTACTACTTGACCTCGAGCGGCACCTCGCCGCACATCCCCGTGATGGCAAGCCTCGGCGCGTGGAACTTCGCCGTCGGCTTCGGCGTCATGCTGCTCGGCCTGATCATGGCCGTCCGATGGCGCTGAGCTCGTCCACACCGTTTTCCACGCCTGTGATTACACGCCTGTAGTTCGTCCCCAGCTGGGGAGAAGCCTGTGGACGAATCCTTCGAACCAGCCCGGGTCCGATTCACCCCGGACCGCCGATATACCGCGCTCGCCGCCGTCGGGGTGGCGGCGGCACTGCTGGCCTGCCTGCTCGGCAACGACGCACCCGGCCGGCTGCTCGCCGCCCTCGCGGCCGTCGTGCTCGGCTCCTACGTCGCCGCCGACCTCGTCTTCACGCCACGGCTGGTCGTGGACCGCGACGGCGTGGCCATCCGTTCGCCGTTCACGCGTGCGCAGCTGAGCTGGCCGCAGATCGACGCCGTGCGCACCGACTCGCGGATCCGGCTGGGCATCCGCAGCACCACACTGGAGATCGATGCCGGCCCGGTGCTGGCAGTCCTCAGCCGCCGCGCCCTCGGTGCCGACCCGGTCGAGGTCGAGCACGTGCTGGCCCGGTTCCGGCCGCCGCCGGGTCGCTGAGCGGCAGAACTCACCAGGTTGCCGTGCGCACCACGACGACCACGGCGATCAGCACCGCGACGCCCACGAGTCCGCCGATCTGCACCCCGGTCGGCACCCGCTTGCGCACCGTGGGCAGTCCGCCCAGCGCCAGGCCGCACAGCAACCCGGTGACAAACCCGCCGATGTGCCCGAGTTTGGAGATGTCGGCGACGGAGAACGTGATGATGAAGTTCAGCGCGATGATGCCGACGAGCCACTGCAGGTCGAGCCCGATCTTGCGGGCGAGCACGAGAGCCACCCCGAACAACCCGAAGATGGCACCTGATGCGCCGACGGTGGGACCGAACGCGTTGCCGAACGCGTAGACCGCGGCGCCGCCGCCGAGCGCGGCGAGCAGGTAGCTGACCGCGAATCGCCATCGCCCGAGCACCGACTCGATGGCCGGGCCGACGAACGCCAGCGCCAGCATGTTGGACGCTATGTGCAGCAGGCTGACGTGCAGGAACGCCGAGGTGAGCAGCTCGTAGTAGTCATGCCCGTCGTGCACGAACTCCGGGACGAGCTGCCATTTCGTGAACAGCGCCGACGGGTCCCGCGACGCCCCCGGGTTGTTGATGCCGCCCGGCGACTTGAGCCCGGTGTAGACGTACGCAACGACGTTCAGCACGACGAGCGTGATCGTCACGTACGGCGGTGACGACCTCAGCCGGGCGCCGACGCTCGTGCGCTGCGCGCGAATCGTCCGCGCGCCCTGCCGGACGTCGTCCGGGCACTGGAAACCGACCGACGCGGGACGCATGCAGTCCGGGCAGATCGGCCGGTCGCAGCGCACGCAGCGCACCAACGCCTCGCGCTGCGGGTGCCGGTAGCAGCGCGCGTCGAGCTGCGCACTCGGCCCGGCCGGCTGCGTCATGACGTCGCTCCTGCGCAGGTCTTGCCGCGGGCTACGCGGCAGGCTCGACGGTGACCGACTCGATCGTGATCGGCTCGACGGGCTTGTCCCGCCGGTCGGTCTTGGTGGTGGCGATGCGGTCGACCACGGCGCGGCTGTCGGCGTCGGCCACCTCACCGAAGATCGAGTGCTTGCGGTTCAGGTGCGGCGTCGGACCGACCGTGATGAAGAACTGCGATCCGTTGGTACCCGGCCCGGAATTCGCCATCGCGAGCAGGTACGGGCGGTCGAAGGACAGCTCCGGGTGGAACTCGTCGTCGAACTGGTAACCGGGGCCGCCGTAACCCTCGCCGAGCGGATCGCCGCCCTGGACCATGAACCCGTCGATGACGCGGTGGAAGACCGTGCCGTCGTAGAGCGGGTCGCTGGTCTTGGTGCGGGTGCCCGGATGGGTCCATTCACGGGCACCGGTCGCGAGGTCGACGAAGTTCTTGACCGTCTTGGGCGCGTGGTTGGCGTAGAGCTGGACGCGGATGTCGCCGGCCGAGGTGTGCAGCGTGGCGATCTGGGTCGGGGCTGGAGCGGACAAGAAGAACTCCCGGACGTCGAAGACAAGACCATTCATCCTGCCACGCGCGGCTGTCGGTCAGAATTTCCCGGCTATCGCCGTCCCGATGTTCCGTGCGTTGATCTCCGAGTCGTTCTGCTGCGTGTGGACGACGACCAGCACGGTGCCCTTCGCGAAGGCGAAGGCCCAGTCGCGATTCCCGTCCGGCCCGAAGAACTTCGTCTGGTATGAGACGCCGTCGGCCCCCGGCGCGAAGCGCGGGGCACTCTGCTGGCTGCCCGGGCGGCCGGCCTGCGCGGTGCGCACCAGAGCGTTGTGCGCCGCGGCCGCGGTCGGGAACGTCGTCGGCAGGATGTCGGCCACCGCCTCGTGCCGGGTGTTGCCGTAGGAATAGGCGAAGTAGAAGCGGCAGCCGACCGGGCGGTAACCCGTCAGCACGGTCGTCCGGCCCACCCGATCGCCCTCGATGTCGGCGATATTTGCGCCGCTCCCGCTGCGGTCCTCGTTCAGGCCGGCCCGGATGTACGGGCAGTGCGCGAACTTCTCGCCCTTCGGCGCCTTGCCGCCACCGGGCAGCGGGGCGACCGTCGCCGCCGGTGCGGGCGTGAACGACGCGCCGGACGGTGGCTGAGTCAGCGTGCGGGTGCCGGTGACGGTGCGCGTGGACGGCGTCGGGTCGCGCGGCGCGGACCTGCTCGCGGTGCAGCCGACCAGGGACACCGCGGCGGCAACGATCACGAGCACACCACGCGGGCTCACCGCGGGCGCCCGACGGCGACGCGCGCGGCCTGCTCGGGCAGCGTGTCGTCCAACGGTTCGAGCTCGACGGCATCGCCGCGCCGGGCGTACGCGCGGCGCAGCAGCTCGTCGGCGAAGCGTGGGCTCTTGGCGAGCACCGGGCCATGCAGATAGGTGCCGAAGACGTTGTCGCGCACCGCGCCCTCGGTGCCGTCGGTGCCGTTGTTGCCGCGTCCGTGCTGGCTGCGGCCGAGCGGCACGGCGGCCGCACCGAGCGTGGTCAGGCCGCTGTGGTTCTCGTACCCGACGAGGCGCCCCCAGTCGGGCGTGTCCACATGGTTGTTGCCGATCAGTCGTTGCTCCTGTCCGCGGGTGACGACGTCCAACACGCCCACGCCGGCGATGCGCACGCCGTCGTGGGTGACGAACTCGTGCCCGAGCATCTGGAAGCTGCCGCAGATGGCGAGCATGACGACGCCGTCGTCGGCGAGTGCCCGCAGCTGCTCCCCACGCGACACGAAGTCTGCGCCGATCTCGCCCTGCGCGGCGTCCTGACCGCCGCCGCCGAGCAGGATGTCGGCGTCGTCCGGCAACCGGTCCCCGACGCTCACCGCTTCGACGCGCACCGGCAGGCCTCGCCACTGCAACCGCTTGCGCAGCACCAGCACATTGCCGGTGTCGCCGTAGATGTTCATCTCGCGCGGATACAGATGCACGAGCACGAGTTCGCGCGTCATGCAGCGTGACCGATGCGTTGCAAGGTTGCGTGCAACGCCCACATCGCCGTGTAGGTGCTGAACACGACCACGCGAGCGTCGGCGTCGACGGCGCGCACAGCGGCTCGCACGCTCTTCTCGAGATCCGGTTCGATCTGCTGCACGTCGACGTCGTCGTAACGCAGCCGCACGGCCATGTCCGCTGCACGGGTGCCGGACGTCGAGCGCCGTGCCGGCAGGTCGCGAAGCGCGCCGAACTGCACGTCCCACAGCCACGACACGTCGCGGCCGTCGGCATAGTCGTCGTTGATCGCGACGACGACAGCGGCAGGCTGCTCGAGTTCCAGCGTGCGCAGCGTCTGCCGGAACCCGGCAGGGTTTTTCACGAGCTGCAGGGTCACCCGCCGGCCGTCGACGTCGAAGCTCTGGCCGCGCCCGAACGCGGGTGCGACCTCGGCGAGGCGCGCCGCGATCTCGTCGCTGGACAGCCCGAACGCCAAGCCGAGTGCCGCGGCGCCGCACGCATTCTGCGCGTTGTGCGGTCCTTCGGCGCGCAGCACGATGTCGCGGTCGCCGTCGGTGCCGAGTCGCATCGTCAGCGCCGGGCGTCCCGGGCCGGGAAGTACCTGCAGCTGCGCGGCCGCGGGCAGCTCGGACACGTGCACCGGGCCGCCGTAGAGCTCTTCGTCGTTGGGGAACAGCTCGCGCAGCTCCGGCGCCACGCCGTAGTACGCGACCTGCGCCGAGGTGCTGTCCGCGAGCGCGGCCACCCGCGGGTCGTCGCGATTCAGCACGACCTCGCGGGTGGTGGCGGCGGCCACCTTGCCGAGCAGCCGGGCCGTCGTGTCGATCTCACCAAAGCGGTCGAGCTGGTCGCGCATCACGTTCAGCAGCAAGGCGTGCGTGGGCGCGACGCGCTCGACGAAGCGCACCGCCCACGCCTCGTCGAGTTCGAACACCGCGACGTCGAAAGGCAACCGGCCCGACCACGACGCGTGCTCCACGGTCGCGGTGATCGCGCCGCGGACGAAGTTCGAGCCGGTGTCGTTGGTCAGCACGCGCCGGGTGCCGCCGAGCATGGTCGCGACCATCTTCGTCGTCGTGGTCTTGCCGTTCGTACCGGTGACGACGACGACGCCGTCGGGCAGTGTCGCGAGTGCGCGGGCGAGGTAGCGGGGAAAGACTTTCTCCACGACGAGACCCGGCAACGCGTTGCCGCGGCGGCCGATGAGCCGCAGCCCCAGCAAGGTCACCTTGCCAAGCCACACGGCGAGCACGTTCATGGCGTCGAATTTAGTCGACAAGAGCACTCGGCCCCCGCGCTTGCAGCGCGGGGGCCGAGTGATCGTTCGCCAGTTGCGTCAGCCGAGTGTGCTGAACCACTTCGTGTTCGGCACACCGACACCGGTGACGTTGTCCCAGCCCTGCTTGACCTGCAGGCTGCTGTCCTGGTTGAACGTGCGGATCGAGTACACATACCCGTCCTTGCCGTTCTCGGTGTTGGCGTAGTCGACGCGCACGTTGCCGGCATCCGGCGGCGTGCCCTTGACGTCGGTGAACGCTGTTGCCCGCTTCTTGTAGATCGTCGGGTTCAGGAACCCGGCGCGCTTGCCGGCGTGCTGCACCGCGAGCGCGGTCATGCCGGCGAACAGCGGAGACGCCAGGCTGGTGCCGCCGATGCGGTACTCGTCGTACTGCACCCCGGTGCTGAACGTCTGCGTTTCACCGACCAGCATGCCGGTGGTCGGGTCGGCGTCCATTGCGACGTCCGGGACCTGGCGGCCGCCGTCCGGCGTGATGCCGGCCTGGTAGCTCGGCTGGTTGAACAGCGTCGACGTGCCGCCGCCCGCGCCGTACAGGTATCCGTTCGCGGTCCAGCTCTTGCCGTCACTGGACAGCGAGTACTTGTCCGTGCCCCAGCCGGTGTCGAACTTGCGGTAGTACTGCACGCTGCCGTCGGGAGCCTCTTTCGCGGCGATCGCCGTTGCCGTGCCGCCGACAGCGGTCACGTACGGGTCGCTGGCCTCGAAGTCGGCCGACTTGTAGCCGATGTCGGCTGCCTCGTCGCCCTCGTCGCCCGAGGAGAACAGGAAGCTGATCCCCTGGGTGGCCGCCTGCATGAAGGTGTTGTTCTCCGCAGCGATGTCGGCGCTGCTGATGCCGACCTCGCCGGCGTCGCCGAACGAGTCGGTGACGATGTCGACCTTGTTGTCGTCCACGACCTGCTGCAGCGTGTCACCGAGGTCGTAGCACGACTTGCTGCCGTAGTAGTGGATCTTCGCACCCTGCGCCATCGCGTGCACGGCCTCGACGTCGAGCGTCTGCTCGCCGTACCAGCCCGATGCGTCGCAGTCGTCCGGCGCGGCGTGGGTGAACGACTTCGGCACCGTCTGCGTGTACTGGCCCTTGGCGTACGGCGCGTCGGCGTGGTTGTTCGCGTAGGTCGTCGTGTCCTTGACGATGGTCGGCGCCGCGTACGCGTCGATGATGCCGACGGTCGCGCCGGTCCCGTCCAGGGCCGTGCCGCCCTCGTAGGCCGCTCGGAACTGCGGTCCGGTGTAGCCACACACCGCGTAGGGCAGCGTCTTGCCCTGGAACTTCGGCAGCTTGGTCTTGTAATCCTGTTGGTAGGTCGCCGCGAGATCGCCGTACGCGGTCGAGCACGGGCGCGCATTGCGGAAGCCGGCGGGCGGCGGCGCGTCCTGCTTGCTCGTCGGGGTGACCTTGGCGGGCGTCGTATCCAGCCCGGAGACCGCGAGCACGCTGGACGAGACGCCGGCGGGCACCTTGAGCGCGCTTTCCGGGGCTTGGACGGTGCGCCCCGCGTGGTGATAGCGGCCGATCTTCGCACCGAACGCGTGCTCGGCCTGCGTGACGGTGCCGGAGACGGTGACGTATCGGTTGTGCGCCGCGGTGCCGGTGACCTTGAGGCCGGACTTGCGCAGGAACGAGGTGACGGCGTGCACACTCGTGGCGGTTGCGTCGAAGCGCTGGTGGTACTGCGCTGCGGTCAGGAACTTGTGGTAGCTCGCGCTGCCGGGCGTGCTGATCGCCGAGGCGGCCTGCTGCAACGCCACGGTGCCCCCGCGCGGAGCCAGATACACCCGGGCGTGTACGCCGGCGTGCTGGCCCGCATGGCCGAGCCGGTGCGTGTGCGCAACCCAGCTCGGCTTCGAGTTCGGCACCGCTTTCGCGCTCGCCGAGGATGGTGCGGCCACGGCGGACCCCATCCCGGTGAGCGCGGTGGCGAGCACCGTGGTCGCGGTAACCCCTACCGCGGTGATGGTGCGTCTGTACATCGACAAACCCTCCGGTAGACCTCGTGCGAGGTGCAAATAGTCCGGCATCTCATATGTAATACCGAATTCTCACCTAAGCACGGTTGCTGCCCGTGTGCGCGACGGGGGGTGACCGCTTCCTGCATGTCACGTAGTTGCCGTCCGCGACGCGTTAGGGCAGCAGAAAGTTTCAGGGTGTGGAGCCTAGGAGATTCGAACTCCTGACATCTGCCTTGCAAAGGCAGCGCTCTACCAACTGAGCTAAGGCCCCGTCGTACTCGAGATCCCAGCACGTTACAGCCCCCGTTGCGCGACGCGCGCAGGGAGCTGGTCAGCGCGAGGCGTCGGCCGTGGCCTCGCGCCAGAGCAGTTCGGCGTCGGCCTGGGCCTGGCGGCGTCGGGCGCCGACGGCGGCGACCAGCCCGGCCACGGCCGCTGCAGCGGCGACGACGATCGGCCTGGGCATGGCTACCTCCGAGGTGTGCGTCCGGTGCGGATGCACCGGCTCACTGTGCGCCTGCATGGCGCCATGGTGGGCCTGGGAGGACTTGAACCTCCGACCTCATCCTTATCAGGGATGCGCTCTAACCGACTGAGCTACAGGCCCGCGAACGCGACGAGTCAGCGTATCCGGCGCGTCTTGCGGCGACCAAACCGGTATCGGTCGCGCTCACCGCTCGGAAAGCGTGACCTCGATGCCGCCTACCAGATCTGCGCACAGGTTGTAGACCACCGAGCCGATCGTCGACAGCGCGATGAACAGCACGATGTTGACGACGCCGATGATCGCCGCGCTGCCGAAGACGACGCCGGCGGTGACGGGCGGGTTGGACCCCGACCCGTTGATGGTCGTCACGGTGTTGTTGATCTTGCTGATGATCCCGGCGCCGTCGAGCACACCGAAGAGCACACCGATGACGATCAGCCAGACGAAGAACAGCGCGATGGACAGGACGCAGGAGAACTTGAGCACCGTCCACGGATCGATGTGGCGCAATTGCAACCGCGCGCGGCGGGGCCCACGCGCCCGGCTGCTGCGCGCAGCAGCGTGGCCGGCGCCCCCGGACGCGGTCTTGGTCGCGGGGCCGGCCGGTGCGGTGGCCGGGCGGCCTGCGGTGCGTGCCGGTGCGCCCGGTGCGCGACTGCCCTGCACGAGGGGGACGTTGGCGGTGGGCGCGTCGTCGTGGCGTGGCGCGGCACTCGACGCACCGAGACCCTGCGGTGACTCCCCGGGCCGGCCGTAGGGGGTGCCGTCCATGGTCGACGTCGTTCCCCAGCCGGCCGGCGTCCCGGAGCCGGACGCACCCGACTGACGCCGAGCAGAAGACTCGGTGTCGGCTGGCGCGCTCTGCCCGTTGCGGGGCGGTTGCGTCATGTCGCTCCGTTCACTCCTGCTCGTCCGGCTCGTCGGCGTTGCGGGTGACCGCAACGACATTGACGCCGTCCGGCAGGTTCATCAGCCGAACGCCCATCGTCTGCCGCTGCGCTCGCCGCACCTGTGCTGCGGTGGTGCGGATGACGACGCCGTCGGATGTGATCGCGTAGATCTCATCCTTCGGAGCCACCGCGACCGCGCCGACGAGGCCACCTCGGGTTGACACGATACGCGCGGTCAGCACGCCCTTGCCTCCCCGACCTTGGACCGGATACTCGCCGACCCGTGTCCGCTTTGCGTACCCACCCTCAGTTGCGACCAAGATTTCGGTCTCCTCGTCGCGCACCACGACCATCGACAGCAGCTCGTCGCCGTCGTTGAACCGCATGCCGAACACGCCTGAGGTGGCGCGGCCCATCGGGCGCAGGGCGTCGTCGTCGGCGGTGAACCGGATCGACATCGCCCTGCGGCTGACCAGCAGCAGGTCGTCGTCTGCGGAGATCAACGCCGCGTCGATGAGCTCGTCGTCGTCGCGCAGATTGATCGCGATCAGGCCGCCGGTGCGGTTGGAGTCGAATTCGGTCAGCTTGGTCTTCTTGACGAGCCCGTGCTTGGTGGCCAGCACGAGGTACGGCGCGGCGTCGTAGTTCTTCAAGGTGATGACGTCGGCGATCGTCTCGTCCGGCTGGAAGGCCAGCAGGTTCGCGACGTGCTGGCCGCGGGCGTTGCGGTTCGCCTCGGGCAGCTCGTAGGCCTTCGCGCGGTACACCCGGCCCTTGTTCGTGAAGAACAGGATCCAGTCGTGCGTCGAGGTGACGAAGAAGTGCGCCACGATGTCGTCGGTGCGCAGCCCGGCACCCTGCACGCCCTTGCCGCCCCGCTTCTGCGCACGGTAGAGGTCGGTCTTGGTGCGCTTGGCGTAGCCGGTGCGGGTGATGGTGACGACGACGTCTTCCTGCGCGATGAGGTCTTCCATCGACATGTCGCCGTCGTGCGGGATGATCCGGGTCCGGCGCTCGTCGCCGTACTTGTCGACGATCTCGGTCATCTCGTCGCGGATGATCTGCCGTTGCCGGCCGGGCTTGGCCAAGATGTCGTTCAGATCGGCGATCCGGGCCTCGATCTCCGCAGCTTCTTCGATGATGCGGTTGCGCTCGAGCGCGGCGAGGCGGCGCAGCTGCAGGTCGAGGATCGCGGTCGCCTGGAGCTCGTCGATCTCGAGCAGTTCCATCAGGCCGCCACGGGCGTCATCGGCCGACGGCGCGTTGCGGATGAGCGCGATGACGGCGTCGAGCTGGTCCAACGCCTTGAGCAGCGCGCGCAGGATGTGCGCGCGCTCCTCGGCCTTGCGCAGCCGGTAGCGGGTGCGCCGGACGATGACCTCGACCTGGTGGTCGACGTAGTGCTGCACGAACTGGTCGATGCGCAGCGTGCGCGGCACGCCGTCGACGATCGCCAGCATGTTCGCGCCGAACGTCGTCTGCAGCTGGGTGTGCTTGAACAGGTTGTTCAGCACGACCTTGGCCACACCGTCACGAGAGAGCTTGATGACCAGCCGCAAGCCGGTGTCGCGGTCCGAGTGATCCTCGATGGCCCGGATGCCGGACAGCTTGCCGAGCCGGACGAGCTCGGCGATCGACTGCACGAGGTTGTCCGGGTTGACCTGGTAGGGCAGCTCGGTGACCACGAGCTGCGTGCCGCCGCCGCGCTTCTCGTCCTCCTCGACGTCGACGACGGCCCGCATGCGGATCGAGCCGCGGCCGGTGCGGTATGCGTCCTCGATGCCGTCCCGGCCGACGATCAAGGCGCGGGTCGGGAAGTCGGGCCCGGGCACGAGCTCGATCAACTTCTCGAGCAGCTCCTCGCTGGTGGCGTCCGGGTGGTCGAGTGCCCAGGCGACACCGGCGCCCACCTCGCGCAGGTTGTGCGGCGGAATGCGGGTGGCCATGCCGACGGCGATGCCCTCGGAGCCGTTGACGAGCAGGTTCGGGAAGCGGGCCGGCAGGATGACCGGCTCGGTGGTGTTGCCGGCGTAGTTCGGGACGAAGTCGACGGTCTCTTCGTCGATGTCGGCGAGCATCGCCATCGCCAGCGGCAGCAGCCGGCACTCGGTGTACCGGTAGGCCGCAGCCGGGTCGTTGCCCGGTGAGCCGAAGTTGCCCTGCGGGTCGATGAGCGGGTGCCGCATGGACCACGTCTGGGCCATCCGGACCAACGTGTCGTAGAGCGCACCGTCACCGTGCGGGTGGTAGTTGCCCATGACGTCGCCGACGACACGGCCGCACTTGACGTAGTTGCGGTCCGGGCGGAAGCCGGAGTCGTACATGCCGTAGAGGATCTTGCGGTGTACCGGTTTGAGGCCGTCGCGCACGTCGGGCAGTGCGCGTCCGACGATGACCGACATCGCGTAGTCGATGTAGCTGCGCTGCATCTCCGACTGGAGATCGACCGGCTCGATCCGGTCTCCACCCAGGTCCGTGGTGTCAGTCATGTCCGCCTCTCCGGCCCTTAACTCTTGTCGTCTCGTTCCAGCAACGCTTCAGGCTCGTCGTTGCCTCGGGGTTCCAGCGAATGATCACGGTGAAGGGATCAAGCCTGACCGCCCGAAGCAAGCCACCAAGCCCTCGAACTCAGATGTCAAGAAACCGCACATCCTTGGCGTTGCGGATGATGAACGACCGGCGGGCTTCGACGTCCTCACCCATCAACACGCTGAACAGTTCGTCGGCCGTGGCGGCGTCGTCGAGCGTCACCAGGCGCAGGATGCGGTGGGCCGGGTCCATGGTGGTGTCCCACAGCTCCCGTGCGTTCATCTCGCCGAGACCCTTGTACCGCTGGATCGGGTCTTCTTTGGCCAGCTTGCGGTTGGCTTCCAGACCCTCCTTCACCAACGCGTCGCGCTCCTTCTCGGAGTAGACGTAGTCCGGCTCGCCCTTGCTCCACTTAATCTTGTACAGCGGCGGGGCGGCGAGGTAGACGTGGCCGGCCTCGATCAGCGGGCGCATGAAGCGGAACAGCAGCGTCAGCAGCAGCGTGGTGATGTGCTGACCGTCGACGTCGGCGTCAGCCATCAGCACGATCTTGTGATAGCGCAGCTTGGCGAGATCGAATTCGTCGTGGATGCCGGTGCCCAGCGCGGTGATCAGCGACTGCACCTCGTTGTTCTGCAGCACGCGGTCGATGCGCGACTTCTCGACGTTGATGATCTTTCCGCGGATCGGCAGAATGGCCTGGAACTGACTGTTGCGCGCCTGCTTGGCCGAACCACCGGCCGAGTCACCCTCGACGATGTAGAGCTCGCTCTCGCCGGGGTTGGTGGAGCGGCAGTCGGCGAGCTTGCCCGGCATGCCCATCGTGTTCATGGCGTCCTTGCGGGCGAGCTTGCGGGCCTGTTGCGCGGCCTTGCGGGCCCGCGCGGCCTGCGTCATCTTCGTGACGATCCGCTTCGCCTCGGCGGGATTGGCGTCGAACCAGCGGCCCAGGTAGTCGTTGCAGACCGACTGCACGAAAGTCTTCGCCGACGAGTTGCCGAGCTTGGTCTTGGTCTGTCCTTCGAACTGCGGCTCGCCGAGCTTGATCGAGATGATCGCGGCGAGACCCTCACGGATGTCGTCGCCGGTGAGCCGGTCCTCCTTGGTGTCCTTGACCATCTTGTTCGTGACGGCCCACCGGTTGACGACGGTGGTCAACGCGGCACGGAAACCCTCTTCGTGGGTGCCGCCCTCGATGGTGGCGATCGTGTTCGCGAACGTGTGCACGCTCTCGGCGAACGACTTGTTCCACTGCATAGCGATCTCGACGGAGAGCGCCTTCTCCTTGTCGTCGTCGGCGAAGGAGATGACGTTCTTGTGGATCGGCTCCTTGTCGCTCGTGCGGTTGATGTGGCGCACGAAATCGGCAATGCCGTCGGCGTAGCTGTAGGTCAACTCGCGGACCTTCGCCGGCGCGGAGTCGGCCGTGGCGTCGTCCTCGTCGACGATCTCGGAGGTGCGCTCGTCGCGCAGCACGATCGTCAGCCCCTTGTTCAGGAATGCGTACTCCTGGATCCGGCGCCGGATGGTCTCGAAGTCGTACTTGGTGGTCTCGAAGATGTTCGGGTCGGCCCAGAAGGTGACGCCGGTGCCGGTGCGCTTCGTGGCTGCGCCCTTCTTCAACGGCTCGGCCGGCTTCTGATCGACGTAGGGCTGCGTCCAACTGAACCCGTCGCGGTCGATCGCGACTTCGAGCCGGTGGCTCAACGCGTTGACCACGGACACGCCGACGCCGTGCAGACCGCCGGACACCGCGTAGGCCTTGCCGTCGAACTTCCCGCCGGCGTGCAGCACGGTCAGGATGACCTCGACGGTGGGCCGCTTCTGCTGCGGGTGCATGTCGACCGGCATGCCGCGGCCGTTGTCGACGACCCGGACGCCGCCGTCGGCGAGCAGAGTGACCTCGATGCGGTCGGCATAACCGGCCAGCGCTTCGTCGACGGAGTTGTCCACGACCTCCCACACGAGGTGGTGCAGACCCCGCTCGGACGTCGAACCGATGTACATGCCCGGGCGCTTACGAACCGCCTCGAGCCCTTCGAGCACCGTGATCGAGCTACCGCTGTAGGCGTTCTTGGCCGCGCCCTTCCCGGCGCCGTTCGATGCCGACCTGGTGGGGGTGTTCGCGGACTTGGCGGGGGTGCTGGTCACAGGCACATACCTCTCTCGCCGGGGCGCGGCGACACGGATCATCCGGGGGTTCACCGGTACCGTGAACGGGCCTCGGACGCAGTCATGCGTCCCGCCCGCCGGTTGGCGAAGCCAGCGTCCAGTCTAGCCGATCCGTCCGACAATCTCCGTCAGGACGCGGCCTCATTCGGCCGCTGACGCATTGCGAGGGCTTTCTTGCGGGATCCCACACAAACCCAGGGTCCGCGCGTTCTCGGCGCGATCAGCCGTTTCACCGCTCCGGCACGCCTTCCCACCCGCGGTGGTCGCTGATCGGGCCGATTTCGCGACCATCCTGGGTGGGAAGGCGTCGTGAGGTGAGGTCAGCCGTAGGTGTCGCGCGGCCCGCGCGCCCCGCGGACCGACCGGTTGCCGTGCTTCCAGCTCGGCGCGCTCGGCCCGCTGATCCGCAGTTTGGTGACCACGTCGGTGCCGAGCTCGGCGACGAGCCGCGCGAGCAGGGTCGCCGACAGCAGCCGCAGCTGGGTGGCCCACGCCGTGGATTCCGCGGCGATGCGCAGCTCGCCCTCGGCCAACGACTGCGGCGTGCAATGCGCCGCGACGTCCGCCCCGACCAGTGCCGGCCATTCTGCGAATACCCGGGCCTGGGCGATCGGCCGGTCCCAGCCGCGTTCGTCGAGATAGCCGGACAGGACGCTGCCGACGCGTTGCGGGGCGCGCGCGTCGGGCCCGGCGCCGGAGTACCCGCCGCGACCGGCTCCGGGCGGTGCGCCGCGGCGACCGCGCAGGTTCTCGCCGCGGGTGCGCCGCGCAGCATCGCGATCGCGGCGCACGTACCGCTGCGGGGACCGGGCGACGATGCTGCGCGCGTCGGCCAGCGCTGCCGCCACCGGGTCGGTGACGACGTCCTCGTCGCCCTCGTCCGCCGTCTGGTCGTCCACAGACTGACCGCTTTGTCCACGACGATCTGTGGAAAACCCTGTGAGCGGCGTCTCGTTCAGGTCGTCTGCGTCGTCCGCGTCGGCATCACGCACGGCGTACCGACCCCGGCTCGTCCGGTGTCGCGGCCGTGACGACGTAGTGCGCGCCGGACAGCTCGCGCGGAACGTCTTCGGGCACCGCCGCGGTGATGATCGCCTGCTCGGCCTTCGCCGCCGTATGGGCGAGCTGTTCGCGGCGACGGCTGTCGAGCTCGGCGAACACGTCATCCAGGATGAGGATCGGATCGCCGCCGGGCAAGGCGTCGGCGCGCAACAGCTCGTAACTGCCCAGCCGCAGCGCCAGCGCGACCGACCAGCCCTCGCCGTGGCTGGCATAGCCGCGCACCGGCAGCACGCCGAGCGCCAGGTCGAGGTCGTCGCGATGCGGGCCGACGAGATTGACACCGCGGTCCAGCTCGCTGGACCGCATCCGCTCGAGGTGCGTCAGCAGGGTCTGCTCGAGCGTGGGGACGTCGGCGCCCTCAGCGACCGCACCGACGTCCGGCGTGCCGTCCCCGGGGTTGAGGACGGCGCTTCGGTAGCGCAGCGTCAGCGGGTCGGCGTCGACGGCGACCTGCGCGTAGGCCGCCGACGCCACCGGCTGCAGATCGGCGACGGCATCGAGTCGGGCCCGCAGCAGCTGCGCGCCGTGCGCGGCCAGGTGGCCGTCCCAGACGTCGAGGGTCCGCAGGTCGGCGCCGCCCGTGCGCCGGGCCGCACCGGCCGTCTTCAGCAGTGCCGCGCGCTGCTTGAGCACGCGTTCGTAGTCCGCGCGTACACCGGCCATCCGCGGGCTGCGGGTCACGACGAGGTCGTCGAGGAACCGGCGTCGCTCCCCGGGATCGCCGCGCACGATCGCGAGGTCCTCCGGTGCGAACAGCACCGTCCGCACGATCCCGAGGATCTCGCGCGGCCGGGAGACGGGCGAGCCGTTCAGCGACGCCTTGTTCGCCCGGCCGGGCACGATCTGCACCTCGACGCGCAACTCCCGGCCGTCGGCCACCACCGCCGCTTGCACCACCGCCCGCTCCGCACCCATGCGCACCAGCGGCGCGTCGGTGCCGACCCGGTGGCTGGCGAGGGTGGCGAGGAAGCCGACGGCCTCGACGAGGTTCGTCTTGCCCTGCCCGTTCGCGCCGGTCAGCACGGACGGCCCGGTGTCCAGAGCCACGTCGACACCGGCCCAGCTACGGAAGTCGGCGACCTGCAGGTGCCGGACGTGCACTAGACCGAGTCCGGCTGCCCGGGTGCGACTGGCGTCCGCGCCCGGATCATCCGGGCAGCCGCACCGGCATGATCAGGTAGGTGTAGTCCGCGCCGTCGGCAGCCTCCGGCCGCAGCACGACCGGTTTGGTGGACGACGTGAACAGCATTCGGGCCGTCCCGGTGTTCAGCGCGCCGAGCCCGTCGAGCAGGAACTGCGGGTTGAACGCCGTGGTGATCGGGTCACCGTCGTAGGCGACCTCGAGCCGCTCCTCGGCACGTCCGCCGTCGCCGGAGTCGTCGCCGCCGGCGGTCAGGGAGACCGATGCGTCGCCGAACTCCATCCGCACCGGTGCGTTGCGGTCGGTGACGAGCGCGACGCGGCGCACAGCCTCGGTCAGCGCCGCGACACTGATCTCCGCACTCGACGCCCACTCGGAGGGCAGCAGAGATCGGTAGGGCGGGAACGTGGCGTCGAGCAGCCGGGTCGTGGCGCGGCTCGCGCTGGCGACCTTGGCGTTGGTCGTGCCGGTGAACCCGATGATCCCGCTGCCGGCATCACCGCCGGCGAGGGCGATCGTCAGCGACTCGGTGTGCGCCAGGCTCTTCGCGGCGTCGGCGAGGGTGCGAGCGGGCACCAGCACCTGCACGTCGGCGGCGTTCGGGTCGCCGGGGCTCCACGTCAGCTCACGGACGGCGAGCCGGTAACGGTCGGTGGCGGCGAGCGTGAGCTTGTCGCCGGCGATCTCGAGCCGCACACCGGTGAGCATCGGCAGGGTGTCGTCGCGCCCCGCAGCGATCGCCACCTGCCCCACCGCGGCCGCGAACTCCGCGCCGACCACGGTTCCGGCAGTGGTGGGCATCGACGGCAGGGACGGGTAGTCGTCGACCGGCATGGTCGGCAGCGTGAACCGCGCCGCACCGCAGCTGATCGACAGGCGTGCGCCGTCGAGGGCGACGTCCACCGGATGCGGGGGCAGCGCCCGGGTGATGTCGGCCAGCAGACGACCGGAGACCAGTGCGGTGCCGTCGTCACCGGCGCTGACCGGCAGGTCGACCTCCGTCGATGCCTCGAGGTCGAAACCGGACAGCGTCAGGGAGTCGCCCGACACCTTGAGCAGCAGGCCGGCGAGGACCGGCAGCGTGGGTCGGCTGGCCAGACTTCGTGCGGCCCACGTGACGGCGTCGGCGAGCGCGTCGCGCTCCACCCGGAACTTCACTGTGCACTCCTGCCCGTCATCGACCTGTCGGCCGTGCTCGTGTCCCCACTGTCCACCGGGTGAACGTTCGGGTCGTTGCCTCTCATGATTAAGCAGTCTCGTCTGTCGTCTTCGCATCTGTGGATGCTGTGGACGAGCGCGCTCGACCCCGGTAGACGCTAGCCTGCAGGCTCGTGGCGGCTGTGGACGACAGGCTGCAAAACCATGGCCCGTCTGCGGATGACCGGTGCACATCAGATGATGCGACGGTGTCGTCCACATTAAGCGCGGCGTTGTCCACAGAGATGCCCACATCGTGTGGACGGTGCACGAAGGCGCCCGGTGCAGCGGCCGAAGCGATCACGAGCGGGCACGCAACTTGATGCGGCTGGTCAGCTCGGCGATCTGGTTGTAGGTCGTCATCCGCTCGGCCATCTGCGCCTTGATCTTGCGCTCGGCGTGCATGACCGTGGTGTGATCGCGATTGCCGAACTTCTCCCCGACCTTCGGCAACGAGAGGTCGGTCAGCTCCCGGCACAGGTACATGGCGATCTGCCGCGCGCCCACCAGGACGCGGCTGCGCGAGCTGCCGGTCAGGTCGTCGATGCTGACGTCGAAGTACTCGGCGGTGACGACCATGATCTGCGTTGCGCTGATCTCCGGCGCGTCGCTCTCGCCGACGAGATCCTTGAGTACCCGCTCGGCCAGTCCGAGCTCGACCGCCTGCTGGTTGAGTCCGGCGAAGGCCGTCACCCGGATCAGTGCACCTTCGAGCTCGCGGATGTTGCTCTGGATGCGCGTGGCGATGAACTCGAGGACGTCCGGTGGTGGGTCCATGCCTTCCTGCGCCGCCTTCTTGCGCAGGATCGCGATGCGGGTCTCGAGGTCGGGAGCCTGGACGTCGCTGATCAACCCCCACTCGAAGCGGGTGCGCAGCCGGTCCTCCAGGGAGTTCAACTGGCGTGGCGACTTGTCCGAGCTGATGACGATCTGCTTGTTCGCGTTGTGCAGCGTGTTGAACGTGTGGAAGAACTCCTCTTGCGTGCGTTCGGCGCGTTCGAGGAACTGGATGTCGTCGATGAGCAGCACGTCGACGTTGCGGTAACGACTTTGGAACGCCTGCATCTTGTCGTCGCGCACCGAGTTGATGAACTCGTTGGTGAATTCTTCGCTGGACACGTAGCGCGTCGACAGTCCGGGTTGCAGGCGACGGGCGTAGTGCCCGATGGCGTGCAGCAGGTGCGTCTTGCCCAGCCCTGAGTCGCCGTAAATGAACAGCGGGTTGTACGCACGTGCCGGCGCCTCGGCGACGGCCACAGCGGCGGCGTGCGTGAACCGGTTGCTCGAGCCGATGACGAACGTGTCGAAGGTGTACTTCGGGTTCAGCCGCGCTTCTTTGTCGTGCTCGCTGTCCGAGTGGTGCCGCGGCCGGTAGGACCCGTTGAGCCGGCCGATGCCGCCGGCGTACTCGGTGCGGGCGTCGTCGGCGAACTCCGCGGCGTCCGGACCGTCGTCGTCGGGCGGTTCGCCGTCCTCGAGTCCAGCGGCGTCGAGCCCGAAGTTCTCCCCGGTGAGTTCGTCATAGCCGCTGCCGGTGCGGTCGCCGTCGGGTTCGTCCGCGTTCGGGTCCGGCGTCTGCACGGTGACCGCGACGTGGATGTCGCGGCCGAGTTCCTCCGACAGCACGGCCGCGATCAACGACCGCACCCGGTTTTCCAGGTAGTCGCGCGCGTAGTCGTTGGGCGCGGCGAGCAGGGCGGTGTCCTCGAAGAGGCCGACCGGTTTCGTCAGGCCGATCCACGCCTTGTGCTGCGGACGGATGGACGGGTCGTCGAAACGGTGCCGTGCTTTGGCCCAGACGGTCGCAAGTTCGACGCTGTCATCCACGGGGAGGTTCACTCCATGTCGCTGTTCGTGCGGTCGTTGCCTCGCTGCGGTGACGGCCACGGTGGTGGTGTCGCCGGCGGCCGCGCGGCCACGGGCAGTGCAGTTGGTGCGGGGTGCAGCCTCTCACGAGCCGTGGGGTCGTCGAAATCCACAGACTTCTCCACAGACTGTGCACGAAAGGCGCCGACGCGACACCGGCTCCGTGCCGAGGGCCGCGCCTGCGGAACCTGCGGGAGCGCTTGCGGTGTCGCTCGGTGAGGAGTGACGGTGGGGAAAATTAGCAGCGCTTGCGCCGGTGAACAATAGGCAACGGCGTGTCGTATTTCCGGCGCGGCGTGTCCTGCCCGAGCGGCACAATTGGTCGTGGTCGCGAGGGCGATTCGGCGCAGGCCGGTTTGACCTTCGTGACCTGCGATCCGTACCGTTACTGCGTTTGTGCCGCTGCGTCGGCACGAACCGTCGTCGCTCGTTACAGGCCACACCAGCGTGGCCACGTGCGCCGATCGACTACCAGCGAAGAGAGTTCGACCGTGAGCAAGCGCACCTTCCAGCCGAACAACCGCCGCCGCGCGAAGACCCACGGCTTCCGGCTGCGGATGCGCACGCGCGCCGGCCGCGGAATCATCGCCGCGCGCCGCCGCAAGGGCCGCGGCAAGCTGTCGGCCTGACAGCCGATCGCGCTCAACCGCTGGGCCCCATGCTGCCGTCAGCGAATCGTCTGCGCCGCTCGTCCGACTTTTCCTCGGCCGTGCGTAGTGGCGCGCGCGTGCGCAACGGCCGGGTGGTCGTGCACCAGACGGTGCGGGTGACCGACGCGGGCGACGACGCCGCACCGCGGGTCGGGTTGATCGTCGGCCGCAGCGTCGGGCCCAGCGTGGTGCGGCATCGGGTTAGTCGCCGACTGCGCGCGCAATTCGCGATGCGCCTGGACCGGCTGCCCGAGCAGAGCAACACCGTGGTGCGGGCGTTGCCGAGCGCGGCGCGGGCAACGTCCGTCGAACTCGGCCGGGACCTCGAACGCGCCCTCACAACGCTTGCCGGTCGTCGATGAATGCCGCGCTCGGCCCTGCACCGTCCGGTTCCGGCCGTGGACCGGTCGCTTCGGTGCTGTTGTGGCTGTTGACCGGCTACCGCACGGCGATCAGCCCGATCCGCCCGCCGGTCTGCCGCTTCACGCCCAGCTGCAGCGCGTACGCCGTCGAGGCGATCACGGTCCACGGCGCCGCGCGCGGGAGCTGGCTGGCACTACGTCGGGTGCTGCGCTGCCATCCGTGGCACCGCGGCGGGCACGACCCGGTCCCCGCGCACGTTGACGCGCAGAACCCGATGCCCCCGTTGCCGGCCCCGTCCCGCGCGGCCTAGGAGTAGTTGAGTGCTTGACTTTCTGTACACCGCGGTGTCCTGGGTGTTGCTGCGCTGGCACCAGCTGTTCACCGCGCTCGGCTTCAGCCAGTCCAGCGGCTTCGGCTGGGCCCTGTCGATCGTCTTCCTGGTCATCACTGCGCGCGTGCTGCTGTTCCGGCTGTTCATCAAGCAGGTGCACTACACGCGCAACATGCAGAAGATGCAGCCGAAGATCCAGAAGCTGCGCGAGAAGTACAAGGACGACCGCGCCGCGCTGAACCGCGAGATGATGGCGCTGCAGCAGGAAGAGGGCTTCAACCCGCTGTCCGGTTGCCTGCCGATGCTGCTGCAGATCCCGGTGTTCATCGGGCTGTACCACGTGCTGCGCCACCTGGCCGCCGCGGCGTCGGAGTCGTACCAGAAGCGTGTGCCGCAGAACCTGCACATCTATACGTTCAGCAGGACCGAGACGCTCGACGCCGCCCGCGCGAAGATCTTCAATGCCCCACTGGCCGCCTCGTTCCACGACTCGAGTGACCTGATCCGGACCCTGGGCGGCGACGCGACACCGACCAGGATCACGCTGGTGATCCTGCTGATCATCAGCTCCTCGGCGACGTTCGGCACGCAGCTGCTCGTCCGGCGCAACGCCACGTCCGCGCCCGAGGGCACCGCGGCGACGGTGCAGAAGCTGATGCTCTACCTGATCCCGGTGGGCACGCTGGCCTCCGGGCTGCTGTTCAACTTCCCGCTCGGCGTGCTGTTGTACTGGTTCACCAGCAACCTGTGGACCCTCGGCCAGCAGGCGTACATCATTCGCTACCACCCACCCACCGACGAGCCGGTCGCCCCGGTGGGCCAGCTCGGCAAGACGCTTGCCCCCAGGCCTGGCCAGCGCCCGGTGCGCAACGGCCGGCCGGCAGGCGTGAGCCGGAGCACCGACCGTCCTGGGGCCGCTGCCGACACCGACGACGGCACCGCTAAGACGAGCCTGGACAAGGCAAAGTCGGCAGACGGTGCGCGCAACGCGAGCGCCGCGTCCGCTGCTGGGTCGACCACGCCGCGACCCGGGCAGCGGCCCAATCGCGGCGGCAACGGCAAGCGGCCACCGGCCAAACGGCCCACCCAGGCCAAGAAACGGCGCTGACCGCCAACCAACGACCAGCGCACGACGACGCAACGCCCGTTATGGCGAAAGGATCGGACAGACAGTGAGTGATACGGACCTCGACACCACCAGTGTGGATCTCGAAGCAGCCGGCGACCAGGTCGGTCAGGCCGCGGATCAGCCCGATGGTGCCGCCCGTGTCGACGACGACTCGTCGACCGGTGACAACTTGCTGGTTCGCGAGGGCGACATCGCCGCGGACTACCTGGAACGCCTGCTCGACATCGCCGACTACGACGGCGACATCGACCTCGACGTGGAGAACGACCGTGCGGTGGTCGCCGTCGTCGGCAGCGACCTGCGCTCCTTGGTCGGCGCGCACGGCGAGACCCTCGATGCCCTGCAGGAACTGACCCGTCTCGCCGTTGCGCAGCAGACCGGCTCACGCAGCCGGCTGATGCTCGACGTGAGCGGGCACCGGCAGGCCCGGCGCGAGCAGCTACGCACGCTCGCAGTCGAGACCGCCGAACGGGTCAAGGGCTCCGGGGAGCCGGCCCGGTTGACGCCAATGAACCCCTTCGAACGCAAGGTCGTGCACGACGCCGTCGCTGACATCGACGGCGTCGTCAGCGAATCCGAGGGTGAGGAGCCGAACCGCCGCGTGGTCGTGCTCGTCAGTCGGTGACGTGCGTGCCGTGAGCGGCTCGCAGGTCGACACCGAACTCGCGGATCCGCACGTCGCGAGCGCCGCCGCCGCGGTATTCGGTGCGCGCCGCGACATCGCCATACGGTTCGCCGATCAGCTCGCAGACGCCGGGGTGGTGCGGGGTCTGCTCGGCCCGCGCGAGGTGCCACGGTTGTGGACGCGGCATCTGCTGAACTGCGCCGCCCTGAGCGCATATCTGCCGGTGAATGCCCGAGTCGTGGATGTGGGCAGTGGCGCGGGCCTGCCCGGCCTCGTTCTGGCGATCGCCCGGGCGGATCTGCAGGTCGACCTGGTGGAGCCGATGTTGCGCCGGACGACGTTCCTGCAGGAGACGATCGGCCTCCTCGGGCTGACGGGTCGCGTGCGGGTTCATCGCGGCCGTGCCGAGGAAGCGCAGATTCGCAGCTCCGTAGGCGGAGCGGAATGGGTGACGGCTCGGGCTGTTGCGCCGCTGGACCGCTTGGTGACATGGTGCCTACCACTGCTTGCCGACGGCGGACGGCTGCTGGCCCTGAAGGGCCAATCGGCACCCGATGAGGCCGCTGCGTTGACGAGTCAGGTGCGAGTGGATGCTCGCGCGGCAAGCGTCGGGACCATGCCGACAGGCGACGGATCTTTCGTAATAACCGTCGAACGCGCGGTGCGTAGGCGAGGCCGGGGAGGCGTGGAGCGTGATGTCAGACTTTGACGGCGCGGTTTCACGTGAAACAGCGACAGCGACCGATGCATCGAGCGAGCCGGTTTCACGTGAAACAACAACGGGGGATGAGCTGGCCGCAGGTGGTGTTTCACGTGAAACCAGCTTCGACACGCCCATCGCCCGCGAAGCTGCGCAAGCGGTTCAGGTGCAGAACGTGCGTCAAGAGCGCTGGCCCCGCCCGGCGGCGCCACGCGTCCTCACCGTCGCCAATCAGAAGGGCGGCGTGGGCAAGACGACGTCTGCGGTCAACCTCGCGGCTGCGCTGGCTGCGCACGGGCTCCAGGTCCTGCTCATCGACCTGGATCCACAGGGCAACGCCAGCACCGCGCTGGGCGTCGACCATGCCGTGGGGACGCCCTCCGTCTACGACGTCCTGCTCGGTGGCCGGCCGATTGCCGAGGTGATGCATGGCGCGGAGGGCCTGCCGACCCTGTCCTGCGTGCCCGCCACCTTGGATCTGGCCGGCGCCGACATCGAGCTGACCTCCCAGGTCGCTCGTGAGTACCGGCTGCAGCGCGCGCTCAACGCTTACCTCGAGGAGGTGACGCACGCGGATGCGAAGTCGCGCATCGATTACGTGATCGTCGACTGCCCGCCGTCCCTCGGGCTACTGACCCTGAACGCGCTGGTGGCCGCCCGCGAGGTGCTCATCCCGATCCAATGCGAGTACTACGCGCTCGAGGGCCTGGCGCAGCTGATGAACACCGTCGAACTGGTGACGTCGCACCTGAATCCGTCCCTCGAGGTCACTACCGTGCTGCTCACGATGTACGACAGCCGGACCCGTCTCGCAGACCAGGTCGCCGAGGAGGTCCGACGGCACTTCGGCCCGCTGGTGCTCGAGCCGATGATCCCGCGCAACGTCCGTGTCTCCGAAGCGCCGGGCTTCGGGCAGACCGTCATGACGTACGACCCGGGTTCGCGCGGGGCAGTGCGGTACCTGCAGGCCGCACGGGAGATCGCGCAACGCGGCGCACCGGAGTCGGCCGACGCCGAGGCAAGCGGCGCCGATGTGGATGACACTGCCGGCACACCGGACTCGAGCCACAGCGTCGCGGCGACGCAGGAAGGCACTACATGAGCAACAAGCAGCGTCGCGGCGGACTCGGGCGGGGGCTGGGAGCGCTCATCCCGACGGCTCCTCCGGCGGCCGACGCCGGGCGCACGGACGTGTCCGAGGCAGAACCGGGCCTGCCCGACAGCAACAAGCAGCCTGCCCAGGCATCCACGGCTGCGCCGGACGCTGCGCCGGACGCTGCGGCGGACGCTGCGGCGGAGGGGCACGAGACACCGGCTACGGCCGAGGACTTCGCGCCGGTTCCGGGGGCGGAGTTCGCCCTGCTCCCGGTCGGCGACATCCGCGCGAACGTCAAGCAGCCACGTCAGGTCTTCGACGACGACGCGCTTGACGAACTGACGCACTCCATCCGCGAGTTCGGTGTGCTGCAGCCGGTGGTGGTGCGCCGCGACACCGCGCACTCCAGTTACGAGCTCGTCATGGGGGAGCGGCGCCTGCGCGCCGCGACCGCCGCCGGCCTGGATGTCATTCCCGCGATCGTGCGCTCGACGGCCGATGACGCCATGCTTCGCGACGCGTTGTTGGAGAACATCCATCGCGCGCAGCTCAACCCGTTGGAAGAGGCCGCGGCTTACCACCAGCTGCTCGGCGAGTTCGGCACGACGCACGAGGAGCTGGCGCAGCGCATCGGCCGTAGCCGCCCGCAAATTTCCAATACCATCCGGTTGCTCAACCTGCCGGTTGCGGTTCAGCGGCGGGTCGCTGCGGGCGTGCTGTCGGCCGGTCACGCTCGGGCGTTGCTGGCCCTCGAGGACGCCGAAGCGCAGGACGAGCTGGCCGCGCGGATCGTCGCCGAGGGGTTGTCGGTCCGCGCGACCGAGGAGCTGGTCACGCTGGCGCGCGCCGGCGGTACCACCAAGACGCCGCGCAAGCCCGCGACCCGCAGCCTCGTCGCTCCGGGCGCCGCCGATCTCGCGGACCGGCTCGCCGACGTCTTCGACACCCGGGTGCGGGTGGATATCGGACGTCGCAAGGGCCGCATCTCGGTCGAGTTCGCCTCGATCGACGACCTCGAGCGGATCGTCGCACTCATGGCGCCGGGGATCAGCACACGGGCGACTGCCCCGGACACCACCGGTCAGCCATCCGGATCGGCCGGCCCGAACGTCTCGTAGTGCACGACCTCGGCGAACGGCCGGCGCCCGCGCTTCAACGACGGCGAGCGCACGTCCGGCGCGCGATGGCCGAGGCTGACCACGCCGACGGCGCACCGGTCGGCGGGGATGCCGAACTCGGCGAACAGCGCTGGCCACCGCTCGCTCGGCACCCCGAAGAAGCAGGCGGCCAGGCCCGCATCCTGCGCCGCGAGGAGCAAGATCATCGCCGCCATGCCCACGTCGACATGCCAATAGGGGATCGGCCAGCGGGCGACGTCGCGGTCGGTCCAGCCCTTGTCCGGCTCGGCGTACCGGTCCAGGTAGGCGTCGCGATCGGACAGACAGACGACAAGAACCGGCGCAGTGCGCATCCGCGTCAGCCAGGTATCGGCCGGCTCGGCGCCGGACGTCGCGGACCAGAATCGAGCGCGTGACGTTATGTCAGCCAGTACGAGAAAATCCCAACCCTGGGTATGGCCCGCCGACGGCGCCCGGAGGGCCAGTTCGAGCAGTTCGTCGATCTGCTCGCGGGGCACCTGCCGGTCCGGGTCGTAGGAGCGGGTCATCCGTCGGCTGCGCACGGCGTCGGCAAGTTCCATGACTGCAGTGTGGACCCGCGCGTACGTCTGTTAACTCGCTGCCCGAGCGGGGGTGCATGTGCGATCGTGAGACGGTGCCGACCTCACCGCACCGCCGAGACCTGAGTCAGTCGAGCAAACTGCGCGACGTCTGCTACGACATCCGCGGACCGGTGCTCGAGGAGGCGAAGCGGCTCGAGGAAGAGGGCCGGCGGATCATCAAGCTCAACATCGGCAATCCGGCACCCTTCGGTTTCGAAGCACCGGACGAGATCCTGGTCGACGTGGTGCGCAACCTGCCGCAGGCGCAGGGCTACTCCGACTCGCAGGGGCTGCTGTCCGCGCGCACCGCGATCGTCCAGCACTACCAACAGCGCGGGATGGACGTCGACGACGTCGACGACGTGTGGCTGGGCAACGGCGTCAGCGAGTTGATCAGCATCAGCTTGCAGGCGCTGTTGGACAACGGCGACGAAGTCCTCGTTCCGATGCCGGACTACCCGTTGTGGACGGCGTCGACGCAGCTTGCCGGTGGCCGGCCGGTGCACTACCGCTGCGACGAGACAGCCGGCTGGCAGCCGGACATCGACGACCTGCGTGCCAAGATCACCGACCGCACGAAGGCCATCGTGGTGATCAACCCGAACAACCCGACCGGCGCGGTGTACTCGGCGCAGACGCTCGAGCAGATCGCTGAACTCGCTCGCGAGCACGAACTCGTCGTACTCGCCGACGAGATCTACGACAAGATCCTCTACGAGGACGCGGAGCACCTGTCGATCGCGGCGCTCGCTCCCGACGTCTTCACGCTGACCTTCAGCGGACTGTCCAAGGCGTACCGGGTCGCCGGGTTCCGGTCCGGTTGGCTGCTGGTCACCGGCCCGAAGGCCCACGCGCGCAGCTACCTCGAGGGCATCACGATCCTTGCCAACATGCGACTGTGCGCCAATGTGCCGGCCCAGCACGCCGTGCAGATCGCGCTGGGCGGCCGGCAGAGCATCAACGAGCTCGTGCTCCCCGGTGGCCGGCTGTTGGAGCAGCGCGACGCCGCGGTCAAGGCGCTCGGAGCCATCCCCGGCGTCAGCTGCTTCACGCCGCAGGGCGCGCTGTACGTGTTCCCGCGCCTCGATCCCGAGGTGCATCCGATCGCGGACGACCAGCGTTTCGTACTCGAGCTGCTGCGCGCACAGCACGTGCTGGTGGTGCAGGGCAGCGGGTTCAACTGGCCCGACGCCGATCACCTGCGCATCGTGACGCTGCCGCGCACGGACGACCTCATCGACGCGATCGGCCGGCTCGGCGACTTCCTCGCCGACTACCGCGGCGACCTGTAGGCAGGCCATGGCACGACGGCTCGAGGGCATCACGCTGGACAACATGTCCGCGCTCGCGCAGCCGTGCCGCTCGTGCGTCTTCTGGGAACTCGATCCCGCCGCCGGCGACACCACGCACGCTGAGGGCGCCGGCGCACTCGAGAAGGAAGCGTGGGTCTCGGACACGCTCCTGGAATGGGGGACCTGCGGGCAGGTGCTGTTCGTCGACGAGCAGCCCGCCGGGTACGTGCTCTTCGCGCCTGCGGCCTACGTGCCGCGGGCCGCGGCGTTCGCGACGTCGCCGGTGTCACCGGACGCGGTGCTGCTGATGACCGCCCGCCTCGACCCGCAGTGCCGGGGCACCGGACTCGGGCGCATCCTGGTGCAGGCGGTCGCCCGGGACATCGCGCGGCGCGGGATCCGCGCCATCGAAGCCTTTGGCAATACCGCCACCGACCGCGGCCCGAGCGGCCGGGCATCGGACGAGGTGGGCTGCCTGCTGC
This sequence comes from uncultured Jatrophihabitans sp., assembly GCF_964246335.1. Taxonomy (GTDB): domain Bacteria; phylum Actinomycetota; class Actinomycetes; order Mycobacteriales; family Jatrophihabitantaceae; genus Jatrophihabitans. Next base: position 18,976 of record NZ_CAXTQF010000020.1, on the reverse strand, counting down.
CGGCCGACTACCTGCGCGCGGTCGGCTTCAAGACCGTCCGGGCCCATCCCCGAACGCCGCGGCTACGCCTCGACATCCGCAGCACCGCCTCCTGGCTGGCCGACGTCGAAGGTGCCATCGACCGGCTGCTGTCGTCCTGGCAGAAGCCGCTGCTGTCCGGCTCGTCGGCCTACTCGTCCCGGGAGCGGTGACTGCGCCTACGAGGCGACGGCCGGCATCCGCATGGCGCCGGTGGGCGGATCGTCGGCCGTGGGCAGATACAGCCGCTGCACGGCGACGAGCAGCCCCTCGGCGATCGTGTCGCGGAACGCCGGGTTGCACAGCTTGGGCCGGTCCTCGGCGGAGGTGAGGTACCCGATCTCGACCCGCACCGCCGGCATGCGGGTCAGGCGCAGCATCGCCCAGGTCTTGCCATGGATGTGGTTGTCGTGCATGCCGGTGCGCGCGACGACTTCGCGCTGGACGAGGTCGGCAAGACGTTCGCCGATCGTCGAGCCGGATTCCCCCGCGCCGTAGAAGTAGGCGGCGACCCCGTTGGCCCGCGGCGAGCTGAACCCGTCGACGTGCAGGGACAGCACGAGGTCGGCCCCGACGTCGTTGGCGAAGTCCGCGCGCTGTTCGGCGGTGACGCTGTTCTGCGGGCCGCGGGTCAGCCAGGTACGTACGCCCAGCGCCGACAGGCGGCCCTCCAGGCGGTTTGCGAGGTCCCAGACGACGTCGGCCTCGCGCACGTCGTCCACGACGATCCCGGCGTCGTCGCCGCCGTGGCCGGGGTCCAGGACGATGCGTTTGCCGAGCAGGCTGGGACCGGCGTCGGCGACGGCCACGAGGTCGCGCAGCAATTGCGGACGGCCGCCCATGACGCGCCGGCCCAGCTGGCGCAGCGCGAGCAGGGTCGCCGGGCCGCAGATTCCGTCGGGGACCAGGCCGTAGTCGCGCTGGAAGCTGCGCAGGGCGGCGGCGGTATGGACGCCGAACACGCCGTCGGCCCGGGTCAGGTGATAGCCCAGTTCGAGGACCTGGGTCTGTAGCGCGGCGACGTCGTCACCGACGAGCAGGGCTGCCGCCTCATGGGCGAGCACGCGATCACCGAGGCGCCAGTGCGCGCCCGTCAGCGTTGCGTAGGTCTCGTCGGCGACCCACCCGTTGACCGAGATGCCACGACGCTGCTGGAAGTGCCGGACGGCGAGCTCGGTGTTCTCGTCGAACTGGTCGGCGGTGTACGGGTCGGTGTTGTCGAGCAGCCCGATGGAGGCGAGCATGCGACGCACCTCAGCGACGGCACTTCCGGTGTCGCCACGGCGCAGCGGCTGCATCACGAACGGTTGCCTCGTCTTCGGGGGTTCGGCGGTCGCGGCCCCGACCCGACGGCGTGACCATCGCGAGGCGCACAGGCCATTGTGCACCAGCCCGGCGCAGCTGCGTGAATCACGGCGCCGGCCGTGGCGTGCTCGTCCGGGGAACCGGCTACGAGCCCGTACGGCAGGGGGTGAAAACGATTACGGCGGGGGGGGGGGGGGGGGGGCCGGCCCCCGGGATTAAGAGGGGTTGTGGACGGGGGCCGGGGGGGGG
>NZ_CAXTQF010000020.1:13986-17394 GCF_964246335.1 uncultured Jatrophihabitans sp. | reverse complement strand
GCCTCGGCGCCTGTGGGGCTGGGTTTTAAACTTTTTCGGGGGGGCGGGGGCGTTGGCGCCCGCCCCGCCGTAATGAACGGGCTTTCTCAGCTGACGAAGTCGGTCAGCTCCCGCAGGATCGCCGCCTTCGGGCGAGCGCCGACGATGGTCTTGACCAGCTCGCCGCCGGAGAAGACCGCCATGGTCGGGATCGACATGACCTGGTAGTTGCGTGCGGTCTCGGGGTTCTCATCGATGTTGAGCTTCGCGATGGTGAGCTTCTCGTGCTCGCCCGCGATCTCCTCGAGCACGGGCGCGACCTGACGGCACGGGCCGCACCACTCGGCCCAGAAGTCGACGAGCACCGGGCCGTCGGCCTGCAGGACGTCGGACTGGAAGCTGGAATCGGTGACCTTCTTGGTGTTGCCTGCCATGTTGCATCTCCTGGATCGCTCGGATGTTCTCGTCAACACGCGCCGGCGGGTGCTGATTCCCGCGGCGCGTGCGGTGCTGCCGTGCTCGCTACAGGCCTGTCGGCATCTGTCCGTGCGCGGTGAGGTACCGCTCGGCGTCGAGCGCCGCCTGGCACCCGGTGCCCGCCGCCGTGATCGCCTGACGATACGTGTGGTCGACGACATCGCCGGCCGCGAACACGCCGTCGAGGTTCGTGTGCGTGCCCTGTCCCGTGACGATATAACCCTCGTCGTCGAGGTCGATCTGGCCCTTCACGAGGTCGCTGCGTGGCTCGTGGCCGATCGCGATGAACAGCCCACCTGCCGCGACGTCGCGCTCGTCGCCGGTCGTCGTGTCGCGCAGTCGCACACCGGTGACCGAGCCGTCGCCGTGCACGTCGACGACCTCGCTGTTCAACGCCCACTTGATCTTGGGGTTGGCCTCGGCGCGGTCCACCATGATCCGGCTGGCGCGCAGCTCGTCGCGACGGTGCACGATCGTCACCGACTTGGCGAAGCGGGTCAGGAAGGTGGCCTCCTCCATGGCGGTGTCCCCGCCACCGACGACCACGATGTCGTGGTCGCGGAAGAAGAAGCCGTCACACGTCGCGCACCACGAGACGCCGTGCCCGGACAGCTCGTCCTCGCGGGGCAGGCCCAGCTTCCGGTAGGCCGAACCCATCGAGAGGATGACGGTGTCGGCGGTGTATTCGCCGCCGTGCGTACGAACAGTCTTGACCGGTCCGTCGAGGTCGACGCCCAAGACATCGTCGGCCACCAGTTCGGCACCGAACCGCTCTGCTTGCGCGCGGACGTTGTTCATCAGGTCCGGTCCGAGGATGCCTTCGGGGAAGCCGGGGAAGTTCTCCACGTCGGTGGTGTTCATCAGCGCCCCGCCGTACTGCACGCCCTCGAAGACGAGCGGGGCGAGGTCGGCGCGCGCGGTGTAGAGCGCTGCCGTGTAGCCCGCCGGGCCGGAGCCCACGATGATGACCTTGCGGTGCGTCGTCACGATGTCCTCTCTTCGCGTTCAGCAGCTTCAACGATCCCAGGTGTGGCCCGATTCCCGCCACCGCGGGGGTGCACGGCGCGTCACCGTCGTGCCGCGACGAGGACCTCCTGGACGTCCGGGATACGCGCGCGCCAGGCGACCGCACCGAGCACGCCCAGCCCGACCACGCCGCCGGCGACGAGACCGACGGCCGAACCGGTGACGTCGCGGCCGATGGCGTCGAGGACGAGCTCCACGACGCCGAAGGCGGCGGCCGCGCCGATCGCCGATATGAGGCCGATCCGTGTCACGGTGGCGAGCACGGACCGGAACCGCAGGTGCCCGAGTCGGCGCGCCAAAAGGATCTGTCCGACGACCGCCCCGACCACGTAGGACAGCGACGTGGAGATGTTGAGCCACTCGACGGCATGCACAGACGGATGTCTGTCGACGTCCGTTCCGGGCGGTGCGGCGAAGACCGCGCTGGTGACGAGGACGAGCACGACCTTGGTCGCCACCATGAACGCGTTGATCAATGTCGGTGTGCGGCCGTCGCGCATGGCGTAGAAGACGCGCAGCTGCAGCATCACGAGCGCGAAGGGGAACAGCCCGAACGCCGACCACGCCAGCGACGTGCCGATCAGCCGCGCGCCCTCGTAGGACGACTGGCCGTGTGCGAACAAGGTGACGCCCAGCACCGGGCCCAGCACGATCAGCAACGCCGTGATCGGGACGAGTGCGACGGCGGACAGTCGCGCACCGAGTGCGAGATCGCCGACCACGGCGTCGTGGTCGTTGCGCACGGCGGCGCGCGACAACCGCGGCATGATCGCGGTCAGGACCGAGACGACGAGGATGCCGTAGGGCATCTGGAACAGCAGGTCGGCCTGCGTGAACACGCTGAAACCGCCGTTGCTGTTGCCGATGCGCTGAATCACCGAGACGCCGACCTGGCTGACCACGACGTACCCGAGCACCCAGACGCCCAGGGAGCCGAGCTCACGCAGGCGGTTGCTCTCGCCGGGTCGGGCTCGGAACCGCCACGCCCAGCGGAAGCCGGTCCTGCGCAGGTACGGCACGAGCACGAGCGCCTGCGCGGCGATGCCGAGCGTGGTGCCGATGCCCACCACGAGCACCTGCGCGGTGGTCATCGTCGACGGGTTGAGCGTCGCCGGCCCGGGCAGCAGCCAGAAGACCCCGATGGTCACCATCAGCACGACGTTGTTGAGCAGCGGTGCCCACGCCCCGGGCCCGTACACGTGCTTGATGTTGAGCACGGCCATGAACATCGCGCCGACGCCGTAGAAGAAGATCTCCGGCAGCAGCAGCGTCGCGAAGATCGAGGTCAGCTGGCGCTGCGGGCCGGCGTCGACGAACGCTGCGGCGATCCACGGTGCTGCCAGCGTGACGAGCAGGGTCATCACGCCGAGTGCCACGGTGGCGATGGACAGCAGCCGCTGGGTGTACGCCAGGCCGTCGTCCTCGTCCTCGGATTCGGCCTGGATGAGCAGCGGGATGAGCACACTGGACAGCACGCCGCCCAGCAGGAGCTCGTAGATCATGTTGGGCAGGTTGTTGCCGCTGTTGTAGGCGTTGCCCACCGCGCCGACACCGAGGGCTGCCACCAGCAGCACGCTGCGCAGGAACCCGGTGATCCGGCTGGCCAGGCTGGCCAGCGCCATGGACCGGCTGTTGGCCATCAGCCCCTTCGCCGGCGCGGCGGTCGGCGCGGCCGGCTGCGCGGCGTCCCCGGCGGGGGCGTCGCCGGGTTCGACATCGGCCACCTGCACGGCGGCCTCGGTCGCGGGGTCGCTCGGGGCGCGCGCCTCGGAGTCGGCCCGTGGCGCGTGCCGGGTGCGCCGCGGGCGGCCGACGTAGGTCGTCGCGCCCCACGGGTTCTCGCCGGCGTCGACGGCATCCGGCGAGACGAGCGGCTCGACGATCGGCATGATCATCGACGACATCGGGTCGGCCTCGGTGAACATC
>NZ_CAXTQF010000020.1:0-13976 GCF_964246335.1 uncultured Jatrophihabitans sp. | reverse complement strand
GAACATCCGCGGCTCGATCGGTTGGTTGCCGGCGTAGTGGGTCGCACTGCCCCAGTCGTCGTCGCGGACCGGCGTGTTCGTCATGCGCCACCGTCGGTCATGGCACCGACCGGCTGCGTGCGCGGAGCCGGCCGGGTGCCGTTGCGGCGTGCGCGCAGCTCGCGCAGCCGACGGCGCAGGCGCAGCAGCAGGGCGATCAGCAGCACCGCGCCCGCGACGATGGTGATGACGACGCCGACGACGCCCAGGGCGGTGCTGTCGACCGAGAGCGGCACCGGCTCGCCGAGGCTCTGTCCCCGCGAGGTGGTCAGCTGCACGCGCAGCCGGATGCGACCGGTCCGCTCGACGCGGGCAGGCAACCGGATGGTGCGTTGGTCGTGGGCGGCGATGACCTGCGTGCCGGTCGGCCGGACGGTGATGCCGGGCGCGCCGTTCACCGTCGTCACCTGCAATCCGATGCGCACGCTGTACGGCAGGTTGTTGCGCACCGCGATGGGTAACGGCGAGTTCGACGACCCGAGCGTGTAGCTCCCGCTCGCCGGCTTGCGGATGTCGACGCCGTTGACCAGCGTGTCCGTGCCGCTGCGCAGTGCGTGTGCATAGCTGCGGCCCGCTGCGGCGGAGCTGACCCAGGCCGCGGACTCCGAGCGCTGCAACGCCACCGGAAGACCCGCTACCAGCTCGGCAGCTGCGCTGTCCCTGGGGTCGAGCAGCGCGCCGATCTTGGGCAGGTTCGCGGCGGTCGTCGTCGCATCGGTGAGCACAGCTGACGGCAGGCCGGGCACGCGCACCGTCGACGGCAGGTGACTGTGCTTGCGCGGCAGCTTCGTGGCCGCGGTGATGCCGCTCAGTGGCATGGCACGAGCGAACGGTGCGGCGCTGGTATCGCGGATGGCACGCACCGCTGCAGCCGGATCCGGGTCGACGTAACGCGGCGGGGTGATCACCAGCGAGTGGGCGACGCTCTTGTTCGGCGTCGCGTGCAGCGACACCTCCGACACGAGTTGCGGCAGCTCGGCGGTGGCGGGCACCGCGGTCGCGGCGCCCGTGTCATCCGAGTTGGACGGCTGCGTGACGGCCGCGGCCGCGTAGTGCTCGACGGCAGCGTCGGTGAGCGCGGCGGCCACCGTGTGGTTGTGCTTTATCACCCGGGCCACGCCGACCGGCGGGTTGGTGGAGTCTCCGGTCTGCGGGCTGACGGAGGACGAGCTGACGACGACGGTGCGCACGCCCTGGTCGACGAGATCGCCCAGCGTGCCCGAGCTGACCGAGCCCGACGGCGGCCACGCGATCTGCGACTGCAGCTTGCGGCCGGGCAGCGCCAACGAGACACGTTGGCGCATCGTCGCCGGCAAGGCTGCGGTCCACGAGTGCGGGTGGGCGTGCAGCGACTGGACGTCGGGATCGGCGTACGGAGTCAGCTGCACGTCCACCGCGCTGCGCGTTTCGAGCAGGGTGGTGAGGTCGTCGAGCCAGACGCGGGCCACGCCGCGGCCGGGTTCGGGGACGGTGCGGTTGCCGGATCGGACGAAGTAGGGCGACTGCATGACGTACAGCTCGTCCAACAGCTCGGGATCGACCAGCAGGGTGACCGGGAAGTTGCCGGTCCGCTCCAGCTGCAGCATGGTGTCGAGCGCACGCCGCAGACGCCCACCCGGCGACACCAGCGTGGTCAGGCTGTCGTCGGTGAACACGTCGTCCGCACTCGTGCCGTTGGACGACTTCCCGTCGTCGTAGAGCCGGTGCGGCCGGTCGATCAACGGCCACAGCCAACTGACCGACACCGGCGACTGCGGCGCGGCGAAGTAGGACGGCAGGTAGGTCGTCGCGGTGGCCAGCGGGCTGGTGCTGCCGCTCGCCAGCTGTGCGGTGAACGACAACGGATAGACGCCGGGCGCGCACAGGCAGATTCCCGACTCCAGCTGGGCGCCGACGGTGGTCGTGAATCGCACCGTCGCGCTCTGCTCACCGTTCAGGGCCAGCGCCACCGGGGCAGTAGGCCTGATCCGCTGCCCGGACGTCTGCGGGTGGGCGAACGCCGAGCCCAGTTGCGCGCGGGTGTCGATGATGTCCCCACGCACGCCGCTGATCCGGATATGCCCGGTCGGTGCGACTCCGGTGTTGGTGACGCGCAGTGTGACGACGAGCGGCACCGGCTTGGCCGGCACGTTCGGCGCCGAGGGGGACACGTCGATGACCTGCATCCGCAGGTCGCTGCTGGGGGCCGCCGCGGCCACCGGCGCAGGGACGACGACCGGGATGGCGCCCGCGGCCGCGATGGCCGCGCCCGCGAGCACCGCGCGGATCCGCCGGAACCGGGCGCCGTTCACGCGGTGTCCGCGAGCAGCCTGCCCGCGGTGTCCATCAGACCGCGTTCGTCGGGATAGGCCAGCCGTTCCCGGATGACGCTCAGCGGCACCCACGCGACCTCGTCGACCTCGTAGTCGCTGTCGGACAGCTCGCCGCCGGTGCGCCGCATCAGGTAGTGCCGGACCGTCTTGTGGATGCGTCGGCCGTCCGCGACGAACCAGAAGTCGATGGTGCCGAGTTCGGCGACGACGGTGCCGGTGATGCCGGTCTCTTCCTCGACCTCGCGCACCGCCGCCTGCTCAGCGGTCTCGCCGTCCTCGATGTGCCCCTTCGGCAGCGACCACAGCAACCGGCCCTGCCGGTCGGTGCGCCCGATCAGTGCCGCCGAGGGCACGTCGGCCTCGAGATCGACGACCAGGCCGCCGGCGCTGTATTCGTTCACCTGACGCAGCCAGCGGCGCGGTCGTCGGCGCTTTGCCGTTCGGCGCCCAGGGGGCGGTGGCGTGCCCTGGGACATTCCCCGATGGTAACCGGCGGGTCGGTACGCTGGCCGTCCGTGACACTGCCCCAGCCTGAGGAAATGCCTGATGGCTGTGCAGGTCACGTACCCACCTCGATGAGCTCTCCCGCCGATCTGGTTCCGGTCCCGCTTGCCGCGCAGCAGCTGGGCCGGGCCTTCGCCGACGCCGGGCACGAGCTGCACCTGGTGGGCGGGCCGGTCCGCGACGCGCTCCTGCGCCGCGAGACCGCCGACCTGGACTTCACCACCGACGCGCGGCCCGAGCAGATCCTCGGCGTCCTCGCCGGCATCGCCGCGACGACCTGGACGACCGGCATCGATTTCGGCACCGTCGGTGCGCTCGTGAACGGCGTGCCGTGCGAGATCACGACGTACCGCGCAGACAGCTACGACCGTGTCAGCCGCAACCCGATCGTGCGCTTCGGCGACTCGCTCGCCGACGACCTGCGCCGGCGCGACTTCACGATGAACGCGATGGCGTTGTCGGTGACCGGCGACCGCCTCTTCACCGATCCGTACGGCGGATTGGCCGACCTCGCCCGTGGAGTGCTGCGCACGCCGGGCACGCCGGCCGAGTCGTTCGGCGACGACCCGCTGCGCATGCTGCGCGCGGCGCGGTTCGTCTCGACGCTGCGGGTGACGATCGCGGCGGAGGTCCTGGCCGCGATGCGGGAGCTGGCCGGCGAGCTGGGACGCATCACCGCCGAACGCGTGCAGGCGGAGCTCACCAAGCTGCTGCTCGGCGACGCGCCCCGCACAGCGCTCGAGGTACTCGTCGACACCGGCCTGGCCGACGTCGTGCTGCCGGAACTGCCGGCGCTGCGCATGGCGGCGGACGAACACGGCCAGCACAAGGACGTCTACGCCCACACGCTGCAGGTGCTCGACCAGGCCATCGACCTCGAGGCACCGGCTGGTGAGGAGAGCGGAGGTCCGGACCTCGTGCTGCGGTGGGCCGCGGTGCTGCACGACGTCGGCAAGCCGGCGACGCGGGAGTTCCTGCCCGGCGGCCGGGTGACTTTCCACCACCACGAGGTCGTCGGCGCCCGCATGGCACGAAAACGGTTGAAGGCGCTGCGCTACCCGAACGAGCTCGTCGAGCAGGTCGGCCAGCTCGTCTTCCTGCACCTGCGCTTCTACGGGTATCGGGAGAGCGGGTGGACGGACTCGGCGGTGCGCCGCTACGTCGTCGACGCCGGACCGCTGCTGCCGCGGCTGCACAAGCTGGTGCGTTCGGACTGCACGACACGCAACCGGCGTAAGGCCGCGGCGTTGTCGGCCGCGTACGACGCGCTCGAGGACCGCATCGCTGCGTTGGCCGCGCAGGAGGAGCTGGATCGCATCCGGCCCGACCTCGACGGCAACGAGATCATGGCGGTGCTCGGCATCCCCCCCGGCCCGCTGGTCGGGCGCGCATACCAGTACCTGCTCGCGTTGCGGATGGAACACGGCGCGCTCGGCCGCGAGCGGGCGATCGAGGAGCTCAAGCGGTGGTACGCGCAGCAGCAGCCGCCGGACGCCCCGTCGTCAGATAGGTGATCGCGGTCAGCGCGTAACCGGCCGAGATCACGAGCACCGCGGCCGGACTGTGGCCGCTCGCCGGCAGGACGGAGGCCGTCAGCACGGCGGCGATCACGAGCGCGACGTTGAACAGCATGTCGTACAGCGCGAAAGTCCGTCCGCGGAACGCGTCGGCAATCAACTGCTGCACCAACGTGTCCACGCTGATCTTGATCGACTGCGCGATGTAACCCAGCAGCAGCGCGGCCAGCAGCACGGTGCCCAGCGCGAACGGCAGGACGAGCGCGACCTGCACGAGCGCCGCGACCAGCAGCAGCGCCGCCGGCCAGCGCACCGCCCCGAAGCGGCGGAACGCGACCGGTGTCGTCAGTGCGGCGACGGCCCCACCGAGCGCCACCGCTGCGAGCACCTGCCCCAGGCCGCCCAACCCGCTCCGTAGCGCGCCGCCGGCCGCACTGCCGTGGAAATAGTTGCGGAAGAGCAGCAGCGTGCAGACCGTCGTTACGCCGTACCCGAGCCGGTGCAGGCCGATCATCGCCAGCCCGTCGCGGACCGGCGCGACCTCGCCGATGTGCTTCAGCCCGGCGTGCAGGCCACGGGTGATCTGCACAACGTTCTCCCGGCCACGCCGCTCGTCGGCCGTCGGACCCAGGACGGTGCGCGCGAAACCGCTCGCGGCGCCGGCGGCAAGCAGGTACAGCGCCGCGGCAGCGGTCGCGATGACCGCGTAGTCGAGGTCGGTGTCACCGAGCAGCCAGCGCGCGCCGATGGCAACGCCGCCGCCGACCGACGCTGCGAGCGTGCCCGCCGTGGCGGTGATCGCGTTCGCGGTGACGAGCTCGCTGGGCGCGACCAGCCGAGGCAGCGCGGCGCTGAGCGCGGACAGCACGAATCTGCTCAGCGAGATCACCACTAGCGCCGACGCGTAGAACACCGCACCGCCGACACCGGCCGCGATCTCCGCGGCAACGACGAGCACCGCGCCCGCCCGTACGACGTTGGCCAGGTTCAGCACGCGTTGGCGCCACCAGCGGTCGAGGAGCACGCCGGCGAACGGCCCGATCACCGAGTAGGGCAGCAGCAGCACCGCGAAGCCGGCCGCGATGTCCGCAGGACGGGCCTGATGTTCGGGGTCGAAGAGCACCGCGCCGGCGAGGCTGGCCTGGAAGACGCCGTCGCCGAACTGACCGGCGAGGCGTACGGACAGCAGCCGGCGCACGCCCGGCAGCGCGAGCATGGCGACGAGGTGCCCGCGGTGTCGCGCGAGGCGCAGCTGGGCCACGGCACGAGGCTAACTGCCCATCTTGTGTGCAGCCCGATCACGCGCGCGTGGCCCGGGGTGGCCGTCGGACCGTGCGCGCGTCAAGATGTGCGGATGGCGACGGCGGACTGGGGCGCGGTGGTCACCCTGCCGCCGGCGGCCGGTCGGCTGCTCGTTGCAACACCGCTGCTGGGCGATCCGCACTTCTCGCGGACCGTCGTGTACCTGCTCGAGCACGACGGCGGGGGGACGGTCGGGGTGGTGCTGAACCGGCCCAGCCACACGCCGGTCGGTCAGGTGTTGCCGGATTGGCACGACGCGGTCAGCGGGCCCGCGGTCGTGTTCGGTGGCGGCCCGGTGCAGCCGGACGGCGCGTTGTGCCTGGGGCAGCTGAACGTTGCCGACCCGGCGCAGGAGATGTCCAAGGAGGTCGTCGACGGCATCTCGACGATCGACCTGGACGGCGACGTCACGGTCATCGCGCCGCAGGCCCGGCAGTTGCGCGTCTTCGCCGGGCACGCCGGCTGGTCGGCCGGCCAGCTGGAGGCCGAGCTCGCCGAAGGTGCGTGGTGGGTGTTCGGCGGCTCGTCCGCCGACCTGTTCAGCGACGAGCCGCGGGTGATGTGGCGCCGGGTGCTGGCTCGCCAACCTGCCCCGTTGAGCCTGGTCTCGACGTTCCCCGAGGACCCGTCCCGCAACTGACCCGCTGATCAACCGGTCCCTCGACGACCACCGCTGATCAACCGGTCCCTCGACGACCACCGCTGATCAACAGCAGCGAATGGTCGCCAAGGCGACCGAAACGCGCTGTTGATCAGCGGGGTGGAGTTGTCGCGGGAGTGCGGTCTGCCTAGCGGTCTGCCTAGCGCTCGACCTTGCCGTCGATGAAGTCCTGCACGGCGGTGCGCGCCTCGTCGTCGAAGTACTGCACCGGCGGTGACTTCATGAAGTAGCTCGACGCCGACAGGATCGGGCCACCGATGCCGCGGTCCTTGGCGATCTTCGCCGCGCGCAGGGCGTCGATGATGATGCCGGCCGAGTTCGGCGAGTCCCACACCTCGAGCTTGTACTCGAGGTTAAGCGGCACGTCGCCGAACGTCTTGCCCTCGAGGCGCACGAACGCCCACTTGCGGTCGTCGAGCCACGCGACGTAGTCCGACGGGCCGATGTGCACGTTGCGGGCGCCCATGTCGCGGTCGGGGACCTGCGAGGTGACCGACTGGGTCTTGGAGATCTTCTTGGACTCCAGGCGGTCGCGCTCGAGCATGTTCTTGAAGTCCATGTTGCCGCCGACGTTGAGCTGGTAGGTGCGCTGCACCTCGACGCCGCGGTCCTCGAACAGCTTGGTGAGCACGCGGTGCGTGATGGTCGCCCCGACCTGGCTCTTGATGTCGTCGCCGACGATCGGCACGCCCGCGTCGGTGAACTTCTGCGCCCACTCCGGGGTGCTGGCGATGAACACCGGCAACGCGTTGACGAACGCGACCTTCGCGTCGAGGGCACACTGCGCGTAGAACTTCGCGGCGTCCTCCGAGCCGACCGGCAGGTAGCAGATCAACACGTCGACGGCCTGGTCCTTGAGGACCTGCACGACGTCGACCGGCTCCTCGCGCGACTCCTCGATCGTCTCGCGGTAGTACTTGCCGAGACCGTCGAGCGTGTGGCCGCGCTGAACCGGGACGCCGAGCTGCGGGACGTCGCAGATCTTGATGGTGTTGTTCTCGCTGGCGAGGATCGCCTGCGAGAGGTCCATGCCGACCTTCTTCGCGTCCACGTCGAACGCGGCGACGAACTCGATGTCGCTGACGTGGTACGGCCCGAAGTTGACGTGCATGAGACCCGGCACCTTCCGGGCCGGATCGGCGTCGCGGTAGAAGTGCACGCCCTGGACGAGGGACGCGCAGCAGTTCCCTACGCCGACGACGGCGACCCTGATGGCGCCCGACTTGTGCTCTGAACCCATCAGGGCTCCTCCTTCGTTTCTTTGCTCTGCTGTGGTGTTGGTACGGACGTACGTTCATGCTCGATCAACTCGTTGAGCCAGCGGACCTCGCGGTCCACGGACTCGAGCCCGTGACTGTGCAGTTCGCGGGTGTAGCGGTCGACGCGTTCCCCGGTGCGGCTCAGCGCACTGCGCATGCCGTCGCGTCGTTCCTCGACGCGCCGGCGGCGCCCTTCGAGGATCTGCAGCCGGATCTCCGACCGCGTCTGGGCGAAGAACGCCAGCCGCGCCCCGAAGCCCTCGTCGTCGAAGGCGTCCGGGCCGACGTCGGCCAGCAGGTCGGCCAGGTGCTCCTTGCCCTCGGCCGTCAGCTGGTAGACGCGCTTACCGCGTCGCGACCGGCTTGCGGCGCTGGTGGTCTCCATCGGCGCGGCCTCGCTGATCCAGCCTGCTTCGCACAGCCGGCGCAGCGTGGGGTAGAGCGAGCCGTAGGAGAACGCCCGGAACGCGCCGAGCAGGGTGGCAAGGCGCTTGCGCAGCTCGTAGCCGTGCATCGGGCTCTCATTGAGCAGTCCGAGGACGGCGATCTCGAGCACGAAGCGCACCCCCTTATCTCGACGCGATGTATCACGACGATACATCAGTCCTGGCAAGTCGGTGAGCCCCAGGTGGCCGCCGGGTGAACGCAGGGAGGCCGAGCAGCGCGGCATCAGCCTTCTCCCGGTTTGTTACGACCATTTTTCGGCGCGAAAAGTGGTCATCCCGGCTTGCAAGAAGGGGGACGGGGCGGTCGTCAGGGGAGTGGGTCGCGGACGACCGGGCAGGTCATGCACCGCGCTCCGCCGCGGCCGCGACCGAGCTCGCCGCCGGAGATCGCCAGCACCTCGATGCCGTGCTCGGCGAGCAGGGCGTTGGTGACGGTGTTGCGGTCGTAGCCGATGACCACACCGGGTTCGAGCGCGAAGTAGTTGTTGCCGTCGCTCCATTGCTCGCGTTCGGCGGCGCGCGCGTCGTCGCCGGCCCGCAGGATGCGCACCTTGTCCACGTCGAGCGCCTCGGCCAGCGCCGCCGACAGCGTCCCGGTCGGCTCGACGTGCAGCGGCACCAGGGGCTCGTCGCCCGCGCCCGGCGTGATCCGCCAGACGCGCAGGGCGTCCAGGTCGAGGTGCGGGTAGGCGACGAACGTCGCGGTGTCGACCATCGTCAGCACGGTGTCCAGGTGCATCATCGCGCGGGCCTGGGGGATGTCGACGGCGAGTACGAGGTGTGCGGCGTCGGCCTCGAAGAGGCGTCGGGCCAGCAGTTCGACGGCGCTCGCCGTGGTGCGTTCGCCCATGCCGATCAACACCACGCCGTCGCCGATCACGAGCAGGTCGCCGCCCTCCAGCGACGCGGGCCGGTGGTCGCGGTCGTCGTCGCCGAAAAAGAACGTGAACGCAACGTCGCGGAACATCGGGTGATAGCGGAAGACGGCGCGGGTGTGCACCGACTCGCGTTGCCGGGCGAGCTTGGCCATCGGATTCACCGTGACACCGGCGCCGATCCAGGCTGCGTTGTCGCGCTGGAACAACGTGTTCGGCAACGGCGGGAGCACGAAGTCGTCCGCGCGCAGCGACTGCCACCGCAGCCCGGTCAGCGCGCCGATGTCGTCGCCGAGATCGGACTTGAGCACGCCACCGATGAGCAGTTCGGCGAGCCGGTGTGGATCGGCGTCGTCGAACAGTCGGCGCAGCGCGAGTGCCATCTGCTCGCCGAACCGCTCCGGTGTGCACGTGCGGTCGCCGACGAACTCGCGGCCGTCCGCAGTGGCGAGGGCGCCGGCCAACAGCTCGGCGAACGGATGCACCACCGCACCGCGGCTGGCCAGGACCTCGACGAACTGGTCGTGCTCTTCACGAGCACGTGCCGCCCACGGCACGTCGTCGAAGAGCAGGTCGTGCATCGTCGACGGGGTGAGCCGGTCGAGCTCGCGGCCCGGGCGGTGCGTGATGACGTGCCGCAGCCGGCCGATCTCCGACCGGACGCTCGGCTGCAGAGCCGTCACCCGGCGGCGATCGGCGCAGCGAACACGGCGTCCGGCGCAGTGTCGGTCGGCACTTCGGTCATCGAGATTCCCGTTCGTCAGTGTCCGCGAGCCGGCCGAAGATGCCGTCGGGCGGTCTCGAGTCGACCGGCTGTCCCGCGAATTGATATACCCCGGCGCCGCCGCCCCACAGCAGGGCGGCCAGGTAGTCGGTGAGCTGTCGGCGTGTCATCTGCTCGGGATGGTCGAGCCACCACAGGCTGGCCGCCCGGATGAACCCGACGACGGCCTCGCCCCACGGCGACGCGGACACCGGGTCGATGCCGATCAACCGCAGGTGCTCGCCCAGGGCCGCCGTCAGCACGTGCGCGACGGCGCCGCTGCCGGTCTCGACCGCGGCCGGCTTGCCGACGCGCGCCTCGTTGAACACCCGGTGCTGCGTGACGAACCGGAAGCGCTGCGGATGGTCCTCGAGCAGTTGCAGGTACGCATCGATGCTCGCGCGCAGCAAATTGCGCGGGTCGGGGTCGCTGCCGTGCCGGCCGACGTCGAGCAGCGTCTCCGAGATCTGCCGCACGACGCGCGCGCCGACCGCGCGGTAGAGGTCGTCCTTGTCGGTGAAGTAGCGGTAGATGACCGGCTTGCTGGTCCGCGCGGCCGCGGCGATCTGGTCGACGCCGATGTTGGCGCCGTACTCGTCGACGGCGGCGACGGTGGCGTCGATCAACTCCTCGCGCCGGGTCGCGCGATGACCGGTCCAGCGGGCGGCACGGCCGTCCACCCGTGGCGTGCCGTCACCGGTCGGTGGCGGGGTTAGTCCGGCCACACGTTTCTTCACGCAACTCAAAGTAGCCGATACTGTCGTTAGCGTGAACTCTCGAAACGCTGCGATCGTCGGCGGCAACCGGATCCCCTTCGCCCGCTCGAACGGCCCGTACGCGCATGCCTCCAATCAGGACATGCTCACCGCCACCCTGGACGGGCTCGTCGCCCGCTTCGGGTTGCAGGACGAGCAGCTGGGCGAGGTCGCTGCCGGCGCGGTGCTCAAGCACAGCCGCGACTTCAACCTGACGCGCGAGTCGGTGCTCGGCTCGCGGCTCTCGGCGCGTACCCCGGCCTATGACGTGCAGCAGGCCTGCGGCACCGGGTTGGAGACGGTCATCCTGACCGCGAACAAGATCGCCGTCGGGCAGATCGAGTCGGCGGTCGCGGCCGGCGTCGACACGACGTCCGACGCGCCGATCGCGGTGAACGAGGACCTGCGGCAGGTGCTGCTCGCGGCCAATCGCGCCAAGTCCGTCGGGGGGCGACTGCGGGCGCTGGCGGGGATCCGGCCGCAACAGCTGGTGCCGAACATCCCGGTCAACTCCGAACCGCGCACCGGGTTGTCGATGGGCGAGCACCAGGCCGTCACCACGCTGGAGTGGGGCATCACCCGCGAGGCGCAGGACGAGCTCGCCGCGGCCTCGCATCAGAACCTGGCCGCCGCCTACGACCGTGGGTTCCTCGACGACCTGATCACGCCGTACCTCGGCCTGAGCCGCGACCAGAACCTGCGGGCGGACTCGACGGTGGAGAAGCTGGCGAAGCTCTCGCCGGCGTTCGGCAAGGACTTCGGCGATCAGGCGACGATGACCGCCGGCAACTCGACGCCGTTGACCGACGGCGCGTCGGCGGTGCTGCTCGCGAGCGACGAGTGGGCCGCCGACCACAACCTGCCGGTGCTCGCGCATTTCGTCGACGCCGAGACCGGCGCCGTCGACTACGTGCACGGCGACCGCAAGGACGAGGGCCTGCTGATGGCGCCGGTGTACGCGGTGCCGCGGCTGCTCGCCCGCAACAAGCTGACCCTCGACGACTTCGACTTCATCGAGATCCACGAGGCGTTCGCCGGCACCGTGCTCGCCACGATCAAGGCCTGGCAGGACGCCGGCTTCTGCCGCGATCGCCTGGGCCTGTCCGGCGCGTTCGGCGCGGTCGACCGCGCGAAGCTCAACGTCAACGGCTCGTCGCTGGCGGCCGGTCACCCGTTCGCGGCCACCGGCGGGCGCATCGTGGCCACGCTCGCGAAGATGCTGAACGAGAAGGGCTCCGGGCGCGGGCTCATCTCGATCTGCGCGGCCGGCGGGCAGGGCGTCACGGCCATTCTCGAGAAGTAACCCGCCACCACACGTCCACGATCACGAGGGATACGAACCACGCATGGCTGATCGGTACCTGAATCTCGTCAACTCACCCGTCGGGGCGGCGCTGGCCGACCGCGTCGGGCTGCCGAAGCCGGCGAAGCTACGCCGGTACGCACCGGGCGACCCGGTGCTGCCCGGCGTCGCGCTCGTCGGCTCGACCGGCAAGGCGCCGACCGCGGTCAAGCGCGCGCTGACGGGGGCCGGGGTCGAGGTCGCCGACACGCTCGTCGACGGCGACAAGGTGTCGGCGCTCGTGCTCGACGCCCGCGGCGTCGCAACCCCCGGCGATCTCGCTGCCGTGCGCGAATTCCTCGCCCCGGGCGTGAAGGCGCTGGCTGCGTCCGGGCGGGTGATCGTCCTGGCCGCGCCTGCCGACGGCGCGGACATCACCGTCGACACGACACGGCAGGCGCTGGACGGCATCGTCCGCTCGCTCGCCAAGGAACTGCGCCGCGGTGCGACTGCCAACCTGTTGTGGGTCACCGATGAGGCATCGCTGCCGTCCGCGCTGCGGTTCTTCTTGTCCGGCCACTCGGCGTATGTCGACGGTCAGCCGCTGCTGCTCGGCGCCGGTACCGCCCCGGCGCCGAAGGACTGGGACCAGCCGCTGGCGGGCAAGACCGCGCTGGTCACCGGCGCCGCCCGCGGCATCGGCGCGGCGATCGCGCGGACGCTGGCCCGCGACGGCGCCGACGTCATCGCCGCCGATCTCACGCAGGCCGGCGAGGCGTTGTCCAAGGTCGCCAACGACATCGGCGGCACGGCGTTGCACCTCGACGTCGCGTCGACCGACGCCCCGCAGCGGCTGCTCGACCACCTGGCGGCGCACACCCACGGGCTGGACATCCTGATCCACAACGCCGGTATCACCCGCGACAAGCTGATGGCCAACATGAAACCCGAGCAGTGGGACTCGGTCATCGCGGTCAACCTCGAATCGCAATTGCGGATCAACGCCGCGCTGCTGGCCGGCGACCAGCTCAACGACCAGGCCCGGGTGGTGTGCCTGTCGTCCACCACCGGCTTCGCCGGCAACCGCGGCCAGACCAACTACGGCGCCACGAAGGCCGGCGTCATCGGGCTCGTCCGCGCGTCGGCGCAGGCGTTCGCCGGGCACGGCGCGTCCACGATCAACGCCATCGCGCCGGGCTTCATCGACACCGAGATGACGGCGAAGATGCCGCTGGCCACCCGCGAGGTGGCGCGCCGGCTGTCGTCGTTGCAGCAGGCCGGCCTGCCGATCGACGTCGCCGAGGCAGCGGCCTGGCTGTCGTCGCCCGGTGCGGGTGGCGTCAACGGGCAGACGCTGCGGGTCTGCGGGCAGAACCTGGTGGGTGCCTGACCGTGCCGCAGCTGACCTCGGCACCGTCGCTGCTGCCGCTGTACGCGAAGGCCGCCGTCACCACGCCGCTGCACCGGTTTTCCGGCGGCGGTGACTCGCTGCCGGACTCGTCGTACACGCTCGACGACCAGTCGATCGACCGCGCGCACCTGAGCGCGTACCAGCGGGTGTGCGGGTTCGCGACGTCGGACGAGCTGCCGCCGACGTATCTGCACATCCTTGCGTTCCCGTTGTCGGTGGCGTTGATGACCGAGAACGGGTTCCCGTTCCCGCTCGTCGGGCTGGTGCACGTCGCGAACGCGATCACCGTGCACCGCACCGTGCGCGCGGACGAGGTCGTGTCGTTACGTGTGCACGCCGAGGACCTGCGCGACCACCCCGCCGGGCGCCAGTTCGACCTCGTCGCCGAGGCACGGGTCGGGGACGAGCTGGTGTGGAACGGCCGCAGCACGTATCTGCGCCGCGGCAAACCGTCGGGTGATCCGGCGAAGAAGTCCGAGCGTCCCGAGCTGGCACCGCTGCAAGGTGCGGTTGCCACGCTGCGGGTGCCCGGTGACATCGGGCGCCGCTACGGCGCGATCTCCGGCGACCGCAACCCGATCCACCTGCACCCGCTGTCGGCGCGGCTGTTCGGCTTCCCGTCGGCGATCGGGCACGGCATGTGGCTCGCCGCCCGCACGCTGGCCTCGCTCGAGGGCCGGCTGCCCGACGCGTTCGACTTCGACGTCGCGTTCAAGCTGCCGGTGCTGCTGCCGGCCACGGTCTCGGTGGCGACGTCGCCCGACGGCGCCGGCTGGCAGCTCGACGTACGCGACCGCAGGTCCGGCAAGCCGCACCTGACCGGCAGCATCACCCCGCGCTGACGCCGACC
>NZ_CAXTQF010000019.1:0-53220 GCF_964246335.1 uncultured Jatrophihabitans sp. | reverse complement strand
CGTCAGCACTCCGGCCTGCGAGCCGGTGAACGACTCCGCGCGATAGCCCAGCGAGTTGATCGCCATCGCGAGCAGCGCCATGGAGATGCGCTCGCCGGCGGTGAGCAGCATGTCGAACTCGCGGCCTTCGGGCACCGGCACGATCTGTTCGGCGAGGTCGATCAGCTCGTCGGTGGTGTCGCCCATCGCCGACACGACGACGGCGACGTCGTGGCCCGCGCGCTTGGTGGCGACGATGCGCTCGGCGACCCGCTTGATCCGCTCGGCGTCGGCGACGGAGGAGCCGCCGTACTTCTGCACGACCAGACCCACAGCTGTGCCCTTCGAACGACTATCGGCGGAGCCTTCAGGGTACCGGCCGCTGCGTGAGCGTTTACCGGCAACGATCGCTCACCGGGCTCAGTAGGCGCCGCGGCTCGTGAGCACGGCGGCGAGCGTGCGCGCCAGGATGGTCAGGTCGAGACCGAGGCTCCAGTTCTCGACGTAGTACAGGTCCATGCGCACGGCGTCGTCCCAGCTCAGCTCCGAGCGGCCGCTCACCTGCCACAGCCCGGTGATGCCCGGACGCACGAGCAGCCGGCGCCGCGCCGACCCGGTGTAGACGGAGTCCTCGGCCGCGAGGGGTCGTGGACCGACCAGTGACATGTCGCCGGTGACCACCTGCAGCAGTTGCGGCAGTTCGTCGACGGACAGCCTGCGCATGACGCGGCCGACCCGGGTGACCCGCGGGTCCTGGCGGATCTTGAACAGCACGCCCGCGCCGTCCTGCTCGTTCATCTCCAGGATGTCGGCGCGCAGGTCCTCGGCGCCGACGACCATCGAACGGAACTTCAGGATGGAGAACTCCTTGCCGTTGTAACCCAGGCGAAGCTGTCGGAAGAACACCGGGCCGCGCGACGTGCACTTGACGGCCGCCGCGCTCAGCAGCAGCACCGGGCTGAGGATCGCCAGCGCCACGAAGGCGCCGAGCAGGTCCATGCTGCGCTTCACGAGCTGCGGGACCCGACCCATCCGCGGTTGTTCCAGCCAGACCAGCGGCAGCCCGTCGACCGGACTGATGTGCATGCGCGTGCCGGCGATCTCGGTCAGCGCCGGTGCCATGACCAGACCGCGTCCGGTGCCCTCGAGGCGCCAGCCGAGCTCGCGCACACCGACCGGTCCGAGGCCGCTGCCGGTCACCGCCACCACATCGGCGTTCGTCGCCTCGGCCTGGTCGGCCGCATCGAAGACGCCGCCCAGGACGGGGACGCCGGACGGCAACCGTGACCCGGCCGGCGCACCCTGCACGCAGGCGCCGATGACCTGCAGCCCGGCGTTGCGCGCCCGCTCGGTCACGGCCACCAGCTCCTCGACCGACTCGGTGGTTCCCACCGCGATGATGCGGTGCGACCAGCGGCCGTGCCGCCTGCGGGACGAGACGGCGCGCCGGATGGCTGCACGTTCGAGTACCAGCAGCAGCGCGCCGAGCGGTATGACGACGATGACGAACCCACGCGCCAACGGCGTCTTGATCACGTAGCAGGTGACGGCGAGCAGGCTGAGCGTCAGCCCGCTCGCGCGCAGCAGCCGCTTCGACTCCTCGGGACCGGTGGCCAGGTGCCGGATCTCATAGGCGTTGCAGTACTGCAAGGCCACCAGCCAGGCCAGTGTCATGCCGACTGCGAGCCAGACGAAGGAGAAGCCGGTGGCGAGGTCGTGCCGGGTGCCGAAGCGCACCTGATACCCGGTGAGCGTCGCCAGCACGATGGCGCAGACATCCAGGACGAGCAGCACGATCCGGTACTGCAGCATCCACCGCGGCTGGGCGAGGATCGGTATCTCGCCGATGATCGACGGGGGTTCGGTCTCCGTCGACGGCATGGCCGGCAACGGGCGTGCGACCTTCGGTGCGGGACGCACCACGTCGCACCTCCGGGCGCCTACGGCATGCACTCACCTTGAGCGCTAATAAATTTATCTCAAGTTCACACGAAGACAAATGGCTGTACGGCAATGTTTTCCGCCGTTACAGCGAGTGACGGGCAGTCGGTCAGGCGTTGGCCGCGAACGCAGCGGCGAGCACGTCGAGGCCCTCCGTGAGCAGTTCGTCACCGATAACCAACGGCGGCAGGAAGCGCAACACGTTGCCGAACGTCCCGGCGGTCAGCGTGACGAGCCCGTCGCGGTGGCACGCCGCGGCCACCGCAGCGGTCAGCGCCGGGTCCGGTTCCTTCGTGCCGGGTTCGACGAGCTCCATCGCCAGCATCGCGCCGCGCCCGCGCACGTCACCGATCGCCGGGTGCTCGCCGGCGAGCGCGTGCAGCCGCGGCGCCATGACCGACTCGATGCGCTGGGCCGCGCCGCACAGGTCCTCGGTGCGCATGGTCTCGATCGCACCCAGCGCGGCCGCGCACGCGACGGGGTTGCCGCCGTAGGTACCGCCGAGTCCGCCGCCGTGCACCGAATCCATGAGCTCCGTACGGCCGGTGACCCCGGCGAGCGGCAGCCCGCCCGCGATCCCCTTGGCCGTCGTGATCAGGTCCGGCACCACGCCTTCGGCATCGCAGGCGAACCAGTCGCCGGTGCGGCAGAACCCGGTCTGGATCTCGTCCGCGATGAACACGATGCCGTGCGTACGACACCAGTCGGCGACGCGGGCCAGGAACCCCGGCGGTGGCACGACGAAGCCGCCCTCGCCCTGGATCGGCTCGACGATGACGGCCGCGGTGTTGGTCTCCCCGACCTGCGTGTGCACGTTGGAGACGAACATCTCGAACGCCTCGTCAGCGCAGTGCTGCGGGCCGGTCGGCCAGCGGAACGGGTAGGCCATCGGCGTCCGGTAGACCTCGCCCGCGAACGGCCCGAAACCCTGCTTGTACGGCATGTTCTTCGCCGTCAGGGCCATCGTCAGGTTCGTCCGCCCGTGGTAGGCGTGGTCGAACGCGATGACGGCGCTGCGGCCGGTGGCCGTGCGAGCGATCTTGATCGCATTCTCGACCGCCTCGGCGCCGGAGTTGAACAGCGCACTGCGCTTGTCGTGCGTGCCCGGCGTCAACTCGTTCAACTGCTCGGCGACGGCGACGTAGCCCTCGTACGGCGTGACCATGAAGCAGGTATGGGTGAACTCCGCGACCTGCTGCTGCACGGCGTCCACGACGCGGGGCGCGGCGTTGCCCACCGACACGACGGCGATGCCCGAGCCGAAGTCGATCAACTGATTGCCGTCGACGTCCACCACGATGCCGCCGCCGGCACGTTCGACGTAGATGGGCAGGCCGCTGCTGACGCCGGAGGACACCGCGGCCGAGCGCCGCGCGTGCAGCTCGCGCGAACGCGGCCCGGGAATCTCGGTGCGCAGGTCCCGACGTTGCTGCACGCTGTGCGCCGTTGTTGTCATGTCTGCTCCTCGATGACGGCGAGCACGTCGCCTTCCATGACGTTGTCGCCCTTGGCGACGAACACCTCGCGCACGGTTCCGGGCACCTCCGCGAGGATCGGAATCTCCATCTTCATCGACTCCAGCACCACGATCGGGTCGCCGACCGCGACCACGGCACCGGTGGCGACGTCGACGGAGTAGATGGTGCCGACGAGTTCTGCGACGACGTCGGTGGTGGCCATGCGCTTCAGGCTATTCCGGCGCGTTGCCGCGACGTCTGGCGCACATGATCGTCAGCTCTCCACGTTATGCATGACGTGCTTGATGCGCGTGTAGTCCTCGAGCCCGTAGACCGACAGGTCCTTGCCGTAGCCGGAGTGCTTGAACCCGCCGTGCGGCATCTCGGCGACGAGCGGGATGTGGCAGTTGACCCACACGCAGCCGAAGTCGAGCGCTCGGGTCATCCGCATCGCCCGGCCGTGGTCCTTCGTCCACACCGAGGACGCCAGCCCGTACTCGACGCCGTTGGCCCAGCGGATCGCCTCGTCCTCGTCGTCGAAACGCTGGACAGTGATCACCGGGCCGAAGATCTCGTCCTGGATGACCTCGTCGTCCTGGTGCAGCCCGCTGACGACGGTCGGCTCCCAGAAGTAACCGCGCTCGCCCTTGCGCGCGCCGCCGGCGAGGACGTTCGCGTGGTCGGGCAACCGGCCGAGCATGCCGCTGACCCGGTCGAGCTGGTTGGCGTTGTTGAGCGGGCCGGCGAGGATGTCGTCGTCGTCCGGAGCTCCGATCTTGGTGTTGCGTGCCTGTTCGGCGAGCGCCTGCGCGAAGTCGTCGGCGACGCGCGGGCCGGCCAGCACCCGGGTTGCCGCGGTGCAGTCCTGACCGGCGTTGAAATACCCCGCGACGGCGATGTTCTCCGCGGCGTCGGCGAGGTCGGCGTCGTCGAACACGACAACCGGCGCCTTGCCGCCGAGCTCGAGGTGCGTGCGCTTCAGGTCGGCCGCGCCGGCCTTCGCGACCTCGTAGCCGGCGCGCACCGAACCGGTGATCGAGACCATCGCCGGCGTCTTGTGTCCGACGACAGCGGCGCCGGTGTCCCGGTCGCCACACACCACGTTGAACACGCCGGCGGGCAGGAACTCGGCGGCGATCTCGGCCATCATCACCGTGCTGACCGGCGTGGTGTCACTCGGCTTGATCACCAGACAGTTGCCCGCGGCCAGCGCCGGCGCGATCTTCCACACCGCCATCATCAACGGGTAGTTCCACGGCGTCACCTGACCGACGATGCCGACGGGTTCGCGCCGGATGTAGCTCTCGAAGCCGCCCATGTACTGCCCGGCGCTGCGGCCCTCGAGCAGCCGGGCGGCGCCCGCGAAGAACCGGATCTGGTCGACGGCGGGCGGGATCTCCTCGGTGCGCATGAGCTCGGTCGGCTTGCCGGTGTTCTCGCACTCCGCGGCGATGAGGTCCTCGGCGCGATCCTCCAGCGCGGACGCGAACTTCAGCAGCGCCTGCTGCCGTTCGCTCGGCGTCGTGTCGCGCCAGGCCTCGAACGCGGTCGTCGCCGCGGAGTACGCGGCGTCGACGTCCGCCTCGCCGGACACCGGGGCGGAGCCGAAGACCTCGCCCGTCGCGGGATTGATCAGGTCGGCCTTGCGGCCGTCCTTGGCCTCAGTGGCCTCGCCGTTGATGAAGTTCGTGACGTTGCGCTTGTCGCTCACGTCCGCACCGTACCAACGGATCGATGCCGCTGGAGCGTTGCGCGACGACGATTTCCGCGGTCGCGGCTGGCCGCGACGACGGAAAACGCACACTCAGTTCTGGATGCGAGCGAACGGGGCGGCAGCCTCCAGCCCGAAGGCGACCTCGAGCAGGGTGCGCTCGTCGCCGTAGGCCGCCGACAGGTGCACGCCGACCGGCAGGCCATCGGACGAGCCGAGCGGCAGCGAGATCGCCGGCGTTCCGGCGATGTTGTTCAACGGCGTGTAGGAGACGTAGTCGGTGAGCCGGGCGATGAGCTGGTCGAACGCGACGTTCGGCGAGAGGAACCCCAGCCGTGGCACGGCGTGCGCGAGCACCGGCGAGAGCACGAGTTCGTGCCGGGCGAACATCGCCGCGTAGTCGCGAGCTGCATGCCGCAGCCTGCGCAGCGCGCCCGGAGTGCGCCGCAGATTCCTGCGGTGGTGCGCGCGCAGCCCCGCGGTGAGGCCGTCGACGAGCGCGCTGTCGAAGGAGCGGTCGAAGGTCAGCCTGCCGGTGGAGACGGCAAGGTCGGCGAGCAGACCCCAGTACTGCGTGAAGTCGTCGGCGAACCGGTCGTCCATGGGCAACTCGACCGGTTCGACGAGGTGCCCGGCGTCCTCGAGCAGTTGTGCCGTGCGCTCGACCGCCGCGCGGGTCGGCTCGTCCACCGGCGCCCTGGTGAGCGACTCCAGGACGAGGCCGACGCGCAGCCGGCGCTGCGCGGGACCCAGCACCAGGCCGATCGGCGCGAGTTTCGGGTTGCGCCAGTGGTCCTCGGTGGCTGCGACGAAGGCGGCGGTGTCGCGCACGGTGCGCGTGACGACGCCTTCGGACACCATGTTGATCGGCAAGTGCCGGGCCTGTTCGCCGTCGAGGTGCCGGCCCCGGCTCGGTTTGAGCCCGACGAGCCCGGCGCAGGCGGCGGGGATGCGGATCGAGCCACCGCCGTCGTTCGCGTGCGCGATGGGCACCGCGCCGGCCGCCACCAGCGCGGCAGACCCGCCCGAGGACGCGCCGACGGAGTAGTCGGTGTGCCACGGGTTGCGGGTGGGCTCCGCGGTGCGGAACTCCGTCGTCGCGTTCAGGCCGAACTCGGGCAGCCGCGACTTGCCCAGCACCGTCATGCCGCTGCTGAGGAACTGGCGGGTGTAGGCGTCGTCGCGTTTCGCCGGCCGGGCGGTGAACGCCTCGCTGCCGTGGTTCGTCGGCACGCCCTCGAGGTCGGTGTTGTCCTTGATCAACGTCGGGACGCCGGCGAGCGCGCCGCTCGATCCCGGCGCGTACCGCGGTTGCGTGAACAGCTCGCGGGCGACCGCGTTCAGCTGCGGGTCGACGGCCCGGATGCGCGCGGCCGCGGCGTCGGCGAGTTCAGGGGCGCTGACCTGCCCGTCACGCACGAGTCGGGCCAACGCGACGGCGTCGTGCTCGCCCAGCGCGTCGTCACCAAAGGCATGGACCCGGATTCCGCTCACCCGAGCACCCTGCCACGCCACCCCCAGCTACCTTCTTGCATGCCGGGAATACCAGATTTCCTGCCCGGACATGGTCATCCCGGCATGCAAGAAGCGGAATGTGCGGGTTGGCCCGGGCACGGGGGCTCGGTTAGCCTGGCAACACCATGACGCGCGCACGCCTGCTCCTTGCCGGCCGCGACGAGGCACTGGGTTCGGCGTAACGCCGACCGGTCGGCCCCTCGCCGCGGGCCGCCGTCCTGCCGACCGCAC
Organism: uncultured Jatrophihabitans sp.; assembly: GCF_964246335.1. Taxonomy (GTDB): domain Bacteria; phylum Actinomycetota; class Actinomycetes; order Mycobacteriales; family Jatrophihabitantaceae; genus Jatrophihabitans. Next base: position 46,386 of record NZ_CAXTQF010000019.1, on the reverse strand, counting down.
CTCATCGAGAGCATCGCGATCACAGGAGCCGTCTTGTCATGAGCACCAACTCGTTCGTCCAGCAGCCGTCCGGCATGCCCTGCCACCGGTACACGCCGTTCCCCGCCGTCGACCTGCCCGACCGGCAGTGGCCGACGAAGTCGATCACCGCCGCGCCGCGCTGGCTGTCCACCGACCTGCGCGACGGCAACCAGGCGCTCATCGACCCGATGAATGCCGCCCGCAAGAACGCGATGTTCGACCTGCTCGTGCGCATGGGTTACAAGGAAATCGAGGTCGGCTTCCCGGCTGCGAGCCAGACCGACTTCGACTTCATCCGCTCGCTGATCGAGAATGGCCGGGTCCCCGACGACGTGCGCATATCCGTGCTCACCCAGGCCCGCGAAGAACTCATCGAGCGTTCCGTGCAGTCGCTGATCGGCGCGAAGCAGGCGACCGTGCACATGTACAACGCCGCCGCGCCGGTCTTTCGCCGTGTCGTGTTCGGCTTCGAGGGCGACGGACGCGCGCAGTGCCGTGCCGTCGCGGTCGACGGCGTCCAGGCGATCATGAAGTACGCCGACATCCATCTCGCGGGCACCGAGTTCGGGCTCGAGTACTCGCCCGAGATCTTCATGGACACCGAGCTCGACTTCTCGCTGGAGATCTGTGAGGGCGTCATGGACGTCTGGCAGCCCGACGCCGACCGCGAGATCGTCGTCAACCTGCCGTGCACGGTCGAGCGCTCGACGCCGAATGTCTACGCGGACCAGATCGAGTGGATGAGCCGGCACTTCTCCCGCCGTGAGCACGTGTGCCTGTCCGTGCACACGCACAACGACCGCGGCACCGCCACCGCCGACGCGGAGCTCGCGGTGCTGGCCGGCGCGCAGCGCATCGAGGGCTGCCTGTTCGGCAACGGCGAGCGCAGCGGCAACGTCGACCTGGTGACGCTCGGGCTGAACCTGTACAGCCAGGGCATCGACCCGATGATCGACTTCAGCGACATCGACGAGATCCGCCGCACCGCGGAGTACTGCAACCGCATCGGCGTGCACGAGCGGCACCCCTACGCCGGCGACCTCGTCTACACGTCGTTCTCCGGCTCGCACCAGGACGCGATCAAGAAGGGCTTCGACGATCTGACCCGGCAGGCCGACGCCGCGGGCAAGGCCCCGGGCGAGATGCCGTGGCACATCCCCTACCTGCCGATCGACCCGAAGGACGTCGGCCGCACGTACGAGGCGGTCATCCGGGTCAATTCACAGTCCGGCAAGGGCGGCGTCGCCTACATCATGAAGGTCGACCACAAGCTGGACCTGCCGCGGCGGCTGCAGATCGAGTTCAGCCACGTCATCCAGGGCTTCACCGACAACGAGGGCGGCGAGGTCGAGCCGGAGCGGATGTACGCGATCTTCGAGGGCGAGTACCTGTCCCCGGGCGCGGTGTCGTTGGTGCGTACGTCGTCGAGCAGCGACGAAGGTGCCGAGCGGGTGACCGCGACGGTCGTAGTCGACGGCGTCGAGCACGAACTGCACGGCATCGGCAACGGCCCGGTGTCGGCGTTCTGCGACGCGCTGTCGGGCATCGACCTCGGCTACGGAGGCATCAACGTGCGCGTGCTGGACTACGCCGAGCACGCGCTGACCTCCGGCCGGGACGCCGAGGCCGCCGCGTACCTGGAGATCGAGATCGGTGACAACGTCTACTGGGGCGTCGGCATCAGCGAATCGACGACGCAGGCGTCGTTGCGCGCGGTCGTCAGCGCGGTCAACCGCGCGGCCCGCTCCCTGCGCGCCTGACCGCCGTCACGCTGCGGGACCGGGCTGACCGGTTCCGCCGTCGTCCCGAGGCTGGCCGGGTCCGGCAGCGCCGACGAACTGACGGCGCCGCGGCGGCCCGACGAGCCCGATCGCGAGCAGCGAAACGAGCAGGATCAGGCCACCGATCGACATCCCGAGACCGATGAGCAGTTCGGTGTCGGCGTTCGACGTCGACCCGACGTGAAATGTGCCCATCGGCAGCTGCTGCGTCGCGCGCCGGGGCGCAGGGCCGAGACCGGAGTGCGCGAGCACTTTCTGCCGTGCGATGAACGGCGCGGCGGCCGCCGCCACCGGGTCGGGCGCGTTCGCCGGCACGTGCGCCGTGACGGCCTGGTTCGTGTCGAGCTTGCCGTAGCCGTACGTGCTGCTCGGGGTCGCGCGCCGGTCGTCCAGCGTCGCGAGCATCCGGGCGACGATCTGGTCACCGGACAGCGCCGGGAACTTCGACCACACCAGGGCGAGCGCGGCGGAGACGATGGCCGTCGCCTGCGAAGTGCCCTTCCCCGAGTAGGCCTGGCCGGCGGTGCGACCGAGCGAGGGGACGGCGACGCCGGGCGCCGTCAGGGTCAGGTACGGCTGGCGGGTGGAGAAGCTCGCGAGCGCGCCGCGCTGGTCCAGTGCGCCGACCGACACGACGCCCAGACAGACGCCGGGCTCCTCGACGACGTTGCGCGACGGGCCGGTGTTGCCGACGGCGGCGACGACGATCGAGCCCTTGCGCAGCGCGTCGTAGATCGCGGCCTGCTCGTCGTCCGGGCACGGTTCGGAGTCGGCGCTCGGCGTGCGTTGGCTGCCCAGCGACATACTGATGATCTTGGCGCCGTGGTCGGCCGCGTACCGGATGGCGCCGGGCAGGTCGTCCGGCCGGTTCTCGTCCGTGGTGCCGTCGAGCGGCACGGCGATCGGCAGGATCCGTGCGTCCGGCGCCATGCCGGTGATGCCGAGCAGGCCGCGCCGCGCGACCATGATCGACGCCATCGCGGTGCCGTGCCCGAACCCGTCGACCTCACGATCGACCTGCCCGTTGCCGTGCTGCCCGAAATCCGTGCCGGACAGCACGCGGCCGCGCAGCTCGGGCAGCGCCGCGTTCACGCCGGTGTCGATCTCGCCGATGGTGATGCCCCGGCCGGTCGCACCCCGCGCGTACAGCGACGTCAGGTGCCAGGTGTCGAACCAGTACTCGGGCGCCGCCGGCGGCCCGGGCGTCGCCTGCGCCTGCCCGGGCGCGACGACGACGCACAGCGCGGCCACCAGCACCGCGTACGCGCACCGCTGTACCCGTCTCATGTGTCGGCCCACACGGTGCGCAGCGGCTCGACGGCATACGCCCGCGCCGACACCGACAGCTGCACCCGGCCGTGGCCGGTCATGGCCTGGTTGGCGAACGTGAGCCGCTGCCATGTGCCGTTGACCGTCACCGTGCCGGAGATCTGCAGAATGCCCGCCGCGTCGTTGGCCACCACCACTTCGAGCGGCGCGCCGCCGGCGACGAGTGTGCCGCGCAGGCTGCCGGGCACGTACCGCTCGCTGGGTTGCGGGCAGATCAGGTCGCCCGGACCGGCCCGCCCGTCGAGGCACGCGACGAGCGCGGCGTGCACCGCCGTCCGTGCCTGCGTCTGCCCCCGGGGGCTGGCGACGACGTCGACGTCGGTCGAGGTCGACGAACCGAACTCGACGTGACCGCTGGTCGGGTCGAGCGCCAGCAGGGGCGTGTCGAAGGACACCGGCAGCGCGCCGGGGAACAGCAGCGACTCGCCGCCGGCCGGCGCCGGGCCGAGCCCGATGATGCGTTGCGCAGCGGTGTCGGTACGCAGTTCGGTCGCGACGGCGACCGACGTCAGTCGCCACACGTCCCCGTGCCGGCGCACGGGCACCGTCGACGTCACGCGCTGCGGACTGCCGGGGAAGTCGAGTTCGTACCGGACGTGCACGCTGGCGGTGCTGCCGTGCCGATCGTCACCTGTCACCGAGAATTTGTGTAACGGCGCCGCATGCTGCTGCCGGGCGAGCACCGGCGAGGTCAGCAGGGTGCGCGGCCCGTCGGGCACCGTGCCGTACGCCAACGCGGCGGGAGCGTCCCCCCGGGCGAGGGCGGCGAAGTAGCTGCGCACGACGCCCTCCGGCCCGGCTTGCGCGTGATAGCCGCGAAAGGCCAGCACGAGGCCGACGACCAACAACGCCACCGCGGCGACGACACCGGCGCCGAGCAGCCTGCCGCCCCGCGCGGTGCGCCGCGCGTCCGCCACGCCTGCTACTCCACGCGGCGGCGGCCGGAGAAGGCACGGCCCAGCGTGACTTCGTCCGCGTACTCCAGGTCACCCCCGACGGGTAGCCCGCTCGCCAGCCGGGTCACGGTGAGGCCCATCTGGTTCAGCAGCCGCGCGAGATAGGTTGCCGTGGCCTCGCCCTCGAGATTCGGGTCGGTGGCGAGGATCAGCTCGGTGACCGCGTCGTCGCGCAGCCGCAGCAGGAGTTCGCGGATGCGCAGGTCGTCCGGGCCGATGCCGTCGATCGGGCTGATCGCGCCGCCGAGCACGTGATAGCGGCCGCGGAACTCGCGGGTGCGCTCGATCGCGACGACGTCCTTGGGCTCCTCGACGACGCAGATGATCGCCGGGTCACGTCGCGGGTCGCTGCAGATGCGGCAGACGTCGGCCTGGGCGACGTTGCCGCAGACCGAGCAGAACTTGACCTCGTTCTTGACGCGCAGCAGCGTGCTCGAGAGCCGCTCGACGTCAGCCGGTTCGGTGGCCAGCAGGTGGAAGGCGATGCGTTGCGCGCTCTTCGGGCCGACACCGGGCAGGCGGCCGAGCTCGTCGATCAGATCCTGGACGGCGCCCTCGTACATCGGTGGTTACAGACCCGGCAGCCCGAGACCGCCGAGGCCACCGGTCACCGGGCCCATCTTCTGCTCGGTGAGTTCGCCGGCCGCGCGGTGGGCGTCACGTACCGCAGCGACGACGAGATCCTGCAGCGTCTCGACGTCGTCCGGGTCGACGGCCTTCGGGTCGATCTCCAGCGCGACGAGTTCACCGCTGCCGGTGAGCGTGGCGCTGACGAGGCCGCCGCCGGCGGTGCCGGTGACCTGCGCTGCCGCGAGTTCGGCCTGCGCGTCAGCCATCTGCTGCTGCATCTTCTGCGCCTGCTTCAGCATCTGCTGCATGTTCGGCTGCCCGCCCGCGCCCCCGAACTGTCCGCCGCGCTGTTGTGCCATGGTGCGTTGCTTCCCGTCGTCCGCCGTGCGTCCCGCCGTCCCGCGGCTCGGTTCAGGGTAACCGTCGCAAGTCAGAGCACGGCCCGGCCACGCGCTGCTGCGTGGCCGGGCCGCCGGGTCTGCGAGCCGGTGCGCCGGTCAGCTGCGCCCGAGCACCGCCGCACGGATCGCCTGCGTCACCGGCGTGCCGGCGGAGCGGGCCTGCAGGGAGTTGTCCGAGACCGTGGGATCGGGCTTCGGCACCGGCGGGCAGACCTTGTCCGACCGGTTGCCCGGCAGCCGCCTCGGGACCGTGCCGTTGGACAGGTAGCGCGCGATGCTGTTGTCGGTGCAGCTGACGCCGGACAGCGAGCCCGCGTGCGTGGTGCCGTTCTTGCCCTCGATCAGCGACGAGTTCGGGAAGACGCGGCGGATGTACAGGCTGCCCTCGTAGGGCGTGGCCGGGTCGTAGGTCTCGTCGATGAGCAGGATGTGCCCGCTCACCCCGCGGTCCGCGACGTGCACCGGCCTGCTGTGCGGGAACTTCCAGTACGCGCACGGGCCGTTGAACCAGGCGTTGTCCCACGTCTCGTAGTCGTACTTGCGGTTGAGCCGCCGGCTGTCGCGGTCGAGCTTCTTCTGGCTACGCGGCCACGCGGCGTCGGTGCATTGCGTGCCCAGGTAGATCGCGTATCCGTTGTCGCCGCCCTTGGTGGTCGGGTTGGCGTCCTTGTACATCGCGATGAGCGGCCCGGCGTTGTGCTTGTGCACCAACTTCGCCCACGCGTCGGCGATGTCCACCCAGTCGTACACGTAGTAACCCGCGTCGAGCACGACGTCGGTGAACTCATCGCCGCCGAGGAAACCGCGCGCCGCGTGCCGGTTGAGCGCGGCCACGGTGGCGAGGTAGCGCGCACGCACGGCCCGGTGCGTGTTCCCCAGGTGGAACACGGTGTGGTACTTCGCGATCCAGTCGAAGTAGATGTTGAACGTCTTCTGGAAGGCGACGTCCTGCGCGAGGTTGCTCTTGTAGAAGACCTGGCGCGGGTCGACGTTGCTGTCCAGCACCATGCGGCGCACCTGGTGTGGGTGCAAGGTGGCATACACCTGGCCGAGGTACGTGCCGTAGGAGAAGCCGTAGTAGTTGATCTGCGACTGGCCGAGCGCCTTGCGGATGCTTTCCATGTCCGCCACGTTGTCCGTCGTCTTCACGTGCCGGAACAGTGCACTGTGCTTGATCTTCGCGCAGTCGGCGGCGTAGCGCTTGGAACGGGTGACCCAGGCACGCAGGATCTTCTTGCTGGTCGGCTTGTACGGCGGCCGGTCGCCGTGGAAGAAGGTGCGGTTGCACGACAGCGACGGCTGGCTGGCGCCGACCCCGCGCGGATCGAAGCCGATCCAGTCGTACGCGTCGCCGGCGTGGTTCGGGACCGCGCTACCCAATGTCGACAGGCCAAGACCCGAGCCGCCCGGACCGCCCGGGTTGACGAGCATGACGCCCTGGTAGTGGCTCGCGGTGTGCTTCACCCGTGACAACGCGATCTTGATTTTCGTGCCGGACGGGTGCGCGTAGTCCATCGGGACGGTGAGCATGGCGCACTGCGCGTTGGCGGCCTGCAGCCGAGCGTCCGAGCAGGAGTGCCAGTGCAACGCCGGCGGTGTGTAACCGGCACGCGCGGAGTCCCGGGCGACGTGCTGTGTCGATCGGGATGCCGACGGCGCGGCGCCCGCGTCTGCCGTGCCGACCATGCCCAACGACAGCGCAGCCACGGCGGCGAGTGCGGCCAACGTTTTCACACGAACTCCTAGGTTGACAGCGAGCCGCGCGAAGTGTGCGGGCGTCGTCGCACACCTTGACCCACTGCGGGCTCGTTGTCCATGGCCTGCGCTGATGTTGCCGCTCGGCGGGGTCAGCCGGTCGGTTGTGCGGCGGGTTCAGCCGTCGAGCGGACGTGCGCCGAGTTCGCTGGTGAGCAGCTTGATCGCCTCGGCCTCCGGGTCAGCCCGCTGCGCCGCAGCGGCGTCGGCGGACGGTTCGAAGTCGCCGTCGTCGCGCGGGTCGGGTTCCGGTTCGCGCGCCGCGGGGGGTGCGGGTGCGCTCGGGGCGCCGCTGCGCGCCGGTGCGCCCGGCGGCGCTGCGGCGCCGTCGACGACGACGCTCCACTCGCCGCCGACGACCTGCGTCAGCGCGGCCCGCAGCGCGCCGGTGTTGCTGTCCTCAGCGCTCATCTTGGCCTGCGCGCCCGGCGCGCTGAGGTGCACCGTCGACCCGTCGACGTCGGTGATCTGCGCGTTGTCCAGCAGCGCCCGGGTGCGCCGGCTCGTCTGCTTGACGACCTCGAGCGTCTCCGGCCACAGGCGGCGCAGCGCGGCGCCGTCCAGGGCAGCGGGGTCCGCCGGATCCGCCGGTGCATCGTGCGCGGGCGGGGTCTGCGTCGACGCCGGCCGGCTCGGCGCGGCCTGGGTGGCGGCCGCCCGCGCGGTGCCCGACTGCACGGTTGCATCGTCCGGCGGAGTCGGCGAGTCGCTCGGCGGCGGGGTGGCGACAACCTGCCGGTCTTGCGCAGGCGTCTCCTGCGCGGGCGGAGCTTCCTGCGCGGACGGCGTCGGCGACGCGGGCGGCGTGGGCGGTGACTGGATCGGTGGCTCGGCCGCGCGCGGTGCAGGCGGCGCTTCCTGCGCGGGCGGCAGCGGTTGCTCGATGGTCTGCCCGGCAGCGCTCATCCGCCGCTCGAGCCGCTCCAGGCGCTGCAGCAGCGCGGCGGCGTCGGCGTGCGCGTCGGGCAACATCATCCGCGCACACAGCAGCTCGAGCACCAGCCGCGGCGACGTCGTACCGCGCATCTCGATCAGCGCGAGATGCACGATCTCGGCGTAGCGGGTCAGCGTGGCCGGACCGAGGCGCAGCACCTGGTCGGCCATCCGCGTCGCCTCGTCACCGGGGACGTCGATCAGCCCGCGCTCCACGGCGTCGGGCACGGCGCCGAGCAGGATCAGGTCGCGGAAGCGCTCCAACAGGTCGACGGAGAACCGGCGCGGGTCGTGACCGGCCTCGGCGACGCGGTCGACCGTGCCGTACACCGCCGCCGCGTCGCCCGCGGCCAGCGCGTCGACCATGTCGTCGAGCAGCGAGGCATCCGTGACGCCGAGCAGGGCAACGGCGCTTGCGTACGTGACGCCGTCCGGGCCGGCCCCGGCGAGCAGTTGATCGAGGATCGACTGCGAGTCACGCGCCGAGCCGCCGCCCGCGCGCACGACGAGCGGCAGCACCGCGGGTTCCACGGTGATCTGTTCCGCGGCGCAGATCGCCTCGAGGTTGGCGCGCATCGCTGCCGGCGGGATCAGCCGGAAGGGGTAGTGGTGCGTGCGCGAGCGGATCGTCGTCAGCACCTTGTCCGGTTCGGTGGTGGCGAAGATGAAGACGAGGAAGTCCGGCGGTTCCTCGACAAGTTTGAGCAGGGCGTTGAAGCCCTGCGTCGTGACCATGTGCGCCTCGTCGATGATGTAGACCTTGTAGCGGTCGCGCACGGGGGCGAAGAACGCGCGCTCACGCAGATCGCGAGCGTCGTCGACACCGCCGTGAGAGGCGGCGTCGATCTCGATGACGTCGATGCTGCCCGGGCCGTTGGGCGCGAGTTCCTTGCACGAGTCGCAGACGCCGCACGGCTCGGGCGTCGGGCCCTGCACGCAATTCAGGCTGCGCGCCAGGATGCGCGCACTGGATGTCTTGCCGCACCCGCGCGGGCCGCTGAACAGGTAGGCGTGGTTGATGCGCTTCGCGGCGAGCGCCTGACGCAGCGGCTCGGTGACGTGGTCCTGCCCGATGACCTCGGCGAACGTCGCGGACCGGTACTTGCGGTACAGCGCAAGGTTGCCCGGATGCGCCTGCCCACCGCTCGTCACCGCGTCGAATCTAGTCACCGCCGCCGACACCCTGCTAGCTGTCCCCGGCCATCCCCGCTCGATGAATCCGCACTGAGCCACGCCCCAGCGAGGTGCAGTGCGGATCGATGTTGGACGGTGAGCTCGTCCACAGCCCGGCGCGCCCATCCACAGCCGAGCAGGTGCGACCGACACTTGCGTGGGCATGCTGCGACGCTGCGCCGATGGACCTCGGCCGCCTCGACGACATCGTCCCGCTGTTGGATCCGACGGCGCTGCCACGCGTGCTCTCGCTGGACGAAGCGCTGGCGCGCGGCTATACCCGCGCGGCGATCGAGCACGCCGTCCGCACTGGCCGGTGGCGACGCGTGTTGCCGCGTACGTACCTGACCTCGGACACCCTCACCTATGCCGACCGACTACGCGCGGTGTTGGCCTTTGCCGGCCCCACAGCTCTTCTGTCCGGCGCGGCCGCACTGACCGATCAGCATCTGCGCTGCGTGCAGCAGCCTGCCGACATCCTTGTCCTCGTGCCCAGGGCCGTCACCGCCCGCTCGCGCCCCGGGGTGCGCGTTCGACGGTGCGCGCAGCTGCCGCGCCGGGCACTCCTACCCGGCCCGCGACGTGCGCCGCTCGAGCGTGCGGTCGCCGACCTTGCGCTCGACCTCACCGACCTGGACGACGTTCGCACACTGGTTGCCGAGTCCGTTCGCCGTCGGGTCTGCACCATCGACGAACTGGCGCTGCGGTACCGCGCAGGGCCCCGACGCGGAAGCGCCCCTGCGGCAGGCGATCGACGAAGTGGGCGGCGGGGCGTGGTCTGGCCCGGAAGCTCGCGCCGCGCTGCTCATGCGGCGTGCCGGACTGCCGGTCTTCGAGCAGAACGCACGCATCGATCTGCCGGGCGGCAGCTTCTTCGTCGTCGACTTCCTGTGGCGCGCTCTGCGCGCCGTCCTGGAGATCGACAGCGACACTCATCATGCGTTGACCGGCGATGCGGATCACACCGCCGAGCGGCACATGATCCTGGAGACGCTGGGGATGAGCGTCATCCATCGCACTCCGCGCTACGTCACGCGCGAGCCTGACGCCTTCGTCGCAACGACCGCCCGCTGGCTGGCCGCCCGGCCGCGAGTCAGGTGATGAATCCTCGCTCCGCCCTGCCAGAGCGATGCGCAGTGAGGGTTGATCACGAACGGGCGACGAGGCACCGGCTCGGTGTGGGCATGCGAGGACCCCCCGCACACCCGCCAGAGCCTGCTTATCCTTGCTGCCTTCCGGCCCTGGGGAGGTTCACAGGGTGAGCGCCGCACGGGGGGTCGGCCGTCGAGTCTACGGGCAGTTCTCGTTGCCGCGCGGCGGGCCGTATCCTGTCCGACGGAGGATTCGCCTAGTGGCCTATGGCGCTCGCCTGGAACGCGGGTTGGGGGAAACCCCTCATGGGTTCAAATCCCATATCCTCCGCCAAGCCGCCAAGGACGGTATGTCTGCCCGGCTGCGGGCGGGCGTCGTCCGCCTCAGGTCGAGGCAACGAACGTGGCGACCTCGGCGGCGAAGCGCTGCGCGTCACGGCGGTGCGGCTCGTGCCCGGCACCGGGGAACACCACGAGCCGGCTACCCGGCAGGTGCTCGTGCGCGGCGTGTGCGTGGGACACCGGGATCACCGGGTCGAGTTCGTTCCACACCAGCAGCGTGGGTACGTGTTCGGCCAGCGTGCGCATTTCGATGAACGAACCGCGCTGACCACCGCGATCGATGACGCCACGCAACGCCGCGAAGAACGCCGCGCGACCCTCGTCCGCACCGAGCGCACGCCGGGCACGACGCAGGTTGGTGAGGTTGTCCGGCGTCAGCCGCAGTGTGCGGTGCAACTCGGGCCGGGCGTACCAACGCACGAGCCGTGGATGCAATGCCAGCCGCAGCACCGTCGGCGCGACGGGCAACGACGCCGCACGTAGCACCGGATGCACCTCGCGCCCGAGGCCGCCGGCCGACACGAGAATGAGCCGCCGTACCCGGTCGGGGAACCGCGCACCGAAGTGCACGGCGATCGCGCCGCCCAGCGAGTGCCCACACAATGTCGCGGCCGGCACGTCGAGCGCATCGAGGAATGCGGCCAGCGACACCGCGAAGTCGTCGAGCAGATAGGTGCCGCGCGGCTTGTCCGACTGCCCGTGCCCGATCAGGTCGATGGCCAGCACACGCAACCCTCGCTCGGCGAGCGCGCCCGCGGCGCGGTCCCAGGTGTCGCTGTCCGAGGCCAGTCCGTGCAGCAGCACGATCGGCTCACCCGCTTGCGGGCCGGCCTCCTGGTAGCTGATGAGGTGCCCGCGGGCACGCACCTGCCGGCGCACGAGCTCGGCGGTCACGTTGACCGAGCGTACAAGTCAGCAGTCGACGAACAGCCGCACGACGGTGCCGGACGTGGTCGAGCGGATCTGCACGAGATCGCACAGGTGATGGGCGAGCCACAGCCCGCGGCCGTTGGCGCGCGCCGGGTCGGGCGCGAGCCGGCCGATGAGCGGATCGGGCAGCCAGCCGCCGTCGCGCACCTCGCACACCGCGGACCGCCCGTCGCACCACAGGCGCAGCGTCGCCCGCCCGTCGGCGTGCCGGATGCTGTTGGTGACGATCTCGTTGACGGCGAGCACGAGGTCGTCGACGCGGTCCGGGGCGACGCCCCAGCCGAGTGCCGCGGACTGCACGACCTCACGCATGCGGCCGAGCTGATGGCCGACGACCTCGACGGTGGTCGCCGCGTCCGGTGCCGGCGGCAGCTGCGAGCCGTAGAGCTTCTGCAGGCGGTACGGCTCGTACTCGTCATTGTCGACCGGCTCACCGCGCAGGACGGGATGGCTGCGGTGCATCTCGGTGATGGCGTCGTCGTCCAACGACTCGGTGTCGTACATGCACACGACCGACATCGCCCAGCCGTGCAACGGCGACGCGTTGAGGACGTTCTCCGCGAGCACAGCTTCGGCACGCGTTGCGCTGCCCTGCGAAGGTTGCGTCGGCTCGGACAGCGCGAGGGTCCGACGGCCGTCACCGGCAAGCATGAAGCTGTGCATCATCGTGAGCAGCCGGCTCGGGTTGCGGCCGTGTTCGTCGGTCGACACGAGTGCAACGCCGTCCGCGTCCGGTCCCAGCGCGTCGCGGACGTCGCCGAGCCGTGCGGGTTCGGCAAGCAGGAGCGGGCGTTCGTCGCGATCAAGAGCGTCGCGGAGCATGGTGACCGCCAATGCCACGAACTGTCCCGTGCCGGCATACGGCACAGCCTCGTGACGAAACGGGTGGTGCATCAGGTGGGAGACCCTTCGGCGGTGGATCGACACACTAGTGCGCCGAAACAGCGCCGCGGGGGCGGCGCGCGGTGCGAGGGTCAGGCAGCGACGCTGCGCTTGCGCGATCGCTTGGCGGTGCTCGGCGCTGCGCTCGAAGACGAACGGTGCGTACGTGCCGCGGCGACGACGTCGTCCGCAAGACCGAGCATCGACAGCAGCGTGCGGCAGTCGTCGGCGTCCTTCGACGCAGCGGCAATGACCCGGACCGCGGATCGCCGCTGCTCGAAGTGCAGCTGATCCTCCGCCTCGATGCGGGCCCGGTCAGTGTCCGAGATGGGGGTGCCGTCCATCGACGTCGACCCGATGCGCGCTGTCATGGCCCCACCATTCCCTGCGCATTTGGCGTTCTAACGAACCGGTAACAGGTGGTGCGGACGGGTGCAAATGTCGCGGTTACTCCTCGCGACGCGGCAGCTGCGCGACGGTCAGGAAGAAGTCGTCGATCTGCTTGATCACCTTGGTGAAGTGGTCGAAGTCGACCGGCTTGGTGACGAAGACGTTGGCATACGAGTCGTACGCGCGCGCGACGTCCTCGTCGGCGCCCGACGTGGTCAGCACGACAACCGGGATCTGCCGCAGGCTGGGGTCGGCCTTGACCTCCGCGAGCACATCGTGCCCACTCTTTCGCGGCAGGTTGAGGTCGAGCAGGATGAGGTCCGGTCGTTCGGCCTCGGCGTAGCCGTTCTCCCGGCGCAGGTACCGCAGGGCCTCGATGCCGTCCGGGACGACGGACAACCGCGACTCGAGCTTGCTGACCTTCAAGGCCTCCTCGGCGATGACGACATCGCCGGGGTCGTCCTCGACCAGCAGCACGCCGAGCGGTCCGCGCGGTGCGTCAGTAACGTGATTGGGCAAACGCCTTGCCTTCCGGAAGGGTGAACCGGAAGGTCGCACCTTGGCCGGACTCTACGTCAGCCAGCCATATCTGTCCTGCGTGGTATTGCACGATCTTGCGGCACAGTGCCAGACCGATCCCGGTGCCGCCGTACTGATCGCGCAGATGCAATCGCTGGAACACTGCGAAGATCTTTTCGGCGTACTCCGGCTCGACGCCGATGCCGTTGTCCGACACCGTGACCGTCCACGTGTGCCGAGCCTCGTCGAGTTCGGCACTGACCCGCACCACGGGCGCGACGTCGTCACGTCGGTACTTCAACGCGTTGCCGACCAGGTTCTCCAGAAGCGAGATCAACAGCGCGCGGTCGCCCCACACCTTCGGTAGCGGCGCGGGCCGTTCGATCACCGCGTCCGGCGGCACGCGCTGCCCGAGGTTGGACAACGCGATGTCCAGCTTGGCGTCGAGATCGATCTCGATGAACTCGTCGGTGTTACGCCCGACTCGCGACAACGAGAGCAGGTCGGTGATCAGCGCCTGCATGCGCTTCGCGCCGTCGACGGCGAAGTCGATGTACTGCCGCGCCCGGTCGTCGAGCTCGGCCCCGTACTGACGTTCGAGCAGCTGGCAGAAGTTGGCGACCTTGCGCAGAGGTTCGGAGAGGTCGTGCGACGCGACGTACGCGAACTGCTGCAGGTCGTCGTTGGAGCGCGTCAGCTCTTCGCTCCGGGCGCGCAGCTCCTCCTGGTTGCGTTCGGCGTCTTGCAGCTGGGTCGCGATCTGCAGCCGCATGGCCTCGACGTCCCTGCCGAGTTCGGTCAGCTCACCGGGACCGTCGGGAACGATCTCGCGCTGGGTTGAGCCCGACGCGAGATTGCGGGTCTGAGCAGCAAGTCGTTCGACGGGTGCGAGCACCCACCGGTTCAGTCCGCGCCACAGCACCAGGCCGGACAACACGACCATCAAAGCGGCCAGCGCGGCGAACACGACGGTCCACCACCCGTCGACGGTGCGCGCCGCGCGGGCCGCCGAGGCGCGGGCGCTCAGCTGAGTCGTCAAGGTCGCCGAGCGCGCGCGGATCCGGTCGAAGTACCGCTTGCTGGTGGGACTCGCCCCGGCGCTGCGGTTCACCCCGCCGCTGGCGATCACCGGCTCGGCGAACTTGGTCCGCCAGACCGCGGCCGCGGCTTCTAGGGCGTCCAGCGACTTGGTGAGCCCTCGGTCGTTCGCGACCAGCCGGTGCAGCCGGGCGACGTCGACGCGCTCCTGCGCCCGATAGGTCGTGTAAGGCTGCAGCGACCGCTGTTGGCGGGTGATCTCGTAGCCACGCACACCTGTCTGCTGGTTCACCAGGTCCGCCAGGATCTGGTTACTGCCGGCCTCGGCCGGCTGCCATCGATTGATGACGTCGTTGCCGGTGCGCACGAACCGCGCGCCGGCGAACACGACGATTGCCACGAAGACGGCCAGCAGGGCGCCGACCGCGGCGAACGCCGTCCCCAACCGCCGACGCAGGAGCCAGCGCCGCTGCGCACCCACAGCAGCGGCATCGCTGCCACCCGACCAGAACTGCATCAACGTTGCGCGCCGACGGTGAGCACGACCACGGCCTTGTCGTCGACCGAGTTGCGCGGGGCCAGTCCGACCAGGTCGGGTAACCAGGCCTCGGCGGGCGCTCCGCTCGCCAGGTGGCGATCGACGGCCGCCACCAGGCCTGGCACGCCGATGCCGTCGCCAGCAGCGTCGAAGTGCGCGTCGAGCAATCCGTCGCTGTAGAGCACAACGGTGGTGCCGGAGTCGACCGGCACGGTGGTCGCCGGCCAGAACGAGCTGTCCGGGGTACGGGTCAGACCGAGCGGTTGCCCGACGCGCACCTCGAGGTAGTCGGTTCGCCCGTGAGCGTTGAGCAGCGGCGCCGGATGGCCCGCGGTGCGCACGGTCATGCCGTCGCTGCCGATCGTGACGCTGCAGACGGTCACGAAGCGCGCGGCTTTGTCGCTCTCGGCCTCGAGCAGCAGCGCCAGGTTCGGCAGCAGTTGTTCGTCGGGCGTGCCGGCGAGCACGAGCGTGCGCCAGGCGACGCGCAGGTGCACGCCGATCGCGGCCTCGTCCGGCCCGTGCCCCATGACGTCACCGATGACGGCGCGCACCCGCCCGCCGGCACCCTCGATGACGTCGTAGAAGTCACCGCCCAGAACCGCGTTGTTGCCGGGGCGGTAGAAGGTCGTGCACGCGACCGCGTCGGTGCGCAGCAACGGCACCGGCAACAGGCCACGCTCCAGACGTGCTTGCTCGCCGGCGGTCAGCGCGTACTCGCGCAGTTGCTGTTGTGCCTCCTGCGCACGCTTGCGCTCGATGGCGTAGCGGATGGAGCGCTCGAGCAGCTCGCCGGTGATCGCGTCCTTGACGAGGTAGTCCTGCGCGCCGGCACTGAGTGCGCCCAGGCCGTCGCGCTCCTGCCGCCCGGTGAGGACGATGACGGCGGTCGTGGGCGCTGCGGCGACCATGGCCTCGACGCCGCTGAACCCGACGGCGTCGGGCAGGCCGAGGTCGAGCAACACGCACGCGGGCGCACCCGACAACGCGACGCGCGCGTCGGCCAGCGTGCGTGCCCAGGTGATCGCCGCATCGGCGACGCCTGCCTCGGCCAGGCACGCCTGCACGAGCACGGCATCGCCGTGATCGTCCTCGACGAGCAGGATCGGGGTGTCGGCCATCCGCACAGAGGAGGCGGCGACCTCGACTGCGGTCACGTCACCTCCTGCAAAAAGAAGCGTGAATCAGGGCTGCACGACTGTACCGAGCACTATCGGCCGCAAACTCATCCGCAAGACCCTTCCGGGGCCTGCGCAGCCATATTCTCAGCACAATCCGGGACGAACTCGGTGATCTCACGCAGCCGGTCCACGACGTGTCGCGACACCGCCGCCCAGCTGTCGACCAATTCGGGCGAGAGTCCGTCGAACAGGTACCGCCGCACCGACTCGACGTGCGCGGGCGCCGCGCGCTCGACTGCTGTGCGTCCTTCGGCGGTCAGCACGATGAACGCACCCCGCCGGTCGGTGCCGCAACCGGAGCGTTCGAGCAGGCCGCGGCGCTCCATCCGGGTGAGCTGGTGCGAGAGCCGGCTCTTCTCCCATTGCAGGGCACGGGCGAGTTCGAGGATGCGCATCCGGCCGCCGGGGTGCTCGCTGAGCTGGACCAACACGGTGAAATCCGGCAGGCTCAGCCCGCCCTGCTCCTGCATGTCACGCGTCAGCTGCGTCATCAGGCGCCCCTGCATGTCGAGGTACGCCCGCCACGCCGCCTGTTCGTGGTCGTCGAGCCATCGCGGTTCGGCGCTTCGCGATGGGCTCATAAATGCACTATACAAGAGCTAGTTGACACATCACCCAATCGTGCTAAGTTCGGTTGAGACGTCAACCAAAACCAGGAGGCATCTATGACCAGCACGCAGACCGACTTCCGCGAGCTCACCGGCACCTACACGATCGACCCCGCGCACAGCCGGTTCGGCTTCGTCGCGCGGCACGCCATGGTGACGAAGGTGCGCGGTGGCTTCAACGAGTTCGAGGGCACCACACACATCGACGGCGACGACCCGAGCAAGTCCGACGTCAACATCACCTTGCAGGTGAAGAGCGTGGACACCCGCAACGAGCAGCGCGACGGGCACCTGCGCACCAACGACTTCTTCGACGTCGAGACCTACCCGACCATTACGTTCCGCTCGACGTCGATCGAGCACGACGGTGGCAACGACTTCCAGGTCACCGGCGACCTCACCATCAAGGACGTCACCAAGTCCGTCACCATTCCGCTGGAGTTCCAGGGCTCGGCGAAGGATCCGTTCGGCAACGACCGCATCGGCTTCGAAGGCTCTCTGCCGGTCGTGCGCAGCGAGTACAACATCGCGTTCAACGCGGCGCTCGAGACAGGCGGCGTGCTGGTCAGTGACAAGGTGACGCTCGAGTTCGAGATCTCCGCCATCAAGAACGCCTGATCTCGCGCTCGGCCGTGCTCTCGGTCGGCTACGCGGGCCGCGAGATCGGTGAGTTCGTCGCCGATCTCGCGGCCCGCGGCTCGAGGTGCTGGTCGACGTGCGGCTGAACGCGATGAGCGCGGCCTCCAACGGAGCGGACGTCGAGCGCGGGCGCCGGACCTAGCGAGCCGCGGCGAGGCGTTGGGGCGCTCTTCGCGATCTTGATGCTACGTGGAGTCATCGCCAGGCGTACACATCAAGATCCGGTGTCAGCGCAGCTCGCAGCCGGCCGCGCGCAACTCGTCGTAGACGTCCTCGACGCCGGTCGGGTCGACAGCGGCGGTCAGGTCGAGCAGCACCGTAGTGGCGAAGCCGTTCTCCCGCGCGCCGAGCGCGGTAGCGCGCACGCAGTGATCGGTGGCCAGGCCGACGACCTCCACACGCTGCACCGCGCGCTCGCGCAGCACCGTGGCCAGCGCCCGGTGCCGGTCGTCGTGGCCCTCGAACGCCGAATACGCGGGCACGCCGTGCCCCTTGCGCACGAACAGATCGACGAGCTGCGTGTCGAGCGCAGGATGCGTGTCCGCGCCCGCTGTGCCCTCGATGCAGTGCGCCGGCCAGGTGTCGGCGAAGTTGGGCTGCTCGCCGGCGTCGACGATGTGCCCGCCGTTGCTGCTGCGCGGCACATGGTCGTCCAGGCTGGCAACGACCACGTCGTACCGGTCGCGGTGCCGGCGCAGGTGGTCGGTGATGCGCCCGGCGACATCACCGCCGCCGTCGACGGCGAGCGAGCCGCCCTCGCAGAAGTCGTTCTGCACGTCGACGACGAGCAACGCCGTCCCGGGTGCTGATGTGGTCACACCGCGAGCTTGCCCGGTATGCGACGTTTCGAGCACGCCACGAGGCGATCGACCCCGCGACAGCGGGCTGCGAGCAACGGGATCCGCCGGCTCAGGCCGCCGGGACGCGACTCCAGGTGCCGGCGGCGATCCGCCGCGCGACCTCCGGCCACTCGGCCGCCGGGACGGGCCGCGCGAAGAGGTAGCCCTGCCCCAGTCCGCAGCCCATTTGCTGGAGCACCGACAGCTGGGTCAGGTTCTCGATGCCTTCGGCGATCGTGCGCATCTTCAACCGGTGACACAACGTCAACAGGCTCTCGACGACGGCGATGTCCTCGTGCGCGTCCGGTCCCAACCCGCTCACGAAACTGCGGTCGATCTTGACGATGTCGACCGGCAGGTGACGTAGATAGGACAACGAGGAATATCCGGTGCCGAAGTCGTCGACGGCGATGTGTACGCCGAGATCTCTGAGCGCGGTGAGGCGTTGCGCAGCGATGTCGCGATCACCGAGCACGCTGGACTCGGTGATCTCCAGCGTCAACGCATCGGCCGGCAGACCCGTGCAGTCGAGCACCTCGCGGATTCGGTCCGGCAGGACCGGATCGACGACCTGGCGCACGGCGACGTTGACCGCCATGCTCAGCGCCGGATCTGCGGATCGCCATTCGGTGGTCTGCGCAGCCGCTGTCCGCATCGCCCAGTCGCCCAGGGTGCAGATCAGGTCGGTCTGCTCGGCGATAGGGATGAATTGGCCGGGTGAGATGGCGCCGCGCAGCGGATGCACCCAGCGCAGGAGCGCCTCGGCGCTGCGCAGTTCGCCGCTCGCCAAGTCGATGATCGGCTGGTATGCGAGCGAGAGCTGCCCAGCGGGCAGCGCATGCGTCAGATCGGTACGCAGGGACAGCTCGTTCTCGACCTCGTCGAGCATCTGCCCCTCGAAGACGGCAAGCCCGCCCCGGCCGGCCCGCTTGGCGCAGTACATGGCGACGTCGGCGTCACTGAGCAGGTTGGCAGCCTCGAGGTGTTTGCTGCTGAGCGCCGCGACACCCACACTCGCGCCGAGCGAGACCGTGCGTCCGGCCACCACGAAATCGTCGTTGAGGGCGTTGATTATCCGTCCGGCGATCACCCGCCCGTCCGGAACGTCGGCGTCGGGCAGGACCACCGCGAACTCGTCACCGCCCAGGCGCGCCGTGAGGTCACCGGAGCGGGTGCAGGCGAGAATCCGCTCCGCAACGAGCGCGAGCAGGTCGTCTCCGGCCTGGTGCCCCAGCGTGTCGTTGACGGCCTTGAACCGGTCCAGATCGATGAACAGCACGCACAGCGGCTCATTCGCGGTCAGCGCAGCCTTGCGCTCGCGCTCGAGCTGTTGCAGCAGCAGCTTGCGGTTGGGCAGGCCGGTGACCGCGTCCCGGTGTGCTTCGCGCACCGCGTCCATCGTGCGCGCGTCTGTCAGCGCAAGGCTCACCTGCTGGGCGAACGCGGCGAGTAGTTCGCCGTACTCGCGCTCGTCCTCCGGCGTGCCGAGAACCCGCGCGACCAGGCAGCCCGTGGCTGCACCGTCCACCACAACCGGGCTCGCGATCAGGCCGCGATGCGGCGCCGCATGTGTGCTCTCCGACTCGGTCATCGCGTATTGCACGGCCTCGAGCATCTCGGGGTCGAGATCATCGACTCCGTAGGACGATGCCGGGATGAGCGCCCCTGGCGCGGCCGGATCGGCGAGCAGCAGGGCCACCGAAACCCCGTTGAGCAGCAACGAAGCGCCCTCGGTGACGGCGTCGAGAAGTTGCTGCAGCGGGTGCCGCGCAGAGATCGCCCGCTGGATGGACAGCAACGTGTTCACCAACCGGTGACGCGCACGCTCGGCGTGCAACGTGCGCAGGTTGTGCCGGACGAGGCCGAGCACCAACGCATAGGCGTGCAGCATCTGCACTTCCTCGGCCGAGCACGCTTCGCCCAATCGGCCGATCACGAGGCGGTCGCCCGATCCGGGCGCGGCGCCTGCCTTGTCCAGGTCTGCACCGGCGAGGTACAGCTCGCCCATGCTGTCGATGACGATGCTCGGCGTCTCCGCGCGGGCCGCCGCGACGAATGCCGGCGGGACGCCGCGGGCGCCGAACCCGATGCTGGCTGCGACCTCGCCGCCGATCACGACGGTCCCGACCTCTGCGTCCAAGGACTCGATGCCCCGTTCCAGGCCTACTCGCAATGCCGCGGGCAGGTCCGGCGGCCTGCTGACGCTGACCAGGAACTCGGTCAGCTGCAGCGTGGACCAGTGAAACGGCATCGTCGATCTGCCGGCTCAGGCCAGCGCCAGCGTGACGACCGTGAAGTGGTGCATGCCGCGCGATCCCTGGGTGCGCGCGATCTCGCCGAATGTGTAGAAACCGCCGAACGGTTTACCGCAGGCCACCTCGGCGAAAGCCGCCTGCTCGGCGGCCAGGTGCTCGCGTCCGAGTCGCAGCTTGCGCGCGCCGCAGTCGAGCACGAGCAGACCGAGCAGCTGCGCATCGCCCAACTCGGCAATTGCCGCGGTCGCGGATTCGTGCGCGGCACCGATCAACGAATCGACGTCGGAGGTCATCGGCCACACCAAAGCGCCCTGCGGAACGTCGGCCAGGCAGTGCACGGAGCCGCGTTCGCGGTCCACCGCGTGCACGACCCGGACGTCCGCGCCCGACCGGCGCGACATGCCCAACGGATTGGCGAAGGCGACCTCGCGGAACTTGTCCGGGTCGTCGAGCAGGGCTCGCGTCTCGCCGATCGCGCGCAGGTAGCAGTCGATCGCGGGTTCGCCGTCGAGCAGCTGCACCTCGCCACCCTCGCTGCTCGTGACCATCATCGGCTCGCCGTGCTTGGACCAGCCGTGGGCGATGCCGATCCCCATCGGCTGGTCCGACCCGAGATCGAGGCCGACGATCGAGTCCGACAGGACCTCTACTCCCGCCCCGGTGCCGTGGAACTGATAGGTCACGGCGTAGTCGAGGTCATCGCCGGTGCAGCCGCCGACGATCGGGACCTCGAGGCCCAGCACCGAGTAGGCGCCACGGACGAGCTCGTGCTGCTCGCGGGTGAGGCCGTCGGCCAGCATGAACATGACGCGGTGCGGGGCCGGTGCACTGCCTGCGGCGTTCAGTGCCGCTGCGACGGCCGCGCCGGCTGCGTGCCGATCGCTGCTTGCCTCACGAACGACGGCTGCGTGCGCGGTGAAGCCCGGTCCGCCCATGGCCAGGACGAGCACACCCGGCGACCAACCGGGCTCGCGCGCGTCGTCGGCGCCTGCGGCCAGCTCACCGTTCGTGCTGCCGCCGACGATGCACGCGTCGTCGGGCACACCGGCACAGACCCTCGCGAACAGTGCTTCGAGGTCATAGCCGGGCGCACAGAACACCAACAGCACGGTGGGCTCACGGCCTGCGAGGGCGCGGTCCAGTGCCTCGGTGGCGGCGGTCACGGCGTCTGGGGCCATGCTGTGGCCAACGCCCAGGAAGCGAGTGTTGATCAACGACACACTCTCTTATCGGCAAGCGGCGGCCGAACCTGAGCCCGCGGACGGCTGGTACGGCCGGCGGGCAGGCGCGTTGCTAGTCCAGGCCCAGGCCGCGACGACCAGTGGTGTTGAGGTCGTCGACGTGGAAGCGGTTGGGCCATTCGCGCTCGTAGTTCTCCTCCGGGAAGTCCGAGGGGCTGGAGCCGTTGAGGAACGCTTCGCGGACGGCGGCGGAGTAGGTCTCGTTGCGAGGGCACCAGGGCGCGGCCGGGATGTACATGACGTTGCCCCACCCGCGCTGGTCCTCGACGGGCGCGACGGAGTGGATCATGTCGGCGTGCCACCAGACGGAGTCGCCGGCTTTGATGTCCGGGATGCCGGAGAGCGCTTCGAGTAGCAGGGAGTGCCATTCCTCGGTGGCGGGGAAGACCTGGTTGACGGTGACGTCGCACATGTTGTCCTCGGGCACGTCGGACAGCAGCGGCCGCAGCATCAGGTAGCCCATCGCCTCCGGGATCGGGACGGTGTGCAGCACGCCTTGGTCGTGGTCCATGTCCGACAGCGCGGTCCAGCCCTGGAAGGTGCGGAACGCCGAGCACATCGTCGAGCCCGGGTACTGCGGTCCGGCGGTGCGGTGGGCGGCGTCCCACGGGTCGTAGTCCTCGACGGTGCCGTCGAAGAGGTGGCGGAAGGTCTGCTGGTAGGCCTGCGTCATCCACAGATCGAGCGTGCCCGGGTCCAGGTGGGTGCCCAGACCGCTGGAGCTGGCGCCCTCGGGGCGGCGGCGGATGCGGTCAGGGTAGAGCGAGTCGCGATTCGGATCGAACCACTGCACGCCGT
Source organism: uncultured Jatrophihabitans sp. (assembly GCF_964246335.1). Classification (GTDB taxonomy): domain Bacteria; phylum Actinomycetota; class Actinomycetes; order Mycobacteriales; family Jatrophihabitantaceae; genus Jatrophihabitans. The sequence continues at coordinate 24,176 of NZ_CAXTQF010000019.1, read as the reverse complement.
CGGACTCATTGCGCCACTGACTGTTGAGGAAGGCCTGCACAGCGGCCATCCGCTCGCTCTGCCGGGCCTGCATCTGGGCTGGGGACCAGTAGACGGGATAGATCTCGGGCTTGGAACCGACGCTGCCGAAGAAGTCGTCGGCCGGCCCGCGGTAGTCCTCAAAGAAGCGGTTCGACTCGACGTAGTCGACGATGCCCTGATCCCAGCCCAGGGCCTGCTCACGGTCGAAGTGGCCACGCACGATCAGGCAACCACGCCGGCGTAGTTGCTCGACCTGCTCAGCGGAGACCGTTCCGTTGGCGATGTCGGCGTAGTCGATGACCGGCCAGATCGTCTCGCCACGTTCCTTGGCCGCCGAGATTTCCTCGACCCGCGCGCGCACCCGCGCCTCCATGACCGCGAACACCTCCTCGACGGTGCGCCCGGAGGCTTCGATGCGTGCCCGCAACGCACGCTTGACCTCACGGATCGCGATCGGCAGGTCCTCCGGAGTGGTCTCCCAGTGCGGCAGCGCGGGGAGGGTGTCGGCGAGCGTCATGGCCAAGTCCCTTCGGTAAGCTTCCTTTACTGAAGGCGGTAGCCGAGACCGGATGTTCAGGCAAGAAGCTTTACCGATTCGCTAGACTTAGCCGGTGCCGACCCCGAAACCGTCGTCCTCGGTGCTGCGTGCGATGTCCGACGAGGCTGTGCTGCATGCACTACTGCGGACACCGCGGTTGACGCGGGCGGAGATCGCGGCATCCACCCGCCTGTCGAAACCGACCGCCGCAGAAGCTATCCGTCGCCTCGTGGGAACCGGTTTGGTGCGTGACACGGGTGAGCGCACCAGCGGGCGCGGCGGGGTCGGGACCTACTACGCTCTCGCGCCGGACGTCGGCCTGGCGCTGGCGGTGAGTATCGCGCCGACCGGCATCGTGGCCGAGAGCATGGACACGGCGGGTCAGTTGCTGGGCCGACACGTCGAGCCCGTCGGTCGACCCGCGTCGCCGAAAACTGTCGCCCGCCTGCTTATCAAGACCGCCCGCTCCGCCGTGCGTGGCACCGCCGCCGGTCCTGTGCGTGTCGCCATGGTGTCGGCCGCCGATCCGGTCGATCGAGCCACCGGCTCGCTGGTCCATCTGCCCGACGCGCCGTTCCTGCTCGGCGCGCTGTCCCCGGCCCGGACCCTCGCACCGCTCGTCGAGTGCCCGGTCGTCGTCGACAACGACGTCAACTGGGCAGCTCGAGCTGAACAAGCGGCACGCGCAACGGACGCCGGGGCAGGCCTGAACGACTTCGTGTACCTGCACCTGGGCGAAGGCCTCGGCTGTGCGGTGGTCGCCGACGGTGAGGTCCGGCGTGGCCACTCTGGGCTCGCCGGCGAGATTGCCCACCTCATCACCACCGGTGTTGACGGCGGCGCCGTCGCGTTCACCGGCGTCTTCGACCAGCTCGGCCTGCGGCACCCGGACTCGACCGCGATCGACGTCGCCGCCCTGCGCGCACGCATCGTCGGTGTCGACAGCGATCAGGTGATCTCGATCTTGGCCGCGGCCGTCTGGGACGTGATCACGGCAGTGATCGGTCTTGCCGACCCGCAGCTGGTCGTCATCGGCGGCGACTGGGGAACCAACCCGGCGATGTATGCCGCACTGCAGACCCGGGTCAGGTCGGTCCCCCGCCCGGTACCACTGGAGCTCACTCGAACCGGTGGGAACAGCGCCTTTGCCGGCGCCAGATCTGCTGCCCTCGACGCGCTCAGGGCCGACGTCATCACCCGAAGCCAGCACGAGCATTGACCGCACTCGCCGCTGCTCCCGCCGGTACGTGTTGTTATGCGACCGCCCTGTTATGTGGCGACGGTCTGCTCCACCCAGGTGATGAAGTTCGTGGTGGCGTTGCCGGTGCGTTCGGCCTGGGTGTGGCCCTGTCCCCAGACGGTGGCGAAGTCGACGTTCTTGATGCCGTAGTTCTGCAGCGCCAGCAGCAGGTTGATCTCGGTGGTGTTGGCGGTGTCACCCTGCTGGAGGCCTGTCCTGATGCGCCAGTGCGGCGCGACGGACGCGCTGCGGTAGCCCTTGTAGTAGCGGGACAGGTAGTACATCGGGTTGTACATGTTCGAGCGGACGGCGATGTCGCTACCGATGGTGTCGGTCTTCTTGAAGTCGCTGGTGTACTCGCTCGCCGCGTAGGCGGCCTTCCAGCCTGACAGTTTGGCGTAGACGCTGTGCCGCGCCGCGATCAGCTGCTGCGAGATGTTCTGGAAATGCAGCGGGCTGGTGCCCAGGCCGAAGACCAGGTTTTCGGTCTCGCCCCGGGCGATCCCGTCGAAGGCGCCGACGTCCTTGGAGGCGTTCTTCTGGCTCTTGACGAAGCCGGCCAGGCTCAGGACCTTGGCGGTCTTGGTGCTCGCGTCGTACTCCACCCAGGTGCTGTCGGTGTTGAGGTAGGCGATGTATTCGGCGACGGTCTTGTACGTCTTCGACGTCGTCGAGCTCGAGCCGCTGGTAGAGCCACCAGGCGCAGCACCGCCGCCGGCGGTCCCGCCTGTCGGTGCAGTACCGCCGCCCGAGCCGCCCGCTCCGCCGGTAGGCCTGGTCCCGGTTGGAGCGCCGCCGCCGCCGGGAGCGCCGCCCATGCCGCCCATGGTGGACGGGCTGTACGGGAAGGTCGTGTCGCTCAAGAAGTCGTTGAGCGAGGTGGTGATGACCTCGATGACGTGGTCGTAGTAGCTGCCAGCGAGGTGGTTGCCGCTGGCCGACTTGGTCAGCTCCAAAGTCTTTCCGGAGGTGTCCCTGAGTCGCAACGCGTTCTGGTAGGACGCGAATGCGGTGGCGAGGTCGCCGGAGTAGGCCGACGTCCAGGTGCCCGAGGCGCGGGTACCGGTGGACGCGAACTGACCCATGTTCCACTCGTAGGCGGTGTTGGAGTAGTCGAGGTTGGTGATCGGGACCCACGCCATCACACCGGCGATCGAGTCGCTGATGGTCCTGCCGCCGGCCGTCCTCATCGCCGCGCCGATCGCGTGGAGATAGGGCTTGTACAGCGCGCTGTCGCCGGACGCGCCCGCGATCGTGCCCTGCGCGCCGCCACCGCTGGTGCCGAACACGACCACGCACTGCTCGTCACCGGGAATGACGCCGGCGTTGTAACGCAGGTAGCGGACGGTGGCCTTGAGGTCGGTCACCCCCCAAGGCGCGTTGCCGGTATAGCTGCTGGTCTCGCTGTCACGGCCGCGCAGCCCAGGTGCCACATAGACGAAACCGGCCTTGATGTAGGAGGACACGTCGTTGTAGCTGTAGCTCGACGGCGGCTTCTGCGCGGCGTATCCGGGGGTGTTGACCGGGATCACCATCGGGGCGGTGCGGGCCGTGTACTTGCCCGTCTTGCCCTTCGGGTTGATCTTCGCTGTGAAGGTGCCGTCGCTGTTCTTGGTGGCTGTGAAGTATCGCCCAGGCACGTAGACGCCCAGCGTCTCGTATTCCTTGGCCTGCGGCTTAGACACGTAGTACTTGCCGATCTGGTAGTAGACATCGTTCGTCTCGTCCCAGCTCCATGCTGTGTGGTCCAGAGCCAACGAAGAGTCGCCGGCCGACGAGCTCGAGGCCGCGGCCGCCGACCCCTTCGATGAGGACGAACTCTTCGAGGTGCATCCAGCCAGCCCCAGGGTCGCCACCACACCTGCGGCCATCGATCCTTGCAAGAACTTGCGTCGAACGAGGTCCATAACGAGGTGCTCCTTGTTTCCGTCTCCGCCGACAAGAACGTGCCGAGATTGATCTTGCGGCGGCGGCCGGTAAGAGCGGATCAGCCCATCGTCAAGCTCCGGTTAACCATGCTTAGGAATGCTCACCGGCTGCAGTCCGGACGTACAGCTGACAGCGCACATGCCCGGCGGCGTCGAGATCGCCGTCGACTGCGGGACGGCATCTCACGGACCCAAGTACAAGCATGAAGATTGGGCGGTGGCGGTGGGATTCGAACCCACGGTGGTTTTACCCACACACGCTTTCGAGGCGTGCTCCTTTGGCCGCTCGGACACGCCACCGCCGCAGAGATTACCGGTTCGCTGCGGCGGCCGCCGCGCGGCGTTCAGCGCAGCCGTCGGAGGTGGTCGCCGCGCACGTCAGCCGTCGGCGGCGGTCGCGGTGTCAGCGACGTGCGGCGAAGAACTGCTCGAGCAACGCACCGCACTCGGTGGCGCGTACCTGCGCGGCGACCTCGGGCCGGTGGTTGAGTCGACGGTCACGCACGACGTCCCACAGCGAGCCGACCGCTCCGGCCTTGGCGTCCCACGCCCCGAACACGAGCCGGCCGACGCGGCTCAGCACGATCGCACCGGCGCACATCGTGCAGGGTTCGAGGGTCACGGCGAGCGTGCACCCGGTCAACTGCCAGTCGCCGAGCTGTGCGCCGGCGCGGCGCAGCGCCACCACCTCGGCATGCGCGGTCGGGTCGTGCGCGGCCTCGCGCTCGTTGTGCGCCGCAGCGAGCAACCGGCCGGCCGGGTCGAAGATCGCGGCACCGATCGGCACCTCGTCGACGGCCAGCGCGAGCCGCGCCTGGTCGAGCGCGACGCCGACGGCCGCGTCGTCGGTGATCACCCGACGCTCAAGGCGAGGGAACGTTCAGCTCGGCGCCCACGCCGAGGCGATCGCATGGTTGTACTGCTCACCGATGTCGAGCAGGTCGGCGATGGACGCGAGCATCTCGTCGGGCAGCGCATCGAGGTCGTCGAGGATGTCTTCCATCTCCTCCTCGGAGACACCGAGGTCGGTGAACAGTTCGAGGTCACCGACCGGCCACATCTCGTCCAGCTCGTCGTCGGCCGGCGGGTCCTCGCCCAGCCTGGTCATCGCCTGCTCGGCGAGTGGGAACTCGACGGCCGCGGTCAGGTCGGACAGCAGCAACGCGACGCGCCGCCCCTCCTGCCGGGCGATGACGAAGAACTCGTCCTCGATGCTGGCGATCACGAACGGACCGCCCTCGGGCGGCTGCGAGCGCAGCGCCGAGAGCAGCACGCTGAGATCGCCGAGGACAGCCGGCGGCAGCGCCTCGATGCGCCACTGCGCGCCGTCGCGGAACGCCGCGACGGCAAAGCCCCGCTCCGCCATCGATTCACCTGTCCTCGAGCCAGCCCCCGAGCCTCGATCTTGGCACGGCACGCAACGCGCCGGAAGGCGTCGACGCACACGACGCTACGGTCGCTGCCATGAATCCCCGGACGGCTGTGGCGCTGCGGCGAACGCGCGCCGACGCCGGCATGGCCACGCGATGACCGTGCCGTTCGAGCGCGCCGCCGTGCTGGGCCTCGGCCAGATCGGCGGCTCGCTGCTGCACGCGCTGCGCGCCGGCGGCGTCGACACGATCGGCTACGACACCGACGCCGACACCGCCGCCGCCGCCTCGACGGCCGGGTTCACGGTGGCGCCCGATGACGCGGCCGCACTGCGCGACGCCGACCTCGTCGTGCTGGCGATGCCGCTGCCCCAGGTCATCGACGCGCTGCGCTCGGCAGCGCCGCACATCGCCACCGGCGCGGTGCTCACCGACGTCGGCACGTTGAAGAGCCCGGTCCGCGACGCCGTGCGCAAGCACGCCCCGCAGACGATGTTCGTCGGTGGCCACCCGCTCGCCGGCGTGGAGGAGACGGGCTGGGCGGCGGCGACCCCGGACCTGTTTCGCGACGCGCCATGGGCGCTCACGCTCGAGGACGACACCGACCTCGACGCCTGGCTGCGGGTCGCCGCGCTGGTGTGCGACCTCGGCGCGCGACCGGTGCCGACGACCGCTGCGGACCAGGACGCAGCCGTCGCACGCGTGATCGGCCTGCCGCACGTACTCGCCGAGGCACTGGCGCTGACCGGCCTGCACGGTGGCCCGCTCGGGCTGTCGCTCGCGGCCGGCTCGTACCGCTCCGGTTCCCGCGTGGCCCGCACCCGACCGGAGCTCGTCTCGACGTGGTGCGACGGCAACCCGGCGCTCGTCGACGCGCTGGACGACGCGATCGCCCGGCTGGCGCAGGCCCGGGACGCGCTCGCCGCAGCCGGCTCGGTGCTGCCGCTGGCCCGCGCCGGTCACCGGGCGCGCATCGAGTGGGAGCAGCGGCGGGTCGAACCGGTGCAGATCGACGGCGACGCCGACCAGCTTCGTGCGCTGGGGCGGCAGGGCGGCTGGGTGACGGCGGTCGTGCCCGCACCGGACGCCGAGCGCGGCGTCCGGCTGCTCGGCCGACGACCCGCGGCGTCCGCCGGGTGAGCGGCGGACCGGTGGCTTTGCTGCCCTCTGCGAGCGTCCCCTATGCTTATCGGGTACGCCCGCGGGGCTAGCATGGGGCGTTCCGCGCCCCCATCGTCTAGTGGCCCAGGACGCCGCCCTTTCACGGCGGTAGCACGGGTTCGAATCCCGTTGGGGGTACAGGGGTCGACCGCGTTCCGGTTCGCCGGGAGGCACGATTCCACCAAGGCCCAGTAGCGCAGTTGGTTAGCGTGCCGCCCTGTCACGGCGGAGGTCGCGGGTTCAAGTCCCGTCTGGGTCGCCAACCTTGGGAAGGCGCATGCGCGAACGCCTCATCGCCGTCGCACACGGCACCGCCTCGGCCGCCGGCCGGGCCACCGTCGAACACCTCATCGCCGCGGTGCGTGCAGCCCGTCCGGACGTCGCCGTCGAGCTGTGCTTCCTCGACGTCCTGGCGCCGCGGCTGCCGCAGACGCTGGCCGACCTCGACGGCGCGCCCGCGGTCGTCGTGCCGGTGCTGCTGTCCACCGGCTATCACGTGCGCAGCGACATCCCGAGCGCCGTGGCTGCGCACCCCGAGATGCGGGTCGCCCGGCACCTCGGCCCGCATCCGCTGCTGACCGACGTCCTCGTCGACCGGCTCGCGCCGCTGCGTGGTGACCCGGCATCGGTCGTCCTGGTCGGCGCCGGGTCGAGCCGGGCCGAGGCCGCGGGAGAGCTCGATGGTGCTGCGCAGTTGCTGGCGCAGCGCGTCGGGCTGTCGGTCACGACCGCGACGATGGCCGACCCGTTGCGCGAGGTGCTCGCGAAGGCGCCGCAGCCGCTGCACGTCGCGACGTATCTGCTCGCTCCGGGCACGTTCACCGACACCCTGCAGGCGGCTGCGACCGGTGTCGACGGCGTGCAGGTCGCCGCGCCGCTCGGTGCGCACCCGGCGGTGGTCGAGCTCGTCTGGCGCCGCTACGACGAATGCGTGGGGGCGCCTCGGGTAGTCTGACGCGGTCGTGAAAGGACACAGCACCACACGGCCAGGTAGCTCAGTTGGTACGAGCGACCGCCTGAAAAGCGGTAGGTCGGCGGTTCGACCCCGCCCCTGGCCACCTTGACCGAACGCCGGCCGAGCGAGGGACGAAGCCACGGCTCGCGCACCCTGCCGTGGTGGATGCACGGCGCCGAGATCGAAGTGCACCACGCTCAGCGGCGTCCGTAACCCGGTTGCTGCCAGCCTGGTGGTGGTGGCCCCGGTGCTGCAGCACCGCGCGGCGGGTAACCGCCCGGCGGCCCCTGCGGATAACCGCCACCGCCCGGCGGCGGGCCACCCGGACCGCCACCGCCATGCCCGCCACGACGACGCAGCAACAACGCGACCAACCCACCGACCAGCAGCACCGCCACCACGATCACGATCCACACCCACGCCGGCGTCCCCGACGAACGGGAACTCGCGGCAGCCGCCGGTGACGACGACACCTGCGACGCCGGCGCGGACCCGGCGGACGACGCCGACGAGGACGGTGCCGACGAAGGGGAGTTCGTGCACGACGGTTTGTACGTCGTCTTGTGCTCGATCGCGGACCAGATGCCGTAAGAACCCTTCCCGTTGATCGACCCCAACGGGTTCTCACACGTCGAAGTCACGTTCGCGGTCAACGCCGCGTACGCATTCGGCACGCCAAAGCCCATTTGCGCCGTCCAGGTGCCGACCGGCGCTTTCGGATGCTGCAGCTGCGATGCATGAAGCAAACGCTTGATGACGTTGGCGGCGTTCATGGTGGGGTATTTGGCGCGGATCAACGCCACGATCCCCGCCACCACCGGCGCCGAGTACGACGTGCCCGCCATGTACTGATAGGAACCCTGCGACGACAACGCCGCCCCGACCATCTCGTCCGACGTCGACGGATTGTCCGAGAACGGCCCTACCACGCCTGTCCCGCCGGCATAATCAACCACCGGCCCCGTCGTGCCCACGTATGGCGACCCGTATACCGATCGCGGATCACTGGCCAGGTTCTTGTCCACCCCCGCCACCGCCATCACACCGAAATACGACGCCGGCGGACCCATCCCGTTACCGCCACCATTGCCCGACGCGGCGACCACCACCACGTCATGAGCCTCGGCATAGGCAACCGCCGCGGTGAAGACTGGATACTTCTGCGACCCGAACGACAACGAGATCACCTTCGCGCCGTGATCCACCAGCCACCGCACACCCTGCGCGTCGTGTGTCTCATCGCCATCCGTCGACACCGACAACACCGACGCGGCCGGCGCCGAACCGATGATCCCCAGCTTGTTCCCACTGCCATGCCCACGACCGGCCGCGAACGCCGCGATCGACGTGCCATGCTCAGGGCCGGTGTCATCTCCATCGACCGGCTTCGTCCCCGACGCGTTCCCGTGCCCGGAGAAATCCGTGCCCCCAGCCACCACACCGTGCAGATCCGGCTGCGACGTATCCGTCCCCGTATCAACAATCCCGATCTTCACACCCGCACCCCGAGTGACCGACGACGCCTTCTCAATACCGAACGACGACAGCCACCACTCACCCGCACGCACCCGCGACACCGGCACCCGATCACCATCCGGACCCCCCGCCGACGCCGCGGGTGCAGCGGCCAGGGTCGTCGCAAGAGCCAGCCCCGTAAGGCACAGCGTGACACCGGCACGGCAGCTACGGCGGGGTCGCGACATGTTGATCACCTTGCGATCTACCGAGCCTGATCTCGGCAACATCTGCGGGTCGGCAAGTCGTTGGCGCGTGGCGTGTCGGCTGAAGCCGCCCTGCCCGGGGTGGGGTTCGGGCAGAGCGGCCGACCGACAGCATTTCCAGCGCTGGGCCGGTTGTCGCTGCGGGCGTTTCCTATCACGTCCGTGAGCCCCGCGGTGGCACAGGTGTCGAATTCGCAGCACAAACCGAACGCAACCGGCGTAAACGTGCCGTCGTCAGTTGTCGTGCTTGGCGTAGACGTCGCGGAATGCCGCCTCGAGCTTGGGGTGCTTGTCGAGCACCGTGCGCAGCGGTTCGTTCTCGATGCGCAGTCCCTGGACCTTCGACGACGACGTCACGGTGGCGCGGCGCTGACCGCCCCCGAGCAGCGCCAGCTCACCAATGAGGTCACCCGGTTTCAGCTCGGCGATCTGCTCACGCTGGTGGAAGACGAGTGCCGAGCCCTGCGTGAGGACGTAGCACGCGTCGGCCGGGATCCCTTCCTGCACGAGCGGCCAGCCGGACGGCAGCGAGAACGGCCCGCCGGCCTCGACGAGGGCCCTGATGTCGTCCTTGCTGCAGTCGGCGAAGGTGGGATAGCCGCTCAGTGTCGACACCAGTTCCCGGTTGCCCGCCATGCGTGTCCCCCGCTCGCTCGGTCCGCCGCGCCCGTACGGGCGGATGCCAGCGCAGCCTAGGGCACCCGAGAGACGGACGCCTGGTCCGAACCGCCTGCGGGCTCGGGTGCCGTCGCTGCCGTCGGCGCCACCTGACCCGGCACCTGGCTGCCGTCGTGGGCGGACCGCGCAGCGTCGGCGGCCGCCCGGGCCTGCTGCCCGGACATGTTGCGCAGCGGGATCTCCTTGAGCATGAACGACAGCACGACGGCGAGCACCAGCACGATCGCGCCGACGAGGAACACGCGGTCCATCGCGTCGGAGAAGCCGACGAGGAACGGGTGCGCCAGCGCGTGATCGATCTTCTGCAGGAACGCCGTGTCGTTCAGACCGCCCGACCCGCTGAGGTGCGCCTTCAGCGACGCGGCGTCGGCCGGGTGGGCCTTGGCCGCGGCGGTGAAGGAACCGTTGGCGCGGGCCTGCGCGTACTGGTGCCCGATGTTGGTGCCGGCCTGGGAGAACAGGATCGACAAGAAGATCGCGGTGCCCAGCGAACCGCCGACCTGCCGGAAGAATGTGGTGGACGACGTCGCGACACCCATGTCACGCGGCTCGACCGCGTTCTGCATCGCCAGCACGATGCTCTGCATATTCAGCCCGATACCGAAGCCGAACACGACCATGTACAGGTCCGCCTGCCACAGCGGGGTGTCCGCTGCGATGCCGGTCATCAGGAACAGGCCGATGACGAGCAGGATCGATCCCGCGATCGGCAGCGGCTTGTAGCGTCCGGTCCGTGCCGTGAACTGGCCGGACAGGATGCCCGCGACCATCAACGCCGCGACGAGCGGCAGGATCAGCAGGCCGGCCTTGGTCGGCGAAGCGCCCTTGACGATCTGCAGGTACAGCGGGATGGACGCGATGCCGCCGAACATGCCCATGCCGATCAGCAGCGACTGCCCGGAGCCGACGGCGAAGACGGAGTTGCGGAACATCCGCAGCGGCAGCAATGCCTCGTCACCCATGGCGCGCTCGACGAGCAGGAACGACACGAAGCCGACGACGCCGATCAGGTAGCAGATGAACGCGCTGACCGACAGGAAGCCCCAGGTGCGGCCCTGCTCGGCGACGATGAGCAGCGGCACGAGCGTGACGGCCAGGGCGGCGGCGCCGGCCCAGTCGATGCGGTGCTCGCGGCGGTTGTGTTCGACCTGGAGCACCTTCGCGACGACGAACAGCGCGAAGATGCCGATCGGCACGTTGATGTAGAAGATCCACCGCCAACCGTGGACCCCGAGGATGCTGCTCTGGCCGGCCAGGAAGCCGCCGATGACCGGGCCGAGCACCGACGACGTCGCGAAGACGGCCATGAAGTAGCCCTGGTACTTCGCCCGCTGCCGCGGCGGGATGATGTCGCCGATGATCGCCAGCGCGAGCGGCATGATGCCGCCGGCGCCGATGCCCTGGAACGCGCGGAACCCGGCGAGCTCGTACATCGACTGGGACAACCCGCACAGCGCCGAACCGGCGATGAAGATCGTGATCGCGAGCATGAAGAACGGCTTGCGGCCGTAGATGTCGCTCAGCTTGCCGAACAGCGGCGTGGAGATCGTCGACGCGATAAGGAATGCGGTGGTGACCCACGCCTGCGCCGACAAACCGTTGAGGTCGTCGCCGATGGTGCGGATCGACGTCGAGACGATCGTCTGGTCCAGCGCCGCGAGGAACATGCCCAGCAGCAGGCCGGACAGGATCGTCATGATCTGCCGGTGGGACAGCCCGCCGTTGTTCTCGCCGGTGTCGGCGGTGGTCGGTGTGGCTTCGGTCGCGGTCATCGGGTGGTGCTCCTCGGGGTTGCGGCGCGATCGGCGAGCCGCGGTGGTGTCCAGTCGGTCATTGCCGCCTCGTAGGCGGTCGTGAAGCGCTCGAGCATGCCGCCGAAGTCGCGGATCTCGTCCTCGGTCCAGTCGGCGAGGATGCGCTCGAAGTAATCCAGACGGTGACGGTTGTGCTCGTCGAGCACCTCCTGCGCCCGGGCGGTGAGCACGAGCAGGCTCGCGCGGCCGTCCTCCGGATCCGCGCGTCGCTCCAGCAGCCCGTCCTTGACGAGCGCCGCGACCTGGCGGCTCACCGTCGACGGGTCGGAGTGCAGCGTCTCGGCGATCGTGCCGGCGCGCATCGGCCCCTCGTTCTGCAGGTGACGCAGCAGCAGGTGCGCGGACCACTCGACGTCGCGCTCGGCCGCGGCCAACAGCTGCGCGCGGGCGCGATTGAACAGGCGCATCAGCCGACTGAGCCGGTCGGCGACGCCGGCGACCGGGACGCGGTCGTCCTCCGGCGCTGCGACAGCGATGGCACTCATAGGGTGGCTCCCTTGTTTGACTCATGCAACTAGTTGCACGGGTCAAGCATTCACCTCAGCGCGGCAAATGGCCAATCCGTTTTCCGCCGAGCTCAGGACCTGGCCAGCAGCTGCTCCGCCTCCTCGCGCATCTGGACCTTGCGGACCTTGCCGGTGACGGTCATCGGGAACTCGCCCACGACGTGCACGTAGCGCGGGATCTTGTAGTGGGCGAGCTTGCCGCGGCAGAACTCGCGCACCTCGTCGGCGGACAACGTCGATACGCCGTCGCGCAGCCGCAGCCAGGCCATCAATTCCTCGCCGTACCTGTCGTCGGGCACGCCGATCACCTGCGCGTCCACAACGTCCGGGTGCGTGTAGAGGAACTCCTCGATCTCGCGCGGGTAGATGTTCTCGCCGCCGCGGATGACCATGTCCTTGATCCGCCCGACGATGCGCAGGTACCCGTCGTCGTCCATCGTCGCGAGATCGCCGGTGTGCATCCACCCGTTGCGCAGCACCTCGGCGGTCTTCGCCGGCTCGTCCCAGTACCCGATCATCACCGAGTACGCACGGGTGCACAGCTCACCCGGCTCGTTGCGTGGCACGGGCAGGTCCGTGTCCGGGTCGACGACCATGACTTCGACGTGCGGATGCACGCGCCCGACGGTCTCGGTGCGACGCTCGAGAGAGTCGTCCTTGCGGGTCTGCGTCGACACCGGCGACGTCTCGGTCATCCCGTAGGCGATGGTCACCTCGGCCATGTTCATCTCGGTGATGACCCGCTTCATGACCTGCGCCGGGCACGGCGAGCCGGCCATGCAGCCGGTGCGCAGCGAGGTGAGGTCGTAGGCGGCGAAGTCGGGCAGGGCGAGCTCGGCGATGAACATCGTCGGTACGCCGTAGAGCGACGTGCAGCGCTCGTCCTGCACGGCCCGCAGGGTGGCGGCGGGGTCGAAGCCGGGCGCGGGGATGACGATGCAGGCGCCGTGCGAGGTCGCGGCCAGATTGCCCATCACCATGCCGAAGCAGTGATAGAAGGGCACCGGCACGCAGATCCGGTCCTGCTCGGTGTAGCCCATCCCCTCACCGACGAAGTAGCCGTTGTTGAGGATGTTGTGATGGCTGAGCGTGGCGCCCTTGGGGAAACCGGTCGTCCCCGACGTGTACTGGATGTTGATCGGGTCGTCGAAGGCCAGCGCCGCGGATCGGGCGCGCACATCGGTCGGGTCCACCTGCAGGCCGTCGGCCAGCAGCGCGTCCCAGGTCGGGTCGGCGAGGTAGACGACGTCGCGTAGCCCGTCCAGGGACGGGCGCACCTGCTCGACCATGTCGCGGTAGTCGCTGGTCTTCAACGCGGTGGCGCTGACGAGCAGGGACACCGACGCCTGCCGCAGCACGAACTCCAGCTCGTGCGTGCGATAGGCGGGATTGATGGTCACGCAGATTGCGCCGACGCGGGCGGTGGCGAACTGGGTCAGGACCCACTGGGCGCAGTTGGGCGCCCAAATGCCGACGCGATCACCCCGGCCGACATCACGGGCCAGCAATCCGCGAGCCAACTCCTCGACTGCGGCGTCGAGTTGGCGATAGGTGTAGCGCCGGCCCGAGGCGAGGTCGACGAGCGCCTCGCGGTCACCGAAGCGCGCCACCGAACGCCGCAGGTTGGCGTCAATGGTCTCGCCGAGCAGCGGTGCGCCGCTGGTCCCGGACGAATAGGACAGGGCTGCGACAGCCGGCGTATCGGGGTCGGGCATGGGCCGAAGCCTAGGTGGCGCGGGTCACACCGGCCACCGGCGCACGCAACGGTGCGCTGCACGGGCCGGTCGCCCCGTCCCAGCAGAGGACGGGGTCGGCCGGGCCGCGAGTGCGAGCGTCAGGCGCTCGCGTTGTGTCCGTCGAGCAGGGAACGAACCTCAGTCTCGCGGTACCGGCGGTGGCCGCCGAGGGTCCGGATCGAGGTCAGCTTCCCGGCCTTGGCCCAACGCGTGACGGTCTTCGGGTCGACGCGGAACAGCGTCGCAACCTCGGACGGAGTCAGCAGGGACTCGGTTTCCGGACGATGGCGAACCGTCGTCATTGCAGTGCCGCCTTTCGGGGGTTCTGTCACGTGGAGTCCTGTTCCGCGCGAACGTGGCTAAGTATGCATAACGTTAAGTTCGTTGCCTAGCTTAAAGTTGACATGTGTCCAATCTGCGTCACACAGCTGTCCGTTTTGGGGCCTTTGCGCCTGGTTTGGTCGGGGTATGCAACGCCGATTCGGACACGCTGCGCATCCGATGGAGCGCTGCGCGGCACCGTCGATGCGCGGAGTAAGCTGCGATTACGACATGACAACATCCCCGGCGCAGCCCGCTGATCCCTGCACCAGCGGCCGGCCCGGATGAGCGCGCGAGCGAGGGGGTCGAGCCATGGGGCGCGGCCGTGCCAAGGCCAAGCAGCAAAAAGTGGCCCGGGAACTGAAGTACAGCAGTCAGATGACCGATTTCGACGCATTACAGCGTGAACTCGGGGTATCCGACTCGCACAACGGTGGACGTCCGGTCGAGCGCGACAGCGATGCCGACAGCGACGACTACGACGACTGGACCGGCACCGGGCGCTGAGCACCCACCGTCACCGGGGCCGCCGCGGTCACTGTCTGTGATCCGGTCAATCCGTGCACGGAACCGTCGCTGTGTGGGTCACCACCTGGTGTCGGCGTAGTCGCCGACGAGCCGCACCGACGCTGCCGCCTGCGCCGCCGAGGTCTCGCCGAGTCGCCAGGCCGGCACACCGCGATCGATGAGTAGCGCCACCGCGTCGTCCGCCCGCTCGGGAGCGACAACGGCGACCATGCCGACGCCGAGGTTGAGCGCCCGCTCCAGGTCGTCGCGCGGCAACGAGCCGGTCGTGCGGACCAGATCGAAGATCGGCTGCGGCGTCCACGTCGAGCGGTCGACGACCGCCGCGACGCCGTCGGGCAGCACCCGGACCAGATTGCCGGCCAGCCCGCCGCCGGTGATGTGCGCGAAGGCGTGCGCGCCGCACTCGGCCGCGAGCGCTAAGCAGTCCAGCGCGTAGATCCGCGTCGGCGTCAGCAGCTCATCGCCCAGCGTCGGCGCCTCGATCCCCGGCACGGGGGCACGCAGGTCGAGGCCACCCTGCTCGAGCAACACCTGCCGCACGAGCGAGTAGCCGTTGGAATGCAGGCCGCTCGAGGCCATGGCGATCAGCACGTCGCCGGCGCGCACTCGCTCCGGGCCGAGGATGGCGTCGGCGTTCACCACACCGACGCCGGTGCCGGAGATGTCGTATTCGTCGACACCCATCACGCCCGGGTGCTCCGCGGTCTCGCCGCCGACCAGGGCGCAGCCGGCCTGCACGCATCCGTCGGCGACCCCGCCGACGATCGTGGCGATCTTGCGCGCGTCGACCTTGCCCGTCGCGATGTAGTCGGTCAGGACCAGCGGCTCGGCACCGGCGACGACGAGGTCGTCGACGACCATCGCGACGAGGTCGATGCCAATGGTGTCGTGCCGGTCGAGTGCCTGTGCGACGGCGAGCTTGGTGCCGACGCCGTCGGTGGAGCTGGCCAGCACCGGTTGCGGGTACTTGGCGAGGTCGAGGCGGAACAGTCCGGCGAAGCCGCCCAGGCCGCCGATCGTCTCGGGCCGCTCAGTGCGCGCGACGGACGACTTCATCAACTCGACCGCGCGGTCACCCGCGGCGATGTCCACGCCGGCGCGAGCGTAAGCGTCGCGCGGCTGGTCGTCCGTGGTCATCGCCGCACCTCGGCGGTGCGCGACTGCGGTGCGAACGCGAGCACCAGCCAGCCCGCGGACAGGATCGCGAGCACCCAGAGCGCCACCCCGCCGCCGGTCGCGCTCCAACCGGAAACCGCGTCCGACCGCCGCGTCTGCGCCTCGTATCCGCCGAGGTCCCAGAACATCGTGAGGCCGAGGGCGAGGACCGTGCCGACGAGGAGTACGGCTCGGCTGGTCTCGACCGACGCGCCGAGCGCACGCGCCGTCGGCTGGCGGGCGTCGGTCGGCTCGGTGCGCGCGCCGACCGCGTCCGGCAGGTTCACGGCCGGGTGAGCGCGTCTTCGGCGGCCAGCGATGCGGCCTGTTCCGGCTCGCGACCGCCGCTGCCGCGGGTGCCGTGGCTCAGGTGCACGGACTTCTCGATGCCCTCGAGCACATGCTTGCCGACGACGTCGGGCAGTGCGATCGGGTAGTCGCCGGTGAAGCAGGCGCTGCACAGCCGCGAGCTCGGCTGCTCGGTCGCGGCGATCAGACCCTTGAGCGAAACGTAGCCGAGCGAGTCCGCGCCGATCGAGTGCCGGATGCCCTCGGTCTCCAGCCCACTCGCGATCAGCTCGGCGCGCGAGGCGAAGTCGATGCCGTAGAAGCACGGCCACTTGACCGGCGGGCTGGAGATGCGCACGTGCACCTCGACGGCGCCCGCTTCGCGCAGCATCCGCACCAGCGCGCGCTGGGTGTTGCCGCGGACGATCGAGTCGTCGACGACCACCAGGCGCTTGCCGCGGATGACGTCACGCAGCGGGTTGAGCTTGAGCCGGATACCGAGCTGGCGGATCGTCTGCGACGGCTGGATGAAGGTGCGTCCGACGTAGGAGTTCTTCACGAGCCCGAGGCCGTAGGGGATGCCCGACTCCTCGGCGTAGCCGATCGCCGCCGGGGTGCCCGACTCCGGCACCGGGATGACGAGGTCCGCCTCGACCGGGTGCTCCTTGGCCAGCCGGCGGCCGACGGCGACGCGGGTGGAGTGCACGCTGCGCCCGGCAATCGTGGTGTCCGGCCGCGCGAGGTAGACGTACTCGAAGACACAGCCCTTCGGCTCGGCCGCGGCGAAGTGCTGCGAGCGCAGGCCGTCCTCGTCGATGGCGACGAGTTCACCGGGCTCGATCTCGCGGACGACGCTGGCCCCGACGATGTCCAGCGCAGCGGTCTCCGACGTGATCACCCAGCCGCGCTCGAGCCGGCCGAGGACGAGCGGACGCACGCCCTGCGGGTCGCGGGCGGCGTAGAGCGTGTGCTCGTCCATGAACACCAGCGAGAACGCACCGCGCAGTGTGGGCAGCACCTGCATGGCGGCCTGCTCGACGGACAGATCCGGGTGCGCGGCGAGCATCGCCGTCAGCAGCTCGGAGTCCGTGGTGGCACCCATGCCGGTGCCGATGCCGGCCTCGCGTGCCGCGGCGGCGAGTTCGACGGTGTTGACCAGGTTGCCGTTGTGGCCGAGCGCGAGGCCGGTGCCGGCGGGCGTGGTGCGAAAGCTCGGCTGCGCGTTCTCCCAGGTGACCGAGCCGGTCGTGGAGTAGCGCGTGTGCCCGACGGCGATGTGCCCCTGCAGGCTGTTCAGCGTCGCCTCGTCGAAGATCTGGCTGACGAGCCCGAGGTCCTTGTAGACGACGAGGCTCGAGCCGTCGCTGACCGCGATGCCGGCAGCTTCCTGCCCGCGGTGCTGCAGGGCGTAGATGCCGAAGTAGGTCAGCTTGGCGACCAGCTCGCCCGGCGCCCAGACACCGAAGACGCCGCACGCGTCCTGCGGGCTCTTGTCGTCGGGGTCGATGTCGTGGGTGAGTTTGCCGTCGCCTCTCGCCACGGCCTGGAGTCTACGGGGACGCGCGGCGGTTGCCGACCACCCCGCAGGTGTGGCGCACAACCACCTCTGCCACGGACAACATCCCGGTGATCAACAGCAAATTTTGGTCGCCCTGGTGCGCATGAGCTCCTGTTGATCACCGGGGAAGGGGGACGGTCTGGGACGTCGGGGACGCGGTCAGCTGAGCAGGGGGAGGTAGGGCGTCAGGTCGGCGCGGTTGCCGCTGGCCCGCACTGTGCCGCCGGCTACGGCTGCGGCGAAGTCGGTTCGCCCGGTGGCCAACCGCAGCCACGTGACGGCGTCGGTCTCCACGACGTTGGGCGGGGTGCCGCGGGTGTGCCGCGGGCCTTCGATGGCCTGCACCGCAACGTACGGCGGCACCCGGATCTCCACCGACCGACCGGGCGAGCTCGTCGCCAGCATCTGCGCGAGCGCGCGGACGGTGGTGCCGAGCGCGGCGCGCTGCAGCGGCACCGGGTCACGCTCGGGCAGCGAACGCGAGAGGTCGTCGCAGTGCACGACGACGTCGACGAGCCGCGTCACGATCCAGTCCTGGGCCGAGACGGGCCCGCGCGGGCCGGCGAGCACACTGCGGTCGCTGACGTCGGCGGCCGCGGTGCGCACGGCTTCGGTGTCGCGCAGCAGATCGACCAGTTGGGCGGGGGCGCGGTCGTCGGTCAGCTCGCGCGTGCTCGCCTCGATCGCGTCCACATCGCGGCGGTACCGGCGCACGTACGCAGCGGCGTCGACGGCGCGCTCGGCGCTGCGGCTCGGCAGCACGCGGGCCAGGCCGACGTGGATCAGCGCGAGATGACCCACCAGCGTGCGCACGTCCCAACCGTCCAGCACACTCGGCCGGGCGAAGTCGCCGGCCGGGACGTCGTCGAGCCACTGCACGAGCGTGCCGGTCTGCGCGAGGTAGGCGTCGACGTCGCGCAGCGACACGGTCGCGGCGTCGCGCGAGCTCACCGCGCGAAGCGACGGGGCAGCGGCGCGGACCACGCCGCGCGCAGCCGGCGCAGCGGCACGGTGAACCGGCCGACGACGTCGAGTTCGGACCCCAGCAGGTCGGTGACGCCGATCCGTTGCGCGGGCAGCCCGCGGTCGCGGCACAGCTGCGTGAACTTCTCCTGCGCCGAGCGCGCGACGCTGACGATCGCGCGGCCCGCGGACTCGCTGAACAGCGTGACGAACGGGTCCGCGTCGTCGGGCAGCTCGATGCGCACGCCGCACGCGTGGCGCAGACAGGATTCGGCCAGGGCGATCGCAAGACCGCCGTCGGCGAGATCGTGCGCGGAATCGAGCAGACCCTCCGCGGCGGCGTCGCGCATCACCTGGGCGAGTGCCTGCTCGCGCGCGAAGTCGACGCGCGGCGGCAGGCCGCCGAGGAACCCGTGGATGTGGTGCGCCCACTCCGAGCCGCCGAACTCGTCGCGGGTGTCGCCGAGCAGGTAGATCTGCGCGCCGTCCGTGCGGAAACCCTGGCCGACGCGTCGGGTGACGTCGTCGATCACGCCCAGCACGCCGATGACAGGCGTCGGCAGGATCGGCGACGTCCCGGTCTGGTTGTAGAAGCTGACGTTGCCGCCGGTCACCGGGGTGCCGAGCGTGCGGCAGCCGTCGGCCAGGCCGCGCACCGCCTCGGCGAACTGCCACATGACACCCGAATCCTCGGGCGAGCCGAAGTTCAGGCAGTTGGTGACGGCGAGCGGCGTGGCGCCGGTGACGGCGACGTTGCGGTACGCCTCGGCCAGCGCGAGCTGCGCACCCGCGTACGGGTCGAGGCGCGTGTACCGGCCGTTGCCGTCCGTGGCGACGGCGATGCCGCGATTGGTCGACTCGTCGAGACGGATCATGCCGGCGTCCTCGGGCTGGGCCAGCACGGTGTTGCCCATGACGTAGCGGTCGTACTGCTCGGTGACCCACGACTTGTCCGCAAGGTCCGGCGCGGCCAGCAGCCGCAGCAGCGTGTCGCACAGCGCATCGCCGGTGCGCGGCCGCGGCAGTCCCGCGCCGTCGACCTGCACGACGGCGTCCTGGTCGAGCGGACGCTCGATCGGCCTGCGGTACACGGGGCCCTCGTGCGCGGCGGTGCGCGGCGGCAGGTCGACGATCTGCTCGCCGTGCCACGTCATGCGCAGCCGGCCCGAATCGGTGACGGTGCCGATCACCGTCGCAAGCACGTCCCACTTCGCGGTGACGGCCAGGAAGTCCTCGAGCTTGTCCGGGGCGACGACGGCCATCATGCGTTCCTGCGACTCGCTCATCAGGATCTCTTCGGGCGCGAGCGTCGGATCACGCAGCGGCACGCGGTCGAGTTCGACGTCCATGCCGCCGGTGCCGGCCGCGGCGAGCTCGGTGGTCGCACACGACAGTCCCGCGGCGCCGAGGTCCTGGATGCCGGTGACGAGGTCGGCGGCGAAGATCTCCAGGCAGCACTCGATGAGCACCTTCTCGGCGAACGGGTCGCCGACCTGCACGCTCGGCCGCTTCGCCTGGTGCTCGTCGTCGAAGGTCGCGCTGGCGAGCACCGACGCACCGCCGATGCCGTCGCCGCCGGTGCGCGCGCCGAACAGCACGACGTGGCTGCCCGGGCCCTCGGCCTTGGCGAGCTTGATGCCGTCGGCGCGCATGACGCCCACGCACAGCGCGTTGACGAGCGGGTTGCCGAGATAGGTGCTGTCGAAGGCGACCTCGCCGCCGATGTTGGGCAGGCCGAGGCAGTTGCCGTAACCGCCGACGCCCGCGACGATGCCCGGCAACGTCCGGCCCGTGTCCGGCGCCTCGAGCGGGCCGAAACGCAGGCTGTCGAGCACCGCGATCGGCCGTGCGCCCATGGTGAGGATGTCGCGGACGATGCCGCCGACGCCGGTCGCCGCGCCCTGGTAGGGCTCGACGTAGCTCGGGTGGTTGTGCGACTCGATCTTGAAGGTCACCGCCCAGCCGTCACCGACGTCGACGACACCGGCGTTCTCGCCCATGCCGACGAGCAGCGCGTCGGTCTTCGGCGCCTTGTCGGCGAACTGCTTCAGGTGCACCCGCGAGGACTTGTACGAGCAGTGCTCGCTCCACATGACGCTGTAGACGGCGAGCTCGCTGCTGGTCGGCCGCCGCTCCAGGATCTCGTGCACGCGGCGGTATTCATCCTCGGCCATGCCGAGTTCCTGGTACGGCTGCGGCTGTTCCGGCGTCTGCGCCGCACGCTCGACGGTGTCCAGCTGATGGGTGACGGTCACGCGTCCACTCCGATCAGCGAGCGGAAGAAGCCGAGACCGCCGACGCCCGGACCGGTCAGCGCCTCGACCGCGTGCTCCGGGTGCGGCATCAGCCCGACGACGTTGCCCGCCTCGTTGGTGATGCCGGCGATGTCGCGGTAACTGCCGTTGGGGTTGCCGTCGTAGCGGACGACGACGCGGCCCTCCGCCTCGAGTTCGTCGAGCGTTCGTTGGTCGGCGACGTAGCCGCCCTCACCGTTCTTCAGCGGAATGACGACCTTCTGGTGTTCGCGGTAGTCCGACGTCCACGCGGTGCGGTTGTTCTCGACCATCAGATGCTGGTCGACGCAGACGAACCTGCGGCGGTCGTTGCGGATCAGCGCCCCGGGCAGCAGGTGCGCCTCGCACAGCACCTGGAAGCCGTTGCAGATGCCGAGCACCGGCATGCCGTCGTGGGCGGCGCCGATCACCGACTCCATGACCGGCGAGTACCGCGCGATGGCGCCGCAGCGCAGATAGTCGCCGTAGGAGAAGCCGCCGGGCAACACGATGGCCCCGACGTCGTGCAGGTGCGGGTCGGCGTGCCACAGCGGCACCGGCTCGCCGCCGGCGATCCGGATCGCCCGCGCGGCGTCGCGGTCGTCGAGGCTGCCCGGAAACGTGACCACACCAACCCGAAACGGCACGCCGTCAGGTTACCGGGGCCCAGGCTCGGGCAGCGGCGAAGTCCAGACGCCGCCCTGACCTGCTTCGAACATTGCCGGCGTTCGATCTAGCCATGGCAAGCGAATGGGCAGCAGCGGCGCGGCTCGTCCGGCGCACCGGTTTCGGCGCGACCGGCGACGACGTCGACGCCGCCGTCAAGGAGGGCGCGGCGAAATACGTCGCGCGCGTGCTCGCCGCCGACCCGGACGACGACGCCGGCGCGAAGAAGACTGCGCCGCCGTCCTTCCCCGCCGTCGCGCAGCTGGGCAAGGACGCGAGCCGCGACGCGAAGAAGCAGCGCCAACACGCCGTGCGCGGCCAGGACCAGACCCTGACGGCGTGGTGGCTCGACCGCATGCTGGCCGTCGAGGAGCCGTTCGGCGAGAAGCTGACGTTCGTCTGGCACTCGCACTTCGCGACTTCGCTGCAGAAGGTGAAGACGCCGTCGTGGATGCTCGCGCAGAATCAGCGGCAGCGGCGCCTCGGCCGCGGCAGCTTCGACACGCTGGCCAAGGCCATGCTCACCGACGCTGCGACCGTGCGTTGGCTGGACGGCGAGAAGAACACCGTCAAAGGACCGAACGAGAACCTGGCGCGCGAATTTATGGAGATCTTCACGCTCGGGCACGCCGACGGCTACACCGAGAACGACGTGCGCGCCGGCTCGAAGGCACTGACCGGCCTGCACATCGACCCGCAGGACGGTTCGGTGTCGGTGCGCGCGCGGCTGCACGACAACAGCACGAAGACGCTGTTCGGCCGCACCGGCGACCTCGGCGTCGCGGACTACGGCGACCTCGTTCTCGCACGGCCCGGATCGCCGGCCTACATTGTCGGCCGCCTGTGGGGAATGTTCGTCTCCAACACCCCGCCGGACGCGGCCACCCAGGGGCGGCTGCTCGCGGCCTACGGACCGAAGCGCGACCTGCACGCGCTGCTGACCGCCATGTTCACCGACCGCAGCTTTGCCGCGGCCGAGGGATCGTTCATCATCGGCCCGGTCGAGTGGCTGATCGGTGCCATGCGGGTGCTGCACGTCGACGTGTCGAGCGCGGCCGAGCACAAGCAGCTCGCGAGCTCACTGGACTCGTTGGGCCAGCTGCCCTTCTATCCGCCGAGCGTCGGCGGCTGGCCGACCGGCCTGGTGTGGATGTCGACTGCCTCCGCCGACCTGCGGTTCAAGGCGGCGACCCTGCTCGCCCAGCGTGCGCAGCTGCCGACGCTGCCCGGGTCGACCACGGCCAAGCTCGAGGCGCTCGCGCACCTGCTCGGCGTCGACACCTGGTCCGGCCGCACCCTCGCGGTGCTGAAGGGCGCGGTCAGCGACCCTCGCCAGCTGGTCCCGATCGCGCTGAACACCCCCGAATACCTCGTCCACTGAAGGGACCATCGATGGACACCGTCACGCGACGCCGCTTCCTGCTCGCATCCGGCGTGGCCGGCGCGGGTGCGCTGGCCGCTGGCGGCATCGCCTCCGTCACGAGCGGCCAGCTGTTCGGCGAGGCGGCGAAGAACCCGCTGCCGAGCGACGCGAACGTATTGGTACTTGTCACGCTGTACGGCGGCAACGACGGGCTGAACACCGTGATCCCGTACGCCGATCCTGCGTACCACGACGCGCGCCCGGACATCGCGTACACCGACTCCGAGGTCCTCAAGTTGTCGGACGGGCTCGGCCTCAACCCGGCGCTCAAGGGCATGGCGTCGCTGTGGAAGAACAACCAGCTCGCGATCGTGCGCGGCGTCGGCTACCCCAGCCCGGACTTCAGCCACTTCCGGTCGATGGACATCTGGCAGACGGCGTCGCCGTCGCGCCCGGTCCCGTCCGGGTGGATCGGCCGGTGGCTGGACGCGAGCGGCGACGACCCGGTGCGGGCGCTGAACATCGGCTCGGTGCTGCCACCCGCGGCTGTCGGCACGCGATGCACCGCGGCAGCACTCGACGCCGGCGGTCGCGGCGAACTGCGCCCGCAACTGGCGTCCGCGGTGACCGGACTCGGCACCGCCGAAACCGGTGAGACGGCATCGGACGGCGTCGTGCGCACGTCCTACCGCAACGAACGGACGGTCTCGAAGACGTTCGCCCCGGTGCTCTCGCCGACCGCGACCAAGCCCGGGACCGGAGCGCGGGCCGGCGGCCACAGCGGGCAGTCGTCGAACGCGCTCGCGCAGCAGCTCGACTTCGTCGGCCGATGCATCAAGGCGAAGGTGCCCACGCGCGTCTACCTGGTCAGCCTCGGCGGCTTCGACACCCACGCGAACGAGAAGGCCACCCAGCAGCAGCTGCTGTCCGTGCTCGACGAGGGCGTGTCCGGCTTCCTCACCGACATGGCGAAGGATCCGAACGGCAAGAAGGTCGTCCTGGCTGCGTACTCCGAGTTCGGCCGCCGGGTGGCCGCCAACGCCTCCGACGGCACCGACCACGGCACTGCCGGGCCGATGTTCGTCGCCGGCACACCGGTGCGCGGCGGGTTCTACGGTGACCAGCCGAGTCTGAAGAATCTCGACGACGGCAACATGAAGGCCGACGTCGACTTCCGCGCCGTCTACGGCGAGTTGCTGCACCGGGTGCTCGACGCAGACCCGCACCGGGTGCTGGACACCGTCCCCAACGAACTCGGCTTCCTCACCTGACTACCTGACCGCCTGACCCGTCTGTCCCCTGTGCCCTTCTTGCATGCCCAGACGACCATTTTCGAGGCCGAAATCTGGTCATCTCGGCATGCAAGAAGGGGGCTGGGGGGTGGGGTTGGGTC
>NZ_CAXTQF010000018.1:0-54022 GCF_964246335.1 uncultured Jatrophihabitans sp. | reverse complement strand
CGCCGACGCGCGCGACGATCCACCACCGGCCGAGGCGCGGCAGCCGGACCCCGCACCCGATCAGCCCTGACGACCTTCGACCACCTGCTTGAGCGTTGCGAGGTCGCCGGCCACCAGGTCGACGTCCCGGGCGAAGTCGTCGTCGCTCATGCCCGGTAGCCGCCGCGCGGTGAACACGACCTCGCAGCCGGCGCCGTCGGCGAGCACCCGCAGGTGGACGTGCAGCGTCGTGCCGTCGGGCAAAGTGACGTCGTGGTCGGCCACGCCGAAGTCGTTGCGCGGCACGAAGGCGATCTCGATGCGGCCGGCGGCGCTGTCGGCGACCCAGCGGCCGTCGACCTCGCGGAGCGAGCTGCCCAGGCCCTGTGCCCACTCGGCGAGGTTCGCCGGGTTGCGGACGTAGTCGTAGACCTCGTCGGCGCGATTATCGACACCGATGCTCACGTGCCGCGATTCGCTCATGCCGCCACCGTCTCACTCGCCGCCGACACAGCCCGGCGCTCAGTCCGTCGGCGGCCGCCGACGGGTCGACTTGAGGTCGCTGCGCCGCTGCTTGGCCTGCAGCCGGCGCTCCCGAGCGGACCGCGACGGCTTGGTCGGCCGGCGCGGCGGCGGTGGAGGCGCCAGCGCGGCCGCGACCAGGTTGCGCAACCGCCCGCGGGCCGCGGTGCGGTTCTGCAACTGTGCGCGGTGCTCGGAGGCGACGACCGAAAGCACGCCGTCGGTCAGCCGCGGCGCGAGCTCGACGAGCAGCCGCTGCCGCTGACCGGGCGTCAACGCGGTGGACGCCTGCACATCCCACCGCAGCTCGACGCGGCTGTCGGTGGTGTTGACGCCCTGACCGCCCGGCCCGGACGCGCGGCTGAACGTCTCGACGAGCTCGGCGGACGGGATGGTCAGACCGTCGGGCAGCCCACGCTGCGCCGCGATGACGACGTCGTCCGGCACGAGCTGTTGGCGGTCAGGGTGCCGCGGGCGAGTTCTGCACCTCGCGCATCCACTGCGTGACCTCGTCCGCGTCCCGCGGCAACATTGCCGACAGGTTGATCGGGTCGCCGTCGGTGACCACGATGTCGTCCTCGATGCGTACGCCGATGCCGCGCAGCTCAGCCGGCACCGACAGGTCGTTCGGCTGGAAGTACAGGCCGGGCTCGACCGTCAGCACGTAGCCCGGCGCGAGGGTGCCGTCGCGGTACTCCTCGTTGCGGGCGAGCGCGCAGTCGTGGACGTCGATACCGAGCATGTGCGACGTGCTGTGCAGCGTGAACCGCCGGTGCAGACCCGCGCCGGGCTGCTCGTCGTCCTCGGCGCACGACACCTGCGCGGTGACCGGCGAGACGCCCCACGAGTGCAGGTGATCGGCGAGCACCCACATCGCCGCCTTGTGCGCGGCGAGGAAGTCGGCGCCGGCCTTGACCTCGCCGATGCCCGCAGCCTGTGCCTCGGCCACCGCGCGGTAGACCTTGCGCTGCGCGGGCGTCCAGCTGCCGTCGACCGGCATCGTGCGCGTGACGTCGGCGGTGTACAGCTCGTCGGTCTCGACGCCCATGTCGGCGAGCAGCAGGTCGCCGCGGTGCACGCTGCCGTGGTTGCGCCACCAGTGCAGCGTGGTCGCGTGCGCCCCGGACCCGACGATCGAGGTGTAACCCACGTCGTTGCCCTCGAGCCGCGCGCGCCGCCAGAACGTGCCCTCCAGCCAGCGTTCGCCGCGCACATCGGTCCGGTCGAGCACGGCCGGCAGCTCACGCGCGACGTCGGCAAAACCGCGGGCCGTGGCCTCGCACGCGAAGCGCAGGCGCGCCAGTTCCCATTCGTCCTTCGTCAGCCGCGCCTCGTCGAGCACCCTGCCGAGCGGCTCATCGGTGCCCCGCGGCAGCAGGTCGTCGACGCTACGGTCGAAGCCGCGCAGCAGCGCGCAGTCGGTGTCGCGCAACGCGCGCAGCTCGCCGGCAAGCGCGGCGAGCGGCCGGATGCGCAGGCCCAGGACGTCCGCGGTGTCCGCGGCGTTCGGCACGTTGCCCACCCACACGGCGCCGTGCGTGCGGCTGGTGAAGTATCCCGGATCGCCCGCCTGCGCGTACTCGCGGATGTAAAGCGTGCTGTCGTGCCCGTCGGGCGTCGGGGTCATGACGAGCACGGCGTCCGCGGCGGTCTCGCCGGTCAGCCAGGTGAACGCGCTCGCGGCCCGGAACGGGTAGTCGGTGTCGTTCGCGCGCACCTTCATCGCACCCGCGGGGACGACGATGGGCGTGCCCCGCAAATGTGCGGACACGGCGGCGCGGCGGCGGGCGGTGTGCGGGGCGATGTCCGGCGTCGCGGGATGGGGCATCGGCGGGGCGGGCTCCCACTCGCGGGCGATGGCCTCGAGCAGATGGTCCGGCAGCTTGATGTCGTGCGACTCGGTGTCGTCCGCCGCGTCGGTGACCGGATCCTCGGCCAGTGGTTCGTCGTCATGCGAATGCTCGGCCATGGCCCTGATCCTATGACCGCTCCGGGCGTCCGTGGATGGGCGCGGCACCCTTGCCTGCGGCCCGGATCGTGCTTGAGTGGCCGCATGCAGCCAGGTGCGGAGTATCGCGACTCGCCACTGGATCGCGACGACGAGTACGGCTCGGCCCAGGAGCCGGGACGCCTGCGTGCCGGCCGGCCGGTCCGGCGCGCGCGGATCGGCCTGCTGTTGCTGTTCGCGTTCATGACCGAGGTCATCGTCATCGCGGCGGCGGCGAACCAGGCCGTCACGGACAGCATCGACAAGTCGCACCACAACCCCCGGGGCCTCACCGGCGGGTTCGAACGCGCGCTCGAGACCTACGAGTGGCGCTTCACGCCGCGCGCGCACGACGTCTTCCACGTCGGGACCGGCAACTTCGCGCTCATCGGGACGACCGTCGTCATCTCACTGCTGCTGATCTTCGTACTGGTTCGCGGGCCGTTCTCGTTCGGCCGCGCGTTCTTCGGTACCTGGGTGGCTGTCGCGGTGGCGACGATGATCGGCGGGTACGTCCGCGGCCTGGTCGTCGACACCCCGGCGTACTCGCAGCGCGGCATCCCGGCCCGCGCGCTGTTCAGTCAGCTGGCGCCCGGCTCGACCGTGTTCCTCGGCGGCCTCGTGCTCGGCCTGGTGGTCGCGATCGTCGTCGGCATCTTCGGCTTGATCACCCGTCGCGAGGACGAGCCGGTCGTCGCGGGTGAGCCCGGCTACCCGGACGAGCGGTACGCCGCCCAGCAGTACGGCGACGAACGGTACGGCGACGAACGGTATGCGACGGAGCGCTACGGCGACGAGCGTTACGGCGATGCCGGCGGCTACGGCTCGCGGGGCTACGGCACTGCTGACAACCCCACGGGGGCCGTGCCCTGGCAGGACCGGTACAACGCGCCCGGCGAGGCGGGTGACGCCGGAACCCACGGCTACGAGCAGCGTGCCGGCGAGCCGCACACCGATTCCGCCGACACCACTGCACTACCCGCGATGACGCCGCGTCAGGACGCCGAGCGCACGGATCCGGAGCGGACTGCCGCGTTGTCGAACGACGCGCCGCAGCGGGCGCCCGGCAGTACCCAGGCGCAGGACGCGCACACCACGGCACTGCCGCGCGCGGGCGAGTCGGGCGCCGACGCAGGCGCGGCGCAGGAGCAGGGCGCCGCACAAGGTCAAGGCGCGGCCCAGCAGACGACGCAGTTCCCGCGGCCGCCGGACGACGAGGACATCGAGCCCGAGCATCACTGAGGTCGGGCCACTGAGGTCGGGCCACTGAGGTCGGGTCACTGAGGTCGGGCCGCGAACTTATACCTAGCAACGGCTGCGATCGAGGCGCGAAACACGGCCACAGCTGGGCACAAGTCGCGCTGCCGGTACGTCGACGCGCTCATCTGATCCGCCGCGCCGCGCGCTGGGACCACCACCCCGCCGCGCAACCGCCAACTATCTGTCGTCGGTGCGACGGATAGTTGGCGTTTCTCCGGAGGCCCTGACAGGCGCGAGCCCCGACACGCCGCCGGCACGAGAGCGCGTCCTGGCGGCCTGCGGCACAGGGCGGCTCAGGACGGGACGGCTCAGGTCAGGACGGCTCAGGTCAGGACGTCGAAGCCGATGCCGGCCTTGCGCAGCCGGTCGACCAGCGCGTCGCCCAGAGCCGTCGCGGTGGTCACCTGACCGGCCGTGGCCGGCAACTCGTCGAAGGCCAGGCTGAGCGCGGACTCCGCGAGCATCTTGGCGGTCTCGTCGTAACCCGGGTCGCCGCCGGACACCCGCGTCACGACACGCTCGCCGCTCTCGGCCGCGCCGACGAACGTCACCGCGAACCAGCTCTTCGCACGGCGCTCCGCGGACGGCCCGTCACCCGGCTGCAGACGGCCGAGCAGCAGCCGGCGCGCCGGCGGGATCTGGGCGAGTGCGAACAGGCCACCGACCCCGAGCGCACCGCCGAGGGCGATACCCACGTTCGGCAGCGTCGCGAAGTGTGCGTACCGGAAATCCGGACCGTAGCGCGGGACGGCGCGAGCGGACCGCGCGACGATCTGTGGGTCGATGGTCGGCAGCGGTACTGCCCAGCCGCCGTTGACCGGGTCGCGGTGCGGACGCCCGGTGACCGCCTGCGCAGACCGCGCACCGTCGTGCGGCTCCAGCTCGCGGCGTTCGCGGGCCGCGGCGAGGTTGCGCCGCGGCCGGCTGAACGCGGTGATCGCCGAGTGGTAGGTGCCGCCGGAGAACGCGCCGGACGCGCGCAGGTAACCCTGCACGGTTAGCGGCTCGTCGGCGGGCAGCTGTTCGACCGTGAACAACGCGCCGAGGTCGTGCGGGATCGAGTCGAACCCGGCCGCGTGGATCAGCCGCGCGCCGGTGTCCAGCGCGGTGCGGTGGTGCCGCACGTAGGACGTGTTCACGAACTCCGGCTCACCGGTGAGGTCGAGGTAGTCGGTGCCGCTCGCCGCGCACGCCGCGACCACGGCGTCGCCGTAGAGCACGTACGGGCCGACCGTGGTGATCAGGACCCGCGTCTGCTGTGCCATCTCGCGCAGGGAGCTCTCGTCGCCGGTGTCAGCGACCAGCAGTGCGGTGTCGGCGAACGCCGGGTCCAGCGCAGCGAGGTCGTGCCGCACCTGCGCCAGCTTCGCGGTGTTGCGCCCGGCCAGCGCCAGCCGGCAGTCCGGTGGCGCGTTGCTGACCAGGTACTCGGCGGTCAGCCGGCCGGCGAAGCCGGTGGCACCGAAGACGACGATGTCGAACGGACGCTCGTCCCGCGCAGTCATCCCCTGTATCTAGCCACCACGGCTGCGGCCGAAACCGGCCGGTGCGCGCCGACGACAGCTCAGGGCACGGGCACCGCGCGGATGACCACCGGGACCTTCGTCGGGTCCAGCTCGGTGGCCTGCGAAACCCCGGCCGGGGTCAGCGTGTCCATCACCTTGGGCACCGACGACGGGTTGACCGAACAGATCGGCGCAGTGTCGCCGGCCGGGCAGACGCCGAACGTGTAGTCCTGCCCCGGCTGGGTGAAGTTGCGCGCCTGGTCGGCGCCGCCCTGGCCGTCCTGCCCGGTCAGCGCCGCCGCGAACGACCACCCGGCGGCGGGCGTGCCGAACTGCGCTTGCGGCAGCGCCACGGTGATGGTGTTGCTCGCCGTGGACGCCACGACCGCGGCCGAGCCGACCTGGTTGCCGTTCGCGTCGACCCACACCGGCGGCGCGAAGCCCTGCACCTCGATGCGTTGCGCCCACGCGTCCGCGGACGCGATGGAGTAGTTCCGGCTCGCCGCGGCAGCCGACGTCGATGTGGATGCGGCCGTCGGCTGATGCACGTACACGTCGAGCAACTGCGCGCCGTCGATGGAACCGAACGTCGGCACGAGGTTGCGCAGCGTCGTGCGCAGGTACACCGTGTTGTCCTTGGTCAGCACCTGGAACCGGGTGATGTCGAACGAGCCGGGCGCGAAGTTCGACGACGTCGGGTACTGGTACGTGCCCGGACCGTTGTCGTCGCCCGCGGGATCGGTCGCGTCGAGGACGGTGGTGCCGCCGGTCAGCTCACCCTGCACGGTCACCTGCGCCGTGCCGGTGCCGCGGGCCGTCGTCGCGGTCACGGTGATGACATCGGACCCGAACCCGACGGGCACCGATACGGAATACGCGCCGGTCGATGATGCGCGGGTCGAGGCGAACGACGTCGTGCCGCCGGAGTCGGTGGCTGTCGAGGCGACACTGACCAGCGCCCGGGGTGCGGTGGTGCCGCTGACGGTCGTGGCGCCGCTGACGTCCTGGTTCGCGGTGGGCGACGTGATCGTGACGGGCAGCGCAGCCGGCGCGGCGTGCCGCACGTAGCGGTCGGCGGTGATGCTCGGGCGGTCGGTGATCCGCCCCGCGCCGAGATCGGTGATCAACCGCAGCTGCTGCGCCTGCGCCCAGGTCAGCGGTGCCGCCGACCCAGCGGCCTGGCCGTCGCGGAAGCCGATCGACGCGGTGGTCGGGTCGGTGCCGTACGGGTCGGCGGCGACGTTCGGGTCCTCCCACGCCTGCTCGGGCACGAGGCCGACGCCGGACGCGGAACGCAGCATGAACGACAGCTGCGATCTTGCGAGTGACGCGTTACCGGTGGAGATCGCGGACTCCGCGCGCTCGCCGGACAGCACGGGCCACAGGTGACCACTCCCGGTGTCGGTGGTCGGCCACGGCTGGCCGTCCTTCGGGCAGCTCGTGGGGTCGGGCGTCCAACAGTCGCCGTACCCGTCGACCGAGCCCTGCGACGCGTCGAGACCGTAGCGGTAGTACCCGGTGCCGCTCGGTGTCGACTTGGAGATCTGCTTGTCCAGCACGGCCAGCGAGTTGACGACGTCCGGGTCGGACGCGGACAGCTCGCCGAGCCGCACGAGCTCCTGGAAGCCGCCGTCGATCACCGCACGCTGGTCGGTGTCGACGCTGCCGTTGCCGAGGTTGTAGGTGTACGCCGAGTTCGGGTCGCCGTTCTTGGTGAGCCGGAGGAAGTACGGCTTCGGGCTGTCCGGCCCGTTGGTGGTGAGATCCCACTTCTTGATCGAGCGTTGGTAGGTGTCCGCAGTCGCCTGGTAGACGCGCGCGCCGGTGACGTCGCCCTGCCGTTGCGCGATCTTCGCCGCCGCGGTCAGGCCGGCGATCTCCGCCGCGATCGTCGACGGTGAGTAGCCCGACTGCTCCTCCCACCGCTCGTTGCCGAACGCCGGGCCGTGGCTGACGACGAAGTTCGCCGCGGGCGCGATGTGCTTGCGGTACAACGAGCGGTCGCCGCCCAGGCCGGTCAGGTACGCCATCAGGATCGGGTAGGAAGTTTCGTCGAGCTGGTCGCCGCCGGTGTCCGGCGCGACCTTGCCGTTGAGCAGCGAGTTGCGCGGCATACGCCCGTCGGCCTGCTGCTGCCGGTCGAACAGGAACAGCGTTGCGGCCCGGGCCGCGCCCAAGTCGCCGTCGGCGAGGAACCCGGTGACGCCCTCGTAGAGGTCACGGGCGAACACCTCGCGGTACGAGCCGAAGTAGACCGGCTTGCCGCCGACGAGATCGCCCGCGCTGACGGCCTGGCCCCACGGGCTGGCGAGCGAGGCCACCAGTGCGCCGTCGAACGTCTTGTCCAGGCTCGCCTTGAGCACATTCGCGTCGAGGTAGTACGCGGCCGCGTGCGAACGGGGGCGCTTCAGCGAGTTGTCGTAGCGCTGCCACTGCCGGCCGTACGTGCGCGCCGCCGAGTCCCAACCGCCGCGCAGCGATGCGCCCGCGGTGCGCTGTGCCTGCGCGTCGGTGCGCCCGAAGCCGAGCGCGAGATCGACGGTGCGTCCGCCGATGCGCGGCGTCACGTCCGCGGTGGCGACGACGTGCCCGTTCGGCGCGCTCGCGTAGTCGTGCAGGCCGTGCGTGGCATCGAGCTGGGTCAGGCCGTCCGACGCCGAACCGGCATAGCCGACCGATGCGTCGTGCAGCGTCGGCGAGTCCAGCGCCATGAAGGTCGGCTTCGCGTAGTCGCGGTTGGCCGCCTGGCTGACGGTGCCGGTGTCGCCGACGACGGGTACGCCGGACGGACCCACGCTGCCGGTGTCGGCGCCGCCGTTGGCTGTGCCACCACCGCCGTTGCCGTTGACGTGCGCGTCGAGCCGCACGTACACGGACAACCCCTTCGCACCGGCGAGCCGGGTGCGGGCGAGCACGGTGTCGCGTTGCGGATCGGCGAGGTACGTGGTCGTCAACGTGTAGCCGTGCGCCTTGCTGCTGGCCGTGACGGTGCACGCCATCCCGCCGTCGGATGCACGGACCGTGTAGGTCATGTCGCGCTGCTGCAGGTCGGTGAACGTCGTGCCGTCGGTGACGGCGTACTGCATCGACTGCACGTTGGTGTTGTCGATGTTCGGCTCGTAGACGTCGGACAGCACGCCGCCCGCGACGGTGAACCACACCTTCGACGTCGTGTTCCGCGCGGTGCCCACACAGTCCTTGCGTGCGAGGTCGAAGCGCGAGAGCACACCCGGCGCGCCCGGCGCGCTGCCGCCGCCGGTGTCGTCCGGACGTGCCTGCGACTGCGTCGGAACGGCCAGCAGGCCGAGCGCGGCGATCGCGCATGTCGCGAGCGCGGTGACGGTCCGGCGGGGGAGGGAACGGCGCACGACGGCTCCTCGACAGCAGTGGCGAAGGGGGTGCGCAGATTGTTCGCGCTCCGAACATAGGAAGTCAATATGCGCGGAGTCATCCGATTGATGAGGGAATGCCGACGCCGTGCCCGTGCGCCGACATCCTGGCGTGCGTGCCGCACGAGCCCGCGACCGGTCCGTGGTACGGCGTGCGCAACTCGCCGACGAGGTCGACGTGCTGCTGAGTAAGCAGCTGTTCGCGTAGGGCCGGCGCCGTCAGCGTGCGGCGGCTGGCACGGGCGTCGGGTCGGCAGCGGCATCGGGTGCCGCGTCCTCCCGGCGGCGGGCGAGCAGGCCGCACAGTCCCAGGGCGAGCAGCGCTGCCAGGCCGGACACCAGGAAGGCGAGCCGGTACGCCACGAACGTCGGCGCCCCGGACGGGCCGCTGTGCGCTGCGAACAAGGACGCGGTCGCCGCGTTGCCGACCGAGTTGCCAACCGCGTAGAGCACGATGGTCAGGCCGACGGCGATGCCCGAATCCGCGGCACGCACGTTGCGCAGCACGATGATCTGCGCGAGCGCGAGAGTGAGGGTCAGCCCGACGCTGTCGATGCCCGCCGCGATGAGCGTCGCGCTCGCGTGTGCGACGAACGGCCCGAGGATGACGAAGGTCAGGATCAGGGCGCTCACGCCGACGACCAGTGCGGTGACCCGCCGGCCGCGCTTGAGCAGTGGACGCATGATGGTGAGGCCGAGCAGGGAGCCGATCACCGTCGGCAGTCCGTACCAGGCGACGGAGTGCGGGCTCCAGCCGAAGCCGGCACCGGCCTGCGTCGGGGTCTGCGCCAGTCTGGTGAGCGCCGACAGGGCACTGTAGATGCCCATCGCGGCGAGGAACGTGATGGCGTACGGCCAGCGGACTGCCGGGTGCAGCAGTTGCTGCACGCTGAACAGTGGGTAACGCGTCCGGCTCTCGACGAACCACCAGACGACGAGCAGGGCGACGCCGCCGGCCAGACAGCCGAGGACGCGGCCCGACGACCAGTGCCACGTCGAGCCCTCGGCGATGGCCAGCAGCACGCCCGTGAGGCCGGCGGCCAGCAATACCGCTCCGGGGCCGTCGAGTCGGCCGGGCGCGCGCGCCGGCGAGTCGTGCACCAGAGTGAGCACCGCGACGATGCCGACGGCCGACGTGACGGCGCCGATGACGAAGTAGATCCGCCACGAACTGCCGTCACCCGCGGCGAGTGCGCCGAGCAGCAGGCCCAGACCGATGCCGACGCCGGTGCCGGCGTGGATGGCGCCGATGGTCTGCTGCGCCCGCTGCGGGGACATCGTGTCCGAGGCCAGCGATTCCGGCAGTGCCAGCATGGGCAGCAATGCGCCCATCAGGATCCGACCGATGAGCAGGGTGCCGAACGAATCGGCGAAGCAACCGATCAGCGAACCCACGAGGACGAGCGCGAGAGCGAGCACGATGACCGGCTTCTTGCCGATCAGGTCGGCGAGGCGGGAGAGCAGGCCCAGCAGCACCGCGCCGGAGAGCAGGCCACCGGTCAACAGCCAGGATGTCGTCGTCGGCGAAGTGTGCACCGACTCGCCGATCGAGGCCAGCAGCGGGATGATCCCGACCTGCAACAACTGCAGGCTCAGGCCGAGATAGATCAGGACGGCAACGGCAACCGGGCCGTTGACCTCGCGCGGAGGTCCGGTGGTGGAAGACCGGGGAGCTGTGCTGACGGTCACTCCTTGACCAAACCGTGATTGGACTGAATCGTCAACTGTCTGACCATTTGCGAGCCATGATCAGGTCCGTGACGAAAGCCTGCCACGCAACGCCCACATCGGCGAAACCTGCGGACTGCAGGGCCTCGAGGTGCTCGGCGAGCGTGGGCAGCGGGCGGTCGTGGTGGTGCGTGTCCGGCCCCTTGCGGGGAAGGAGCGCGCCGCGGGCGGAACGCAGCCGACCGTCCCAGTCCGGGTCGCGCCGCGTGTGGTCGAGGTTGACCAACCATCCGCCGGGTGCGAGCCGGGCGGCCACTGCGGCGTAGAACTCGGCCAGTTCGCGCCGGTCGAGGTGGTGCAGACAGCGTGACGTCATCACGACATCCAGCTCATCCGGGAGCCCAGCGACGTCGCGCACGTCCATCAGGCGGTAGTCCACGCGGTCGCCGAAGCGCGCCAGGGATTCCCCGGCTGCGTGCCGCATCGTGTCCGAGACGTCGGTCCACACGCCGCGGGTGTCCGGCAACCGGTCGAGGAAGGCCGCCAGGAACGAACCCGTCCCGCTTCCGATGTCGGCCACCCGCAACGTGCTCGGCCGGTCCTGCGCGACTATCTCCGCCGCGATCCGACGAGGCATGGCCAGCAGCTCGACCTGCGAATCCGCCTTGATCCACGCCTGCGCGTTCGCCGGCTCGGACCAGAACGCGGTCGTCGTGTCGGAGTCGCTCGGCGCGCTCACAAGGCGCTCGGCGTGCGGGACGCGTCGACCGCCGGCAGGTCCGCCAGCTCGGCCTCGTACACGTCGTCCATCTGTGGCGCCAGATCGGATTGCGCCAGAGCCTGCGCGAACATTCGGCGGATCTCCGGACGCTCGTCGGCGTAGTCGATCTGGTCGCCGCCGATGCGTCGGCTGATCCAGGCCTTCGGCACGCCCTGGGCGTTACGGATCGAGACGACTTCGTGCTTGAACGCGAGGTAGCGGGCGGGTGCGGTGTCGGTGTTGAAGTGCTGGTGGAACCACATGTTGGGCGGGATGATCAACGACCCCGGCTGCCAGTCGAAGTGTTGTGGCTCCTCGCCCTCCGGCCACATCAGTGAGTAGCCCGTGCCGGACAGGATGATGACGTGCGCGCCGGGCCCGTGCCGGTGACCCTTCTTGTACGTCCCGACCGGGAACTGCGAGATGTGGCTGTTCATGGAGCCCTTGGCCATCGAGAAGCGGATGTGGCCGCCGCCCGCGCCGCGCTCACGCGCCGACACCAGCCGCAGGTTGACTGCGTCCGTGACGAAGTTGGTGTCGAGCAGCAGGCCGTTCATGTCGTCTTTCGGCGCGAAGTAGTCGGCCTCGCCGGCGAATCGCTGCGGGAAGTCGCGTTCGGTGCCGAACACGAAGTCGGCGTCGTCGTAGAGATTCATCACCGGCGGCATGTTGGTCGACGAGACGAACTTCGCCGGCTCCAGCCCGGACAGGTTGAAATGCTGGTGCCAGGTGTTCAGCGGGATGGCGAACAGCGATCCGGCCTGCCACTCGAACGTGACGCTCTGCCCGGCGTCGTTCCACACCTTCGTCGATCCGCGGCCGTCGAGGATCAGGATCATCTCCTCGAACAGCTGGCGCTGGGGGGCCAGCGCGCTGCCTTCGGGTATCTCGCACACGTAGCAGTCGTTCGAGGTGCGGGAGGCGTCGTGGTTGATGAAGATCCCGCGACCACCGCGGCGGTCCCACGGCTTGAGCTCGAGAGCACGCAGATCGCGGACGTAGAAACCGCTGACGATGTCCAGCCCTTCGTTCGCGACCCACCGGGTGTACGGCGATTCCTTCTCGGACGCGAACTTGCTGGCAAGTTGTTCGTTGACGACAGCGGTCACGGTTGCTCCTCGATCTCGATGTCCGGTAACCCTATTAGAGTCTGACCATTAGGCCAATAGCTTCGAACTGTTCGCACCGCAACCACAGGAGCCGCGATGCACGACGAACTCGGATTCGTGCACGAGCACGAAGGGCTCGCCGAGGAGGACTACGACGCGGTCCGGCGTGCGATCCTCGAGCACGACACGCTCGAGCTGCTGACCGTGGGCGTCGACATCGGCTCGTCGACGACGCACCTGCTGTTCGCCAGGGTCCTGTTCGAACGCCGCGGACACCGCAACACCGACCAGTTCCTGGTCGTCGAGCGCACTGTCGAGTGGCGCTCGCCGATCCTGCTGACCCCGTTCCGCAGCGACGGCAGCATCGATGCCGTACGCATCGCGTCGTTCGTCCGCGATTGCTACTACGACGCGGGATATGCGCCGAGCGAGGTCGACAGCGGTGCGGTGATCCTGACCGGCGAAGCCATCAAGAAACACAACGCGCGGGCGATCGACGAGATGGTCGCGGGCGAGTCCGGCCGCTTCGTGTGTGCGACTGCGGGCCACCGGCTCGAGTGCGTGCTCGCGGCGCACGGGTCCGGGGCCACGGCGGTGAACCGGCGCCGCGGCGGCCGGGGTCTGCACGTCGACATCGGCGGGGGCACCACGAAGCTGGCCGTGATCGAGGGCGGCGACGTGATCGGCGTTGCCGCGTTCGCTGTGGGCGGGCGGATCGTCGCCCGCGACGAGGCGGGCAGCTGGTCTCGTGTCGACGACCCGGCGCGGATCGTCGCAGCAGATCTCGGCCTGGTGCCCGGCGCGCAGACGTTCGCCGACCCGTCTGCCCGGCACGCAGTGGCCGAGCGGCTTGCCGGGCTGCTGACCGACCAGATCCTGACCGGACCGGTCGACGACCTCGGCCGAGCGCTCGAGCTGACCGAGCCGCTGCGCCGTGATGCGCCGATCGACTACCTGACCTTCTCGGGCGGTGTGTCGGAGTACCTGTTCGGTCACGAGGCGGGCGACTTCGGCGACCTCGCCGGCGACCTCGCGCACGCCCTCGCACACGAACTGGGGCATCGGGTTTCGATACCGTCCATCGACCCCGGCCAGCGCATCCGCGCGACGGTGATCGGCGCGTCGCAGTTCAGCGTGCAGGTCAGTGGCAAGACGGTGCATCTCGGCGGCACGTCGGCGCTGCCTGTGTCCAACGTCCCGGTCGTCGGCCTGCCGACCTCACTGGCCGACGACGTCGAACCCGCCGCGCTGGCAGCGACGATCGCCGAGCGCGCGCGGGCGCACGACGTCGATCTCGGCGCGCCGGTCGCCATCGCACTGTCCTGGGCCGGAGCGGCGTCCTACGCGCCGTTGCTCGCCTTGGCCCGGGGTGTCGCCGACGCTGCGCGCGGTGGGGACGGCCTACTGGTGCTCGTCGTGGACGCCGACATCGCGCAGGCGCTCGGCGCGCTGCTCGTCGATGAAGCGCATCTACGCCGTCCCCTGGTGGTACTCGACAGCATCGAGCTGCAGGATCTGGACTACCTGGATGTAGGCGAACTGCTGGACCCGCCCGGTGTGGTGCCGGTTGTGATCAAGTCTTTGCTGTTCGCCTGAAGTGGCCGGCGCCGGGCTGCGGCCACGGCCGCGGACGGCGGCGACCGGAATGTTCGCTATACCGTGCCAGTGCGCAATCGTCAGACCATTAGTCCGTCGATCCGCACCACGTCGCCTCGACTGTGCAAAGCAGGCGAATTGATGGGCGAAGGTTGACAAACGGTCCTACCGTCAGTCCATACTCGCCAAATACGTGGCGCACGTCTCATGGGTCGGCGGCCCTGCCCGCGACCGACATTCTCCGACGACGAAGTGGAGCGGAAGCGATGATTTTCGAGGGCCGAACCCGTTTGCGACGGGTCTGCGCGGCGGCGCTCGCGATCGCCGCGGTGTCCACTGCGGCAGCGTGCAAGAGCAGCGGACCGGGCGACTCGGCCG
This sequence comes from uncultured Jatrophihabitans sp., assembly GCF_964246335.1. Taxonomy (GTDB): domain Bacteria; phylum Actinomycetota; class Actinomycetes; order Mycobacteriales; family Jatrophihabitantaceae; genus Jatrophihabitans. The sequence goes on along the minus strand of NZ_CAXTQF010000018.1, from coordinate 39,869 downwards.
GCGGAAGCAACGACGCCGCGTTCTACAAAGGCAAGACGCTGCGCGTGATCGTGCCCTACGGCCCCGGCGGCGGTTACGACCAATGGCCCCGGGTCATGCAGCCCTACCTGAAGAAATACCTCGGGGTCTCCAACATCGACATCGTGAACGCGCCGGGCGGTGGCGGCCTGATCGGCACCGGGCAGATCTACAACGCGAGTCCGGACGGCCTCACGATCGGTGACACGAACGCCGGCGGTGACGTGTTCGACCAGATGGACAACGCGACCGGCTTCAACATGGACGTCACCAAGTACCAGTGGATCGGCCGCCCCGACGACGACCCGCACGTACTCGCCACCCGCACCGGATCCGGCGTCGACTTCACCAAGCTGTTGAAGACGAAGTCGACGGTGAAGGCATTGGCGACGGGCAAGGGCAGTTCGGACTACAACGCCGCGGTCGTCGTCTACAACTCTTTCAAGATCCCGTTCAGCATGATCGCGGCGTTCAGCGGGTCGAGTGATGAGAAGGCGTCGTTCCTGAGCGGCGAGGGGACGACGGCGTCGCTGTCGTCGTCGGACATCGCGGCGGTCAAGGGCAAGGCGGAGGCGATCCTGGTCGTCTCGGCGAAGAAGTTCAGCAAGCTGCCGAACGTGCCGACGGTCGTCGATGTCGCGAAGGCGCAGAACCTCCCCACCAAGACGGTGTCCGCGTTACAGGCGCTCAGCGACGTCATGGATCTCGGGCACGCCTGGTTCGCGCCGAAGGGTGTGCCCGCTGGTCGTATCACCGCACTCCAGTCGGCGTTCCAGAAGGCGATGGCGGACCCGAAGATGCTCGCCGCCGCGAAGAAGGCCGGCCTGTACCCCGGGTACGAGTCGGGGACGCAGCTGTCGTCCGCGGTCAATAAGGCGCTGGCGCAGAAATCGCTGTTCACCGAGCTGCTCAAGTCGACGTGAGCAGGGCGCGCCGCCGCCGCCCGTCCCCACCGACCCGAGGTACTCATGTGGAATAGCCTGCTGAACGGGCTCACCGCCCTAGGCGCGACCCAGGCCGTACTGATGGTGCTCGTCGGTACGCTGCTGGGCACCGTCGTCGGCGCGATACCCGGCCTCGGCGGCGCCGTGCTGCTGACGCTGCTGCTGCCCTTCATCTACAACATGCCGGTGGTGCCGGCGTTGGCGCTGCTGCTCGCGGCGCACACCGGCATCTACTTCAGCGGGTCGATCACCGCCATCCTGTTCAACACCCCGGGTGCGCCCGAGTCGGCGGCGACCACCTTCGACGGCTATCCCATGACGAAGAAGGGCCAACCGGCCCGGGCCCTGGGGATCTCGGCCACCGCGACGACCATCGGTGGGTGGGTCGGCGTCATCCTGCTCGCTGCGCTGATCCCGTTCATGAACCAGCTGACGAAGTTGTTCCACCCGTCCGAGTTCCTCGCGCTCGCCATTCTCGCGATCGTGTTGATCGGCCAGATGCGTGCCCGCTCGGTCACCAAGGGCCTGATCTCCGGCGCGTTCGGGTTGATGATCGCGTTCGTCGGCTACGACCCCATCACCGGAGTGCAACGGTTCACCGGCGGCATCCTGTCCCTCTACAACGGTTTCGACATCACTGCCGTGGCGCTCGGGCTGTTCGCATTCGGTGAGATGTTCCGGCTGTACGCCCTGCGGTCGTCCCGCGCCGGCAATGCCACGCGTATCAAGCTCGGCGGAGCTCAACCGGGCGCGCGCATCCGCGACGGCGTGCGAGACGTCGCGTCGCACAAGTGGCTCACGCTTCGTTCGTCGGTGCTCGGCACCGTGCTCGGCATCATCCCCGGTGTCGGCGGCGTCGCAGCGAACTTCATCTCCTACGGCCAGGCCTCGCGCGGGTCGAAGCACCCGGAGCGGTTCGGCACCGGCACGCCCGAGGGCATCATCGCGCCCGAGGCGTCGTCGATCTCGAAGGAGGCCGGCAACCTGCTGCCGACGGTCGCGCTCGGCGTGCCCGGCGGTGTGGGCATGGCGGTGCTGATGAGCGGCTTCACCATCCTGGGCCTCGTCCCGGGCCCGTCGATGATCGAGAAGCACCAGAGCACGGTCTGGGCGATGGCCTTCGTCATCGCGTTCGCAAGCTTGCTGGCGAGCCTCATGGGCCTCGGCATGGTCCCTGGGCTGGTCCGCCTCGCGAACGTGCCGAGCCGGATCCTCGTGCCGTTCGTCCTGGCACTCGGCTTCCTCGGTGTCTATGCCGCGTCGTCGGAGATCTCGCAGACGGTCGCGGTGTTCGCGTTCGGGGTCGCCGGCTGGGCCATGGTCCGCTACGGGTACTCGGTGCCGGCCGCGATGATCGGTTTCCTGCTCGGCAAGGTCGTCGAGAACAACCTCTACCTCGTGCGCAACCTGCAGGGCTGGGCCTCGCTCGAACGGCCGCTGACCGCACTGATGGTTGTGATCATCATCCTGAGTCTGTTCTCACCACTGCTGCGCAAGTACGGCATTGCCGGCAAGCTCGCGCGGCTGCTCGGCCGCAGTGCGGCTCCGGCGGCGGGACCTGCAGCCGCGAACGAGGCACACGCCGTCGCCGCCACGGATGCGACGCAGTCCGCACATCTGATCACCGCTGACCGAACGCCGCCGCGGGTGCAGGAGCCGGCGGTCGACCGTACGTCCGGGCACGGACCGGGTGACGGCGTTGCGCAGCCGGAACAGGAGCCGCATGCGGCCACTCCGACACTGACGAAGGGCGCCCGCCGATGACCGACACCAGGATCGGCCGGAAAAGTCCGAAGCAGCGTACGAACGGGGAGTTGGTCGTCGACCTCGTCGTCGTGATCGGATCCGCCCTGTACTTGTGGGTCGCGCAGAGCTACCCACCCGCGGGCCGCGAGATTCCCACCGTGGTCGGCAGCATCGCGCTGATCGTCGGGGTGGTTCAGCTGGTCGGCTGGTTCGTGCCACCGCTATGGAACGTCACACACGGCACGAGGGAGTCCGAAAAGGATGCGGCCGCCGAGGCGTCGGCCGCGGCCAGTCCCGCGGAGGCGGTCACCACGGACGCCGTCGGGACGCGGGAAGGTGACGCGGTCGACGATGCGGCGACGTCCGGCGCGGGCAACGACACCGCGAAGCAGCACCGCGACACCGTCGTCGTGATCGCGTGGGCGGCCGGCTTCCTCGCCGCCATCCTGGTTCTCGGCTACCGGTACGCCATCCCGGTGTTCTTCCTGGCGTACTTCGGCTCGCGCCGGCAGTGGAAACTCGCCGTCGGGTCCGCGGTCATCATGTGGGCGCTCACCCAGTTCGTGTTCATCGGCCTGCTGAACATCCACCTGCCCACCAGCCAGTTCTTCGTCTTCTGACCACCGATCGAGAGGCACGCATGCCGGAGCAGGAACCCGTCCACGACCACCTCGGGCACGACCACGAACTCGAGAGCGTCCACGAGCACGATCACGAAGCGGCCGCCGCGCAGATGTACCACGCGCAGAAGGACCGCGTGTTCGTGCGCGGCATCCAGGGCGACTACGGCTTGTCGGCCGAGCTGGAGCGGTTGCGCGCCATGCCGCGCGTCCGCAAGGCCAAGGAGACGAAGTTCGTCGACGGCCCACAGGCGTACAGCCGGCACTACGTCGAGCCGAAGGACGGCATCACGCAGACCTTCCACCTGCACCTGGAGGAGTACGGGCCGGGCGGGAAGTCGCAGAAGCACGGCCACGTCAACGAGGCCGCGTTCTACATCCTCGACGGGCGCGGGTACGAGATCCACGACGACGTGCGCTACGACTGGGAAGCCGGCGACATCGCGATCGTGCACAACAACTGCGTGCACCAGCACTTCAATGCCGATGACGAGCAGCCGGCCCGGGCGCTCGTCATCAAGACCAAGCCGATGTACCTGTTCATGAACATGCTGTTCCAGAAACAGGTCGAGCCGCGTTCCACCTCCGCGGCCAACGAGGCCGGTGCGCATTTCCGCCCGCGCGAGGAAGAGACCGACTTCAACCACCCCGAGACGGAGTACTGAATGGCCTGGGGCGAACACGGCGCCTGGATCGCCGGCGCGGAGCAGGGCGCGTTCTATCAGCAGCTGCTCGACGACGCGGAGTCCGCGCCGGCCCGCAACGCCGAGCGCAAGAAGATCGTCAAACCGGATGAGATGCCGTGGGAGATGTCGCGCCAGGGGTTGCTCAAACACCTGATCAACGAGGACATGAACACCCGGATGGAGACCGTCGACGCCTACCTGCAGATCATCCCGCCGGGTTCGCGTTCGGGTAAGCACCGCCACCTGGCCGAGGAGTGTCTGTACGTCGTCGAGGGTCACGGCTACGACCTGCACCAGGACTGCGACGTCGAGATCACCGACACGTACCACTGGAAGCCGCAGGAGGAGGTGCAGCGCTTCGACTGGGAAGCCGGCGACGTCATCTACGTGCCGCCGAACACCATCCATCAGCACTTCAATGCGGACCCGGAGCGGCCGGTGCGGCTGATCTCGGCGATCAACCGGATCTTCAAGCACAGCGGTCTGAACGACCTCGAACAGCTCGAGGACGCGCCTGAGTACGACCCGTCCGTGACGCTCGACGCGCAGACCGTGCACCGCTACCTGCGCGCGCCGGCCGGCTCGAGCACCTGACGCGGTGGCGCGCCTCGCCCTGTCGCTCGCCTGTGGTGACTACGACCGCACTCGCGCCCTGGAGGACGGCAGCGTCCGGCCGGACGGCATTGAGCTGACCTATCTGCGGCTGCCGGTCGAGGAGACGTTCTTCCGGATGCTGCGGCACCGCGAGTTCGACGTCGCGGAGATGTCGATGTCGTCCTACGTCGCGTCGCTGTCCGACGAGGCGCAGGGGGGCTTGGTCGCGCTGCCGGTGTACACGTCACGGATGTTCCGGCACAGCTCGGTATACGTGAACACGGATCTCGTGAGCAAGCCGCAGGATCTGGTGGGCGCGGTGGTCGGCACCCCGGAGTACCAGCTGACGGCATGCGTGTGGGTACGCGGTCTCCTCGCCGAGGACTACGGCGTGCCGGTCGACTCGGTGCGTTACCGCACGGGCGGGCAGGAGACGGCGGGACGCGTCGAGAAGCAGCAACTCGATCTCGCCGGGAGGGTGGAGGTCGAGCCGATCCCGCCCGACCGCACGCTGGCCGACATGCTCGTGCGCGGCGAGGTCGCTGCGTTGCACACACCGCGCGTGCCCTCGCCGTTCGTCGCGAATGCGCGCAATGTCGCGCGGTTGTGGCCGGACACCGAGGCCGAGGAGCGGACGTGGTTCGCCCGCACCTGCATCTTCCCGATCATGCACGTCGTGGTGATCCGGCGTGAGGTCTACGAGGCCCATCCGTGGGTGGCGCAGTCGCTGACCAAGGCGTTCACGCTGGCTCGCGACGATGCCTACGCGCGGCTGTACGACTCGTCGGCCATGCGGTTCATGGACCCTTGGCTGCTGCAGCACCTCGAGGGGGCGCGCGCGTTGCTCGGGACCGACTTCTGGAGCTACGGCGTCGACGCCAATCGGCACGTGCTCGACGCGTTCCTGCGCCACCACCACACGCAGGGCTTGTCGCCGCGGCAGTTCACCGCGGAAGAGATCTTCGCGCCCGAGTCGCTCGAGGCGTTCAAGATCTGACCCCCACCCACTCCGTCAGTCGGAGCTCAGCTGTCGGCTACGGCCCGCGCGTTGCGCACGACGGCCACGCGGCGCGCGGTGCGGCTCAGGTGCGTCCGCATGATCTCGGTGGCCTTTGTGGCGTCCCGCTCCGCGATGGCCTCGACGAAGGCGCGGTGCTCCTTCGTGCCCTTGTGACCCATGAGCGGGGCGGCGACCTGAGCCTCGCGCAGGGACATCAGCAGCGGCCCGTGGAAGGAATGCACGAGCATCTCGATGGCGGCGTTGTGCGTGCACGCCGCGACGCGGACGTGGAACGCGGCGGACATCGCCATGCCGTATTCGCCGTTGCGCAGCGCTGCCTGATGGTCCTTCATCATGGCGCGCAGTTCGGCGATGTCGTCGTCGGTGGCGCGGTCGACGACCAGCGCGATGATGCCGAGCTCGACGATCTGCCGCGCCTCGGTGACCTCGGCCGCCGTCAACGGCGACAAGCTGATGAGCTCGGCCAGGCCGGATCCGATGGTCGAGGAGGACGGCGTGGTCACGAATGCGCCGCCGCGCGCACCGACCCGGATCTGCACAAGTCCACCGGCCTCGAGCACCCGCAGCGCCTCGCGGACGGTGACCCGGCTGACGCCCATCCGCTCGCCGAGGTCGCGCTCGCTGGGCAGCCGGTCCCCGGGTTTCAGCTCCTCGTTGCGGATCAGCGATCGGATCTGGTCGACGATCGCCTCGGACATGCGGTTGGACGAGACAGCGCGGAACAGGTCCGCCCGCGCGCCCGCGGGTCGTGCACTCTCGGCCACGCGCAGATCATGGCACAGAATTGTTACGGCAGATCATCACGTGCCGAGTCTTCGGACCATCGGAACGTCAGACCGTTTCGCCGCTCGCCCGATCTCGGCGTTGGTAATACCGTTAGTCCGCGATGTGGTGTACTCGGCGTGAATGCCGGGCGACGGAAAGGCAGGCGCACATGGCCAAGAAGGGTCGGACATTCGTCCGGGGACTGGATTCGCAGACCTACGGTCTGGGCGACCAGCGACGGACCCAGCTCGCCGCGCCGCGGGTGCGGGACGACTCGGTCGTCACCGACACCGGAGACAGCGCGGCGCACGCCAGTACGTCGGCGAAGTCACGTACCTGGTGGCGTGTCGGACCCGGTGACGAGCCGTTCCTGACCCAGACGGTGCAGATCCACTTCGTCGAACTACCGCCGGACAGCTCGAACAGCGGCCACGGCCACCAGAACGAGGCAGCGTTCTACATCCTCGAGGGCCGCGGCTACGAGATTCACGACGACCAGCGCTACGACTGGAAGCAGGGCGATCTGGTCTTCGTGCACACCGACTCGGTGCACCGGCACTGGAACCCGTACGACGAGCGGGCCGTCGCCATCGTGATGAAGGCGAAGAGCCTGTGGATGTTCATGGGCCTCATCCAGCAGGGCCGCAGCGCTCCGATCGACCGTCCGCAGGAGTTCGGCGAGCGGGAGGACTGGTCAAGGGTCTGGACTCCCGGTGTGCGCGACCGCAAGAAGGTGATCACCGAAGAGGACGGCGCGTGGGAGCAGACGCCGATGGGCCTCGTGCGCGTGATGAACAGCAAGGAGCAGGCCGACCACAGGCAGTTCTCCGTCGACGTGTACGAGCAGCGGATCGAGCCCGGCAGCCGGTCCGGCCGCTACTGGAAGATGGCCGACGAGATCTTCTACGTGCTGTCCGGATCGGGCTACTCGCTGCACTGGGAGGTCGAGGCGGAGATCGCCGACAAGTACTACGCGCGGGTGGCCAAGGAACCGACGCGGCACGAGATCACCGCCGGCGACACGCTGTACGTGCCGCAGAACACGGTCGTCCAGCACTTCGCCGCCGACGGTTCGCCGCTGCAGCTGCTCAACGTGCAGAACCGCGTGTTCAAGTACCTCGGCTACGACACCGTGCACTACTTCGAGGACGCCCCCGCGGCGGAGCGGAACGCGTCGGCCCGCGCCACCGTGTAGAGGTCGGCGAGCGAACCCGGCAGCTCACGCGCGTCGCCGATGACGTGGTACTCGCGCGGGCTGCAGATCGCGGACAGGTATTCGCCGCCGTCCGGATCGACGGTCACCAGGTACGGGCGTACCCCGGCCCGGCGTGCCTCGCTCAGCGCCGCACCGGTGTCGGCGACGGCGTAGTCGAGCTGGTGCGCCTCGCCGTACTGCTCCCCGTAGTCGATGTCGAAGGGCCGGCCGTCCGACACGACGAGCAGCACCTTGGTCGCGGCCGGGTGCCGGCGCAGCCGTGCGGTGAGGTGCCGCACGGCCGCACCCATCCGCGTCGTGTGGTCGGGCCGCAGCCCGGCGAGCCGCTGCAGCGTGCCCGGCGCGCGACGCTCGTCGACGTCCTTGACCACCGTGACGTGGACGTCGTCACGGCCTGCTCCGGAGAAGCCGTAGATGCCGTACGCGTCGCCGACACGTTCCAGCGCGGCCGCGACGAGCGCCACCGCCTCGCGTTCCAGGTCCAGCACGCTCACCGTTCCCGCGCGGTCCGCGGCCGGCGGCAGCACCTGCGCGGTGGATGCGCTGAGATCGACAGCGAACGCCACGACGACGTCGCGCCGGCGGTCCTCGGAGGCGATCCAGACGCGGTCGTTCGGCTCCAGGCCGGCGCGCACGTCGACGAGCGCCTCGATGCAGGCGTCGAGATCGAGGTCGTCGCCGTGCGCCCGGCGGCCGACGATGTCCCGGCCGGCCGGCTGCACACGCTCGAGCGCCGCCACCAGGCCCGGTAACAGATGCGCGTGCCGGTCCGCCGCGATGCGGTGGCCGCGGTCGGCGGCGCTGGCGCGCCCGGTTCGCACCAGGCACCACCGGTCGCGGTAGCGCCGCGCCACGGCGTCCCACTCGGGGTAGACGAACTCGTTGCGGGCGCGGGCCGTCAACCGGCCGCCGGCGTCCGCGGTGGCCGTCGCGTCGCCGGATCCGGGCAGGCCGCGCAGTGTGCCGCCGGCCGTGTCCACGCCGGCCTGACCGTCCGTCGCCGGCGCCTGCCGGCCTTCGTCGGTGGTTCCCGGCTGGCCGGTGTCCCCGGACGCCGGGTCCGACCGGCCGGGGTAGCCGTCCGGCCGCAGCACCTGCGAGCGGCCGACCTCCGGCCGTGCGTCGGTATTCGCCGGCTGCATCGTGGCGGGCTCGCGAAACGGCACAGGATGGACGGTCACGGCGGCGCGGCCGACGGGTGGTCGCCGGTCCGCCGGTGGCGGCGTGCAGCGGTCGACGAGGTCGGCGAACGTCACCTGCCGCGCGGACCGGTGGCGGGCGTGTGCAGGCAGCGCGGCGATCTCGTCGTACACCGCGGCGGTGGCCAGTTCGGTCGACGTGACGTCCGCAGCCGGGTGGGTCAACCGGCGCGCGGCGACGACCACGCGGGCGATCGGGTCGTCGAGTGCCGGCGGCCCGACCACTCCCGCCGCCCCGAGGCCGTACTGGATCAGCGCCTCGACGACGGCGTCGCGGGCCGGCAGCATCGACAGCGGCGGCCGATCGTGCAGAGCCTCATGGCAGGCGAGCCGGTAGGCTTCGGCCAGACCCGGTAGCACCACGACGGCGTGCGCGTCGACGCGCACGTCCTCCAGGGTGGCGAACACCGCGGCGGCGAGCGGCGGGTCGGCGTACGACGCGGCCAGCCGGTCGACGTCGACCGCGTCGGTGCCCAGCAACCGGTGCATGGCGCGGTGCGTCACCGCGACGCGGTACCACTCGCGCGCGGTCGTGCCGTGATGCTCGTCGATCGGTGGCCGGGACGGCAGATGCACCGGGTCGGCCTCGACCGGGAGTTGGGTCGGCGCCGCGTCCCACGCCACCAGTTCGCTCCGACGCCCGGCGAGCGCCCGGTAAAGCAACTCGAGCCGGCTGCGGTCCAGCTCGAAGTCGGGGACGGCGGGGGTTGCAGCCCGCGCCTCGGGCCGGTGGACGGAGTCGACGTCGTGCCGGTGCTGCCCGGCGTGCTCACGCTGCGGCGCGTCGTGGTCGTGGGCGAACAGCGCGGTGTGGGTGTGCGTTTGCGCGACCGGTTCGCGGTCGTCGCTCATGCGGCGTACACGGCGGTGGTGACGCCGCGGACAGCCTCCTGGATGTCGGGATCGTCGGTCACCGCGTCGACTAGCGCAGCGTCGCAGGCCCGCAGCGGCGCGACCCCGGCGCGCATCAGCTGCCCGGCGTGCACCAGCAGGCGGGTCCCGGGCCCGTCGATGAGGTCCGCGTCGTCCAGGTTGCGCAGCCGCTGCGCCAGGAACGCCAGCTGCAGCGACGCCTCGGCGTCCAGGCCGGACTCGTGGGCGATGATCTCGGCCTCGACGTCCGGGGCCGGGTACCCGAACTCCAGGGCGAGGAAGCGCTGCCGTGTGCTGGGCTTGAGGTCCTTGACGGTGGCCTGGTAGCCCGGGTTGTAGGACACCACGAGCAGGAAGTCGGGGTGCGCCTCGAGTGTCGCGCCCAACCGCTCGATCGGCAGGATGCGGCGGTGATCGGTCAGCGAGTGCAGCACCACGGTCGTGTCCTTGCGCGCTTCCACGACCTCGTCCAGGTAGCAGATCGCCCCCGACCGGACGGCCCGGGTGAGCGGACCGTCGAGCCAGGTCGTGCCCTCGCCGGACAGCAGATACCGCCCGACGAGATCGGCGGCGGTCATGTCGTCGTGGCAGGTGACGGTGACGAGCTCGTCCACCGGGTCGATCTGCCGTTGCGCGGCGATCTGCCATGCCATGTACTCGCAGAAGCGGGTCTTGCCGCAGCCGGTCGGCCCCTTGAGCAGTACCGGGATGCGCTGGTCGTAGGCGGCGCGGAAGATCTCCACTTCGTCGCCGACCGGTACGTAGTAAGGCTGCATCGTGCGCAGTATGGCCGCTCGGTCAGACCATTTGTCAACCGCGCGGGCGACGGGGGGTGACATGCATCGAGGTAGAATGGTATGACAGTAACGCGGGATTGATCCCGGGGTCAGCCGATCCCGTCGCGCTCCGGAAGGTGGCACCACCTTGCTCAAGCAGGACGTCAACGAAATGCTGACCCAGACGGGTCCGGCTACGCCCATGGGCGACATGTTCCGGCAGTACTGGCTGCCGGCGTTGCTGGCCGACGAGTTGCCCGAGCCCGGGTGCCCGCCGGTGCGCGTCAAGCTGCTGTCCGAGCGGATGATCGCGTTCCGGGACAGCGACGGCAAGCTCGGCCTGATCGACGAGTTCTGCGCCCACCGCGGTGCGTCGCTGTGGTTCGGCAACAACGAGCAGGCGGCAGAGGGCCCGGGACTTCGCTGCGCCTACCACGGCTGGAAGTACGCCACGGACGGCTCGTGCGTCGAGGTGCCGTCGGAGCCGGAGAACAGCGCGTTCTGCACGAAGGTGAAGCTGACCGCGTACCCCCTGGTCCAGGTCGGCGACATCCTGTGGACCTACATGGGCGATCCGGACAAGCAGCCGCCGTTGCCCGAGTACGAGTTCGCGCGGGTCCCGTCGGATCAGACGTTCACGTCGAAGCGTTGGCAGGAGTGCAACTGGTTGCAGGCGCTCGAGGGCGGCATCGACTCCTCGCACGTGTCCTGGCTGCACTCGGGTGGGCTGAAGAGCGATCCGTTGTTCAAGGGGTCGAAGGGCAACCAGTACAACCTCAACGACATGCGCCCGTACTTCGAGGTGGTCGAGGCCGACGGCGGCCTGCTCGTCGGCGTGCGGCGCAATGCCGAGGAGGACAGCTACTACTGGCGCATCACGCCCTGGGTGATGCCCGCGTTCACGATCGTGCCGCCGCGCGCCGACCACCCGGTGCACGGGCATTTCTGGGTGCCCATCGACGACGAGAACTGCTGGGTCTTCAGCTTCGACTACCAACCCGTCCGGGCGTTGACCGAGTCCGAGGTCGAGCACATGCGTGCCGGCATGGGCGTGCACAACGAGTACGAGCCGGGCACCTACCGGCCGCTGCAGAACAAGGACAACGACTACCTGATGGATCGCGACGCGCAGCGCAGCGGCGAGACGTTCTCCGGCATCAAGGGCATCGCGATGCAGGACGCGTCACTGCAGGAGAGCATGGGGCCGATCGTCGACCGGACCAAGGAGCGCCTGGTGTCCGCGGACAGCGGCATCATCAAGGCGCGCCGCAAGCTGCAGCAGGCGGCGATCGCACTGCGCGACGAGGGCCGCACGCCACCGGGGGTGGACCCGGCGCACCAGCGGGTGCGCTCGGTCGCGGTCGTGCTGCCCAAGGACGCGTCGTTCGCCGAGGAGTGCCGTGAGGCGTTGACGGCCGTGCCGGGCACGGCGCACACGACGGTCTGACCCGGACATGTCCGAGCCGAATCGCATGACCCTGTCCTCCAGCTGCGCCGCCGCGACCACCGCGCACGAAGCCAGCTTCCGCATCGATGCGCCGCCACGCACGCCGCGTTCGACGCGGGTCATCACGCTCGACCCCGGCGCGGCGGCGCAGGTGGACCCGCTGTACGACCCGGAGCTGACCGGCGTGCGGTACCTGCACTACGAGGGGTCCGGCGCACCGCCTGACGCACCGGACGATCTGCTGCTGGGCACGATCGACCACTCCAGCACGCGGCTCTCGGACCAGCTGTCCGACGCCGACTTCGTACTGATGGTCGCCACCGACTCCAGCGGCGCACAGGCGGCGTCGGTGATCGGCGCCGCATGCACGGCCCGGGGGATGGTCACCGCCGGCGTGGTCTGGGAGCAGTCGGAGGCGGCCGAGGAGGCCGTGCGCGCGCTGCGGCCGTTCTCGCGCACGCTGCTGATCTCCGACGACCGGTTCGACGTCGCGGAGATCCTGCGGACCGTCGGGTCGTGAGCCCGTCGGCCGGTGGTGCGCGGTGAGCCCGCGGGTCACCGTGCCGTCGCTCGCCGCGATGAAGACGGCGGGCGCCAAGATCACCGCGATGGTCGTCTGGGACTACCAGATGGCCCGCATCGTCGATCGCGCCGACGTGGACATGCTCGTCGTGGGCGACAGCGTCGGCGTCAACCTGTGGGGACACGCGAACCCCTTCGAGGTGACGCTCGAGCAGATGCTCGTCGTGGCGCAGGCGGTGCGGCGCGGCACGGCCCGGGCGTTGGTGTGCTGCGACGTGCCCTTCGGTCCGGTGCAGGAGGGCAACGCGGTGCCGGCCGCGGTTCGGTTGGTCAAGGAAGCCGGCGTCGACCTCGTGAAGCTCGACGGCGCATCGGACTACCCCGATGCGGTGCGCGACGTCGACCGTGCCGGCATCCCGGTGTTCGCGCAGTTCGGTATCACCCCGCAGCGGGCGCTGCGCTACGGCCTGGACTACGCGGCCATGGCCGGCCCGGACGCGCAGGTGCCCGAGCAGATGACCGATGAACTCGTACGCGAGGCCAAGACGCTGGAGCAGGCCGGCGCGGCCATGCTCGACTTCACGAATTCGGGCCCGGTCGCCGGTGCCGAGGTCGCACGCGCCGTCACCATCCCCGTGCTCGGCGGCTTCGGCGGCGGACCGTGGCTCGACGGCAGGGTGCGGATGGTCAACGCGGCGATCGGCTACGCCGCGAGCAACGTCGACGATCCCGCCGACACCTACGCGAACGTCGCGCGCACCGCGTTCGAGGCAATCACCGCGTTCGCCGCCGACGTGCGGTCGGCGCGCCAGATACGCGGGGGCGTGCCGGTACCGCGTACGCAAGACTGAGTGCCGTGCCCTTCGTCACCGCCGACGGCATCAGCACGCACTACGAGGTGCGCGGTGACGGCCCGCCGTTGCTGATGTTCTCGCCGGGCGGCTTCGACGCGCGGCTGGAGAACTGGTCGTCGTTCTCGCTGTACGCCCGACTGGGTCTGCTCGAGTCCCTCGAGCAGCGCTACACGTGCATCCTGTTCGATCGGCGCGAGTCCGGCCGGTCGGCCGGGCGGGTGCAGCGGCTGGGCTGGCCGGACTACGTGGCTCAGGCGGTCGGCCTGCTCGATGCACTCGATGTCGAGTCCGCGCATCTCATGGGCGGCTGCGTCGGGTGCTCCTCCGCGGTCGCGCTCGCCGTCGCCCGTCCGGCCCGGGTGCGCTCGCTGGTGCTCTACTCACCCGCCGGCGGCCCGCGGTACCGGATGAAGCAGTACGAGCGGTTCGCCGCGCACGCCGCGTTCGTGGCCGAGCACGGTCTGGCCGCGGTGGTCGAACGGGCCCGGACCCACGACGACGGGTTCAGCACCGACCCGGCGGTCGGTCCCTGGGTGGCCTGGCTGCGGGCGGACGTCGACGCCGCGGCGGCCTACGCGCAGCTCGACCGAACCGCGTACCTGACTGCGCTGACCGGATCGGCCCGGCTGCTCTTCGACCGTGACACCGTCCCCGGTTTCGAGCCGGAGGATCTGCTGGCGAGTGCGGTGCCGGCGCTGATCGTGCCCGGGCAGGACACCTCGCACGCGCCGTCCGCCGCGCGCTACCTGCAGGAGTGCCTGCCGCACGCGCAGTACTGGGATGTTCCGGTCGCCGAGCAGACGAGCGAGACCGCGCCCGCGCGCGTGCGCGCCTTCCTGGACGCCCTGCCCGCCTGACGCCACGAGCGTCCACTTGCGCAGCTGCGGGCAGGTGGCTGTGACTACAGGGTCTCGCCGCGGTCGAGGGCGGCCAGCTGGTCGACGCGGTCCTGGTGCCGGCCGCCCTTGAACGGCGTCGTCAGCCAGAGGTCCAGCAACTCCTGGGCCGTGTCGGCGTCCAACACCTTCGCGCCGATGACGAGCACGTTCGCGTCGTTGTGCGCGCGCGAGATCTCGCAGGTGAACCGGTCGGACGCCAGCCCCGCCCGCACGCCGGCGATCTTGTTGCAGGCCATGTGTTCGCCGCTGCCGCTGCCGCCGACGACGATGCCGCGCTCGGCCGACCCCGCGACGACGCGCCGGCACAGGTCCTGGCACAGCAACGGATAGTCGACGATCTGGTCGGCGTCGTGCACCCCGCGGTCATCGACCTCGTGCCCCGCGTCGCCCAGCTGTGCCACGAGGCGCGCTTTCAGCTCGACGCCGTTGTGATCGGCCGCGATCGCGATGCGCATCAGCCGGTCAGCTCGAGTGTCTCGGCGGCGAACAGGTCCTCGAGCCGTGGCCGCTCGCGCAGGATGTGCTGGGCGCACGCGGCATCGAGCAGCTCGGTGAGCACGGCGCGGTTGGGTTCGACGCCGTAGGGCAACGGGTCGCGCCCGGTCACCTCGGCGACCCGCGCGTAGGTGCGATCGGCGGCGGTCTGCAGCTGTGCGGGGTCGCCCAGGGCCTCGACGTAGCGGCGTTTGGACTCGGCGAACGCCGCGAACAGGTCTGCCGCAAGGCCGGGCCGCGCGGCCAGCACGTCGTCGCGGACGACGACGAGATGGTTGATCGGCCAGTGACCGTCCGCGGCCAGCGCGTCGAACGCCGCCGACTCGGGGTCGTGGATCAGCGGGACCAGTCCCTCGCGTGCGGGGGCACCGAGCACGGCCGTGAGGTCGCCGCGGGCGACCATGTCGCCCAGGTCGTCGCCGGCCGGCATCGACACGACGTTCGCCGGTGGCCGGTAGCTCGCGACGTGCTCGTCGCCGGACAGCACCCAGGTGATCGAGTCGAGGTCGACGCCGTACCGGCGGGCGAGCACGGCGCGCGCCCACACTCCGGTCGTGACGGTGTAGCCGCGGTTGACGCCGATCCGCGTGCCGTTCAGCCGGCGCGGATCGGCGCCGGCGAGGTCCGGGCGGGTGCGGACGGCGCCGTGGTGGAATTCGCGGACCAGGAAGACCGGCAGTGCGGTGAAGGCCGTGCCGTGCTCGCGGGCGGTGAGGTACGTGGTGAGCGCCATCTCGCACACGTCGTAGGCAAGTTCACGCACCATGCGGCGGAACGCGGCGATCAACGGATCGACCTCGACGAACTCGAGCACAGCCAGGTCCGGCGCGACCTCACCCGTCTTCAGCGCCCGGTTGTTGCCCTGCGTGCGGGTGACGGTGCGCAGCACCGGGAGAGTCATGCCGCGCTCCTGGGCCGGCCACTGATCGAAAGCATCGCTGCTAATGTAGCAAAGGTCATACCATTTAGGTGACGGGAGTACGCGATGGCGGAACAGGTGCAGGCAGCGGTACGCGTCGGGCCGGGGCGGACCGAACTGCGCGAGTTCGCGTTCCCGGACATCCCACCGGACGCCGCCGTCATGCGCGTCGACGTCGCGGGCATCTGCGGCACCGACGTCAAGCTCTACCAGAAGCCACCCTTCGGCGACGAACCGGTGATCATGGGGCACGAGAACATCGGCACGATCGTGCGCGCCGGCCGGGAGTTCACCGGGCGCAAGGGGTTCGCCGAGGGCGACCGCGTCTTCGCCGAGCACTACATCGGCTGCATGAAGTGCGAGTGGTGCCACCAGGGCCAGTACCGGCACTGCGTGGCCACCGACTGGCGCACCAACCCCGACGCGCGCCGGTACGGATACACGAGCGCCAACAACCCGTTCCACCTCTGGGGCGGGTTCAGCCAGTACATGTTCCTGCCGTGGAACTCGGTGCTGCACCGGGTGCCGGACAACGTGTCCTCCGAGCTCGCCGGCATCGTCACGCCGATGTCCAACGGCATCGAGTGGGCGCTGATCGACGGCGGCGCCGGTTACGACTCCACGGTGCTCATCCAGGGGCCGGGCCAGCAGGGGTTGTCGCAGGCCGTCGCGTGCAAGCAGGCCGGTGCGTCGCTCGTGATCGTCACCGGCACGGCCAAGGACGCCGCGCGCCTGGAACTCGCCAAGACGTTGGGCGCGGACGTCGCCATCGATGTCACCGCGCAGGACCCGCTCGAGGCCGTGCTTGACGCCACCGGCGGCGCGGGCGTCGACCTGGTGCTGGACTGCACGTCGGGCGCGGGGACCGCCCCGGTGCTGCTCGGCGTCGACGCGCTCAAGCGGCGGGGCGGCACCATCGTGATCCAGGGCGAACTGGCCGCTTTCCCGGACTTCCCGGTCAAGAAGGTCACCGAGAAGGCGATCACCATCAAAAGCGCCCGCGGGCACTCGTACCGCGCCTGCGAACTCGCCATGGCGCAGCTCGCGTCGCACCGGTTCCCCCTCGAACGACTGCTCACGCACTCGGTCGGGCTGCACGAGGTGGACACCGCGATCCGCATGCTCGGCGGCGAGGTCGGTGACGACGTCATCCACGTGTCGATGCTGCCGTGGGCGTCCTGATGGCGACGGTGGTGCGCAACCCGCCGCGCGCGGATCGCGCGACGGTCGATGCGTTCGCAGGCTTCGGGGTCGCGACGGTGCACGAGGCGCAGGGCCGCACCGGCCTGCTGGCGCCGCGCATCTCGCCGATCTACCGCGGCGCGCGGATCGCGGGCAGTGCGGTGACGGTGAGCGTCCCGCCGTGCGACAACTGGATGATCCACGTGGCCGTAGAGCAGTGTGGTGACGGCGACGTGCTCGTCGTCGCGCCGACCTCGTTCTCCGACGCCGGCTACTTCGGCGAGTTGCTCGCCACCGCGCTGCACGCCCGCGGCGTGCGCGGGCTGGTCATCGACGCCGGCTGCCGCGACGTCGCCGAGCTGGCCGAGCTCGGCTTCCCGGTCTGGTCGGCCTGTGTTTCCGCGCAGGGCACCGTCAAGGCGACCCTGGGTGACGTCAACGTGCCGCTCGTGTGCGCCGGGCAGGCGGTGCAGCCGGGAGACATCGTGGTGGCCGACGACGACGGAGCTGTCGTCGTGCCGCTCACGCGCGCCGCCGAGGTCCTCGCGGCCGCCGACGCGCGTGAGCGCAAGGAGGCCGCGGTGCGCGCCCGGTACCGGGCGGGCGAGCTCAGTCTGGACGTGTCGGGCATGCGGGACGACCTCGCTGCCGCCGGCCTGACCTACGTCGACCACCCGGACGGGGCACCCCGGTGATCATCGACTGCCACGGGCACTACACCACCACCCCGGCGGCGCAGAAGACGTTCCGGCAGGCGCAGTTGGCACACCTGGACGACCCGTCGTCAGCCGTCCCTGCGCGGCCCGAAATCACCGACGACGAGATCCGCGCGACGATCGAGATGAACCAGCTGGCCTACCTGCGCGAGCGCGGCGGCGACCTGATGATCTTCTCGCCTCAGGCGTCGGCCATGGCCCACCACGTGCCGGATGAGCCCACCGCCGTCGAGTGGGCGCAGGTGTCCAACGATCTGGTGCATCGGGTGACACGGCTGTTTCCCGCGCACTTCGCCGCAGCCTGCCAGTTGCCGCAGACCCCGGGCGGGGACCTGCGTGCCGTTGTCACCGAGTTGCGGCGGTGCGTGGAGCAGCTCGGCTGCGTCGCGGCGAATGTCAACCCGGACCCGTCCGGCGGGTACTGGACCGCACCACCGATGACCGACCGTTACTGGTACCCGCTCTACGAGGCACTGGTCGAGCTCGACGTGCCGGCAATGGTGCACGTATCGGCGTCGTGCAATCCGAACTTCCACGCGCTGGGCGCTCACTACCTCAACGCCGACACGTCGGTGTTCATGCAGCTGCTCGAAGGTGACCTCTTCGCCGACTTCCCGCAGCTACGTCTCGTCATCCCGCACGGCGGGGGTGCCGTGCCCTACCACTGGGGCCGCTACCGCGGGCTGGCCGACCGCCTCGGCCGGCCGCCGCTCGCCGAACACCTCATGCACAACGTCTTCTTCGACACCTGCGTGTACCACCAGGCCGGCATCGATCTGCTGACCCGGGTCATCAACGCCGACAACATCCTCTTCGCCTCGGAGATGATCGGCGCGGTACGCGGGATCGATCCGGAGACCGGTTTCCACTGGGACGACACGAAGCGTTACGTCGACGCCGCCGACCTGACCGACGATGCGCGCCGACGCATCTTCGAGACGAACGCGTTGCGCGTCTACCCGCGCCTGGCGAGTTCGCCGCCGGCGTCCTGACGTACGCGGCGTGCAACACCGAGCAGCGCGGCGCCGCCCATGAGCGTGACGACGCCCCCGAGCGTCAGCGGATAGCGGGCGCCGACAGCCTGGCCGACGAACCCCACGGCGGGTGCTCCGACAACGGTGCTGCCCTGCCAGCCGATCGACCACAGCGACATCACCCGGCCGCGCATGCGCTCGTCGGCAACGGTCTGCAGCAGCGTCTTGGACGCCGAATTGAAGCTGACCGCGCCCCAGCCGACGAAGGGCAGCAGCACGAGCGCCACCGGCAGCACCGGCGCGAACGAGGTGAGGGTCAGCGCAAAACCCCACAGCACGGCGGTGCCCGCGACCACCCGCAGGTCGACGCGCGTGCGTCGCGCTGCCGCGAATCCGCCGACCACCGACCCGACGGCCAGCAACGCCAGCGCCGCGCCGTAGAGGTCCGAACCGCCGTGGAACACGCCTGAGGTGAACAACGGCAGCGTCACCTGGAACTCCCAGGCGAACGCCCCGGACAGGGCGACCAGCAGTAGCGGCATCGCAAGTTGCGGCGTGCGCAGCACGTATGCGAGCCCGGCACGCACCTGACCCCGTTCGCGTGGGGCGCGCGGCAATCGGTGTATCTCGTTCGCACGCAGCGCTTGCAGGCTGACGAACACGGCGACGTAGGACGCTGCGTTGGCCAGGAAGCACGGCCCGACGCCGATGCCGGCGATGAGCAGGCCGGCGACAGCCGGGCCGACCACGCGCGCGACGTTCACCGTCACCGAGTTCAACGCGATCGCGTTGCCGAGCAGCGGGCCGCCGACCAGATCGTTGATCATGGTCTGCCGGCAGGGACTGTCGACGGTGTCGACCAGCCCGGAGACGAAGATCAGTGCTGCCAGCACGCCGACGCTGATGCTGTGCTCGAGCGTCAGCAGGCCGATGAGGCCCACGACGAGCACCTGCGTGCTCGAGGTGACGCGCATCAGGAACCGCTTGTCGTGCCGGTCGGCCACCAGCCCACCCCACGCGCCCAGCACGAGCAGCGGCAGGTAACGGGCCGCGAACACCAGCCCCAGGGAGCCGCCGCTGCCGGTCAGCTGGAGGACGAGCCACCCGACCGCGACGTTCTGCATCCAGGTACCCGCGACCGAGATGCTCTGCCCGATCATGAAGATCCGGAAGTTGCGCACGCGCAACGACCGGAACATCGTGGTGCGGCCGGGGGCGGGTGCCGCCCGCTGCAGGCTCAGGGCTGCGCCGGCGGCGACGCCGCATCGGTCGACGCCACCAGATGGCGCCACGCCGTCTCGACGTGCAGGCCTGGTCCCAGCTGCGGCAGCTGAGCGAGATCGGCGTCGTCGATCGGCGCCGGTTCCGCGCCGGCCGCCAGGACGGCCAGGGTCAGTCGGGCGAGCGTGTCGACGGCGAGTGCGGTGACGACTGCTTCGGCGACGGCGTGCTCGACCGGCCCGCGACCTACGCTCACGAGTCCGTGACCGTGCAGCAACACCGCCGGGCGGTCGCCGAGTGCGTGTGCGACCGCGTCGCCCAGCTCGTCGTCATTGACCAGTGCGGACCGTGGCCAGACCGGTATACCACCCGCGGCGAGCTGGGCCGCGGGGATGTCGTAGGCGCCGACGATCGGCAGCAACGGCCGATGGGCAAGCGTCGTGGTGACGACGGCCGGCGGATGCGCGTGCAGCACCACCGAGACATCCGGCCGGGCATGCAGCACGCGCGTGTGGATCGGTAGCTCGTTCGGCGCCTGCCACCCCGCGGCGGCACCTGTACCGCCCGGACCGACGGCGTGTACGTCCTGTGCCTCGGTGTACGCCAGCCCACGTTCGCGTGGACCTCGGCAGCGCACCAGCACCCGACCGTCCGGGAGGCGCAGCGAGAGGTGGCCCAGCACTCCGGGTGAGAGCCCGGAGCGAGCGACGACACGACATCCGGTGGCGATCGCCGACCGCGCTTCGTCGAGAGCATCGCCTGGGCCCGTCCCGTCGTGCGCCATGAGCTCTCCATCCGTCGCGGTCTATTGGACAGACCAAAGTGACACTAGGGCGCAGTGGGTCGGCCGGTCAAACCAGTGACCTCCGGCGGATCGTACGCAACGTCGACGAACCCTCGGGGAGCTCCCGCCGCCGGCCACCGGGGACCATGGACCGGGTGAACCGACTGGCCGGCGCAACGAGCCCGTACCTGCTGCAGCACAAGGACAACCCCGTCGACTGGTGGGAGTGGTCCGACGAGGCGTTCGCGTCCGCTCGCGAGCGCGATGTGCCGGTGCTGCTGTCCGTCGGGTACGCCGCATGCCACTGGTGCCACGTCATGGCGCACGAGTCGTTCGAGGACGCGGATGTCGCGCGGGTGCTCAACGACGGCTTCGTCGCGATCAAGGTCGATCGCGAGGAGCGGCCGGACATCGACGCGGTGTACATGGACGCCACCACTGCACTGACCGGGCACGGCGGGTGGCCGATGACCTGCGTGCTCGACCACGACGGCGCGCCGTTCTACGCCGGTACGTACTTTCCGCGCGCGCAGTTCCTGGGGCTGCTCGACGCGGTGACCCGCGCATGGCGCGAGCAGCGCGACCAGGTGACGGCGTCCGGCGCGCACATCGCCGAGGCGTTGCGCAGGTCGACGCTGCCGCGCGCCGACGCGCCGGCGCTGCCGACGAGTGCCGACCTCGACGCTGCCGCGGGCGTGCTCGTCGGCCAGTTCGACGCGCAGCGCGGCGGGTTCGGCGGTGCGCCGAAGTTCCCGCCGTCGATGGTGCTCGAGTTCTTGCTGCGCACGCACGAGCGTGGCGGCGACCCGACGGCGCTCGCCATGGCCGAGCGCACGTTCGACGCAATGGCGCGCGGCGGGATGTACGACCAGCTCGCCGGCGGGTTCGCGCGGTACTCGGTCGATGCCGGCTGGGTGGTGCCGCATTTCGAGAAGATGCTCTATGACAACGCGCTGTTGCTGCGCACGTACGTGCATTGGTGGCGGCTGACCGGATCGCCGCTGGCCGAGCGCGTTGCCCGCGAGACGGCGGACTTCCTGCTGCGCGATCTGCGCACATCGCAGGGCGGCTTCGCCTCGGCACTCGACGCGGACACCGACGGCGTCGAGGGGCTGACGTACGTGTGGACGCCGGCCCAGCTCGCCGAGATCCTCGGCCCGGACGACGGCGCCTGGGCGGCGTCGCTGTTCACCGTCACCGACGCCGGCACGTTCGAGCACGGCGCGTCGACCTTGCAACTGTTGCAGGATCCGGACGACGCGGCGCGGTGGGCCGACGTGCGCACCCGGCTGTTCGCGGCGCGCTCGCTGCGGCCCCAACCGGCGCGCGACGACAAGATCGTCACGGCGTGGAACGGGCTGGTTGTGGCGGCGCTGGCCGACGCCGGGACGTTGCTCGAGGTGCCCGACTACGTCGACGCGGCCGCCGCGTGCGCCCGACTGTTGCTCGACCTGCACCGCGTCGACGGCCGGTTGCGGCGCACGTCGCGCGACGGCGTGGTGGGTAACGCGGCGGGCGTCGCCGACGACTACGGCGACGTCGCCGAAGGGCTGCTCGCGCTGCATCAGGCGAGCGGTGACGCGCAGTGGCTCGCCGCGGCCGGCGAGGTTCTCGATGTCGCGCTCGGGCACTTCGCGGACGACGCGGGCGGCTTCTTCGACACGGCCGATGACGCGGAGCAACTCGTGCGCCGGCCGCAGGATCCGACGGACAACGCGACGCCGTCCGGCGCCAGCGCCCTGGCCGGTGCGCTGCTCACCTACTCGGCGCTGACCGGCTCGGCACCGCACCGGGCGGCGGCCGAAGGTGCCGTGGCTGCTGTCGCCCACGTCGCCGGGCAGCAACCGCGGTTCTTCGGCTGGGTGCTGTCGGTGGCGCAGGCGCTCGACGCCGGGCCGGTGCAGGTGGCCGTCGTCGGCGAGCCGGGCGGCGGCGCGTTGACCGACACCGCACGTCGCGCCGCGCCGCCGGGCAGCGTGGTCGTGTCCGGTGAACCGGACGCGGCCGGTCAGCCGTTGCTCGCCGACCGGCCGCTGGTGCGCGACGGCGCGGCCGCCTACGTCTGTCGCGGCATGGTCTGCGACCTGCCGGTGACGACGGTGGACGACCTGCGCGCCGCGCTGTCGGCGACGCGATGAGCGCTCGCGCGTAGCGAGCGCTCATCACGACGAGTGGCGCGATCTCGGCCTGGCGGCGCGACATGTCGCGCCATCAGCTGGATTTCGCGCCACTCATTCGGACGGGTTACAGCTCGGGGCCGCTCGCGCGCAGCTTGTCCACCTCGGACATCGCCGTGCGCAGGTCCGCGAGCCACTCCTCGGTGTGCTCACCGACGAGCTTGACGCACCACGCGAGCGCGTCCGAGCGCGACCGGGCCACGCCCGCGTCGACCAGCGTGTCGAGCACGCGGCGCTCGTCGTGGCGCAGCCGGGTCATGGCCGGCACCGCGAGGTGGGTGAACAGCACCTGGGTGTCGCCGATCGAGGCACCCCACGCGACCTTGCGCCCGTAGCGGGCCTCCGCCTCGTCGGCGATCTTGATCCGGGCGTCCCGGGTGTCCTCGCGGAAGCGCTGGATGCGGCCTTCCGCCGCGGCGTTCGACTCGCTGTCCTCGCCACTGTCCGGCGCGGGCAGCTCACCGATCACCACGATCTCCTCGCGGTCGACGCTCACGTCCGGCGTGCCGGTGAACCAGTCACTGGGCAGCCGCCCGGCGAACCACTCGGCGGCGTCGTCGGCGGCCGGGACGTCGGCCTGCTGCCAGCCACCGGCACCGCGGAAACCGCGGGGACCGTGACCGCCGTGGCCGCGATGTCCGCGGTGCCCACCGCGCTCGCTGCGGCCGCGGCCGCCTTCACGGCCGAACTCGTCGCCGCGGGTGCGTCCCTCGGAGCGACCCCGCCGTGCCTCACGTTCTGGGAAGTATCGTTCGTCATGCATTATGTTCTCCTTACGTTGCATGCGTGATTACATCATTACAGACAACGCAAGCCCTGTCGATATTCCGGGGGATTGCTTCTTGCATGCTGGCCTGACCACTTTTGGCAGCGAAAAATGGTCAGGGCGAGCCGGGAGTTGGGCGGACGGCCCACCCGCGGGCAGCGTCAGTGGGTGGGTCAGCGGCTGAGCGCGGTCAGCAACAGCCGAGCAGCAGGCTCAGGCGAAGACGGCGATCCAGATCGCGATGTAGTGGCAGGCGGCCGCGATCAGCGTGCACAGGTGGAAGACCTCGTGGAAGCCGAACGTGCCGGGGTACGGGTTCGGCCGCTTCAGCGCGTAGACCAGGCCGCCGATCGTGTAGACGACGCCGCCCGCGACGATGAGCGTGAACGCGGCGACACCGCTGTGGTGCAGCAGCGTCGGCATGACGAACACCGCGACCCAGCCCAGCGCGATGTAGCAGGGCGCGGACAGCCAGCGCGGTGCCGATTTCCACGTCGTCTGCAGGGCCACGCCGAACAACGCGCCCGTCCACACCGCGGTCAGCACGGCGATCGCCGAGGTGTTCGGCAGGGTCAGGACCGCGATCGGCGTGTACGTCCCGGCGATGAACACGAAGATCATCGAGTGGTCGAGGCGTTTCATCACCAATCGGGCGCGCGGACTCCAGTTGAGGCGGTGGTAGAGCGCCGAGATGCCGAACAGCAGGGTGATCGTCGCGCTGTAGATGGCGGTGGATGCACCGGCCGGCCCGCCGCGCAGCGCAGCCGCGACGGATACGAGGGTTGCGCCGGAGGCCACCGACACCGCCGCGGCGTAGGCGTGCAGCCAGCCGCGCAGGCGTGGTTTGAGCTCGGCGACCGCGGTCGCGATCGCAGCGACCGGGCTCTCCGGAACCGAGGCCGGGGACGTCATTCGGTGAGCCTACGGGCTCGTAGGTAGTAGCTGGCTGTGGAGCGGGCAAACGGCGTGCAACGTCGGAATGACGTCGATCGCGTCGGTGCGCGCAGCGATAGGTTTGCCCGATGGGCATCCGCGACGGCGTCTACGCGGTGTACGAGCGGCGGCTGCGCGCGCACCTCGACGGCATGCCGGTGCCGCAGCACGTGGCGATCATGATCGACGGCAACCGGCGCTGGGCGCGTGCCGCCGGGTTCGACGACGTCAGCCAGGGCCACGTCGTCGGCGCGCAGCACATCGCCAACCTGCTCGAGTGGTGCGGCGAGGCCGGGGTCGAGCACGTGACTGTGTGGCTGCTGTCGACGGACAACCTCAGCCGGGCGCCGGAGGAACTCGAGACACTGCTGAACATCATCGCCGGGGTGGCGGCGGAACTGTCGGCCGACGGCAACCCGTGGCGGGTGAACGCGGTCGGCGCGCTGGACCTGCTGCCGGCGGCCACCGTCGCCGCGCTCAAGTCCGCCGAGGAGCGCACCGCCGACCGCGACGGGCTCACCGTCAACGTCGCCGTCGGGTACGGGGGCCGGCGCGAGATCGCCGACGCGGTGCGCTCGCTGCTGCACGAGCACGCGGCGCACGGCGGCACGCTCGAGGAGCTCGCCGAGATCATCGACGTCGACCACATCGCCGAGCACCTCTACACGAAGGGCCAACCCGACCCCGACCTCGTCATCCGTACCTCCGGCGAGCAACGGCTGGGCGGGTTCCTGCTCTGGCAGTCGGTCCACTCGGAGTTCTACTTCTGCGACGCGTTGTGGCCGGACTTCCGCAAGATCGACTTCCTGCGCGCGCTGCGCGACTTCGGCGCCCGACAGCGCCGCTTCGGGGCATGACCTTCGGCCCGCTGGTCTCCGGCGAGTGGCTTGCCGCGCACCTCGACGAGGTCCGGGTGGTCGACGTGCGCTGGTACCTCGACGACCGCTCGGGCCGCGCGGCCTTCGAGCGTGGACACATTCCCGGCGCAGTCTGGCTGGACATCGACGCCGACCTGTCCGACGACGCGTCGCCGCGGCAGGGGCGCCACCCGTTGCCCTCGCCCGACCGGTTCGCCGCCGCGCTCGAACGCGCAGGCATCGGGCCCGGCCAGGCCGTGGTCGCCTACGACGACGCCGGCGGCTCGATCGCCGCGCGGCTGTGGTGGCTGCTGCACGTGCTCGGCGAACCGGTGGCGGTGCTCGACGGCGGACTCGACGCATGGCCGGGGGAGCTGTCGACCTCGGACGGGGAGCGTCCGCCGGTGCGCCGCGACCGGCCGCCATGGCCGGCGAACCGATTCGTCGACGCGGCGCAGGTTGCCGCCGCGCTCGACACGGTGATCTACGACGCGCGCACCGCCGAGCGTTACGCCCGTGGCGACGCTGCGATCGACCCGCGTCCGGGGCACGTGCCGGGCGCGCAAAGCGCGCCGTGGGCCGGCAACCTCGGCCCGGACGGACGGTTCCGCCCGCCGGGCGAACTGCGCGAGCGGTTCGCCGCGGCCGCCGACAAGCCGGCCATCGCGTACTGCGGGTCGGGCGTCACGGCCTGCCACGACCTGCTCGCGATGGAGGTCGCGGGCATCGCCGGGACGGCGTTGTACCCGGGCTCGTGGTCGCAGTGGGGCGCCGATCCCGCACGGCCGGCTGAGACGTCCTGACCCTCACCTGTCGCGCGGCGGCCGCTTGCGCATCGTGCGCTCGCGGATCTGCGCGGCCTCCTCGGCTTCGCGCTTCTGCGGCTCGTCGAGCTTGCGGGTGTCGCGCAGCTCGTTGAACTGGTCGACGTCCTCGGGCAGTCCCGCGCGCAACGCACGTTCGCGCTGCGTCTCGGCGTTGAACTCGGCACCCAGCAGAATCGCGATGTTGGTGATCCACAACCACACCAGGAAGATGATCACCGTCGCGAACGAGCCGTACGTCTTGTTGTACGAGCCGGCGAACGA
This sequence comes from uncultured Jatrophihabitans sp., assembly GCF_964246335.1. GTDB lineage: Bacteria > Actinomycetota > Actinomycetes > Mycobacteriales > Jatrophihabitantaceae > Jatrophihabitans. The sequence goes on along the minus strand of NZ_CAXTQF010000018.1, from coordinate 13,577 downwards.
CACGTAGAGCGCGAACAGGCCCGAGGCGATCAGCCACACGACCACCGCGATGATGCCGCCGAGGCTTATCCAGCGGAAGCCGGGCTGCTTGACGTTCGGGGACGCCTTGTAGAGCAGCGAGAACATCATGCTGACGACGATCAGCAGGAACGGCCACTTGGCGATGTCCCAGGCGAGCACGGCGGCGTGCCCGATGCCGAACGCCTTGCCGAACTGCGACGCGATCGGGCCGGAGACGACCACCAGCACCGCGCTGACGGCCAGCATGATCATCAGCGCGAGCGTCACCAGGAATCGCGTCGGCGCGGTCTTCCAGATCGGTCGGCCCTCGTCGACGTCGTAGATCGCGTTCGAGGCGTTCATGAAACCCGAGACGTACCCGGAGGCAGACCACAGCGCCAGCAGGATGCCGACGATGCCGGCGATCCCGGCGGCGCCGGCCTTGCCCTGCACCTGGCCGATGACGCTGTTCAGGAAGCTGTTCACCGCCCCCGGCGCCACGTCCTTCACATTCGCCAGGATCGAGTTGATCGTCGACGTGCCGAGCAGGCCGAGGATCGAGATCAACGCGAGGAGGGCGGGGAAGATCGCGAGCACGCCGTAGTAGGTGAGCGCCGCAGCGCGGTCGGTGACGTCGTCGTGCTTGAACTGCTTCAGCGAGCGCTTCAAGATCGTGACCCAGCCGGCCTTCGGCATCTGCTTCGGTCTGTCCGGAGCGCCGGGCGCATCCTGGTGCCGCCCGTCGTCGACGCGCCCGTTGGCGTGGTTCTCGTTCGAGTCACTGGCCATGTCCGTCGCCTCCGGGGTCGCTGCGCGAAGGAGTGCCGCACCGTCCGGCGGCGCTTCGCTGTTGGGATGTGGTCGGGTGTCCGGTCCCTGCTCCGGCGCGCGGGCGGCGACCCACGTCCTGTACGCCAGTGGTCGATCGCCGGTTCCGGAAGCTCAGAGCCGGTGTACACCGTAAGCTCCGGTGCGTTTACAACGTATACCCGGGACGGTTCGGCGCAAACCGTCCTACGGAACCCGTCTGTGACCGAGCTGCGCAGGTCACGACATCTGCGTCGGAGTGGCACTGCGCTTCGGCGCAGTGCCACAGTGTGTCCATGGTCGACACGCCGGACACCGCCCGCGGTGAGGCCGGACCACGGGGACTGTCGGCCGAGCGCATCGTGACCGAGACGCTCGCCTTGATCGACGAGCAGGGGATAGCGGCGGCGACGATGCGCACCGTCGGCGAACGCCTCGGCGTGCGGGCGATGGCGCTGTACCGGCACATCGACAACCGGGAAGAGCTCTTCGACGCCGTGGTCGAGCGCATCGTCAACGAGCTCGAGGACGACGACCGGGTGCTCGAAGCACCGCAGGACGGTGATTGGCGCAAGTATCTGGAGGCCCTCGCCTGGGGGGTGCGACGTTATGCCCGCGCGCACCCGCACGCCTTCCCGCTGGTCTCCACTCGCCCGCCATCGGCACCGTGGATCAATCCGCCGCTGCGCTCGCTGCGGTGGATCGAGAAGATGCTCGTGGGCCTGGACAGCGTCGGCTTCGACGAGGAGCAGGTGTTGTTCACCTACCGCACCTTCAACAGCTTCCTGCTCGGCTACCTGCTGCTCGAGACGAGCGCGATGGCGTTGCAGGATCCGAAGCCCGGCGACGGCTCGTTCCAGAGCGGGACGAGTCCGGACGACGCCACGCCCGCGGAAGCCACCGACCCGGTGCCCGGCGCCATCAGTCCCACGCGGACCCGTGAGCAGAGCGAAGCCGTCGACGCCGCCGATACGAGCGCGCAGCAGGTCGACCCGGTGGGCGACGTGGACTCGGCCGACTTCCCGATGATCCACCGGCTCCGGGACGGCCTGACCGAGGATCACTACGAGCGGGAGTTCGCGGCGGGGCTGCAGATCCTGCTCGATCGGGTCGCGGCCGTCGTGGCGGACTGACCCGGGCTGACCGCAAACGGCGAATCCGGCGCGACATCGGGGTACCGCATCAGCGGCAAAGCAATCTCGAGCCCTCCCCGATTGGAAGTACGTCATGGCCTCTGGTGTGGCAACAGTGTGGGTCCCCGTCACCGACATGGAGCGCGCGATCGCGTTCTACCGAGACACGCTGGGCTTGCAGGTGAAGTCGCAGGACAACGACGACTGGTCCGAGATCGATGCGAACGGCCTGACCATCGGCCTGAACGCGCGGGAGAAAGCGAGCGGAGGTTCGGGCGGTGGTGCCGTGATCACCTTCCAGCCCGACGACAGCATCGACGACGAGGTTTCGCGGCTGCGCGATGCCGGCGTCGAGTTCACCGGCGACATCAGCGATCACCCGTGGGGCCGCATCGCGCCGTTCAAGGACTCCGAGGGCAACGACCTGCAGTTCTACGCCCCTCCGAACTGAGTTGCGCCGCGGTGTGGCTGCGCAACGCCTGGGGTAGCCGGAGCCGCTGACCACGGGTGCGGTCGACGTCCCTCGTTGTTCACAACGGCGAAACGTGTCGGCCCCGCGCGCCTCCCGGACGTTCGGTGCGCTCGCCGTAGCGTCCGCGGTGGTGGATCGGCCAACCCGGTCCGCTCGGGAGGTCCCGACACGGTGGTGAGCACCTGCGAATGGGGCCGGTCGGTCCCGCCGGTGTACTCGGACGGGGCCGGACCGACACCCAGCCGCGCAGCGGGCATACGTGCGCCGCTGCGCCGACTCCCTGTCAGGAGCGACCGTTGACCGCATCGACCGCATCCGTCCGTGCTTCCGAACCGGCGAAGGTCCGCACGTTCGTGCTCGACACCTCCGTGCTGCTGTCCGATCCCTGGGCACTGGCGCGGTTCGCCGAACACGAGGTCGTCCTGCCGCTCGTGGTGATCTCCGAGCTCGAGGCGAAACGGCATCACCCCGAGCTCGGCTGGTTCGCGCGGCAGACGTTGCGGTTGTTGGACGAGTTGCGTATCGAGCACGGCCGGCTGGATTCGCCGGTGCCGATCGGCACGAACGCCGCCGACGGCGCGAACGGCACGCTGCACGTCGAGCTCAACCATTCGGACATGTCCCGCCTGCCGGCCGGTTTCCGCATCGAGAGCAACGACTCGCGCATCCTCGCCGTCGCGCTGAACCTCGCCGACGAGGGCCGCGATGTCACGCTGGTCACCAAGGACATGCCGCTGCGGGTCAAGGCCGCGTCCGTCGGCCTGGACGCCGATGAGTACCGGCTGCACAAGGTGGCCGACACCGGGAACGCTGCCGGCTGGACCGGGATGAGCGAACTCGAGGTCGGCGCGGACACCGTCGACGCGCTCTTCGACGGCGAGCCGTTGGAGCTCGCCGATCAGCCCGACTTCGCGGCCGTCGCCGAATCGCCGTGCCACACCGGGCTGGTGCTGCACTCGGCCAAGGGCTCCGCGCTCGCGCGGGTGACGCCGGACAAGTCGGTGCGCCTGGTGCGCGGCGACCGCGAGGTGTTCGGGCTGCGCGGGCGCTCGGCCGAGCAGCGGGTCGCGCTGGACCTGCTGCAGGACCCGGACATCGGCATCGTGTCCCTTGGTGGCCGGGCCGGCACGGGCAAGTCGGCGCTTGCGCTGTGCGCCGGCCTCGACGCGGTGCTCGAACGCCGCGCGCACAAGCGGGTGGTCGTCTTCCGGCCGCTGTACGCCGTCGGCGGCCAGGATCTCGGTTACCTGCCGGGCAGTGAGAACGAAAAGATGGCGCCCTGGGCACAGGCCGTGTTCGACACGCTCGGTGCGCTGGTGTCGGCGAATGTCATGGACGAGGTCATGGACCGCGGCATGCTCGAGGTCCTGCCGCTGACGCATATCCGGGGCAGGTCGCTGCACGACTCCTTCGTGATCGTGGACGAGGCGCAGTCGCTCGAGCGCAACGTGTTGCTGACCGTGCTCTCGCGCATCGGTGCGGGGTCGCGTGTGGTGCTGACGCATGACGTCGCGCAGCGCGACAACCTGCGCGTCGGGCGGCACGACGGCATCGCGGCGGTGATCGAGGCACTGCGCGGCCACCCGCTGTTCGCGCACGTCACGCTCAGCCGCTCGGAACGCTCGCCCATTGCCGCGCTCGTCACGGAGTTGCTCGAAGACCTGCCGCTCTAGGTGACCCGCACTCGTACCCAGCTGTGGTCGTGATCCTCGTCGAGATCACGACCACAGCTGGGTAGGTCAGCACGGAAAGCGGGCCAGCGCGGTCCACGGGCCGCCGTCGTAACGCCAAAGCGCGAGTCCATGGGCAATGGCGGTGAACGGCACGAACGACGCACGCAGTGCCGCGACCGTCTCGCGGGCCTGTTCCGCCGACACCTTGTTCTGAACGGTGACGTGCGCACGCAGCGGCTGTCGGTCCTGTCGGGTGAGATGCGCCCACCACAGCTGCTGCAGGGCGCGGTGCACCCTGTCCAGCTCGGGCGCAGCGAGGCGGTAGGCAGCTCCGCGGCCGAGCGACATGACGGCGTCGACGCCGACGTCGAAGGCATCGACGGCATGCTCGGCGAGGTCGGCACGGACCTGCTCCTCGAGCTCCCCGGGCACGGCGTGGAACAACGTGACGTGCGCGCCCACCGCAGTGCGGCCGGCCGGGAACAACCGGGCGCGTTCGGCGTCGAAGCGTTGTTGCGTCGCGTCGTCGAGCACCAGCGTCACGACGAGCGGGGCCGCTGTCATACCCGCATTCTCCGACCGACGCCGCCGAGCACTGCGCACCGGCCGGGGGGCCGCTGACACACTGGACGGGTGAGCAATCCGACCGGCACCGCGGACGCCGATCTCGAGCTGGTGCTAGCCGGCTACGCGGCCTACGCGCGCGGCGACATCGTCAAAGCGGTGTCCGCGCTGCACCCGGACATCGAGTGGGTCGCGTCCGACGCGCTTGCGGACGGCGGCACGCACCGTGGCCGCGCGGCCGTGGCCGCACACCTGCGTTCGTCGCGGGACGCCTGGTACCAGTTGCGCTCGATGCCGCTCGGGCGCCGCCTCGGTGACCGCATCGTGGTCGAGCATCACGTCCAGGGCACGCTCGCCGACGGCACCGCGCGCCAGGCGACCGTCGCCGAGGTCTTCACCGTGCGCGACGGCCAGGTCGTGCACACGCGGGCCTACGCCGACCCGGCCGACGTCCCGGCGCCCGTCCCCGGCTGATGTCACCTGCGGTGCCACCGTTGCCCGACGACCTGCCTGTCGTCGAGCGCGACGTGGTGCGCGTCGTGGTTCAGGACGCGGGCGACGCGGTGCTGCTGCTGTACGCGCGTGACCTGACCGATCCGGAGCTCGGCACCTGGTGGGAACTCCCAGGTGGCGGCCTCGACGACGGCGAGAGCTACGCCGAGGCAGCGGTGCGCGAACTCGCCGAGGAGACCGGCATCGCGGTGCCCGCCACGCGGGTCGGGCCGGCGACGTGGCGGCGGACGGCGTCGTTCCGCTACCGCGGCCGCCGGCACGTGCAGCACGAGGTCGTCGCGCTGGTGCGCATCGACGATCGTGCGCCCGGGCTGGACGTGCGCGGCCGGCTGCACTACGAAGCCGAGGACTACCCGGATTTCCGGTGGTGGCCACTGCCTGAGCTGCGTGTCAGCAGCGAACGGTTCTATCCCGGTCGGCTGCCGGCGTACGTCGACGATCTGCTCGCCGGCCGTGAGGTGGACGAGCCGTTCGAGCTGTTCTCCTGATCGGACTCTGGCGTCAGAGGCACCGCGGTTATTCGACGGTGCGGCGAGTTCAGGTCCAGGTTCAGGCGAGCGTGCGTCCGTACAGGTTGGCGAGCGCGTCCCAGTGCCGGGCCGCGGCGGTCTCGTCGAAGGTGTCGTTGTCGGGAACCGTGAAGCCGTGGTGGGCCGGATAGGTCTCGATCAGGTGCGACACCCCGGCCTCGGTGAGGGCGGTTTCGAGCAGTTCGCGCTGGTCGTCGGTGAACGACTGATCCTCGATCGCCCCGGCCACATAGACGGTGGCGGTGATGTCACCTGCTCGCAGGTGCGGGCTGTCGGCGCTGTCCGCTACCGCGAGGCCGCCCCCGTGGAACGACGCCGCCGCGCCGACCGCGTCGCCCAGCCGACCTGCGACGATCATGGACGTCCGGCCGCCCATGCAGTAGCCGGTCGTCCCGACCGGACCGCCGGTCGTCTCCGGCCGAGCGCGCAGGAAGTCGATGAACGCGTGCGCGTCAGCGGCCATCATCTCCGGCGTGACCGTGCCCATCAGCGCGAACAGCCGGGCCCGTTCATCCGGGTCAGCGAAGACGGTGGTCGCGTCGAACGGCGCCCACGGAGCGTGCCGGTAATACACATCGGGCACCAGGGTGACGTAGCCGAGACCGGCCAGATGCTCGGCCATGTCACGATGCGCGGCGCGCAATCCCGCGGCGTCCGGGTACATGACGACGCCCGGCCACGGGCCGTCCCCGTCGGGCACGTGCAACGACGCCGCGGCCACCCCGTCGGCCGTCGGAACCTCGACATCATGCTGGGTCATCGGAAACTCCTAGCGTCACGCTTCCCTCACACGTTCCTGCAGCCCGACCAGCTTCATCAAGATTCGGGCTGTCCTGGTGCCCGAGGCGGGCGTTCGTCGAGTCGCCGCGCGGTCAGGTGAGCCCGAGCTGGGTCATGATGCCTGCTTCGTCGGTGCTGCCCCAGCGTTCGGTCATCTTGCCGTCGGCGAATTTGCTGATCTGCACGCCGCGGACCTTGATGGACTTGCCGGTCGGGTCATTGCCCTGGAACGGACCATTGTGTGTCCCGGTCAACGTGTAGGCGAAGGCGACCCGCTCGTCGTCCGCGACCAGCGTCTCGACCTCGACGTGCAGGTCCGGGAATGCAGTGCGCATCTTGATGAAGAATCCTTTGAAGCCCGCGGGCCCGGGGACCTGTCCCGGTGCTGGGTCGTGGTCGATGCTGTCGACGGCGACGAGATCGTCGAAGGCGTCGAAGTTGCCGGTGTTCACGGCCTCGCCGAAGGCCTCTTGGGCGGCAATGTTGGTCTTCTTGTCGAACATGTTTCTCCTCGTTCGTGTCGGGCCGTGCGCCACGGCCGGAGCAGGACCATCGTCCAGCCGTGCAGGCGGTCGGTGCCGATGGCGTGACCTTCGACGACAAAGATGCAGAAGTCGAACCTGTCTCCCTCGGCCGAATCGTGCTCGGCCTCGGTCCTCGGGCGCGAGGCACCACTGGTGCCTTACCCGTCGGCGGCGTGGCTCAGACCCTCGATCGCGCCCCGGGCGTCTTGCGGGTCTGGGGTTTGGAGATTGACTAATTCGAACGTGTGTCCGAACATGGGGAGCGTGATCCTGCACGCCGACCTGGACTCGTTCTACGCGTCGGTCGAGCAGCGCGACAACCCGCGGCTGCGCGGCAAGCCGGTACTCGTCGGCGGGGGAGTCGTGCTCGCCGCGAGCTACGAGGCCAAGGCCTACGGCGTGCGCTCGGCGATGGGCGGTCGGCAGGCGCGCGAGCTGTGCCCGCAGGCCATCGTGGTGCCGCCACGCTTCGCGGCGTACACCGAGGCGAGCAAGGCCGTGTTCGCGATCTTCGACGACACCTCGCCGCTGATCGAGGGCATCTCGATCGACGAGGCGTTCCTCGACGTCGGCGGGTTGCTGCACGTGTCGGGCACGCCGGTCGAGATCGCGGTGCGGCTGCGCGAGCGCGTGCGCGCGGACGTCGGGCTGGCAATCACGGTCGGCGCGGCGCGCACCAAGTTCCTCGCCAAGGTGGCGAGCGGCGTCGCCAAGCCGGACGGCCTGCGCTACGTCCCGGCCGACGGCGAGCTCGACTTCCTGCACCCGCTGCCGGTGCGCAAGCTGTGGGGTGTCGGCGCCAAGACGGCGGCCAAGCTCAACGACCGCGGCATCTTCACCGTGGGCGAGGTCGCCGTGCTGCAGCGCCGCGAGCTTGTCGCCATGCTCGGCGTCGCTTCCGGGCGGCACCTCCACGCGCTGGCGCACAATCGCGACCCGCGCCCGGTGGTGGTCGGGCGCCGGCGTCGATCCATCGGTGCGCAACGCGCGCTCGGTACGCGCTACCGTCCGCCGCCGGAGATCGACGCCGCGTTGGTGGGCCTGATCGATCGCGTCGCAGGTCGGCTGCGTGCGGCGCAACGGGTGTGCCGCACGGTGGTGCTGCGGCTGCGCTTCGGCGACTTCACCCGCGCGACCCGGTCGCACACCCTGCTGCGCGCGACCTGGGAGACGGCGCCGCTGCTGGCCACCGCCCGGGCGCTGCTCGAGTCCGTGGCCGCGTTGGTGCGCCGGGACGGGCTGACCTTGATCGGCGTCTCGCTGGCCAATCTCGACGACGCCGATGCGCTGCAGCTGGAGCTGCCGTTCGCGGCGCGCGACGTGGGTGCGCTCGACCCCGCGCTGGACGGCATCCGGGACCGCTTCGGGCGCGACGCCGTGCAACGCGCCGTGCTGCTCGGCCGCGAGCGCGGGATGGAGGTGCCGCTGCTGCCTGACTGAACCGTCAGCGGTTGGCCGTACGGTCAGCGCCATGGGCGTTGTGATCGTCACCGGCACCGGTACCGGTGTTGGCAAGACGGTCACCTGCGCGGCGATCGCGGCCTGCGCGAAGGGCACCGTCGCGTACGTCAAGCTGGCGCAGACGGGGCTCGACGCCGCGCAGCCCGGGGACGCCGCGCAGCCCGGGGACGCCGCGCAGTTCGCCCGGCTGGCGCGCTCGGACAACGTGCACGAGTTCGCGCGCTACCCCGAAGCCCTGCCGCCGAATCTTGCCGCGATGCTCAGCGGCCGGCCCGCGCTGGCACTGGCCGATGCCGTACGGCAGGTCATCGACCTGGACGCACTGCACGACACCGTGCTCGTCGACGGCACGGGTGGCCTGTCGGCGAAGTACGACGGCCACGACGACTGGACGCTCGTCGACCTCGCGGCGGCCGTGGACGCGGACTTCCTCGCAGTCGTCGGCGTACACGTCGACATGGTCGACCACGCGTCACTGCTGACCTCGGCGATCGAGGCGGAGGGATTCGGTCGGGCTGCGGTGGCCATCGGCAACTGGGCCGCCGATCCCGGTCCGGCCGCACGGTTCGCGTTGTTCGACGTGCAGCGCCTCGCCCGGCGCAGCCAACTCGCCGGGGTCCTGCCGGCCGGCCTCGCCGAAGGCGTGAACTTCCGCCGTCGGGCCCGCGCGGCGCTGTCGCCGGACTGGGGCGGCACGCTGGACACCCGCGCGTTCGTCAGCCGGCAGCGACCCTGACCGTCCGCACCGGTACGGCAGCCATCCGGGCTCGTGTCGTCGGCCACCCGTCGCTGCCCGTCCGGCCCGGCTGCCGATAGGGTTTCGCACAGCCCGAAGCGGTCGGCACTTCCTGCCGACCCGCCCGCTGTCGCAGGAGTGTGTATGTCGAACGCCGTCGTCCTGTCCCGCCGCATCGTGCTTGCCGACCTGCTGCCCGGCGCGCGGGTGCGCGACGCCGCACTCGTCCTCGGCGGTGCAGGACTCGTCGGCATCGCGGCGCAGTTCTCGTTCGTCACGCCGCTCTCGCCGGTGCCGTTCACGCTGGAGACGCTCGCGGTGCTCGTCGTCGGCGGCGCGCTCGGCTCGATCCGCGGGTTGCTGTCGCTGATCGTCTACCTGGCCGCCGGTGTCGCCGGTGTGCCGTGGTTCGCCGATCACGCGAGCGGCTGGGCGGGAAACCCGTCGTTCGGTTACATCTTCGGCTTCATCGCCGCCGCCGGCATCGTCGGCGCGCTCGCGAAGCGCGGCGCCGACCGGCACGTCGTCTCGACCGTCCTGGTGATGCTGGCGGGAACCGTCGTCATCTACGTGGTCGGCACCGTGTGGCTTGCCGTCGATCTGCATCTCGGCGCGGGCGAGGCGTTCCGACTCGGGGTGCGGCCGTTCCTGGTCACCGACGCGATCAAGATCGCCATTGCCGCGCTGGCGTTCCCCAGCGCGTGGCAGCTGGTCCGCCGCACCAAGGGCTGACCGGTCAGAGCAGGTCGAGCACCTGCTCCAGCGACGTAATCGTCTCGCCGTCCCAGTCGAGGTGCCGGCCGTAGACCACACCGCCGGCCTCTGCCGTCACCGCAAGATGCACCGGGCGCATGCCGACGGCGCGTGCGCCGGCGAGTTCGTTGCTGCCGCCGTCCCCGACGTAGAGGCACTCGGCCGGCTCGACGCCAAGCTGCGCGCAGCACGCGAGGTAGTTGGCCGGGTCGGGCTTGCGCTCACCGGTGACGAAGGAGAACACCGGCGCGTCGACATACGGCGCGATCGGCAGGTCAGCGAAGTAAGCAGGCAGTTCCGCGCTGCAGTCGCTGATCAGGCCGACCCGCAGGCCCCGCTCGTGCACCGCCCGGAGTACGCCGACGGCCTCCGGTCGCGGCTCGCCGAAGACGCGTTCGGCAGCGAGCCGGACGCGTGCGGCCTCGGCCACCTGCGCATCCGTGGGACGTGCGCCGATGCGCGCAGCGATCCAGCGCAGTGAGCCGGCGACATCGCCGCCCGCGCCGGCGAAGCGTTCGTGCACCGTGGCGGTGAGTTCTGCGTCGAACGCGTCGACGTCGACGCCGAGCGCGCCGGCCTGCTCGACCCGGGCACGTCGCTGCGCGTCGCCGGACCGGCCCGCGGTCAGCGTGCCGTAGAAGTCGAAAACGACCGCGCGCAGCGGGGCGGCCACTCAGCTGGGGTGGGTCATGGAGAGCACGTCGAGCACCTCGTCCAGCTTCTCCTCGCTGATCGCGTCCGGCACGTGCCCGCGTTCGACGACGACCTCGCGAATGGTCTTGCGCTGGGCCAGTGCCTGCTTGGCGATCTTGGCGGCTTCGTCGTAGCCGACGTAGTGGTTCAGCGGCGTGACGATCGACGGTGACGACTCGGCGAATTCGCGGCAGCGTTCGACGTTGGCCGTGATGCCGCTGATGCAGCGGTCGGCGAACACCCGGGAGACGTTGGCGAGCAGCCGCACCGACTCGAGCAGGTTGCGGGCGATCACCGGCAGCATCACGTTGAGCTCGAAGTTTCCTGCGGCGCCACCGAACGCGACGGCGGCGTCGTTGCCGACCACCTGCGCCACGACCTGGCAGACCGCCTCGCACAGCACCGGATTGACCTTGCCGGGCATGATCGACGAGCCGGGCTGCAGATCCGGCAGGAAGATCTCGGTCAGGCCTGTGCGCGGCCCGGAGCCCATCCACCGGATGTCGTTGCTGATCTTGTTCAGCCCGACGGCGATGGTGCGCAGTACGCCGGATGCTTCGACGAGCGCGTCGCGCGAACCCTGCGCCTCGAAGTGGTCGCGCGCCTCGGACAGCTCGAGGCCGAGGTCGTCGGCGACCCGGGCGATCACCGCCGCGGCCAAGTCGGCCGGCGCGTTGATGCCGGTGCCCACCGCGGTGCCGCCGAGGGGCAGCTCGCCGACGCGCGGCAGCACGCCGTGCAGGCGGTCGACGCCGTAGCGCACCTGCGCGGCGTACCCGGCGAACTCCTGCCCGAGCGTCACCGGCGTGGCGTCCATCAGGTGCGTGCGACCGGACTTCACGACTTCGGCGAACTCCGCCGCCTTGCCCTCGAGTGCCTCCGCCAATCGCGTGAGCCCGGGGATGAGGTCGGTGGTGATCGCCCGCGCGGCGGCGATGTGCATCGCGGCCGGGAACTGGTCGTTGGACGAGAACGGATCGTTGACGTCGTCGTTCGGGTGCACCGGCGTGCCGAGCCGCTCCGCGGCCAGCGTCGCGAGCACCTCGTTGGTGTTCATGTTCGACGACGTCCCCGAACCGGTCTGGTAGACGTCGATCGGGAATTCCGCGTCCCAGTCGCCGCGCGCGACCTCGACGGCGCTCTCCCGGATGGCGTCGGCCTTGGCCGCGTCCAGCGTGCCGCGCTCGCCGCGGATCGCCGCCGACGCGCCCTTGATCGCGGCCAGTGCGCCGATCAGCTCGCGCTCGATGGGCCGGCCGGAGATCGGGAAGTTCTCCACCGCGCGCTGCGTCTGTGCGCGCCACTTGGCCGCGGCGGGCACGTGCACCTCGCCCATCGAATCCTTCTCGACGCGGTACTGCGGCTCGGACACAAGCGCTCCTAGGACGGTCGTGGGATGCCTTCCCACCCTAGTTACCGCCGCCGCGCGCCGACCCGCCGCGCCGCGCACATCACACGGACCACGGTTTGCACCCGCACGAGTGGCTATCGCGGGACAGAACAGACCCGATAGCGACGGTCACGGGTGCAAACCGGGCTGATGCACAGGACCGTGGCGACCCCGCCGCCCGGCCGGGCCGTGGACGGTTACTGCTGCTGACCCCAGCCCTGCTGCGGCTGTTCGCCGTAACCCTGCTGCGGCTGCTGATAGCCCTGCTGGTCCCAACCCTGCTGCTGCGGCTGCTGCTGGTAGGCCTGCTGGTCCCAACCCTGCTGCTGCACCGGATCCGGCGTGGGCGGCGCGCCGCCGGGCTGACCGTAGCCGAGCACCTGCGCCGTCTGCTTGGCGCCCTCGCTCACCGGGACGGCGACGACGGCCGTGCCGTACGCGCACAGCTCGGTCCATACGTCGCCCATCTCCGAGGTGTCGAACCGCATCCCGATGACGGCGTTGCCGCCCTTGGCGCGCGCGTGCTCGAGCATGCGGCCCATCACCTCGTTGCGGCTCTCCGCGAGGTTCTTGGTCATGCCCTGCAGCTCGCCGCCGAACAGCGACTTGAACCCGGCACCCATCTGCGAGAACGCGTTACGCGAGCGAACGGTCAGCCCGAACACCTCGCCGCAGACCCGCTGGATCTCCCAGCCCTCGATCTCGTTCGTCGTGACCACCATCATGGCGAGCGCGTCCTTCCCTAGTTGCGGTCGAAGTCGACCGCTGAGTATGCGCGCAACTTGCCCAGTTGATGCAAGGAATCGACGATCCGGATGGTGCCGGACTTCGAGCGCATGACGATCGACTCCGTCTGCACGGAGTCGGCGAAGTAGCGCACCCCGCGCACCAGGTCCCCGTCGGTCACGCCGGTGGCGCAGAAGAAGATGTCGTCGCCGCTGACGAGGTCGTCGGTCAACAGGACGCGGTCGAGGTCGTGTCCGGCGTCGATCGCCTTCTGCTTCTCTTCGTCGTCCTTCGGCCACAGCCTGGCCTGGATGACGCCGCCCATGCAGCGCATCGCGGCCGCGGCGATGATCCCCTCGGGCGTGCCGCCAACACCGAGCAGCAGGTCGACGCCGGTGCCCGGCCGGGCCGCGGAGATTGCGCCCGCGACATCGCCGTCGCTGATGAATCGGATGCGTGCGCCAGCGGCGCGGATCTCTTCCACGAGATGCTCGTGCCGGGGACGGTCCAGCACGCAGACCGTGACGTCGGTGTTGTGGCCGTGCTTCGCCTTCGCCACGCGGGCGATGTTCTCGCGCACCGGCGCGGTGATGTCGATGGCGTCGGCGCAGTCGGCACCGGCGGCGATCTTGTCCATGTAGAACACGGCGGACGGATCGAACATGGCGCCGCGCTCGGCCACCGCGATCACCGCGATCGAGTTGGGCATGCCCTTGGTCATCAGCGTGGTGCCGTCCACCGGGTCGACGGCGACGTCGCACAGCGGGCCGGTGCCGTCGCCGACCTCCTCGCCGTTGTAGAGCATCGGCGCCTCGTCCTTCT
>NZ_CAXTQF010000017.1:0-56541 GCF_964246335.1 uncultured Jatrophihabitans sp. | reverse complement strand
GTGCTGTTCGCCCGCCACCGCAGCCCGGAACGCCGCACCCGCGCGGTAGCGGGCGAACAGCACGTCCGCGGTGTCCGCGGGCAGCTCCGCCGCGGGGCCGGGCTCGGTTTTCGGGGCGGACTCGGCGGCGGCGTGCCGGGCCGGCACACCGAGCCGAACGACGTCGACGAAGTTGCCGGCCCACCGGTCGGCCACGGCGCGGAACAGCGCGCTGGTCTCGGCGCTGAGCATCGGCACCGCGCCGACGGCTCGCTCGACGAACGCGAGCTTGCCGTCGTGCTCGCTCGCCGCGCGCCGCTCGAGCACGTACGCGTCGACGAGTCGGCCGGCGAAGCGCACCCGCACCCGCGAGCCGGCCGCGACCTCGGCATCGAGCGCGGTCGGCACCAGGTAGTCGAACGGCCGGTCCAGGTGCGGCAACGGCACGTCGACCATCAACCGCGCAACCGGATCGACAGCAGCCGCCACCCGCCCCGCCTTCGGCGGCGCCGAAGAACGTCGGGTGGCGGTCACCAAGCCTGCTTACCAGCGGCGAGCGACAGTTCGCGCCTCTGCATCTCGAATGTGCTGGCCGACGCTGCACGCCGTGCGCGACGACACGCCGCGAACGACCTGCCCGCGGCGCACGAACACGCGGGCGCTGCGCGCGCCGCTAGCCGTTGGCGATCTTCGCCAGCTCGTCGGCCTTGTCGGTGCGCTCCCAGGTGAAGTCCGGCAACTCGCGGCCGAAGTGGCCGTACGCCGCCGTCTGCACGTAGATCGGCCGCTTGAGGTCGAGGTCGCGGATGATCGCCGCCGGCCGCAGGTCGAAGACCTGGGTGACGGCGTCGGCGATCCGGTCCGGCGCGACGGTCTCGGTGCCGAACGTCTCGATGAACAGACCCACCGGCTCGGCCTTGCCGATCGCGTACGCGACCTGCACCTCGCAGCGCGACGCGAGCTTCGCGGCGACGACGTTCTTCGCCACCCAGCGCATCGCGTAGGCCGCCGAGCGGTCGACCTTCGACGGGTCCTTGCCGGAGAACGCGCCGCCGCCGTGCCGGGCCATGCCGCCGTAGGTGTCGACGATGATCTTGCGGCCGGTGAGGCCGGCGTCGCCCATCGGGCCGCCGATGACGAAGCGGCCGGTCGGGTTGACCAACAGCCGGTAGTCCGACGTTTCGATGTCCAGCGCGTCGACGACGGGCTTGACGACGTGCTCCTCGATGTCGGGCTTCAGCAGCGTGTCGAGGTCGATGTCGTCGGCGTGCTGGCTGGAGACGACCACGGTGTCGAGCCGGGTGGCCTTGCCGTCGATGTATTCGATGGTGACCTGCGTCTTGCCGTCCGGGCGCAGGTACGGCACGGTGCCGTTCTTGCGGACCTCGGTGAGCCGCTCGGCCAGGCGGTGGGCGAGCCAGATCGGCAGCGGCATGAGCTCGGGCGTCTCGTCGCTGGCGTAGCCGAACATCAGGCCCTGGTCACCGGCGCCCTGCGACGCGATCGCGTCCTCGCTGGATTCCACGCGCTTCTCGTAGGCGGTGTCGACGCCCTGCGCGATGTCCGCGGACTGCGCGCCGAGCGACACGCTGACACCGCAGGACTCGCCGTCGAAGCCCTTGCGCGACGAGTCGTAGCCGATCTCGAGGATCCGCTCGCGCACGAGTTTCGGGATGTCGGCGTACGCGGACGTCGTGACCTCGCCGGCCACGTGCACCTGGCCGGTCATGATCAGCGTCTCGACGGCCACCCGGCTCGCCGGGTCCTCGGCCAGCAGGGCGTCGAGGATGGAGTCACTGATCTGGTCGGCGATCTTGTCCGGATGCCCTTCGGTGACGGACTCGGACGTGAACAGGCGACGGGCCACAAGAACTCCTGCGAGGTTGGTCGGTGATTTTCGCGACGAAGTCTATCGGCGCGCTTGAAGGCGCTGCGCAACGACGTCGAGCAGTGCGGCCGCGAGCACATGCTTGGGGCCGAGGTCGACGACGCGTTCGTGGCCGGCCGCGTCCAGGATCACGCCGGCGTTGTCGCGCTGGCCGAACGCCTTGCCGGGCCCGACGGCATTGACGACGAGCACGTCGCAACCCTTGCGGGCGAGCTTGGCGCGGCCGTGCTCGAGCACCGACGCGGTGTCGTCGCCCGTCTCGGCCGCAAACCCCACGAGCACGGCGTCCCCGGCCCGTTCGGCGACGAGTTCGGCCAGCACGTCCGGGTTCTCGTCCAGCTCGATGGCCGCGGGCGGGACATCCGACTTCTTGATCTTGTATTCGGCCGCGGTGGACGGGCGGAAGTCGGCCACTGCGGCGGCCATGACCACGACGTCCGCGGTCGCGGCGTGCTTGCGCACGGCGTCGCGCAGCTCCAGCGCGGTGCCCACGCGCACGACGTCGGTGGCGGCCGGGTCCGGCAGCTCGACGTTCGCCGCTACCAGGGTGACGTGCGCGCCGCGGGCCGCGGCGACGGCCGCGACCGCGTAGCCCTGCCGCCCGGACGACGCATTGCCCAGGAACCGCACCGGATCGAGCGGCTCGCGGGTGCCCCCCGCGCTGACGACGACGTGCCGGCCGGCGAGGTCGCACGGCAGGGCGTGGGGCACGGCAAGCAACAGCTGCGCGAACTCGGCGATCTCCGCGGGCTCGGGCAGCCGCCCCTTGCCGGTGTCGGTGCCCGTCAGCCGGCCGCTCGCGGGTTCGAGCACGACGCAGCCGCGCTCGCGCAGCGTGGCGACGTTGGCGACGGTGGCCGGGTGCTCCCACATCTCGGTGTGCATCGCCGGCGCGAACAGCACCGGGCACCGTGCGGTCAGCAGAGCGTTGGTGAGCAGGTCGTCGGCGAGCCCGTGCGCGGCGCGGGCCAGCAGATCGGCCGTGGCGGGGGCGACGACCACGAGCTGCGCCGCACGGCCGAGGCGCACATGCTCGACGTCGGCCGCGCCCGTCCAGACGTCCGACGCGACGGGGTGGTGGGAGAGCGCGGACCAGGTGGGGGCGCCGACGAACTGCAGCGCCGCCGCCGTCGGCACGACGGTGACGTCGTGCCCGGCCTCGGTGAGCTTGCGCAGCAGGTCGGCCGCCTTGTAGGCGGCGATCCCGCCACCGACGCCGAGGCAGATGCGGCTCACGCGGCCAGGATCCGGTGGATCAGGCTTCGGTGGGAGCCTCGGCCGGCGGGGCCGACGGCTTGAACTCGATGAGGTCGGTGTTGATCTCGCGCATGGCGATCGACAGCGGCTTCTCCTGCGGCGCGGTCTCGACCAGCGGACCGACGTACTCGAGCAGTCCCTCACCGAGCTGGCTGTAGTACGCGTTTATCTGACGCGCCCGCTTGGCGGCGATGATCACCAGCGCGTACTTGCTCTGCGCGCGCTCGAGCAGCTCGTCGATCGGCGGGTTCGTGATGCCTTCGGCGGTGACGACGGGTTCAGACACGGTGCAGCTCTCTGTGTGACGGCATTGCGGGGGCCTCCTGGCTGCCGAATACGGCTGCCGACCTTCCCAGCGCTCGAGTTTACCAGTGACAGGCCGCACACCGGCCGCGCGCGCGGCCCGCCGGTTGGCTAGATTGCGGCAAACCCTCGAGCACCGCTGCCTGCGCGCACCCGCCGCGGCGACGGTCGGAACGGAGCATGCGTGCGGATAGCAGTGCCCCGCGAGTCGATGCCGGGCGAGACCCGCGTCGCCGCGACGCCCAAGTCCGTCGAGCAGCTGATCAAGTTGGGCTACGACGTCACCGTCGAGTCCGGCGCAGGTGGGGCATCCAGCTTCACCGACGGCGCCTACACCGAGGCGGGCGCGACGATCACGCACGACGCCGCCGACATCTGGCGCGCCGACGTCGTGTTCAAGGTCAACGCGCCGGACGACGACGAGATCGAGCGCCTCGGTGACGGCACGATGCTCGTCGCGCTGCTCAGCCCCGCGCTGAAACCCGAGCTGGTCGACAAGCTCGCGTCCCGGCCGATCACCGCCCTGGCGATGGATGCGGTGCCGCGGATCTCGCGCGCACAGTCGCTGGACGTGCTCAGCTCGATGGCGAACATCGCGGGGTACCGCGCCGTCGTCGAGGCCGCGCACGTGTTCGGCCGATTCTTCACCGGACAGATCACCGCCGCTGGCAAGGTGCCGCCGGCCAAGGTGCTCGTCGCCGGTGCCGGCGTGGCCGGCCTCGCGGCCATCGGCGCGGCCAGCAGCATGGGCGCGATCGTGCTGGCGACCGACCCGCGGCCGGAGGTCGCGGACCAGGTCAAGTCGCTGGGCGGCGAGTACCTGTCCGTCGAGGACGACACCGCCGAGGTCAGCTCCACCGGCTACGCCAAGGAGATGTCGGCCGACTACGCCGAACGCGCCGCCGCGCTCTACAGCGCGCAGGCGAAGGACGTCGACATCATCGTCACGACCGCGCTCATCCCCGGCAGGCCCGCGCCCAAGCTGATCACCGAGGCCGACGTCGCCAGCATGGCGCCGGGCTCGGTGATCGTCGACATGGCCGCGGCCCAGGGCGGCAATGTCGCGGGTTCGCGCCCGGGCGAGGAGGTCGTCACCGACAACGGCGTCACGATCATCGGCTACACAGACCTCGCGGGCCGGTTGCCGACGCAGGCCTCGCAGCTGTACTCGACGAACCTCGTCAATCTGATGAAGCTGCTGACGCCGGAGAAGGACGGGCAGGTCGTCCTGGACTTCGACGACGTCGTGCAGCGCTCGATGACGGTGGTGCGCGACGGCGAGAAGACCTGGCCGCCGCCGCCGGTGAGCGTGTCGGCCGCACCCGCGGCGAAGACCGCGTCGGCGCCTGCCGACCAGCCCGCACAGTCGGTCAAGAAGGGCCTCACCCCGCAACGCAAGTACGCAACCGTTGCCGTCGGCGTGGTGCTGCTGTTCCTGCTCACCGCGTTCGCGCCCAGCCAGCTGATCACCAACTTCACGGTGTTCGTGCTGGCGATCGTCATCGGCTACTACGTGATCGGCAAGGTGCACCACGCGCTGCACACCCCGTTGATGTCGATCACCAACGCCATTTCCGGGATCATCGTCGTCGGCGCGTTGCTGCAGATCGGCCAGCACGGAACCGTCATCCGGGCGCTGTCGTTCGTCGCGATCCTGCTCGCCAGCATCAACATCTTCGGCGGGTTCGCGGTGACCCGCCGCATGCTCGGGATGTTCAGCAAATGAGCGCCGAGACGATCGCGAAGGCGGCGTACATCGTCGCCGCGCTGTTGTTCATCCTGTCGCTCGCCGGGCTGTCAAAGCACGAGACCTCCAAACAGGGCATCGTTTTCGGCATCGCCGGCATGGCCATCGCGCTGGCGGCGACGATCGGCTACGCGACCCGTGATGTGGCGGCCGTCGCCGTCGTGCTGCTCGTCATCGCTGTCATCATCGGTGCGGGCATCGGGCTGTGGCGCGCGCGGGTCGTCGAGATGACCGGCATGCCGGAGCTGATCGCGTTGCTGCACAGCTTCGTCGGCCTCGCTGCGGTGCTCGTCGGCTGGGACGGCTACTACGCCGTGGAGGCGAAGGGCGGCGCGCAGGTCGAGGTCGCGCAGAACCTGCTGCGCATCCACCACGCCGAGGTGTTCATCGGCGTGTTCATCGGCGCGGTGACGTTCACCGGCTCGATCGTGGCGTTCCTCAAGTTGTCGGCGCGCATCAAGTCGGCGCCGCTGATGCTGCCCGGCAAGAACGCGCTCAACCTGGGTGCGCTCGCGGCGTTCGTGGCGCTGACGGTGGTGTTCGTCATCCACCCGTCGCTCGGCCTGCTCGTCGCGGTGACGGCGGTCGCGCTGGCGCTCGGCTGGCACCTGGTGGCGTCGATCGGCGGCGGCGACATGCCCGTCGTCGTGTCGATGCTCAACAGCTACTCGGGATGGGCGGCCGCGGCGTCGGGCTTCCTGCTGAACAACAACCTGCTGATCGTCACCGGCGCGCTCGTCGGCTCGTCCGGCGCGTACCTGTCCTACATCATGTGCCAGGCGATGAACCGCTCGTTCATCTCGGTGATCGCGGGCGGGTTCGGCATCGAGGCCAAGACGGGCGACGAGACCGACTACGGCGAGCACCGCGAGATCAACGCCGAGGACACCGCCGACCTGCTGCGCGAGGCCTCGTCGGTGATCATCACGCCGGGGTACGGCATGGCCGTCGCGCAGGCGCAGTACCCGGTGGCGGACCTGACCAGGAAGCTGCGCGAGCGTGGCGTCGACGTGCGGTTCGGCATCCACCCGGTGGCCGGCCGGTTGCCGGGGCACATGAACGTGCTGCTGGCCGAGGCCAAGGTCCCCTACGACATCGTGCTCGAGATGGACGAGATCAACGATGACTTCCCGGAGACGTCCGTCGTGCTCGTCATCGGCGCCAACGACACCGTGAATCCCGCGGCCACCGACGAGCCGGGCAGCCCCATTGCCGGCATGCCGGTGCTGCACGTCTGGGAGGCGGAGAACGTGATCGTGTTCAAGCGCTCGATGGCCGCGGGTTACGCCGGCGTGCAGAACCCGCTGTTCTTCCGGGACAACAGCCAGATGCTCTTCGGCGACGCCAAGGCCCGGGTGGAGGACATCCTGCGCGCCCTCTGAGCGCAGTCGGCGCCCGGCGGGCCGGCCGCCTCGCTCTTGGCCGGTCGGAGCGTGGCGACGCTGCGGGGCGACACGCCGCACGAACTCCCGCACTGTCGCCACACGACGACCGGCGCGACGCCGCCCGCCGAAAAGCTACTGCGCGAGGCGCCAGGTGCGGCCACCGTTGTGGGAGCGGTACAGCTTCGGCAGCGGCGAGCCCAGCTTGCCGCTTGACGAGCCGCCGGCCTCGACCACGGCGACCCCGTCCCGCATGCCGGTGAACCGCACCGACTCCGGCAGGCCGGGTAGGCCGTGCACCGCGAACCGCGTCGTGCCGGTCGGCGACCACACCTGCGCGTGGCGGGCGTCCGGGTCGACGACCAGCACCCGCGAGCCGGGCAGCGTAGCCGTCGGCGCGATCACGCCCGGGTTGCGGGTGCCGTGCAGCGGGAGCGTTGCCCGGCGGGCGAAGTGCGCGTTGTCGGTGGTCGTGTAGAGCGCCTCGCCGGACGGCTCGGTCACCGGGACCACCAGGGCGGTGGCGGACAGCGGCGCGGCCCGGCCCACCGTCGGTGCGGCGGTACTCGCGCCGGTCGTCGGCAGGTGCAGCAGCCGCGCGGCGCGCGCACTGCCGGCCTGCCACTGCATGCCGTGCCAGCTCACCGGCCGCTGCGCGGTCGCGAGCTCGGCCGTGGCGGCGCGGGTCGAGGCCGAGCTCGCGGTGCGCGAGCACGCCTGCGTCGTGCTGAGCCGGCTCGCGTTGCCGTACACCGCGGCGTCGGAGCAGCGGCTGTCGATGTTCAGCGTCACGCCGTTGTAGGTCGCGTTGTGCCCACCCTGGTACTGCTTGTGCCGTTGCTGGTGGGTCCAGTGCCCGCTGCTCACGCAGCTGACGTCGCCGGTGGACGGCTTGCCGTCCCAGTCCGCGGCGTCGATGAAGTCCGGCTTGTGCGTGATGACCGCGAAGTCGTCGAGGTGCCCGGCACACGACGAGGAGTAGACGCCGGCCACCTGCGCGGGCGCGACGTGCAACTGCGCGTCCCAGCCGTCGACGAATGCCTTCGCCGCAGCGCGGCAGGTCGCCGAGTCGCTCGACGGCGCCTCGAGGTCGTAGTCGATCGGTACGTCCGTCGCCGTGGAGAGCGTGCGCCACGCGTTATAAGCCGCTTTGGCCTGGGCGACGCCCTGGCTGCGCGCGGTCGTCGTGTTGGTACTGAAGTACGCCGCCTGCCCCGCCGTGCACGGGTTCTGCGGGCCGACCCAGAGCGGCAGCAGATCCCAGCCCATCTTGACCATGTCGCTGACCCAGGTCTTGGTCAGCTGCGGCTGCGAGCACCCGCGGTCCGACCCGCCGATGTAGATGCCCCAGTACGAGTACGGCGTGTTGCGCCAGAAGGCGCTCATCTGCGACTCGGTCGGCGCGGTGCACGAGTCGGCGCCGTACCCGGTGAGCTTGACCGTGCTCGCGGCATGCGCCCGCACAGCCGGTCCGGTGCTCACCACCGGCGCAGCGATGAGGGCGCCGGCAAGAACGACCACGCTGAGCAACCGAACGGCGGCGCGAATTGGTACGCGTGTTACCACGAGTGAAAGTTAGCTGCTTATGTGCGGTTTGTCCCGGCGGATCTGATTACCTTGAGTGAACAAAATGGCAACCGTGCGTCAGCTGAGCACCAGCGCGGCGACCTGCGCCGCGGCGTCGTCGATGTCGCTGTTGACGACCCGGTGGTCGAATTCGTCGGCGGCGGCCATCTCGATCTCGGCACGTTCGAGGCGACGACGCACCTGGTCGTCGGACTCGGTCGCGCGGCCGGACAGCCGCTGCACGAGCTCGGGCACCGACGGTGGCTCGAGGAACACGAAGCGGGCGTCGGGCATCGTCGTGCGGACCTGCCGCGCGCCGTCGAGCTCGATCTCCAGCAGCGTCGGCTTGCCGGCGGCCAGGTGCTCGTGCACCGGCTCGCGTGGTGTGCCGTACCGGTTGCCGGCGAACTGCGCGTGCTCGAGCAGCTCGTCGTCGGCGATCATCTGCTCGAACGTCGGGTGGTCGACGAAGCGGTACTCGACGCCGTCCCGCTCCCCCGGCCGCGGTGCGCGGGTGGTCGCCGACACCGACACCCAGATCTGCGGCACCAATTCACGCAGCCGGGCGACGACAGTCCCCTTGCCCACCCCCGACGGCCCGGAGAGCACGGTCAGTCGGGCGGGCACGCGGCCAACCTATCGGCCGCCGCGCGTGGGTACGGTCGACACATGGACTTTCGTCGTCTCGGCAATAGTGGGCTGGTCGTCTCCGTCGTCGGCCTGGGCACCAACAACCTCGGCATGAAGCTGGACATGGACGCGAGCCGCGCCGTCGTGCATGCGGCCCTGGACGAGGGCATCACGCTGTTCGACACGGCCGATGCGTACGGGCAGTCCGAGGAGCGTCTCGGTGAGCTGCTGCAGGGGCACCGCGACGACGTCGTGCTCGCCACCAAGTTCGGCAGCGACGTGCGCAGCCGCGGCAACGACAACGGCGAGGACTGGGGTGCGCGCGGTTCGCGGCGCTACATCCGCCGCGCCGTCGAGTCGTCGTTACGCAAGCTGCGCACCGACTGGATCGACCTCTACCAGATGCACCGCCCCGACCCGCAGACGCCGATCGACGAGACGCTCGCCGCGCTCGACGACCTCGTACACGAGGGCAAAGTGCGATACGTCGGCTCGTCGAACTTCACCGGCTGGCAGCTGGCGGACGCGCAGTGGACGGCCCGCACCCGCGGTTACGAGCGGTTCGTGAGCGCGCAGAACGAGTACAGCTGGCTGCAGCGCGGCATCGAGGCCGACGTCGTGCCGGCGCTCGAGGAGTACGGCATCGGGCTGCTGCCCTACTTCCCGCTCGCCAGCGGCCTGCTGTCCGGCAAGTACCGCCGCGGCGAGGCCGCGAGCGAGGGCAGCCGGATCAAGGACTGGGGCATGGAGGACACGCTCACCGATGCCGCGTTCGACGTCGTCGAGGCGCTGCAGTCGTTCGCCAAGCAGCGCGACGTCGAGATCCTGGACGTCGCGATCGGCGGCCTGGCGGCGCAGCCTGCGGTGTCCTCGGTGATCGCGGGCGCGACGTCGCCGGAGCAGATCCGCCGTAACGTCGCAGCCGGCAACTGGCAGCCGAGCCCCGCCGACCTCGTCGAACTGGACGACATCACCAACAGCTGAGCCACCCTCGGTGATCAACAGCAGGTAATGCGCACCCCAGCGACCCAATGCTGCTGTTGATCAACGGGAGGTGCGGGTCAGCGGGCCAGGGCTCGACCGGCGGCGCGACCGCTGAAGATGCAGCCGCCGAGGAACGTCCCCTCCAGCGCGTTGTATCCGTGCACGCCGCCGCCGCCGAAACCGGCGACCTCGCCTGCGGCGTACAGACCCGGGAACGGTGTGCCGTCCGGGCGGATCACCTGCGAGTCGAGGTTCGTCTCCAGACCGCCGAGGGTCTTGCGGGTGAGGATGTTCAACCGGACGGCGATCAACGGTCCGTGCTCGGGGTCGAGCAGCCGGTGCGGCTTGGCGACGCGGGTGAGCCGGTCGGAGATGGACTGCCGCGCGTTGGCGATCGCCATCAGCTGCACGTCCTTGGAGTACTTGCGGCCCATCTGGCTGTCCCGCGCGAGGACCTCGTGCTCCACCCGGTCGTAGTCGACGACGGCGCCGCCGCGGCCGATGGCGTTCATGCCGTCGACGAGCTCGCGCAGGTTGTCGGCGACGACGAAGTCGATGCCGTGCTCCTTGAACGCTTCGACCGGCGGCGGCGCGCCCTTGCTCGCCCGGCTCTTGAGCAGCAGCCGGATGTCCTTGCCGGTGACGTCCGGGTTCTGCTCGGACCCGGACAGCGCGAACTCCTTCTCGATGATCGTCTGGGTGAGGACGAACCACGAGTAGTCGTAGCCGGAGGACAGGATCTCGCGCAGCGTCGTCAGGGTGTCGAAGCCGGGGTAGCACGGCGCGGGCAGGCGGCGGCCCGTGGCGTCGAACCACATCGACGACGGGCCGGGGATGATGCGGATGGCGTGGTCGGGCCAGATCGGGTCCCAGTTGTGCAGGCCCTCGACGTAGTGCCACATGCGGTCGCGGTTGACGATGTTGCCGCCGGCGCCCTCCGTGATCTCCAGCATCCGGCCGTCGACGTGCGCCGGCACGCCGGTGATCATCGTCTCCGGCACCGGACCGAGCCGGTCGGTCGGCCAGTTCTTGCGCACGATCTCGTGGTTGCCGCCGATGCCGCCGGACGTGACGAGCACTGCCGGTGAGCGCAGCTCGAACTCCTCCACGACGGCGCGCGACGACGGCGCACCGCGCACGGCGTCGCTGGGTTCGAGGACGCTGCCGCGCACGCCGACCACCGCGGCGCCGTCGCTGGTGGCATCGATGATCAGCTCGTCGACCTGGTGCCGGAAGCGGAACTCGACGAGCCCGCGCCGCTGCGCCTCGAGCACCGGCTCGGCGAAGATGCGCACGACCTCGGGGCCGGTGCCCCACGTCAGGTGGAAGCGCGGCACCGAGTTGCCGTGGCCGGTGGCACGGCCGTCCCCGCGCTCGGCCCAGCCGACGGTCGGGGTGATGCGCAGGCCGAGCGCGTGCACGTAGTCGCGGAACTCCGTCGCGGCGAAGCGCACGAACGCCTCGGCCCACTGCCGCGGCCAGTGGTCCTCGCGCTCGCGGTCGAACTGCGCGGTGGACATCCAGTCCTGGCGGGCGAGGTCGTAGGAGTCCTTGATGCCCAGCCGGCGCTGCTCGGGACTGTCGACCATGAACAGGCCGCCGAGCGACCAGAAGGCCTGGCCGCCGAGATTGGCGCGGTTCTCCTGGTCCAGCACGAGGACGCGCCGACCGGCCCGCGTCAGCTCGTAGGTGGCGACCAGGCCGGCGAGGCCGGCGCCGACGACAATGACATCAGGCTCGGGCGACATGGCGTCACCTTAACGGCATCGGCGGCCTGACCCGGTATCGAGTCAGGCCGCCGGGAACCGTCTCAGAGCGCCTCGACCGGCGGCAGGCCGAACATCGACGGCGCGTTCTGCACGTGCTCGCGGATGTCCGCGCGCTCGCCGTCGCCGTTCTCGATCCAGCCGAACAGCGGCTCGTCGATCTCCGGGTTGACGAAGTACATGATCGACTGGCGGTCGTCCAGGCCGTGGTTGCGGACCTGGTGGTAGAGCGGCGCGATCTTCCCGCCGGACAGCGCGGTCAGCACCGAACCCGGCATGATCACGACCTCGTCCGCCGCGGGCAGCATCGGGCGGACCTCGCCTGACTCCTCGCCCTCGTGGTAGATCTCCAGCCCGGGCGCGGTGGCGTGCAGCACGGTGACCATGTGGCCGTCCTCGTGCTTGTCCTGGAGCAGGTCACGCTCGGCCGGTGCCGGCAGGCAGTAGTTGATCTGCAGGTAGGACGCCTTCTCGAACTCCGGGGCGGCCGCGGTGCCGAAGTTCTTCGCCACCTCGTCGAGGATCGCCTTGACGATCGGGGCGAGCGAATCACGCCAGTCGCGGAACGCGTCGGTCACGTCGGCGACGCCAGCCGCGTTCGGGATGAGATCGAGGCGGCTCGACCAGAGGGTGAAGCACTCGTTCATGTCCGGGCGCTCGGGCACCCGGGAGTACTCGATGCCGAACGGCCGGTAGCCGTAGTTGTGGTCCGCGCTGCCGTGCTGCTTCTTGTCCTCGAGCGGGCGCTGGAAGAACCGGACGGCGGTGGAGATGGCGTTGCGCAGGTTGCCGGCGTCGATGTCGCCGAGCTTCACGACTGCGTAGCCGCGGTCCAGGATGTCGCCGGCGGCCTTGGTGATGACCGGATCGTGCGCGAGAGTCTGCGTCACTGTCTGACCTTCCCTGTGGGGAACGATGGATGGAGGGTTCGCTTGCATGCGGGCCACAGCCCGGCGCGACCTTACCGACCGCGCGGCGGTTTTGACGCATCCGCCGGGCGCTTTTGTCAGGTTCCTGTGAGGCAATTTCACAGGTGACGGTAGCGTGCTGCGCGTGGGGCTGGTCGAGGCCGCCTGGCTCGACTGAGGTCAGGCGCGCAGGAAGTCGAACTCGTCGACGAGCCGCGCGACCGCGCCGCGCAGCGCAGCGAGGTCCGGGCCGTGCCGCAGCACCTCGCGCGACACGCTGGGGAGCACGTGGCGCAGTGCGTCGCCGAACACGGCTCGCACCGAGTCGGCCGTACCGCCCTGGGCGCCCACCCCCGGCGCCAGGATCGGCCCGCCGAGACCGCTGAAGTCGACGACGCCGGCCTCGATCGTCGCGCCGGCGACGACGCCGAGCGACCCGAGCTCTGCGGCCCCGGCGTTGTGGGCTGCGACCTCGTCGACCACGACCTGCGCGACGAGCCGGCCGGTCGAGTCCCGCGCGTGCTGCACCTGCGGACCCTCCGGGTTGGACGTCGCGGCGAGCACGAACGCTCCCGCGTCGTGCCGCTCGACGAGATCGAACACCGGGGTGAGGGCGCCGACGCCGAGGTACGGGCTCACGGTCAACGCATCCGCGGCGAGCGGTGACGCCGGGTCGAGGTAGGCCTGCGCGTAGGCGGCCATCGTCGAACCGATGTCGCCACGCTTCACGTCGAGCAGGACGAGCGCACCCGCGTCCCGGCAGGCAGCGACCGTGCGCTCGAGCACCGCGACGCCGGCCGAGCCGTGCACCTCGAAGAACGCCGACTGGGGCTTGACGACCGCGGCGGAACTGGCGAACGCCCGCACGCAGAGGTCGGCGAAGCGGGCGAGCCCGTCGACGTCGTTCGGCAGCTCCCACGCGTCGAGCAGGCCGGCGTGCGGGTCGATGCCGACGCACAACGAGCCCCGCTCGTCCAGTGCCGTGTCGAGCCGCGCACCGAACGCGGTCACGAGGCGGCGGCCTCGGCGGCGGCCGGCTCGAGCCGCAGGGCGCGCGCCGGACCGTCGAGGTGCGCGATACCGACGGCGTCGGCGAGCGATGCGAAGCCCCGCTCGGCCAGCGCGGCGGTCAGTTCGTCGAGCACACGCACCGGCGCGGTGGGGTCGCCGAACACCGCGGTGCCGACCGAGACGGCGGCTGCGCCGGCGAGCACGAACTGCAGCGCGTCCAGCCCGCTGCGGATGCCGCCCATGCCGATGATCGGCAGGTGCGGCAGCGCACGGTGCACCTGCCAGACGCAGCGCACCGCCACCGGGCGGATCGCCGGGCCGGACAGGCCACCGGTGACGCCGCCGAGCGCGGGCGCGAGCGTGTCGGTGTCGATCACCATGCCGAGCAGCGTGTTGATCAGCGAGAAGCCGTCGGCGCCGGCGTCGGCGCAGGCGCGCGCGATGAGCACGATGTCGGTGACGTCCGGCGTCAGCTTGGCGAAAACCGGTTGTGCCGGATCGGCGGCGCGGCGCACCCCGCCGATGACGCGCGACGACGCGATCGCGTCGCAGGCGAACACCTGCCCGCGCGACTCGACGTTCGGGCAGGAGATGTTGACCTCGAGCGCCGCGACGGCAGGGTGGCCGGCGAGCATGCGCGCGACCTCGGCGAAGTCGTCGGTGTGGCTGCCGGCGATCGACACGACGGTGCGCGCGTCGTGCGCGACGAGCCAGGCGAGGTCGTTGGCGATGAACGACTCTATGCCCGGGCCCTGCAGCCCGATGGAGTTCAGCATGCCGCTGGGCGTCTCGGCCATGCGTGGCGTCGGCCGCCCGGACCGCGGCTCGCGCATGATCGACTTGGTGACCACCGCACCGAGCTGCGCGACGTCGAAGAACTGGTGCAGCTCGCGGCCCGCCGCGGCGCAGCCGGACGCGGTCAGCACCGGGTTGGGCAGCGTCAGCGAGCCCAGCCGCGCTGTCATGTCCACCGTCACTACCCCCCCATCCCGGCGGCGCCGACGAGGTCCGGCGGCAGCGAGCCGACGTCGTTCCACCGCACGTCGTGCGCGTCGAACACCGGTCCCTCGACGCACGAGCGCACGAAACGCGACCTGCCGTCGCTGCCGCGCACCGGCAGCACGCAGGTCATGCACACTCCGATGCCGCAGGCCATCGACTCCTCCACGGCGACCTGCGCACGGATCGCCTTGCGCCGGGCCACCTCGCCGACGGCGCGCAGCATCGGCATCGGCCCGCACGCGTACACGACCTCGGCGTTGTTCCGTTCGATGACAGCAGGCAGGACGTCGGTGACCATCCCGCGCTCGCCGGCCGAGCCGTCGTCGGTCGTCACCGTCACCTGGCCGACCAGCCGCTTGGCGGTCAGCTCGCCGTAGAGCCGGGACACGGTGGCGGCGCCCAGCACGAACTCGACCGGCGAGCCGGCGGCGAGCAGGGCCTGCGCGAGCGGGATGAGCGGGGCGGTGCCGTAGCCGCCGCCGACGAGCACCGCGGGCGAGGCGTTGTTCGGCAGTGGGAACGGGTTGCCCAGCGGGCCGACGAGGTCGAGCCGCTCCCCCGCCTTGCGCTGTACGAGCCACCGGGTGCCCGGGCCGTGCTCGGCGACGACGAACTGCACGGTGCCCGCGTACGCGCCCGACGGGGTGGCCCCACATAACGCGAACGCGCGGCGCAGGCCCATGGCGGTGTTCTCGCCGCCGACCGCGACCGCGACGAAGTGCCCCGGCCGGAACCCCGCGGCGATGCCCGGCGCGACGACGGTGAACTCGACGTAGTCGCCCACCCGCTTGGTCGCGAAGATCTCCGCGTCCGTTATCTGCACGGGTCCACCGCTCACCGCACACCTCCCGTTACTGCATTGAGTGGCCACTTCGGGGCTGAGCGGTCACGTGTAACTGACCACTCAGCCCACAACTGACCACTCAACGTGGGGCCCCCGCGCGCCACTGGGCGAGTTGGGCATGCAGGTCCTGCAGCGAGCGGACGCCGACCTCGCCGCGGGAGATCTCCTCGATGCCCTGCACCGCCGCTGCAGCCGCCTGCACGGTGGTCAGGCACGGGATCGCGGCGGTAACCGCGGCAGTGCGGATCTCGTAGCCGTCCACGCGCGGGCCGCCGGAACCCCACGGCGTGTTCAGCACGAGATCGACCTGGCCGGCCAGGATCTTCTCGACGATGTTGCCCGGGCCGTCGCTGAACTTGCCGACGACCTCGACGTCGACACCGTTGCGGCGCAGCACCTGCGCGGTGCCGGCCGTGGCGAGCACCCGGAAGCCGAGGTCGTGCAGCCGCTTGACCGGGAAGATCGCCGCACGCTTGTCGCGGTTGGCGATGCTGACGAACACCGTGCCCTTGACCGGCAGCGACCCGTAGGACGCCGACTGCGACTTCGCGAAGGCGGTGCCGAAGGTGGCGTCGAAGCCCATGACCTCGCCGGTCGACTTCATCTCCGGCCCGAGGATCGAGTCGACCTGGTCACCGGCCGGTGTGCGGAACCGGTTGAACGGCAGCACGGCCTCCTTGACCGCGATCGGTGCGTCGTCGGGCAGGTTGCCGCCATCGCCGGTGCGTGGCAGGACGCCGTCGGCGCGCAGCTGCTCGATGGTCGCGCCGGCCGCGATCAACGCGGCCGCCTTGGCCAGCGGCACGCTCGTCGCCTTCGACACGAACGGCACGGTGCGGCTGGCGCGCGGATTGGCCTCCAGCACATAGAGGACATCGCCGCGCAGCGCGTACTGCACGTTCAACAACCCGCGCACACCGACGCCCCGCGCCAGCGCCATCGTCGACGCACGCACCGCGGCGATGTCGCCCGCGCCGAGGGTGATCGGCGGCAGCGCGCACGCGGAGTCGCCGGAGTGGATCCCGGCCTCCTCGATGTGCTCCATCACGCCGCCGAGGTAGAGCTGCTCGCCGTCGTAGAGCGCGTCGACGTCGATCTCCACGGCGTCGTCCAGGAAGCGGTCGACCAGCACCGGGTGGTCCGGCGTGATCTCGGTGGCCCGGTTGATGTAGTCGGCCAGGTGCTGCTCGTCGTAGACGATCTCCATCCCGCGCCCGCCGAGCACGTAGGACGGGCGCACCAGCACGGGATAGCCGATGCCGTCGGCCACCGCCTTCGCCTGCTCGAACGACGTCGCGGTGCCGTGCTTCGGCGCCGGCAGCCCGGCTTCCTCCAGCACCCGGCCGAACGCGCCGCGGTGCTCGGCGAGGTCGATCGCCTCCGGCTGGGTGCCGAGCACCGGCACGCCCGCGTCCTTGAGTCGCTGCGCGAGCCCGAGCGGTGTCTGCCCGCCGAGCGTGCAGATGACGCCCGCGAGATCGCCCGATGCCTGCTCGGCGTGCACGACCTCGAGCACGTCCTCGAAAGTGAGCGGCTCGAAGTACAGCCGGTCCGCGGTGTCGTAGTCGGTAGACACCGTCTCCGGGTTACAGTTGATCATGACGGTCTCGTAGCCGGCCGTGCGCAGCGCCATCACCGCGTGCACGCACGAGTAGTCGAACTCGATGCCCTGCCCGATGCGGTTCGGCCCGCTGCCGAGGATGATCACCTTCTGCCGGCCGGTCCGGTCGACCTCGGACTCCTCGTCGTACGCGGAGTAGAAGTACGGCGTCGTCGCCGCGAACTCGGCGGCGCAGGTGTCGACGGTCTTGAACACCGGCCGGATGCCCAGCCGGTGGCGCAGCGACCGCACGCCGTCCTCGCCCGCGAGCTCGGGACGCAGCGCAGCGATCTGCCGGTCCGAGATGCCGTGCCGCTTGGCGGTGCGCAGCAACGCCTCGGTGAGCGTCGGCGCATCGCGTACCTGCGTGCCGATCTCGACCACGAGCGCGATCTGGTCGACGAACCACGTGTCGATACCGGTGGCGTCGTGCACCTGCTCGACGCTCGCCCCGGCCCGCAGCGCGCGCTCGACCCAGTACAGCCGGCCGTCGGTCGGCACACCGGCGCGCTCGAGCAGTTCCTCGATCGGTAGCTCCTGCTCCGGAACCGTCCAGAACCCGGCGGCCTTCGTCTCCATCGAGCGCAGCGCCTTGCCCAGCGCCTCGGTGAAGTTGCGGCCGATCGCCATCGCCTCGCCGACGCTCTTCATGTGCGTGGTCAGCACGGGGTCCGCACCGGGGAACTTCTCGAACGCGAAGCGCGGCACCTTGACCACCACGTAGTCGAGCGTCGGCTCGAAGGCCGCCGGCGTCTTCAACGTGATGTCGTTGGGGATCTCGTCGAGGGTGTAGCCGACTGCAAGCTTCGCGGCGATCTTGGCGATCGGGAAGCCGGTCGCCTTCGAGGCGAGCGCGGACGAGCGCGACACCCGTGGGTTCATCTCGATGACGATCATGTTGCCGGTGGCGGGGTCGATCGCGAACTGGATGTTGCACCCGCCGGTGTCGACGCCGACCTCGCGCAGCACGGCGATGCCGACGTCGCGCATGTGCTGGTACTCGCGGTCGGTCAGTGTCATCGACGGCGCCACGGTGATCGAGTCGCCGGTGTGCACGCCCATCGGGTCCAGGTTCTCGATCGAGCAGACCACCACGACGTTGTCGTGCTTGTCGCGCATCAGCTCGAGCTCGAACTCCTTCCAGCCGCGCACCGACTGCTCGACCAGCACCTCGTGCACCGGGCTCACCGACAGCCCGTAGGCGACCATCCGGCGGACCTGCTCGGCGTCGTTGGCGAGCCCGGAGCCGAGGCCGCCCATGGTGAACGACGGGCGCACCACGATCCGGTAGCCGACCGTCTGCGCGAACTCGACGGCCTCGTCCAGCGTCTTGCACACCAGTGACGACGGCGTCCGGCCGCCGGCCCGCGCGACGATCTCCTTGAAGCGTTGGCGGTCCTCGCCACGCTGGATGGCCTCGATGTCCGCGCCGATCAGCTCGACGTCGTAGCGCTCGAGCACGCCGGTGTCGTGCAGCGCGACGGCCAGGTTGAGCGCGGTCTGCCCACCGAGCGTCGGCAGCAGCGCGTCCGGGCGCTCCTTGGCGATGACGCGTTCGACAAACTCCGGTGTCAGCGGCTCGACGTAGGTGGCGTCGGCGAACTCGGGGTCGGTCATGATCGTCGCCGGGTTGGAGTTGATGAGGCTGACGCGGTAGCCCTCGCTGCGCAGCACCCGGCAGGCCTGGGTGCCCGAGTAGTCGAACTCGCAGGCCTGGCCGATGATGATCGGCCCCGAGCCGATCACGAGGATGTGGCTGATGTCCGTCCGCTTGGGCACTACTTCGTCCCCTCCAATGACATTTCTCGGCTCCGCGCTCGCTCGCTGCCGCTCGCTGCGATGCTCACTCGCTGTCGCCTTCGAGCAGCTCGACGAAGCGGTCGAACAGGTACGCGGCGTCGTGCGGGCCGGCCGCGGCCTCCGGGTGGTACTGCACGCTGAACGCGCGCACGTCACGCGCGACGAGCCCCTCGACGACGTCGTCGTTGAGGCAGACGTGCGACACCTCGACGGCACCGAAGTCGGTGTCGACGGCCCGGTCGAGCGGCGCGTCGACCGCGAAACCGTGGTTGTGGGCGGTGATCTCGACCTTGCCGGTGCGGCGGTCCTGCACGGGCTGGTTGATGCCGCGGTGCCCGTAGCCGAGCTTGTAGGTGCCGAAGCCGAGCGCCCGGCCCAGGATCTGGTTGCCGAAGCAGATGCCGAACACCGGTACCTCGCGGCGCAGCAGCTCACGGACGGTGGCCACTGCGTCGTCGGCCGCCGCGGGGTCACCGGGCCCGTTGGCGAGGAACACCGCGTCGGCTCCGGTGGCCACGACGTCGTCGGCGCTCGAGGTGGACGGCAGCACGTGCGAGGTGATGCCCCGCTCCGCCATCCGGTGCGGGGTCATGGCCTTGATGCCGAAGTCCAGGGCCGCGACGCTGAACCGGGTGTCACCGATCGCGTCGACCCGGTAGGCCTCGGGGGTGGTCACCTGCGCGGAGAGGTCGGCGCCCGTCATCGGCGGGGAGTCCAACACCTTGCGCAGCAAGGCTTCCGGATCCGTGGTCGTGGTCGAGACGCCGCAGCGCATCGCGCCCCGCTCG
The DNA here is from genome assembly GCF_964246335.1 of uncultured Jatrophihabitans sp. Taxonomy (GTDB): domain Bacteria; phylum Actinomycetota; class Actinomycetes; order Mycobacteriales; family Jatrophihabitantaceae; genus Jatrophihabitans. The sequence continues at coordinate 37,086 of NZ_CAXTQF010000017.1, read as the reverse complement.
CGGAGATGTCGGGTCAGGGCGCGGGTGTCGACGCCGCTGATGCCCACCACGCCCTGCGCGGCGAGGTCGTCGTCCAGCGACCGCTGCGAGCGCCAGTTGGACGGCCGCCGCGCCGGGTCGCGCACGACGTAGCCCGCGACCCAGATGCGGCGCGACTCGACGTCGTCGTCGTTGACGCCGGTGTTGCCGATGTGCGGCGCGGTCTGCACGACGACCTGCCGGTGGTACGACGGGTCGGTCAGCGTCTCCTGGTAGCCGGTCATGCCGGTGTTGAACACGGCCTCACCGAACGTCTCGCCGACCGCGCCATACGCGGTGCCGGTGAAGGTCCGGCCGTCCTCGAGCACCAGGATGGCGCTGCCGCTCATGCATTCACTCCTGTCATGATCTTGCCGCCGCGCACCGTCAACCGCCCGCGCAGCACCGTCGCCACGACCTGCGCCGGCAGTGACCGGCCGGCGAAGGGCGTGTTGCGCGCCCGCGACGCCAGCCTCGCCGGGTCCACCGTCCACGCACCCGCAGGGTCGATCAGCGTCAGGTTCGCCGGCAGGCCCGCGACCAGCGCGCCGCCGTGCCCGGCCACCCGGCCGATCTGCGCCGGCCGCACCGCCATCCGATCGGCCACACCGGCCCAGTCGAGCAGCCCGGTGCCGACCATCGTCTCGGCGACGACGCCCAACGCGGTCTGCAGACCCAGCATGCCGAATGCGGCGTCGGCGAACGCGTGGTCCTTGTCGTGCGCGGCGTGCGGCGCATGGTCGGTGGCGACGGCATCGATCGTGCCGTCGGCCAGGCCGGCGCGCAGGGCTTGGACGTCCTCGCTCGGGCGCAGCGGCGGGTTGACCTTGAACGCCGGGTCGTAACCGCGCAGCAGGTCGCAGGTGAGCAGCAGGTGGTGCGGCGTCACCTCGGCGGTGACGGCGATGCCGCGCTGCTTGGCCCACCGCAGCACCTCGACCGTGCCCGCCGTGGACACGTGACATACGTGCAGCCGCGATCCGGTGTGCTCGGCGAGCATGACGTCACGCGCCACGATCGACTCCTCGGCGACCGCGGGCCAACCCGGCAGGCCGAGCTCGCCGGACAGCACGCCCTCGTGCGCGCAGGCCGCGTGGTCGGCCAGCCGCGGATCCTGCGCGTGTTGCGCGATCACCGCGTCGAAGGGCTTGACGTACTCGAGCGCGCGGCGCATCAGCCGCGCGTCGTGCACGCACCGGCCGTCGTCGCTGAACACGCGCACCGCCGCGGCCGAGCGGGCCATCGAGGCGAGCTCGGCGAGCGTCTCCCCCGCCAGCCGGTGCGAGACCGCGCCGACCGGGCGCACGTCGACGAGCCCGATGTCCACGCCGCGTCGCCACACCTGCTCGACGATCTCGGCGTTGTCGGCAACCGGGTCGGTGTTGGCCATCGCGTGTACGGCGGTGAAGCCGCCCAGCGCGGCCGCGGCGGAGCCGGACGCGATCGTCTCGGTGTCCTCACGGCCCGGCTCACGCAGGTGCGTGTGCAGGTCGACGAGTCCGGGCAGCAGCACCAACCCGTCCGCGTCCATCACGTCGTCGCCGGCCAGGCGCGGACCGACCTCGGCGATCGACTCGCCGTCGATCAGGACGTCGGTCGGCTCGCCGCCGAGCGGTGCGACACCACGCAGGACCACACTCATTCGGCGACCGCCTCGGGCCCGCCGGACAGCAGCCGGTAGAGCACCGCCATCCGCACCGCCACGCCGGCCTGCACCTGGTCGAGCACCAGCGAGCGGCCGAGATCGTCGGCGGCCACCGAGGAGATCTCCAGGCCGCGGTTCATCGGCCCCGGGTGCAGGATCGGCACGTCGTCGCCCAGCAGGTCGACCCGTTCGGGCGAGAGCCCGTAGCCGGCCGCGTACTCGCGCTCGCTCGGGAAGTAGCCACCCGACATCCGCTCGCGCTGCACGCGCAGCATCATCACCGCGTCCACGTCACCGTGCGCCTTGCCGGACAGCACCGCGTCGAGGTCCCAGGACGTGTCGCACGGCCACGCGTGCACGCCGGACGGCATCAGTGTCGGCGGCGCCACGATGGTGACGCGCGCGCCGAGCGTGCGCAGCAGCAGCACGTTCGAGCGGGCAACCCGGCTGTGCGTGATGTCGCCGACGATCACGACGTGCCGGTCGGCGAGATCGCCGAGCCGCGCGCGCAGCGCGTACGCGTCGAGCAGCGCCTGCGTCGGGTGCTCGTGCGTGCCGTCACCGGCGTTGACGATCGCGCAGTCGACCCAGCCGGCGATGCGGGCCACCGCGCCGGACGCGTTGTGCCGCACGACCAGCGCGTCCACGCCCATCGCCGCGACGGTGAGCACGGTGTCGCGCAGGCTCTCACCCTTGCTGACGCTCGAACCCTTGGCGCTGACGTTGATCACGTCTGCCGACAGCCACTTGCCGGCGATCTCGAACGACGAGCGGGTTCGCGTCGAGTCCTCGAAGAACAGGTTGACGATGGTGCGCCCGCGCAGCGGCGGCAGCTTCTTGACCTCGCGGGTCTGCACGTCGTGCATGCGCTGCGCGGTGTCCAGGATCGCCAGCGCGGCGTCGCGGTCCAGGTCGGCGGCGGACAGCAGATTGCGCATCAGGCCTCCTGACGGGCGACGGGCTCGTCGTCGATGTCGCCGACATCGCCGTCGTCGACGAGCACCGCGTCGGTGCCGTCGATCTCGCTCATCAGCACCCGGACGCGCTGCTCGCGCGACGTGGGCAGGTTCTTGCCGACGTAGTCGGCGCGGATCGGCAGCTCGCGGTGGCCGCGGTCGACGAGCGTCGCGAGCTGCACGACGCGTGGCCGCCCGAGCTCGGTGAGCGCGTCCAGGGCCGCGCGGGCGGAGCGGCCGGAGCACAGGACGTCGTCGACGAGCACGACGGTGCGGCCGTCGACGCCGCCGGCGGGCTCGCAGGTCTGCGCGAGCGGACGGACGCCGCGCATCCGCAGGTCGTCGCGGTAGAGCGTGATGTCGAGTGAGCCCACCGGCAGCGCCACACCGGCGAAGCGCTCGATGCGCTCGGCGAGGCGGTGCGCGAGCGGGACGCCGCGGGTCGGGATGCCCAGCAGCACGGCGTCGAAGTCGCCCCGCGCGATGTTCTCGATGATCTGGTGGGCGATGCGATCGGTGATGCGGGCGACGTCGTCGCCGCGCAGGACGGTGCTCGCGGGCACGCCTGTACGACCGGACACAGAGCCTCCTTGTCCGCCTCACGGGACGGTCCATTAAAGGAGTGATTTGTTCGCAGACTAACAGGAGTTGCGGCGCCGGTTCGGCGCACCGCGAAGCGTGTCGACGCGTGCGGCGGCACGGCCCACAGCCCGGGCTGCGGTCTTTGACACGCCTTGTCGCCGAAGTTACGGTCTCCTGAGCTTCGGCTCGGACTTTTGTCCGACCACGGGGACCCGAGGCTGCTCACGACAGGGACGACATGACTGAGAAAGCGTTCGGCGACGACACCGTTGCCAACGACCGATACGCCAAGGCGCTGGGCGCTCGGCTGCGGGCGGTGCGGATGCAGCAGCACCTGTCGCTGCACGGCGTCGAGCGCAAGTCCGGTGGCCGCTGGAAGGCCGTCGTCGTCGGCTCCTATGAGCGCGGTGACCGCGCCGTGTCGGTGCAGCGCCTGTCCGAGCTCGCCGAGTTCTACGGCGTCCCCGTCGGCGACCTGCTGCCGCCGGAGGAGACACCGACGCCGGTCGATCGCGGTGGCGCACCGCTCTCGCGCATCGTGCTCAACCTCGACCGCGTGACCGACCTCAGCGAGGGCGAGTCCAGCATCCTGCGGCGCTTCGCGAACTCCATCCAGCGCCAACGCGGTGACGTCGGCACCCGCACCCTGTCGGTGCGTTACGAAGACTTGCGCACGCTCGCGCTAATGTACGACACGTCGATCGAGAACCTCACCGAACGGCTGGTGCGCTGGCAGGTGCTCGCGCCGGAGTCGGTCATCATCGACGGCGAGCCGTAGGCCGGCTAGGACTCGCGGCCCCCGGTGACGATGCGGCCGATACGCCGCAGCGTCTCGAGCATGTCGGCGCCGGGATCGCCGGCCAGCGGTCGGACGAGCGCCCGCTTGCGCTCCGGGCGCAGGTCCCAGGTGCCCATGACGCGGGTGCCCGACCCGTCCGGGGTCAGTTCGTAACGCCAGATGCGGCCGCCGATGAGCCACGACAGCGGCCGGGTCAGCGGCCGGGTCTGCCACGCGATGACGCGATCGGGTTGGAGTTCAACCACGGTGTTGCGGGTGCTGTAGGAGTAACCGTGCTTCATGTGCATGTCGAACACCGAGCCGGCCCGCAGCGGGGCCGTGGATGCCTGGACACCACGCACGGTGCCCGACCCGTCGATCTCCGGATGCCGGTCCGGATCGCTCAGCAGCGCGAAGATCTCGGCCGGCGGCGCGTCGATGGTCAGCTCGGCGTGCTTGAGGTACTTGTCGTCGTTCATCAGGCCTCCAGGCCGGTTTCGGTCACGGGTCGGTCGTGCGCCACCCGGCCGAGGACGCCGTTGACGAACTTCGGGCTGTCGTCGGTCGACAGCGTCTTCGCGAGCTCGACCGCCTCGTCGATCGCGACGGCGTCGGGTACGTCCGCACGCCACAGCACCTCGTACACGCCGACCCGCAGCACCGCGCGGTCGACATCCGGCATCCGGGCGAGCGCCCATCCCTCGGCGTAGTCGTCGAGGATGGTGTCGATGCGGGTCAGGTGGTCGGCCACGCCCTCGACGAGCTCGATCGTGTAGTCGTTGACCGGCGGTTCGGCCAGCGCGACCCGCTCGGCCAGCGCGGTCACCGGGGCGACGTCACGCACCTCGGACTCGTAGAGCACGTCCACGGCACGCTTGCGCGCCTTGCTGCGGGCAGCCACCAGGCGCCGGTCAGCTGTTGATGCGGCCGAGGTAACGGCCGTCGCGAGTGTCGACCTTGACCTTCTCGCCGGTGCTGACGAACAGCGGCACCTGGATCTCCGCGCCGGTCTCGACCGTCGCCGGCTTCGTGCCACCGGTGGCGCGGTCGCCCTGCAGCCCCGGGTCGGTGTGGCTGATGATCAGCTCGACGCTGGTGGGCAGCTCGAGGTAGAGCGGCGTGCCGTCATGCACCGCGACCGCGACCTCGGCGTTGTCGAGCAGGTAGTTCGCATTCGTCCCGACCGTCTCCGCGGGCACCGGCACCTGGTCGTAGGTGTCGGAGTCCATGAAGACGTAGTCGGTGCCCTCCTTGTAGAGGTAGGTCATCGCGCGCTTGTCGACGTTCGCCGTCTCGACTTTCGTGCCGGCGTTGAACGTGCGGTCGACGACCTTGCCGGACATGACGTTCTTCAAGGTGGTGCGCACGAAGGCGCCGCCCTTGCCCGGCTTGACGTGCTGGAACTCGACGACGGTCCACAACTGGCCGTCGATGTTGAGGACCATGCCGTTCTTGAGGTCGTTGGTAGATGCCACGACGGTGGAGTCTAGCCACCGTAGGGTGGGGCCGATGAGCGACCGCGTGACGCTGGAGATCGACGCGGGGGTTGCCCGCGTACGCCTCGACCGGCCGGAGAAGTACAACGGCCTCGACCTACCGATGCTGCACGCCCTGGTCGACACCGCTGCCATGATCGCCGCGGACCGTCAGATCCGCGCCGTGATCATCAGCGGCAACGGCAACGCGTTCTGCGCAGGTCTCGACTTCGCCTCGGTGGGCAGGTCTGCGGCCGCGTTCACCCGTGCCGCGCTGAAATTGCCCGGTTCGACGAACCTGTTCCAGCGCGCCTGCTGGGCGTGGCGCGAGCTGCCGGTCCCGGTGATCGCGGTGCTGCACGGCCACTGCTACGGCGGCGGAATGCAGCTGGCGTTGGCCGCCGACTTCCGCTTCGCGACGCCCGACTGCGAGCTGTCGATCATGGAGGGCAAGTGGGGGCTGATCCCCGACATGACGGGATCGGTGACGCTGCGAGAGCTCGTGCCGATGGACGTCGCCAAGCGGTTGACCATGACGGCCGAGGTTTTCGACGGCACGAGGGCCGCCGAGTACGGGCTGGTCACCGGCGTCGCCGACGACCCGATGAAAGAGGCCGACGCGCTGGCCGGCGAGCTGTTGACCCGCTCGCCGGACGCCCTCGCGCTGACCAAGCGGCTGTTCCACTCGACCTGGCACCGCTCGCCCGGCCGGGCGTTCTGGATCGAGACGGTGCTGCAGGCCCGGCTGATGCGCGGCGGCAACCACCGCATCGCGCGTACCGCGAACCTGAAGCGGCAGACTCCGCAGTTCGGCCCGCGCCGGGTGCGCTGAGCGCAGTCAGGCGTCGGCGGGCTGGGCGCTGGGCCGCTCGCTGACGTGCAACGTGATGATGCCGCGCACCGTGACGGTGCCGTCCGTACGCGTGGACTGCACCCGCACCGCGACCTCACCCGGACCGGTCCAGTCGGCCGGATCCGTGTCGGCGGTCGCGGTCATCGTGGAGTCGGACATGGCGAGGTACTCCAGCTGCATGCCCTTCGGGATCCACCGCAGGTGCGCCGGGATGCTCGCCTCCGCCAGTGCGCCCATCGCCATCTCCATGCCGTTGGCGATCGCGATGACGTGCACTGTGCCGATGTGGTTGTGCACGCCCCACCACTTGCGCACCCGCACCTCGGCGTGGTTCGGCCGCATCTCGACCAGCGACGGCGCGATGGTCAGGAAGTACGGCGCCTTGAGCGCGAAGACCAGCGAGAACGCGCCGCGGCCGAGCACCGGGATCCGCGCGGCGCGGTGGTAGAGGTCGAGCGCGTTCGTCATGGCGGCAGGGTATGCCGCCGGTCAGGATCGGCTGTCGACGACGTCCTCAGCGGTGACACCCGGCAGGTGGACGCCGTCGACCGGATCGACACGGTCGAGCGCGGAAGACGGCGGATAGACGGCCGTCGAACCGCGGTCCAGTTCGTGATCGCGGCGCAGCCAGGAGCCCAGCGTCAGGGCCGACATGGTGCTGGTGGTCGCCACCCCCACCCAGGCGGACAGCACGATCAGCAGCCCGACGTCGCCGTACGCGCGGTGCGCCGACACGAGCTGACCGGAGATCAGGAAGCGGGCCAGCACCAGCACGACCGTGAGAGCCACCAGGAAGAAGCCGACCGACGGCCAGAGCCGATGCCAGCCCACCCGCCGCGCCAGCAGCAGTCGCTGCGTCCACCAGCCGAAGACCGCGACGAGCACGATCTGGGCGATGAAGCCGAGCACCACGATCAAGGTCCGCGCATGATGCATCTGGTGGCTGCCCCGGCCGATCACCACGGTGGCCGTGATCAGCAGCGGCAACATCACCGCCCACAGGCTCTGGCGCAGCACGCTCGGCAGCGCCGGTGATCGCGGCAGCCGCCAGATCATCTCGAGGCCACGCTGCAGGCTCGCCGCGACGCCCACGCCGAACGCGACGGCGATCAGCAGATTCGTCCACAGCGCGGTGAGGCTGACGTGTGACGAGCCGGCGAACGACGCAGTGACGACGTGCTGGGCCCGGGGCGTGAGCTGCAGGACGTGCGTCAGCACTTCCGCGATGGACACGCCGGTCGCCCGCTGGCTGACCGCGGCGAGCGCGACGGCGAGCGGAGCCGTACAGAGCAGCTGCTGCGCGGAGACGGCCAACAGGTGCACGCCGAGGTCGTCCTCGCGGGCCTGGCGCAGCAGCTGCACGGCACGGTTGCCGAGGAGCCGGCCGACGAGTCGATTGCCGCGTACCCGCTCCTCGAAACGGTGCGCGCTTACCGGGCGCATGGTTCGAATGTAGAACGCCCGCGCGAACTGCGGCGGCAGAAATCAGCCCTGGTGTGCCGAGAGCCACGAGAGCGCGAGCACGTAACCCTCCACACCGAGGCCGGCGATCACCCCGGTGGCCCGGGGAGAGACGTAGCTGGTGTGCCGGTACGGCTCGCGCGCGTGGACGTTGCTGATGTGCACCTCGAGCAGCGGCGCGGTGAGCAGCGCGCACGCATCGCCCAACGCGACGGACGTGTGCGTCAGCCCGGCGGCGTTGAGCACGACCGGCACCCCCGCATCGGCGGCCTCGTGCAACCAGCCCAGCAGCTCCCCCTCGTGGTCGGTCTGCCGGACCTCGACGTCGAGACCGAGCTGCTCGCCGCCGGAGCGGCACAGCGCCACGAGCTCCTCGTACGTCGCGGTGCCGTAGACCTGCGGTTCCCGGGTACCCAGCCGGCCGAGGTTGGGGCCGTTGAGCACGAGCACGCGGCGCGCGGGTGCGGTCACGAGGAGACCTCCGAGTAGGCGTCGACCAGCAGGGCGGGGTCGGGCTCGTCGACGGCCACCGGCCGGGCCAGCCCGTCGAGCACGATGAACCGCAGCCGGTTGCCGCGCGCCTTCTTGTCGACCCGCATGGTGTCGAGCAGCGCCGGGTACGCGTCGGCGGCGTACCGCGTCGGCAGGCCGAGTGCGTCGAGCAGCTCGCGGTGCCGGCGGCGCGTCGGGTCGTCGAGGCGGCCCAGCCGGGCGCCGAGAGCCGCCGCGAAGACGAGCCCGACGGAGACGGCTTCGCCGTGCCGCCAGCGGTAGTGCTCGGCGCGCTCGATGGCGTGCCCGAGCGTGTGCCCGTAGTTGAGGATCTCGCGCAACCCCTGCTCGGTGAGGTCCGCGCCCACGACGTCGGCCTTGACGCGCACACTGCGCTCGACCAGCTCACGCTCGACGGGGTTGCCGGGCACGCTCGCGGCCGCCGGGTCGCGCTCGACGAGGTCGAGGATCTGCGGGTCGGCGATGAATCCGCATTTGACGACCTCGGCCAACCCGGCGACGTAGTCCTCGCGGGGCAGCGTCTCGAGCGTCGCGAGATCGCACACCACCGCCGCGGGCGGGTGGAACGCCCCGACGAGATTTTTACCCCGTGCGGTGTTGATCGCGGTCTTGCCGCCGACCGCGGCGTCCACCATGCCGGCGAGGGTCGTGGCCAGATGCACCACACGCACGCCACGCAGCCAGGCCGCGGCCACCCACCCGGCGAGGTCCGTGGTGGCTCCGCCGCCGAGCCCGACGACCGCGTCCGAGCGGGTGAAGCCCAGCTCGCCGAGTGCGTCCCAGCAGCGTCCGGCGACGTCGAGGCGCTTGGCGGCCTCGCCGTCCGGGACCTCGAGCAGCGAGGTCCGCAGCCCGGCGCGGTCGAGCTCGGTGCGCACCGCGGTGGCGGCGGCGAGCAGCGTCGGCGGGTGGATCACCGCCACCCGGGCGGCGCCGGCCAGCATCGGCGCCAGCGCGGGCAGCAGTCCGTGGCCGACGAGCACCGGGTACGGGGTCGCCCCGGCGACGTCGATGCGGGTGACGTCCGACATGGCTGTCATTTCTTCGCCGCGGAGGTCGCGGCGCGGTCGCGCTCGTGCAGCCGCGCGGCGATCGTCGCGGCGACCTGGCCCGGCGATCGGCCGTCGGTGTCGACGGTCAGGGTCGCGAGCTCGGCGTACAGCGGGCCGCGTTCGGCAGCCAACGCCGCCAGTCGTTCGGCCGGCGCGGCGGCGAGCAGCGGGCGGGTGCGGGCGTCGCCGATGCGCCTGCCCAACGTCGCGAGTTCGGCCTGCAGGCGGATCACCGGCACGTGCGCGGCGCGCAGAGCGGTGCAGGTCCGCTCGCTGCCGAGCGCGCCGCCACCGAGGGCGAGCACGCCGGCGAAGCGGTCCAGCGCTGCGACGACGGCCTCGGTCTCGGCGAGCCGGAACGCGGCCTCGCCGTCGTGCGCGAACAGCTCACGCACGGTGCGCCCGGTGGCCGCCTCGACGGCGTCGTCGGAGTCGAGGAAGGCCACCGACATGATCTTCGCCAGCCGACGGCCGGTAGTGCTTTTCCCGACGCCGGGCAGCCCGATCAGCACGGCGAGCGGACTCATTCCGCGGTGACCTCGAGGCCGCGTTCGGCGAGACGCTTGCGGTAGGCGTCGAGGTTGCGCCGGGTTTCGCGCAGCGAGTCGCCGCCGAACTTGTCCAGCGTCGCCTCGGCGAGCACCAGCGCGACCATGGCCTCGGCCACCACGCCGGCGGCCGGCACGGCGCAGACGTCCGAACGCTGGTTGATCGCGACCGCGGACTCACCGGTGTCGGTGTCGATGGTCTGCAGCGCGCGCGGAATGGTCGAGATCGGCTTCATGGCGGCGCGCACCCGCAGCGCCGCACCGGTGCTCATCCCGCCTTCGGTGCCCCCTGAGCGGCCCGACGTGCGCCGCACCCGGCCGTCGGCGCCGACGATCTCGTCATGCGCCTGGGAGCCGCGACTGCGCGCCAGGGCAAAGCCGTCGCCGAGTTCCACGCCCTTGATCGCCTGGATGCCCATCAGCGCCGCGGCGAGGCGTGAGTCGAGGCGGCGGTCGCCGTGCGTGTGGCTGCCGAGGCCCGGCGGCAACCCGTAGGCCAGCACCTCGACGACACCGCCCAGGGTGTCGCCGGCACGGCGCGTCTCGTCGATCTCGGCGATCATCGCGGCGCCGGCGTCGGCGTCGAAGCACCGCACGTCCGAGGCGTCGACGCGCGGCCCGTCGCCCGGTCCGGGCACGGCGTCCGGCGGCGCGGCGACGGTGCCGATGGACACCACGTGGCTGACGAGGTCGATGTCGGCGAGCTGGTGCAGGAAGGCGCGCGCGATGGCGCCGATCGCCACCCGCGCGGCCGTCTCCCGCGCGCTCGCACGCTCGAGGATGGGCCGGGCGTCGGCGACGTCGAACTTCTGCATGCCGGTGAGGTCGGCGTGCCCCGGCCGCGGCCGGGTGAGCGGCGCATTGCGGGCCTGCTCGGCCAGCACATCGGCGTCGACCGGGTCCGCGGACATGACGGTCTGCCACTTCGGCCATTCCGTGTTGCCGACGCGCACCGCGATCGGGCCGCCCATCGTGACGCCGTGGCGCACGCCGCCGGTGAACTCGACCTCGTCCTGCTCGAACTTCATCCGCGCGCCGCGGCCGTAGCCGAGGCGGCGCCGGGCGAGTGCTGCGGCGACGTCGGCCGTCGTGATCTCGACACCCGCGGGCAGGCCGTCGAGCACGGCGACGAGCGCAGGGCCGTGCGACTCCCCCGCGGTGATCCAGCGCAACACACCGCACAGTCTCCCAGACGCGCGGCGCTGCGGGCCGTGCGCGCGCCGGGCGCTACTGGCCCAGCAGCCAGCCGTCCGGCTCGGCGAGGTCCCGGGCCGCGTGCGGGCCCCACGAGCCCTGGGGGTACTGCTGCGGCGTCGGCGGGTTGTCCAGCAGCGGGCCCGCGGCTTCCCATACCGCGGCCAGGCCGTCCGGCCGGGTGAACAGCGAGCGGTCGCCGACGAGCACGTCGTGGATCAGCCGCACGTACGGCGGCAGCGGGTCGGCGCCGTTCAGCGTGTCCAGCCGCAGGCCGATGTCCGCAACGTCGAGGTTGAGCGCGGGGCCGGGCCGCTTCGCCACCAGCTCGAGGTTGAGCGCGCCGTTGCCGGACAGGTCGAAGGACAGCACGTTGCCGTCCTTCGGCAACTCGTCGAACACCTCCGGCTCGCGCAGGATCAGGCTCACCCGCTGCTCGCTGGCCGCCAGCCGCTTGCCGGTGCGCAGCAGGAACGGGACGTCGCGCCAGCGGTCGTTGTCGATGAACATCCGGGCGGCGACGTAGGTGTCGGTGCGCGAGTCCTTCTCGATGTTCGGGACGTCGGTGTAGCCGTCGAACTGGCCGAGCACGACGTCCTTCGGGTCGAGCGGCCGGAAGCAGCCGATGACCTCCTCGCGGGCGGCCTGCAGGTCCTTCGCGGACAGGCTCTTCGGCGGCTCCATGGCGATCTCCGCCGCGATCTGGAACAGGTGCGTGACGAGCATGTCGAGCACCGCGCCGGTCTCGTCGTAGAACTCCGCGCGATCGGTGATGCCGAGCTTCTCCGGCACGTCGATCTGCACGGCCCGGATGTACTCGCCGCACCATGCGGCGTTGAACAGCCCGTTGGCGAACCGCAGCACGTGCAGGTTCTGCGTCGCCTCCTTGCCGAGGAAGTGGTCGATGCGGAACACCTGATCTTCTGCGAGGGTCTTGTGCACCATCTCGTCGAGCTCGCGGAAACCCTCCGGCGAGGTGCCGAAAGGCTTCTCGTAGACGACGCGCGACCCCGTGGCGAGATCGTGCTCGCCGAGGCCCTCGGTGATCCGCTCGAACGCCGACGGCGGGACGGCGAGATAGTGCACGAGCTGCGCGTCCTTGCCGACCTTCTTGCGCGCCTCGTCCAGGACGTCGAGCAGGCTGCCCGGATCGTCCTTCGCGAACCCGCCGCCGGCGAAGCGCAACCGTTCGCTGAACTCGTCCCACGGACCCTCGTCCGGTTTCGGGCCGAACTCGGAGAGCACGTCGTGCACGTGCTTGCGGAAGTCGAGGTGCGAGACGTCGCCGCGGCCGTTGCCGACGAGCAGCCAGTCGGACGGCAGCAGGCCTTCGATGGCCAGCTTGTAGAACGCCGGCAGCACCATGCGCTTGGCGAGGTCGCCGGTGGCGCCGTAGAGGACGAAGACGGTGGGGCCCGGACGGGCGGCGTCGGTCATGGTTCGACGATAGGGCCTGCCGCGCTGCGGTTCAGAACGCGGTCGACGGCACCAGCCGGAAGGCCAGCACCACCAGCGCACCGATGATCATCATCGGACCGAACGGGATGGCTGATTTCATCGAGGCGCGGCGGGTCATCAGCAATGCGACGGCGACCACCGCACCGAGCAGGAAGCCGGCGAAGATCCCGTAGTAGACGTAGCCCCAGCCGAACCAGCCGAGATAACCGCCCAGCACGCCGCCGAGGCGCACGTCGCCGGAGCCGAACGATCTCGGCGCGAGGAGCTGGAACACGAACAGCACGGCGTACACCGCGGCGCCGCCCTCGACGGCGCGCAACAGGTTGTGCCAGTCACCGCGCACGAGCGCCGCGAGCACCAGCAGCACGGCGCCGGCCGCGGCAAGCGGATAGACGAGCCGGTTGGGCAGCCGGTGGTCGGTGTAGTCGATGACGACCAGTGGGGTGGCCAGCAGGCTCAACGCGAGGAACGCCGGCAGCAGTGCGCTCCAGCCCGCCGCCGCGCCGCCCAGCGCGCCCAGCACCGCGCCCAGGACGGCCGTGACGGCGGTCCGCGTCGTCGATGCCGGCCGCCCGCGCCACCAGTCGCGCATCTCGCGGTCCGGGACGCTGTGCGTCAGCCGCGCGAGGTAGGGCCCCGGCAGGGCACAGACAACCGCGCCCACCACTGCACCCACCGCCGTCGCCGACACGGGGCGAGAGCCTACGGGCGTCGTTACCGTGGACGCGTGTACGACGCGATCGTGCTCGCCGGCGGGGCGGGGCGCCGGCTCGGCGGCACCGACAAACCGGCGCTCGACGTCGGCGGCGCGAGTCTGCTGGCCCGCGTGCTCGACGCCGCGGCGGGTGCCACCCGTATCGTGGTCGTCGGGCCGCAGCGCGAGATCGCCGGGCGCGCCGTGCAGTGGTGCCAGGAGCAGCCGCCCGGCGGCGGCCCGGTGGCCGCGCTCGCCACCGCCGCGCCGCACATCAGCGCGGACACCGTGCTCGTGCTCGCCGCGGACCTGCCGTGGATCGCCGGTGCCGTTCCCGCCCTGCTGGGCGCGGTGCCCGACTCCGGCGCGGCGCTGCTCGTCGACGCCGACGGCCGGGTCAACAACCTCGCCGGTGCGTGGCGGCGGGCGGCGCTGCTCGACGCGCTGGCCGGGCTCGGCGAGACCCGCGACGCGTCGATGCGTGCACTGTTGCGTGACGTGCCGCAGGTGCTGGTGCGCGACGTCGAGGGGCACGGCGCCGACTGCGACACGTGGACCGACGTCGAGGCCGCGCGCCGGGCGAGCACACTTCGACCATGAGCTCACCCCACGAGAACGCTCCGCTCGACGTCCCCGCGGGGGCTCCGAAAAATACTCTCGACGACTGGATCGACTCGTTGGCGGCCCGGCTCGGCGTCGATGCCGACGTCGTCGACCGCACGCTGCTGCTCGACGTCGCGCGCGACGCCGCGCACAACGTGGCGCGACCCGCGGCACCGCTGACCACGTTCCTGGTCGGCTACGCCGCGGCGTCGCACGGCGGCGGTGCGCAGGCAGTGGCCGACGCGAGCGCTGCGGCCAGCGCACTGGCCGCCGAGCACCAGCCCTCAGACGACTGAATCCTCGCCCGCGTAGAGGTTGCACCGGCCGTTGCGCACCATGCCGGCCAGCAGCAGGCCGTGCTCGCGGGCGAGGTCGACGGCGAGGCTGGACGGCGCGGACACCGCGACGATGCCGGCCACCCCGGCCGCGACGGCCTTCTGCACGATCTCGAAGGACACCCGCCCGCTGACGACGAGCAGCTGGTCGGTGGCGGGCAACCGGCCGACGAACAGCGCCGCGCCGACGACCTTGTCGACGGCGTTGTGCCGGCCAACGTCCTCACGCACGTCGGCCAGGGTGCCGTCGGGTGCAGCCAGCGCCGCGGCGTGCACGGCGCCGGTGCGCTCGAAGGTGCGCTGCCGCTTGCGCATGGTGTCGGGCAGTCGCACGAGCACGTCGCGCCGCGCACGCCACCCGTCGGTGTGCGGAGCGCTGGTGGCCAGCGGGTGCAGGTCCAGCACGTCGGCGCTGCACACGCCGCAGGCGGCACTCGTGACGAACGCGCGCGCCCGCGGGGGGCGCACACCGGCACGCAGGGTCATGTGCACGCGGTCGGTGTCGTCCTCGCGGCAAGCCCGCAGTGTTGCGACGTCCTCCGCCCGGCGGACCCCGGACTCGACGACCAGCCAGCCCGCGGCGAGCTCGAGATCGTGCCCGGGCGTGCGCATCAGGGTGGCGATGACGTCACCGTCGGCCGCGAGCACGAGCGGGGATTCGACGGCCAGGTCGTCCGGCGTGCGGGCCGGCTCGCCGTCGACGGGCAGCCGGACGATCGCGCGCCGTGTCGTGCTGACCGCCATGGCGTCGACGATACGTCGGGAACCCGCTCGCTAGGGTCGGGCGCATGCGAGCGATCCGGGTGACGGCGTTGGACGGACCACGAGCGGTGCAGGCACTGGAGGTCGACGACCCCGCGCCCGACGACGAGCAGGTGCTCATCGAGGTACACGCCGCGGGCGTCACGTTCCCCGACGTCCTGCTGACCCAGGGCCGTTACCAACTCAAGCCGGAACCGCCGTTCACGCTGGGCGGCGAGGTCGCGGGCGTCGTGCGGTCGGCCCCGGACGGTGCCGCGGTGTCCGTGGGTGACCGCGTCTGCGCGCTGACCATGTTCGGCGGCTTCGCCGATCTCGCGCTCGCGCCGGCGCACATGGTGTTCCCGATCCCGGACGACGTCTCGTTCGCCACCGCCGCGGCGCTGCCGATCAATTACCTCACGGTCCACTTCGCGCTGACCCACCGGGTGCAGCTGACCGAGGGAGACGTCGTGCTCGTGCACGGCGCGGCCGGTGGCGTGGGCACGGCGGCGATCCAGTTCGCCCGCGCCCACGGGGCCACGGTGATCGCGGTCGCGTCCACCGACGCGAAGGCCGAGCTGGCCCGCAAGGCCGGCGCGCAGCACACCGTCGGGGTCGACGGGTTCCGCGACGCCGTCGACGAGCTGACGAGCGGGCACGGCGCGGACATCGTCATCGACCCGGTCGGCGGCGACCGCTTCACCGACTCCCTGCGCAGCCTGGCCACCGACGGTCGGCTGCTCGTGCTGGGCTTCGTCGGCGGCGAGATCCCCACCGTCAAGGTCAACCGGCTGCTGCTGAACAACACGTCGCTCATCGGTGTGGTGTGGGGCCAGTACGCGCTCGCCCGGCCGGACTACCTGCAGCAGCAGTGGCGCGAGCTGTCGCCGCTGGTCGCCTCCGGCGCTCTTGCCCCGCCGATCGGGCACGAGTTCGCGCTGGCCGATGCCGGCGAGGCCGTTGCCCTGATGGACGAGCGCGGCGCCGTCGGCAAGGTCGTGCTCACCCTCCGCTGACGGCGCTCCGGTGTCTCGCCGCCTCGACACACCTTCGGTGATCAACAGCAGCTTCTGGTCGCCCTAGCGACCAGAAGCTGCTGTTGATCACCGTTGTACTTGGGTCCGGGCTGCGGGCAGCAGTGCCCGCTGGGGTTACGGTCAGGCGCCGCAGTCGGGCTCGGCCGCGAGCAGGGCCGCACGCATCGCGTCGACGGGCGCCGGACAACCGGTCATCAGCCGCACCTGCTCGGCTGCCTGGTGCAGCAGCATCGTCGCGCCGCCGCGCACCTGCGCGCCCGCGGCGGCCGCCGCGCCAGCCAGCGGTGTCGGCCAGCCCGCGTAGATGACGTCGAGCAGCGTCTGCCGCGGCGCCCAGCGGCGCGGTGCGAACGGATCCGCAGCGCCGGCGGGCAGCGTCGACACCACGAGGTCGGCACCCAATGCGTCGGCGTCGACGTCCAGGAGCGCCACCGTCACGTCGACATCGCAGCGCGTGGCCGTGGCGCGTACCTCGGCCGTGCGCGCCCGGTCGCGCACCAAAACCGTGCAGCGCGTGACGCCGAGGTGCGGCAGCGCGGCGAGCACTGCCTGCGCCGTGCCACCGGCACCGAGCACCGTCGCCGTCCGCGGTGACGCAGGCAGATCGGCGAGCGTCGCGGTGATGCCCGCGACATCGGTGTTGTCGGCGAGCCACCCGCCGGCTGCGGGCAGCAGGGTGTTCGCCGCACCGACCGTGCGGGCCAGTGCACTGACGTCGTCAGCAACGTCGAGCAGCGCGCGTTTGACCGGCATGGTCGCCGAGAAGCCCAGCCAGTCGGCGCGCGCGGCCAGCACCTCGGGCAGCTCGGCCACACCGCAGTCCAAGGCGGTGTAGTCGACGTCCAGACCGAGCGCCGAATACGCGGCGCGGTGCAGCACCGGCGACAGCGAGTGCGTGATGGGCCGGCCGAGGACGCCGGCATGCCGACGCGCGGTGGATGCCGCCACGGCCTAGCCGCAGCCCCAGCCGTGCGCCCGACAGGTGGCCACGGCGCGGGCGAACACGTTCTCGTCGTTCGTGAACACCAGGTGCCCGGCCGCGTCCCCGTTGACGTAGTACAACGCGTTGCCGGCGGCCGGGTGTGCCGCACCGTTCATCGCCGCGGTGCCGGGGCTCGCGATCGGCGTCGGCGGCAGCCCGACGTGCGTGTACGTGTTGTACGGCGAGTTGATCTGCGAATAAATGACCTTCGCCGGGTCGAGGCCCTTGAGCTTGGCGGCGTAGGCGCTGGTGGCGTCGATCTGCAACGGCTTGTGCGCAGCCAACCGGTTGAGGATCACCCGGGCCACCCGCGGGTAGTCGGCGGCGAACTTCGCCTCTTTCTCGGCAATCGAGGCAACGATCAGCTCCTGGTACGGCGTGAGGCTCAGCGCGCGGGCCGACGCGGTGAAATCGGTCGTGCGCGCGACGTCGGTGAAGTTGCTGATCATCTGCTGCAGAACCGCGGACGGCGCGGTCCGCCCCGCGACCGTGTACGTGGCCGGGTAGAGGAAGCCCTCGACCGAGGCCGGCGTCTTACCGTTGACGGTGTAGTCGGTCGGCATGCCCAGCCCGCGGGTGCTGCGGAAAGCCCGGGCCACCGCGGCGGCGTCGAGACCCGGCCCGCAGGTGGCGTCGGCCGGCGAGCTCGCGGTGCACGGTTTGGCCACCAGGCGTTGCTTGACGTCGACCACCGTCGCACCTTCGAAGACGACCACGTCCGAGTTGACGCGCGCGGACGGCGTCAGCAGCAGCGCCAGGGCCTTGGTCGCGGGCAAATGTGCCCGCAGCCGGTAGGACCCGGGCTGGATGTTCTGCGACTTCGCGTTGTCGCCCGCGGCATCGGTGAACGCGCGGGTACTGGCCACAACACCGCGCGCGTGCAGCGTGTTGCCGATGTCGGTGGCGTCGTCGTCGGCCTGCACGGTGACCAGCACCGGTTTGCCGCCGTTGCCGCTGTAATCGTCCGGCTCGAGGTAGTGGTAGACGGGCAGGACGACCAGCCAGGTGGCCACCGCGACGAGCGCTACCACCAGAACGGCGAGGATGACGAAGAAGCGCCGGTTCTGCCGACGCCGTGCGTGGGCGCGGCGTTCGGAGCGCGTCGCGGCCGGCCCGGTCGCGCGGGCCGCGCGCTCGCGGCGCGACACCCGGGTCACGCGCGGCAGCGGACCGTCGTCGCCGTCGTCGGCGTCGTAGTCGCCGAGCAGGGTGTCGTGGAACAGACCGTCGCCGTCGTGGTCGTCGTGCGATCCGTGGGCGTCGCCGTCGAAACGACCTTCGGCGTCATCATCGAAACGGCCGTCGGCGAAGCCGTGGCCGTACGCCGGTGCGTCCGGGGACGCGTAGGCGTCGTCGGCGTAGGCACTCGCCTCGCGGTCGCGTTGCCTCACGCATCTACCTCACTTGTTGTGCGGTCCACGGGGACGTACGGCTTGCGTCAGCTGCGCCTGCTGGGGTCGGAATCCAGCCAGTGCTGCAACAGTTCCACGGCGGCGGCTTGATCGATGATGGCGCGCCCGGTTTGGCCCCTGATTCCGCCTTGCGAGAGCTTACGCTGCGCGCTCACCGTGGTCAGGCGTTCGTCCAGATATTCGACGACGGGGGTGGACCCGTCCGGCGCGGCACTGAGCCGCCGCTCCAGCGCCGTCCCGAACTCACGCGCCATGGCCGCGGACGGGCCCTCCCGGCCGGCGAGGGTGCGCGGCAGCCCGACGACGAAGCCGACGGCCTCGTACTCCCGGCCGAGGTCGACGAGTTCGGCGACGTCGGTGTTGCGCTTGCGGTCGCGACGCAGGGTCGTGACGGGCAGTGCGAGCACGCCGCGCGGATCGCTGCGCGCGATCCCGACGCGCACGGTTCCGACGTCGACGGCGAACCAGACGCCCGCCGGGCGCGGGGTCGGCTCAGGCACCGGCCACGTAGGACTTGGCTGCCGCAAAGGCGGCGTCCAGCTGGGACACATCTCCCCCGGCACCCTGGGCGAGGTCGGCCTTGCCGCCGCCACGTGCCCCCAACGCGGGCGCGAACACCTTGACGATGTCGCCGGCGCGCACCCCTGCCTGCTGGCCGGTCTCGTTCACCGCGGCCACGAACGCCGCGCCGCCGGCGTCGTTCGGCGAGGCGAGCAGCACAACGGCCGGTTGGCCGGCGGGCAGCTTGCCGCGCACGTCCAGGGCGAGCGAGCGCAGGTCGTTGCCGGCGACCCCCGCGGGCGCCGCGGTGGCCACCACCCGGATCGAGCCGATCTGCTCGGCACTGGCGGCGAGCGCGCCGGCCGCGGCAAGCACCTGCCCGGCCCGCAGTCGGGCCAGCTCACGCTCGGCGTCGCGCAGCCGATCGACGAGCCCGGCGACCCGATCGGGCACCTGGTCGGCCGGCACCTTCAACGTGTCGGCGAGCCCGTTGAGCAACGCGCGTTCGGTGGCGAGGTAGCGCATGGCCTCGATGCCGACATAGGCCTCGACGCGACGCACGCCCGAGCCGACCGACGACTCGCCGATCACCGTGATCGTGCCGACCTGCGACGCATGGGCGACGTGCGTGCCGCCGCACAGTTCGCGCGACCAGGGGCCGCCGATCTCGACGACCCGCACGATCTCGTCGTAGGTCTCGCCGAACAGCGCCAGCGCGCCCATCTCGCGTGCCTGCACCAGCGGCACGTACTCCACCGTGACGGGCAGGTCGCTGCGCAGGGCCTGGTTCGCGACGTCCTCGATGTCGCCGCGGGTGGCGGCGTCCAACGCCCGGCCCCACGCGAAGTCCAGGCGCAGGTAGCCGGGCCGGTTGAACGAGCCGCTCTGCAGCGCCGACGGGCCGAGCACGTGCCGCAGCGCGGCATGCACGATGTGCGTCCCCGAGTGGGCCTGCCGCGCAGAGGTGCGCCAGTTGGCGTCCACGGCGGCCAGCGCTGCGGCGCCGCTGACGACCTCGCCGTCCTCCACCACCGCGCGGTGCACGATCAGGCCCTTCAGCGCCTTCTGCACATCGGTGACCCGCAGCCGTGCGCCGTCGACGGTGATGACGCCCTCGTCGGCGATCTGGCCACCCGATTCGGCGTAGAACGGGGTGCGGTCGAGCACGATCTCGACGGTCTCGCCCGGCTGCGCCGCACGCACGAGCTCGCCGTCGCGCAGCAGGCCGCGCACCGTCGTCTCGGTCTCCAGCTCGTCGTAACCGGTGAACGGCGTCTCACCCTGCTCACGCAGTTGGCGCAGCGCGGCGCTGTCGGCGTGCGCGGACTTCTTCGAACGGCTGTCGGCCTTGGCCCTCGCCCGTTGCTCGCCCATCAGCTCGCGGAACTTCGCCTCGTTGACCTGCAGGCCCTGCTCGGCCGCCATCTCCAGCGTCAGCTCGATCGGGAAGCCGTAGGTGTCGTGCAGCCGGAACGCGGTGGTGCCGGGGACGGTGTCACTGCCGTCCTGACGCACCTCGGTGACGGCGGTGTCGAAGATGGCGGTGCCGGCGGTGAGGGTGCGCAGGAACGCGTCCTCCTCGGCGTAGGCGATCATCGCGATGCGCTCGTAGTCGGTGCCGAGCTCGGGATACGACGGCGCCATGCAGTCGCGCGAGACGGGCAGCAGGTGCGGCAGCACCGGCTCGTGCACGCCGAGCAGTCGCATGGCGCGCACCGCGCGGCGCACGATGCGGCGCAGCACGTACCCGCGCCCCTCGTTCGACGGCGTCACGCCGTCGCCGATCAGCATCAGCGCGGTGCGGACGTGGTCGGCCACGACGCGCAGCCGCACGTCGTCGGGGTGCGATTCGCTGGCCGCGTGCCCGGAGTGCACGCCGTATGCCTTGCCCGACATCGACGCCGCGAGGTCGAGCACCGGGCGCGTCTCGTCGATCTCGTACATGTTGTCGACGCCCTGCAGCAGCGTCGCCATGCGTTCCATGCCCATACCGGTGTCGATGTTCTTGCGTGGCAGGTCACCGAGAATCTCGTACTCGCCCTTGCCCGTGCCCGTGGCGTCGCCGCGCTCGTACTGCATGAACACGAGGTTCCAGTACTCCATGAACCGGTCCTCGTCGACGGCCGGGCCGCCCTCCGGGCCGTACTCCGGGCCGCGGTCGTAGAAGAGCTCGCTGCACGTGCCGGCGGGGCCGGGGATTCCCATGTCCCAGGTGTTGTCGGCCTTGCCGCGGCGCACGATGCGCTCGGCGGGCACGCCGATCCCGCGGCGCCAGATCTCGAACGCCTCGTCGTCGTCGGTGTAGACGGTCGGCCAGATGCGCTCCGGGTCCAGCCCGAAGCCACCGTCGGCCAGCGGCAGCGTGGACAGGTTCCAGGCGAGCTCGATGGCGCCCTGCTTGAAGTAGTCGCCGAAGCTGAAGTTGCCGTTCATCTGGAAGAACGTGCCGTGCCGGGTGGTCTTGCCGACCTCTTCGATGTCCTGCGTGCGGATGCACTTCTGGATGCTCGTCGCGCGCGACCACGGCGGGGTGAGCTGGCCGATGAAGTACGGCACGAACTGCACCATGCCGGCGTTGGCGAACAGCAGGTTGGGGTCGTCGTAGGGCAGCGGGACGCTGGGCACGACGCTGTGCCCGTTGACCTCGAAATAGCCGAGGAAGCGGGACCGGATTTCGGCAGACTTCACGGTGTCAACTCTGCCAGACGACGGTGCGCGGATTGCCCGCGCAGGCGGTCTACTGCGCTTCGCGCGGCGCCGGCCGCGAGCCGGGGCTGCCGGGTTTCGCCGGGCGCTGGCCGAGTTGGCCGTCCAGGCCCGTGCTCTCGCGCAGCTGCGCCTCGCGCTCGCTCATCGCCGCGCGCACGTCGGCGCCGAACTCGCCCACCGCATCGGCGATGTCACTGAGACCCTGGCCGATCGACGAGGCGACCCCCTGCGGCGTCAACTTCTCGGCCGCGCGGGAAATCTTGCGCATGGTCAGCACCCCGAGGGTGATCCCCAGGGCGAGCCAGAAGAGGCGCTTCACCCGCGGGCCCGGCGATCACTGCGGTGCTTGCGCCGCGCGGTGCGCACGGCCTCGGCGTCGCGCCGGTCGGAGACGGTTTTGCGCACGCCGTAGGTGAACGCCGCAGCCTTGATCATCGGGCTACCCAGCGTGCTGGAGACGACCGATGTCATCGCGGCGACATTCGTCGTCATCGAGTTGACGTTCTGCGCGATGCCCTCGACCTGCACGAGCTGCACATTGATCGCTTCGACGGTCTGCTTGGCGTCGGCCAGCAGCGGAGCGACGCCGTCGTTCGTCGTGCGGATCGCCAGGGTGGCCTCGTCCAGCGTCCGGCCGGCCTTGAGCAACGGGACGGCCAGTAACAGGACGAGCACGACGAAGGCACCGGCCGCGATCAGCGCAGCAATGGCGCCACCGGACATCTGCAACTCCTCGGTTCGCATTCGGCACCGGAGGTGTTGTCCGGTGCGCAGACCCTATCGGTTACCGGGCCCTGCGAACCGGTCAGGCCGAGCGCTCGACGGCGACGTCGGCTGCCAGCGCGGCGCCGAACTCGGTGTCCGGCATCGGTCGGCCGTGCAGGTAGCCCTGCGCGAACCCGGCGCCGAGCACCGTCAGGGCCTGGTGCTGCTCGATGGTTTCGACGCCCTCCGCGATCCAGGTGAGCCCGAGGTCCGCGGCCAGGCCCGTGACGGCACGCACGATCGCGCGGTCGCTGGGCTCGAACATCATGCCGGCGACGAACGAGCGGTCCACCTTCAGCACCGACACCGGGAAGTGCCGGAGGTAGGTGAGCGAGGAGTATCCGGTACCGAAGTCGTCGAGGGAGATGCCCACCCCGGCCTCTCGCAAGGTCTTGAGCTGACGCAGGGTCGATTCGTCTGCGGCCAGCAGAGCCGACTCGGTGAGTTCGAGCGCGAGAGCGCCGGCCGGCAGTCCGGCCGTGGTCAATGCGTCGACGACCGACGCGGCGAAGTCCGGCCGCGCCGCCTGCCGCGCCGCCACGTTGACCGACACCGTCAGGGGGCGGCCGGTTTCGGCCCGCAAAGCGGCGATCCGGGCGCAGCTTTCCCGCAGCACCCACGCGCCCAGCGGGACGATCAGCCCGCTCTGCTCGGCGACCTCGATGAACGCCCCCGGGCTGACGAGCGCACCGTCCTCGTCGATGAGCCGGACGAGCGCCTCGCACCCGACGATCCGGTCGTCGGCCAGATCGACGACCGGTTGGTAGTAAACCCGCACGCGGCCCTCGTCCAACGCATTGCGCAGGATCAGCTCGGTCCGTTTGCGATTCACCGCACGCCGGCGCATCGGTTCGTCGCATACCGCGTGCCGGTCCTTGCCCAGGCGCTTGGCCTCATACATCGCAGCGTCGGCGCGCTCGACCAGCAGCTGCGGGCACTGCTCGTCCACGAGACCGTGTGCGATACCGATGCTGGCCGTCACGTTCGCCGTACCGCCACTGGTGGCGATGACGGGTGCGAGCGCGGCGCGCACGCGAACGACGTACTCGTTCGTGCCGAGGTCGGCGGGTGTCGGACACACGACGACGAATTCGTCACCGCCGAAGCGGGCGACAAGGTCGTCGTCGCGGACCGCCCGGCGCAGCCGTTGCGCGACGGCGACCAAGACCTCGTCACCGACGTCGTGACCACGCGTGTCGTTGATCAGCTTGAAGCCGTCGAGGTCGATGAACAGCACCGTGCAGGTCAGTCCCTGCCGGCCGTGCTCGGCGAGAATGCGGGCCAGCCGAGCGCGGTTGGCGAGGCCGGTGAGTCCGTCCTCCTCGGCCTGTCGGCGCAACAGCGCCTCTGCGGTGCGCCGGCCGGTCACGTCCGCCATGTGCGCGAGCAGCTGCAGGTCGCCGTTCGCCCCGCGCATCCACGTCAACGTGACGTCCGCGAACACGACCGCGCCCGACGAGTGCAGCAAGCGGATCTCCACCTGGTGCGTGCCGTCCGGCGACGCCAACGCCGCCGCCCCCGCGGGGTCGGTCAGCCCCACGTCGTCCGGATGGCACAGGTCGCGCGCGGAGCGGCCGATCAGCTCTTCGCGGGTGCGGCCGACCAGCGTGCAGAGCGCTTCGTTCACCGCCCCGAACGTGCCGCTGTCGCCGAGCGTCAACGCCATCGGCAACGGCGACGAGTCGAACACGGAGCGGAAGCGCAGCTCGCCGCGTCGCAAGCGCTCGCGGGTGGTCTCTCGTTCGACAACGCGCGAGACGTCGCTGCCGACGAGCGCGAGCAGCTCCAGCTGTTCGGTATCCGGCCGACCGGTACCGCGGAAGACGAGTGCGAGGCGCGACTCGGCGCCGCTGAGCGGGACAACTACCGTCATGCCCTGCCCGGACACGGTGTCCGGACCTGCGGCGGCCGCGACGACGACGTTGCAGTCCACCGGACGGACGACGGACGTCCACGAGCACGTCGCGCCGACGGAGTGCAGCACCTGCGCGGGCTCCGTGGTCTCCGGCGGCCACTGCAGCAGGGCACCTGCCGAACTTTCCAGGTAGTCGGCCAACAACCGCAGGACGACCGGCGCGATCGTGTCGATGCCGGACGCCTCGTTGGCGGCCATCGAGGCGGCGTGCAGGACACGCAGCCGCGCTGCTGTGCGCACCGAGCGCCGGTGCGCCTGCTCGAGCGTGAGCCGCGCGCGTTCCTCATCGCTGACGTCGCGCACCATGGAGACCCAGCCGTGCAGATCGCCGTCGATGTCGCGCAGCGCAGCGCTCGTCACCGCTACGGGTACGTCGTGGCCGAGGCGGTGCCGGAAGAGCCGTCGGGCGGTCACGGCGTTCACGGCGCCGGCGGCGAGGCCCGCGATGTCGGCAATCACCCGGGCGTCCTCGC
Organism: uncultured Jatrophihabitans sp.; assembly: GCF_964246335.1. GTDB lineage: Bacteria > Actinomycetota > Actinomycetes > Mycobacteriales > Jatrophihabitantaceae > Jatrophihabitans. The sequence goes on along the minus strand of NZ_CAXTQF010000017.1, from coordinate 12,386 downwards.
CGTCGGCCAGGAAATCGCGGGTGGAGCGCCCGACCATGTCCGCCGGGCGGTAGCCGAGCATCGCCGCCATCGGCGGGTTCGCCGCGGTCACCGTGCCGTCGGCGTCGGACAGGATCTGCCCGATCGGCGCGACGTCGAAGATGGTCCGGAACCGTGTCTCGGACTCGTGCCCGTTGCGCCGTTGGGCGACGAGTTCGGTGACCTCGAACGCGTGGCCGCCCACCGCGAGCACGGTGCCGTCGGCGTCGGTGATCGGGAAGCGGTGGGTGACGAATTCGCGTGCGTCGTCACTTCCGAAGACCAACGTCGACACTTGCGCGCTCGGCTCGCCGGTGCGCCAGACCGCCAGGTCGCGGGCCCACTGCTCCTCGGCAAATGGAGCGGGCAGCACCTCACTGACCGTCCGACCCACGACATCGTCTGCGGCTGCGCCGATGATGTCGGCGAAATCGTCGCTGGCGAGCAGGAAGCGTCCGTCGCGGTCGCGGACGAACATGGCGCCGCGCCCACGTTTCTGCAAGGACTCGACTATGGGCAACTGGTCGGCGGATGCCGCCGAGCCACTGGCATCCCAGGTCGCAGCGACCACTGCGTCACCGGCGTCCACCGGCGGTTCGAGCAACATGAGTCACACCGTTGGACGGGTGCGCAGGCTGATCACTATTTGTTGATCGACAACTGCGCGCCGAACTTGAGGCGATGCAAGGGTCGTCGTCAGTGACCACGCAGGATCTCGCGAAGCCTGGCCAGCCGTTCGGCGACAGTGCGCTCGGCCCCGCGGCCGGCGGGCACGTAGTAGTCGCGACCCACCAGTTCGTCGGGCGGATACTGCTGGGCAACGACGCCGTCGGGCGTGTCCGGTGGGTAGACGTAGCGCTTACCCGCGCCCAGCTTGTTCGCGCCCGCGTAGTGCGCGTCGCGCAGCGCGGGAGGTACGGCGCCGGCGAGGCCCGCGCGAACGTCGGCTGCAGCCGCGTCGATGGCACGAACCACGGCGTTCGACTTCGGCGCCAGCGCGAGGTGGATGGTGGCCTGTGCGAGGTTGATCCGTGCCTCCGGGAGGCCGATCAGCGCCACGGCCTGGGCTGCCGCGGTTGCGGCCAGCAGCGCGCCCGGGTCGGCCAGGCCGATGTCCTCGGACGCGTGCACGACCAGTCGGCGGGCGATGAACCGCGGGTCCTCCCCGGCTTCGAGCATGCGTGCCAGGTAGTGCAGGGCGGCGTCGGCATCCGAGCCACGGATGGACTTGATGAACGCGCTGATCACGTTGTAGTGCTGGTCCCCGTCGCGGTCGTAACGCACCGCGGCGGTGTCGACGGCCTGTTCCAGCGCGTCCAGATCGACCGTGTCCCGGCCCTCGGCCAGCACCGTGCCAGCTGCGGCCTCCAGCGCGGTCAGCGCGCGGCGCGCGTCGCCGCCGGCGAGCCGCAGCAGGTGGGCGCGGGCGTCCCCGGCGAGCGTGACGGCGCCGTTCAACCCGCGTTCCTCGGTCAGCGCGCGGTCGACGAGTTCGCCGACAGCGGCGTCGTCGAGTGGTTGCAGGGTCAACAGCAGGCTGCGGGACAGCAGGGGCGAGACGATCGAGAAGAACGGGTTCTCCGTCGTTGCCGCGACCAGCGTGACGTGCCGCGCCTCGACCGCGGCGAGCAACGAGTCCTGCTGGGTCTTCGAGAAGCGGTGGATCTCGTCGATGAACAACACCGTCTGGCGGCCTATGCGGCCCAGCTCGGCCTTGGCGCGGGCGATGACCTCGCGGACGTCCTTGACGCCGGCGTTCAGGGCGGACAGTTGCTCGAAGCGCCGGTTGGTCGCGCTGGACACGATGAGCGCGAGCGTGGTCTTCCCGGTGCCCGGCGGCCCGAACAGGATCAGCGACATCGGCGCATCGCCCTCGACCAGGCGGCGCAGCGGCGATCCGGCGGCAAGCAGATGCTGCTGGCCGACGACCTCGTCGAGCGTTCGCGGCCGCATTCGCGCGGCCAGCGGGGCTGACGGGTCCAGCGGTTCGGCGTCGGCCGGCGCCCGCGGTGAGTCCGGCTCGAACAGGGTCACGGAGGTCAGCTTAGGAACCGCGGCCGACCTATCGGCACAATGGCCGGATGACTGAGCAGAACAATCCGACCGGCGACGACCTCGCTGACGTCGACGCCCGCATCGCCGAGATCGAGACGCAGATCGACGAGTTGCGCCGGCAGGTCGGCGGCCAGGACGAAGGGCCGCAGGATCCCGAGGACACGGCCGCGGCGCTGACCAACGTCGAGGAGCTGCAGGGCGTGCTCGAGGCGCTGCGGCAGCGACGGGAGCGTCTCGCCGGTCAGAGCTGACCGGTCGACCCACGGTCAGGTGGGTCACCAGCCGTACCCGGTCATCTCGTCGGCGACGAGGGCCCCTCAGGTGATGGCCGTCCCAGGAGACGGCGGCGCAAATGATCGGCTGGGCTCCCTCGCGCACGTCCTTGATCTCGCGCACGTCCTTCTCCCCGCGCCCGGTGCTCAACAAAATGCGGGTCGGTCAGGGAGAAGAGCTGGTCGATAGCGGCGGCGCACTCTTGCGACCGCTCAATGTCGATCACCGCACCGGCCGAATGTTGCACATTCCGCCAATTCGCGTCCGCGTGGTGTACGTTGTAAACGTTCGGTCGGGCATGTCTACCTGAACCGACGAGCGTCGACCTGCTCCCCCGCGGACGGTCAGGCCCTCACCCGAATTGCCCTGGAAGCGGGCGTCGTCGCGCACTAGCGCGACGTACCAATTGCGTCGCGTTCTACGCGGGAGCCATCCGGGCCTTTCCCACGGTCTGCGCCTCTCCATAGCACCGAGTGATCTCCGCGCGTGCGGTGAGCAATCAGCCTTCGGCCAATGCGCGATGCGCTCGACCGCGCTCGCGCACATGCACCCACCAAGACCTAGAAGGAGCACGCCACACATGGCGAACAAGCACGAACAGAATGAACCCGATCTGCACGGTGGCCGGATGCGCGTCCCGCGTTCGCGAGGCGCCGTCAGCGGCTTGCTGTTGATCGTGCTGGGTGTGTGGGGTCTGCTGATCCCGCTCATCGGTCCGTACGTGGGTTTCGGCTATACGCCGGACAAGACCTGGACGATCACCGCCGCACGGTTCTGGCTGGAGATACTCCCGGGTGCGGTGACTGCCGTCGGTGGCCTGCTGCTCCTCGTCGCCGCGAACCGCATCGTCACCAGCCTCGGCGCTTGGCTGGCCGTCGCGGGCGGTGCGTGGTTCCTGGTCGGCCCGACGTTGCGCGCATTGCTGCACTTGGGAACGGCCGGCGCGCCGATCCACAAGACGACGGTCGGCTCGACCCTCGAGACCTTGTTGTTGTTCACCGGGCTCGGCACGCTGATTCTTTTCGTCGGTGCGAGCGTCCTCGGCCGACTTGCCGTGGTCAGCGTTCGCGACGTCCGCGCTGCGCAGCGCAGAGAGCGCGACGGACGCGATGATGACGACCGGGCACGCGAGCATCGCGATCACGACGATCATCCCCAACCGACCGGCGGACGCCGCGAAGCCGATTCCGACACGGTCTACGCCGGATCCCGATCCACCACAGACGACGACGGCGGTTCCCACTCGTTGTCGGAGATCCCGCGGCGCCGGCGCAACGCGCGGCAATGAACGACCGCGTCATGACGCAGACCGCCGATCAGTTCCATTCCACTCACCCGCACCCGAACCGGAGAAACCGATGAACATCGACAAAGATCAAATCTTGCAGCTGCTGAAGAGCCAGGGCGACCACGACAAGGCTGCCCAGGCAAACGACGAACTACCGGACACGGTCGACACCGACGACGACGGACACAAGAACCTCTTGTCGAAGTTCGGCGTCGACCCGTCGAGTCTCGGCGACAAGCTCGGCGGCCTGGGGAAAATGTTCGGATGATCGGGTTGATAGTCAGTCTGATCGTCGTCGGCTTGATAGCCGGTGCGCTTGCCCGATTGATCATCCCCGGCAAGCAGGACATCTCGATCCCCATGACGATCCTGCTGGGCATCGTCGGGTCTTTCGTCGGCGGTTTCCTGGGCTACCTGATCTTCCACAAGGATTCGGCCAACGGCTTCCTGCAACCGTCCGGAATCATCGGTTCGGTCATCGGTGCGGTGATCGTCCTGTTCATCTGGACTCGTGTCGCCGATCGGCGCAGCGTCCGGCGCTAGGCCGTCCGAAGGCACTTAACCGCGCACCGATTCCGACAACTCGGTGACCTGACATCGGGTCCGTTCATGGACCCCGCACGACGTCTCGAGCGACTTCCGTCGGCGCAGGCGGCACGACACATCTCGCAATACAACAGGGGGGAACCGTCATGAGTCATCCCATAGGAGCCGGTGCCGCACCGGGTGGAGCCCACCCGGTCGGCGGCGACGACGATCACCGACGACGCGGATGGCTCTGGTGGCTGTGCGGTCTGTTGGCCCTGCTGGTGATCGCGTTACTCGTCGTTCTGCTCGTACGGCACTTCACTAACGACGACAAGACCTCCGCGGCCAAGCCGGCTCCCAGCACGAGCGTTGCGGCGCCGGCGAGTACGCCCGCGGCGACGAGCGCCGCACCGAGCGCGACGCCGTCGAGCTCGGCCCGGGTCGTCGCCACGTCCGCATGCCGGAAACCGACGCTGCAGGTCATGCCCGCGGCCGTACACGCCGGGCAGACCGTCACCGTAATCGGGCGACACTTCTCCGGCTGTCACGCCACGACCGGTAACGCCACCCCCGCAGTCAGCCTTCCCGTGCAGGTCGGTGTCAAGGGCAGCACCGCCCTTGCGACTGCACTGGCGAAGGCTCGGACGAGTTCGAGCGGATACTTCAAGGTTCGCTTCGCCATCCCGGTCGGCATGACCGGCCAGGCCAGGAGCCTCACCCTGGGTGCCGCGACCCGCGATGCCAGCACGACCCTCGCGTATGCGGGCGCGACGACGGTGGCCTACTCCAACAGCAACGCATCCGCCGGCGGCGGGATGCCGACCGGTGTGCCCGCAGGCACGGGTGGGCAGGCCGCACCGACCAGCGCGGCAGATCGCGACGGGCTCCTCGGCCTCCTCGCGGGCGGTCTGCTGCTCGCCGCAGGCGGCACGACCGTCCTGACCAGGCGCAGGCACGCCGTCCGCTGAATGTTCCGCGCCCTTCGCACACCGGTGTCCTGCGTGATTGTCCTGGTGGGTCTTGCGCTCGCGCTGGTCGCGCTGGTCCTGCTGCGGCGGGATACGCGCACACCAACCGCCTTCGGTTCCATCGCGTCAGGAACGCCACCGGGTACGGCGCCGGCACGGCGTGCTCCGACGCCGACCTCGCCGAGGTCAGCCGCGGGTGCGTCCGGCGCCCCCGGGGACCTCGACGTGCTCACGTCGCGGCCGACCCGGCTGCGTGTGCCCGGGCTGGGGGTGTCCGCACCGGTGGAGCAGGTCGTCACTCGGGGCGGGCAGCTCACGGTGCCGGACGACATCACGCACGTCGGCTGGTGGGTCGGCAGCGTGCCGCCGGGTTCACCCGCCGGCGCGACTGTCATCGACGGGCACGTCGACTCCCGGGTCGACGGACAGGGCGCGTTGTTCCACCTCACGCAACTGCGGGCAGGAAGGCGGATCACGCTGGCGACCAGCGCGGGGCACACCGTCACGTATCGGGTCTACGCCCGTCGGGTCTATTCAAAAGCCAAGGCGCTACCGCATGCGTTGTTCACGAATGCCGGTGCCCCTCGACTGGTGGTCATCACCTGCGGCGGCCCGTTCGACGCTGCCCAGCACTCCTACCGCGACAACATTGCCGTCTTCGCCCGCCCGGTGCAGTAGTTCGTCGAGCGCGGGTGTCAGGGCAAGGCCGACAATGACACCGTGGTCCGAGAACGCGACGAACCGCTGCTGGGTGGCGCGCAGACGGCGGGCATCGTTCGACGCGGCGCGGTAGTCGTCCGGCCCCGGCACGACCGGTCGGATTACGTCCAGGCAGTACTGCGCCACCTCGAGGCGGTGGGCTTCACCGGCGCGCCACGGGCGATGGGTTTCGACGCCGACGGTCGAGAGATGGTGAGCTACCTCGCCGGCTACGTGCCGCCCCGGCAGCCGTACAACCTGACCGACGAGCAGCTGGTCAGCTCAGCCATGCTGGTCCGCAGTTTCCACGACGCGATAGCCGGCTCGGTGTTGTGCGGCGATTCCGAGATCGTGTGCCATGGCGACCTGGGACCGCACAACACGGTCTTCGACGGAGGATCCGCCGTGGCGATCATCGACTGGGACAGCGATGTCTCGCCCGGTTCGCGCGTCGTCGACTTCGCGCACGCCGTGTGGTGCTGTGCAGACGTGACCGATGTCGGCGTTCCTGTCGACGAGCAGTCGCGCAGGATCACGCTGATGTGTGCGGCGTACGGGTTGCTGAGGCCGACAGACGTAGTAGACGAACTGGCGGATCGTTTTCATCGAGCACGCACGGACCACCTGAACGCTGGGCGCGCCGGCGCCGTCGAAGTCTTCGACGGGTTGACGCGCTGGCTGACAAACAATCGGGACCAGCTCCTGCGGCGTCCGTAGCGCCAGCCGACTCCCCCGCCACGAGGGAGATCGCTATCGCGGGCTGATCCGTAACGCGGCAGCGTCGTCGATGGTCAATCCGCCGGACGTCCACCGCACCGAACGTAGGTCCTCGACCACGGCGTCGGCGTCGGTGGCCAGGGCGCGCTCGCTGACGCCGATGACGGCGCCCACGCCCGCGGCGCGGGCGGCATCGACTCCGCTGACGCTGTCTTCGATGACGATCGCGGACGTGATCGGGACGCGTAATGAGGCTGCGGCCGCGAGGTAACCGGCCGGGTCGGGTTTGCCGGCCGGGACGTCCTCGGCCGCGACCACCACCGCGGGAATCGGCAGGTCGGCGGCAGCGAGCCGCGCAAGCAGCAACGCACGCTTGGCCGAGGTCACGACCGCTCGAGCGTCTGCCGGTATGTCGGCGACGAGCGCGGCGGCGCCGGGGACCGCGGTCACGAGAGCGGCGTCGTCGACCTCGTAGGTGTCGATGTCGATCAGTGCTTGCGCCTGCAGGTCGGGAGCGATGAGCGCGGCGATGGTGTCGGCTGATCGGCGGCCGTGCACGCTGGCGATGACGCTGTCGGCGTTCTGGCCGTACTGGCGCGACCAGCGGTCCCAGGCGCGGACGACGCTGGCGTCGGAGTCGACCAGCACGCCGTCGCTGTCGAAAAGGACGGCCCGGCAGGACAGGTGCACGATCAACTTCCTTCGTCGTCGGACGTCGTGCCGAGGACCTCGCTCACGGGACGAGATCGGTAGCGGGTGACGAGTTCGCGGGCGGCGACCTGCATCCGGGCCGGCGGCAGGCCGCGCCGGATGAGGGTCAAGTCGTCGAGCACCATCGCGCCGATGTCGTGAAAGGCCTCGCGGATACCGCCGGCGCGGTGCGCCGAGAGCGTCGCGCCGTCGAGGCCTCGCGCTGCGTCGTCGGCGGGCATGGGTTCGGTCGGCCACACGTCGATGGCGGCGATAAGTCGACCTGACGCGATGCGTTCGTAGAGCGCGTCGAAGTCGGCCGCAGCGGCACGGCTGAGCAGGACGAGCCGGGCCTTGTCGGGCAGCAGGTCGAGCCGGGCCGCGTCGAGCAGCTGGGTGCTCTCGTCGGTGATGGTGGCGAGCACGAACACCAGCTTGCTGTGGGTCAGCAGTTCCTCGAGTCCGGACGGTTGCACCCCTGCGTCGCGGAGGACGGCGTCGGGCAGCCACGGGTCGTGCACCCGAATTGTGGCGTCGAACGGCGCGAGCAGCCGAGCAAGGGCCCGGCCCAGGTTGCCGAATCCGATCAGCCCGATGTCGGCGCGGCGCAGCAGCATCGCGTCGGCGTTGCCGGCTGCGGTGTATTGCTCGTCGCCGACGCGAAATAGCCGGTCGGCACGGGAGATGCCACGCGCGATGTCCAGACCGAGCCCGAGGCCGTACTCGGCGACGGGCTGGGCGTAGGCGGGGCCGCACCCCAGCACGTACACACCCCGGTCGGCGCAGGTCTTGTAGTCGACGTTGGGGAAGAAGTTGCCCTCCACGTTGCACACCGCCCGCAACTCGCGTGCGGTTTCGAGTCGTTCGCGGGGCAGGTCGGGTTGGCCGACGACGGCGAACGCGATCGGAAGCAGTTCGTCGAACTGCTCGGTTCCGGCGGTCGTCGTCAGGTCCGGCTCGATCACGGTGAACGTCTGCTGCATCAATCGCCACGTGTCTGGCGTGAAGATGACGTCACGGGACTGCGGCGCGGGCGCCAGCAGGACCAGCGGGGACGGTGTCGACGTCACGACGATCCTCTCGTTGATCGACTTCCGGTCTGGGTTGAGTGATGGCGCGCGGTCAGGGCAACGAACGGTACGGGTGTTCAGTGTGCAGAGCCGTCGAGCCCCGCAACGCGAAGGCGGCGTTGCGCCACGACTTCGCGCCGATCATGACGACGTCAGCCAGCCCAGGGGCGACGAGCAGCCATGGAGACCGCCCGGTTCCGCGACATTTCCAACTGCATCGGACCTCTCCAGTCCATCGGCGATCGCACTCCTCGGGCGGCCCGTCTCGGCTTGGTGTGACCGTCCCGCTTGGCGCACCCATGCGGGAATCTTCTCCGGGCGGGGCTACCGGGACGACATCTCCTGGCCTGAGCCGGTGAACGCCACAAGACAGTCGCCCGTCGCAGTGACGGGTCCGTTTGCGGGCATGTCGCGCCGGTTGTCGTTGGACAGCGCGACGTTGAAGTGAGGAACCGGTACTTCTTGTTGAGCACCTCGAAGGTGCCGCCGCCGGAGAATTCCATGTCGCTGAGCTTGGCGCCGGCCCGGAAAGCCATCGGCTTGAGGGCGGTGCATGTCCGCACGGCGTCGAGTAGCACCATGGTAGTACTGCAGTAGCATTGTCCGTGTGAAGCTGAGTGTGAGCATCCCGGAGGAGTACGTGGCCGTCCTTGACGAGTACGCCCGATTATCGGGACTGCCCTCGAGGTCCGCGGTCGTCCAGCATGCAATCCGCATGCTTCGACAGGACGGTCTGGACCATGACTACGCCGCGGCCTGGGACGACTGGTCGGTTTCGGGTGAGCAGGCAGCCTGGGATGTCACTGTGGCGGACGGAGTCGCCGATGCAGCGGGGTGAGGTGCGCCTGACCGACCTGGAGCCGGTGCGGGGTAGCGAGGCGAGCAAGCGACGCCCGGCCGTTATCGTCAGCAACGACCGCGCGAACATGACCGCCGATCGTCTCGGGCGGGGTGTCGTCACGGTGGTGCCGGTGACCAGCAACGTCGAGCGCGTGTTTCCGTTCCAGACTCTGCTCACGGCCGAGGCGACCGGCTTGCGGATGGATTCGAAGGCGCAGGCCGAGCAAGTGCGCTCTGTGGCCGTAGAGCGGCTCGGGCCCATCCTGGGACGGGTTCCTGCACAGGTCATGGCTCAACTCGACGACGCACTGCGGCTGCACCTGGCGCTGTAGACGCGAGCCGGCAATTCGGCGCGGCACCCGGACCGAGGGGTCGAGCAACAGGGCCCGCAAGCGGCCCCGCCTGCGGGCACTACCCGTCGAGCTGAGCCGAGCGTCGAGCGAGCGGAGCCGGTCGTCACAAACGGGATCCCCTGCGGGCACTTGTGGTCATCTCAACGTCTCCAGAGACGAACCATGCTCGAGAGGCCTGGGAGCGCCCGTGAGCGGTCCGCTTCCGGACGGTTGTCAACGTATCGGAACCGATCGCTCAGTTGGCGACGGCAAGAGCCAGTCCGCCTAGTAGGTCGCGCGGGTCGTACAGGACGGCCAGGCCGTCACTGACCACCCGTCGAGTTCCTGGATCGACGGGATTGACGGCTGCCCAACTCGGCCGCCCAATACCCACGTCGACTACGAGCCCACGGGGCAGCCGCAGGCGCCGCTCCTGGATCGCTCCGAAGTCTTCGCTTCGAATCAACTCAGCGTGTGGGTCAAACAGGCGGAACCAGTCGTCGCTTTCGAGCAGCGCTTGCGGACGGTCAGTCAGAACGACGAAGTCAATGTCGGAAGTCGGTCCGGCGGCGCCTCTGGCGTACGACCCAACCAGGCCGACAGCGGCGACACCCGCGATGGCCGTGGCAAGCCGTACGGCGACTTCCACAACCGCTTCAACGTCCTCAGGCAAGGTCAGCGACACCGAAACATCATCCGCCGCTCGCGCGCGTTCACCTCCTGGCGCGTGCCACGCCGTCGAGGGCGTTCATCTGCTTGCGCGGGTGACACGTCTACTTGGTGCCTACGGTCCAGGTGGCCACCGATCCGGACGGGCTTCCACCAGGTCGGGAATCGGTGTCGTTGTCTTGATAGGTGATCTTGGACAACGCCGCGCCCTTCGGTAATTGAAAGACAACGCAATCGACTGTCTTCTGGCCTGGGTGCAACAGTTGCGCCCCTAGTTGGGAATCGGGTACGGCACCGCTGACAGCGCATCCCACCAGACTCCCGAAAGTGGTCCCGTCGACAATCCCATGGATCTTCACGCCGTTCCTGGCGACGACCGTCAGTTCGGTGTCCGCGTACTCCTCTTCGGTCTCGGCGATGGGACTGGCAGGCGCGGTGTCAGCTCGGTCGAACTCGACCCCGACGAACCGGTCACCGTCGGTTGGGACTTGATTTGCTGGCGTGACGCGCGCGGGGTCGATCACTCTCGCGACAGTCACTGAGGTCGCAAAACGGCCGTTGTTCAGATCTACGGTCGCGCCTATGGGCATTGCTCTACGGGTCGATCCGGGACTTGTTTTCGGGACTGATGCTCTCGCGCTGGCTTGTGTGGCCGCGGGCTTGTTTGTGGTCGGGTTGGCCGACGATCCCGTGGGCTTGGTTGACGCGACCGACGGATCAACGGTTGTCGACGTGGGTCCGCTCCCCCCGCTCGTGCTGCATCCAGCGAGCATCAACCCGGCGACGCAGGCGGCCACCGCCGCGGCGATCGAGAACCTGTATGCCACAACAGTTCCTCTCATGACTCATCGTGTCCACAAGCCGTCACAGCGCCAGAACGCGCACAGGGTCTGACTACATAGGTGATCCGTTCCGGGATCTTGGGTGGCGGGTTCCTGCGGGTCGGCGACCAGGTCACTGGGCCGCGCTTGCGGGCCGCGCGTCAATGGTTCCGGCGACCGGGAGGGCGCCGGTCTGAAAGAGCATGCCGAGTTGGTCGAGTACCCCCCAGTGTTCTGCGAGCCGGTCGCCGCGGGCCCGGTACCAGTGCATCGTGCGCATCTCGAACGATCGACCGGTGGCGGGGAGGCCGGCCAGGGGAATGTCGTGGCGGCCGCGAGCGATCGCGTGGACGACGACGTCGTCCCCACGTGCCACGACGTCGGCTACCTCGTAAGCAATGCCCAGTTGTTCGCCGACAAAACGCATCGTCGCGACGTATCCGTCGGCACCGTCGAACGTTCCCGGCGGGGCGCTGTGATCGACGAAGTCGTCGGTGACGATCTCGCGCAGGCGCTCGTAATCCCGTGCACGCAAGATTGTATCGATTTCACGCGCAGCGCGTTCGGCGACGGTCACGGCGGTCCTCCATACACTTGAGACTCGGTATGTATCAGATTGAAGCCGATTCAAGTCAATGTCAAGGAGGGGACCGGGGTGTGACTCCGCGCCGGTATACCAGCGACAGCCGAGTCGAACAGGCCCGCTTGACGCGGCGTCGCATCCTCGAGCATGCCGACCAGTTGTTCAGAGCTGGTGGTTACCTGGGAACCACCCTCGCGGACGTGGCACGTGCCAGTGGCGTGAGTGTTCAGACGGTGTACAACCTTGTCGGCGGTAAGGACATCGTCCTCAAGGCCGTTTACGACATCGCCGTAGCCGGCGACGACGATCCGGTCTCGATGGCGGACCGCCCCCTCGTGCGGGCAATGGTGGCCGCTGACTCTGCCGAGACCGCACTCGCGTTCTACGCAAGGATGGCCCGGGAGATCAACGAGCGAGTCCTGTCCTTGGTCATCGTGGTGCTGGCCCAGGCCGCCGCCGGTGACCCGCAGCTGGCAGAGTTCGCCGCGACCATCGAGCACGAGCGCGGTCTCGGAACGGCGGCGACCGCACGACAGATCGCGGCGAGGTTTACGCTCCGCTCCGGCCTCGACCGCGCCAAGGCGGCTGACGTTCTGTGGACGCTCACCGCTCCCGACATCGCCGACCGTCTGGTGCACCATCGCGGATGGAGCTGGAACCGGTACGAGCGCTGGCTCGCCCAGACAATCACCGATGCTCTGGTCGGCCCCACGGGCGGACCGCGGGCGTCGTGACATTGGCCGGACCCGACGACTTGAGCCACCGGGCGCCCCGGTGAAGGATCCCTGGGTTCTAGCGGTCGTTGCATCACCCTCAATTTCGGGGTTGGTGGTTG
>NZ_CAXTQF010000016.1:46403-59676 GCF_964246335.1 uncultured Jatrophihabitans sp. | reverse complement strand
CATCGCGGTCAGCGCCAGTAGCTGCAGCAGGTGATTCTGCAACACGTCGCGGGCCGCGCCGGTGGCGTTGTAGAACGCCGCCCGGCCGCCGATGCCGACGTCCTCGGCCATCGTGATCTGCACCGAGTCGACGTAGTTGGCGTTCCACACCGGCTCGAACCACAGGTTGGCGAAGCGCAGCGCGAGCAGGTTCTGCACCGTCTCCTTACCGAGGTAGTGATCGATCCGGTAGACGTCGCGCGGCGGGAACACGCTGTCCACCAGGCCGTTGAGCTCGAGCGCGGACGGCAGGTCATGGCCGAACGGCTTTTCGACCACCACCCGCCGCCAGCCGCCGGCATGCTCGGCGTCGGCGAGCTTGGTGCGCTCCATCTGCTTGAGCACGTCCGGGAACAGCTTCGGCGGGATCGACAGGTAGAACGCGGCATTGCCCTGGATGCCGTGCGAGTTGCGGACGTCGTCCATCTCCTTGCACAGCTGGTCGAATGCGGCGTCGTCGTCGAACGAACCCTCGACGAAACGGGTGTTGCTGGCCAGCCGACGCCAGACTTCCTCACTCCAGTCGGTCCGTGCGCCGTCCTTCGCGCATTTGCGGGCGAGCGTCTCGAACGACCCGCCGCCCGGCCAATCGGCCTTCGAGAAACCGATCATCACGAAGTCAGTGGGCAGCAGGCCACGGTTCGCGAGGTCGTAGATGGCCGGGATGAGCTTCTTGCGGGACAGATCGCCGCCGATCCCGAAGATGACCAGGACGCACGGCTCAGGCACCCGCGGCAGTCGACGGTCCGACGGGTCGCGCAGCGGATTGCTGCCGTCGGCACCCAACTCGCCTATCCGCGTACCCACCGAGGCGGGCGTCCCGGCGTACACCTCGTCCGCGCGGCGGTCGGCCTCGAGAACGTCGGAGTGGGCCTGGATGCCCTGACGGGTCGTATCCGTTGCGTCTCCCGTCGACGCGTGTGGACCCTGTGTCTCGGTCATCGAGCTCCTTCGGACCCGCGCGGGGGCAGCGTCACTTGTCGCTGGACTTGAGCTGCTTGTCCACCGTCTCGCTCAACTGCTTGTAGGAGTCCTCGAACTTCTGCACGCCCTCGTTCTCCAGCACCTCGATGACGTCGTCGTACTCGATGCCGAAACCCGACAGGTCGTCGAGCACCTTGCGTGCGACGTCGTACGTGCCCTCGATCGTGTCGCCGGTGATCTGCCCATGATCGGCGACGGCGTCGAGAGTTGCCTCGGGCATGGTGTTGACCGTGCCGGGCGCGACCAGGTCGGTGACGTACATGGTGTCGTCGTAGGCCGGGTCCTTGACGCCGGTCGATGCCCAGAGCGGGCGCTGCGGGTTCGCGCCCGCCTCGGCCAGCGCCTTCCACCGGTCCGAGGCGATGACCTTCTCGTACCGTTCGTAGGCCAGCTGCGCGTTGGCGACGGCAGCCTTGCCCCGCAGCGCCTTCGCCTCGTCCGAGCCGATCTTGTCCAACCGCTGGTCGATCTCGGTGTCGACGCGGGAAACGAAGAACGACGCCACTGACTGAATCTTCGACAGGTCGTGGCCGTCCTCCTTCGCCTGCTCCAGGCCGGTCAGGTACGCGTCCATCACCGCGTCGTAGCGGTCCAGGCCGAAGATCAGCGTGACGTTCACGCTGATGCCGGCGGCCGTGGTCTTCGCGATCGACGGCAGGCCCTCCTGGGTCGCTGGGATCTTGATCAGCGCGTTGGGCCGGTCGACGAGCCACCACAGTGCCTTGGCCTCGGCGGTGGTGCGGTCGCTGTCGTGCGCCAGCCGGGGGTCGACCTCGATGGAAACGCGACCGTCTAGGCCGTCGGTGCGGTCGTACACCGGGCGCAGGACGTCGCACGCCCAGCGGATGTCGAAGGCCATGAAGTAGCGGATGGCCTCGTCGGTGTCGGTCTGGCGCAGCGCGAGGTCGCGCGCCTGCTCGTCGTAGGCGTCGCCCTTCTCCAGTGCCTTTGCGAAGATCGTCGGGTTGCTGGTGACGCCGACGACGTGCTTGTCGTCGATCAGTTGCTGCAGGTTGCCAGAGCGCAGCCGCTCACGGCTGATGTCATCCAGCCAGACGGACACGCCTGCGTCGGACAGCTTCGCCAATGCGTCGCTCATGTTTATCTCCTTCTGCTCGCGCCGGCGGTGCCGACGTCGAATCGGGTCAGGCCACGCCGGCTTTCTGCATGGATGCGTGCGCGGCTGCGACCACCCGGTCGGTGGTGAAGCCGTATTGCTCGTAGACGACGTCGCCGGGGGCGCTGGCGCCGAACTTCTCGACCGAGATGGACTCGCCCGCGTCGCCGATCCAGCTGCGCCAGCCGAAGCTGACCGCTGCCTCAATGCTGACGCGCGCCCTGATCTCCGGCGGCAGGATCTCCTGCTGGTAGGACGGCGGCTGCGTCTCGAACCACTCCCAGCACGGCATGGACACCACGCGGGTGGGCGTGCCGGTGTCCTCCAGCGCCGTACGCGCGGCGAGGGCGAGGGAGACCTCGGAACCGGTGGCAATGAGGATCACCTCGGCACGCCCTTCGGACGCTTCCTCCAGGACGTAGGCGCCACGATTCGCGTCGCCGGTCTTCGCCGGGTCGAGCACGGGCAGGTCCTGCCGGGACAGGGCGAACCCGGCCGGCCGATCGAAATTCTCCAGCACCTGCCGCCAGCACACTGCGGTTTCGTTGGCATCGGCCGGTCGCACGACGTCGAGGCCCGGGATCGCGCGCAGTGCCGCGAGATGCTCGACCGGCTGGTGCGTCGGCCCGTCACCGCCGACCCCGATCGAGTCATGCGTCCAGACGAAGATGGACGGCAACTTCATCAGCGCGGCCAGGCGCACGGGCGGGCGCATGTAGTCGCTGAACACGAGGAAGGTGCCGCCGTAGGGCCGGGTGCCGCCGTGCACCGCGATGCCGTTGAGGATGGCGCCCATCGCGTGTTCACGGATGCCGAAGTGCAGCGTGCGGCCGTACGGGCCGCCCGGCCACATCTTCGTCTGATGCTCGGCCGGGACGAAGCTGGGCTGGCCGTCCATGGTGGTGTTGTTGCTGCCGGCCAGATCCGCGGAGCCGCCCCACAGCTCGGGCAGCACGTCGGCCAGCCCGGTCAGCACCTGGCCCCCCGCCTTGCGGGTCGAGATCTTATTGGGCTTGCCGTCCTTCTCCGCCGGGAAGCTGACGAGCGCTTCGGTCCAGCCGTCGGGCAGCGTGTGGTCCTTGAGCCGGTCGTGCAGCTGCGCGGCGGACGGGTTGGCGGCGGCCCACGCGTCGTAGGCCTCCTGCCACTTCGCGTGAGCGTCGCGGCTGCGGTCGATGACCTGGCGGGTGTGGCCGAGAACGTCGTCGGTGACGTGGAAGCTGACGTCCGTCGGGAAGCCGAGAATCTTCTTCGTCTTGGCGACCTCGTCGGCGCCCAACGCGGAGCCGTGCGCCTTGCCGGTGTTCTGCAGGGTCGGCGCCGGCCAGCCGATGATCGTGTGCACCACGATGAACGACGGGCGGTCGGTGACGTTCTTCGCACGGTTGATGGCGCGCTCGAGAGCGCTGACGTCCTCGCCGGAGTCGACGTGCTGGACGTGCCAGCCGTAGGCCTCGTACCGCTTGGCGACGTTCTCGCTGAACGCGATCGCGGTGTCGTCCTCGATGGAGATGTGGTTGTCGTCGTAGAAGACGATCAGGTTGCCGAGCTGCTGGTGGGCAGCCAGGGACGACGCTTCCGAGGTGACGCCCTCTTCCATGCACCCGTCGCCGGCGATCACGTAGATGTGGTGGTCGAACGGCGACTCACCCGGCGCGGCGTCCGGATCGAACAGGCCGCGCTCGCGGCGGGCCGCCATGGCCATGCCCACGCCGTTGGCGACCCCCTGACCGAGCGGGCCGGTGGTGATCTCGACGCCGGCGGTGTGGTGATATTCGGGATGGCCCGGCGTGCGCGACTCCCACATCCGCAGCGACTCCAGATCACCGAGCTCCAGGCCGTAGCCGGACAGGTAGAGCTGGCAGTACTGGGTCAGCGACGCGTGTCCGTTGGACATGATGAAGCGGTCGCGGCCCGCCCACTCGGGGTCGGTGGGGTCGAGTCGCATGATCCGCTGGTAGAGCAGATACGCGAGCGGCGCCAAGCTCATCGCGGTGCCGGGGTGACCGTCGCCGGCCTTCTGCACGGCGTCGGCGGCGAGCAGCCGGGCGGTGTCCACCGCCTGGGTGTCGAGGTCGGTCCACCAGCCCGGATGGGCGGTGTGCACGTCGTCGGCGGTCTTGCCAGAGTCGCTCACCGAAGATCGGATCCTTTCGAGATCGAGGTGGCTGCGGCCGGCGACCGGCCGCGCGGTCCGGGTTGGTCCTACCCACTGCCAGCGTAGCCACACCGCAGGGACCGGAAACGATTTCGATCTCGGTTGGCGTTGCGTGCGTGCAGGCCTGCGAACGGCTGAGCCTGGCTGCGCGACGCGCGCGCCCGGCGGATACCCTGACGCCGTGACACAGACCCCGGTCGCGCAGGTGCGCACCCCGGCGCCGCAGCCGGCCGAACGGGTCACGGAGCAGTCGACGGAAACCGCCCGGCGCCCCGCGCGCAGGCACGGCATCGTCGCGTCGTACATCGCGCTGACCAAGCCGCGCATCATCGAGCTGCTGCTCGTCACCACCCTGCCGTCGATGATCCTCGCGGCCGGCGGGCTGCCGGCGTGGACGACCGTGCTCGCGACGATGATCGGCGGCACGCTGGCCGCCGGCAGCGCCAACGCCCTCAACTGTTATGTCGACCGCGACATCGACGCCGTGATGCGCCGCACCGGTCATCGGCCGCTGGCGCGCCACGACGTATCGCCCCGGGGTGCACTCGTGTTCGGCGTGCTGCTCGGCGTGGTGTCCGTCGCGATGATGGCGGTGGCGACCAACTGGCTGGCCGCGGTGTTGACCGTGGCGGCCATCGCCTTCTACGTCGTCGTCTACACGATGGTGCTCAAACGCCGGACGGCGCAGAACATCGTGTGGGGCGGTGCCGCCGGCTGCATGCCGGTGCTGATCGGCTGGTCCGCGGTCACCGGCTCGCTGGCCTGGGCCCCGCTGGCACTGTTCGGCGTCGTGTTCTTCTGGACGCCGCCGCACTTCTGGGCGCTCGCGATCCGATACCGCGAGGACTATGCGCGCGCCGGCGTTCCGATGCTGCCCGTGGTGGCCGCGCCGCAACGCGTGTCCCGGCAGATCGTCGCCTATGCCTGGCTGACCGTCGCCGCGTCACTGGTGCTGTGGCCGCTCGCCACCGGTTGGGTGTACGGCCTGCTCGCAGCGATCGCCGGCGCGGTGCTCGTGGTGGCGGCCCACCGGCTGCACGTACGGACCCGGCAGGGTGCGAACGCGAAGGCGGCGATGGCGCTGTTCCACCTGTCCAACAGCTACCTCGCGTTCGTGTTCGTCGCGGTCGCCGTGGACGTGTTCGTCCGCTAGCTCGCTCGGGTCACCCGGCGCGCGAGTGCCTGCGCGGCATAGCCGGCGACGATCAACAGGAACGCCCGCAGGTCGGCGTCGAGGACCCGGGGTCGGGACCACGCCAGGCACAGCGTGCCGATCGCCTGTCCCTCGACGACCAGCGGCAGATGGGCGAGCGCGGACGTACCGGCGGTCTGCATGTGGTCGGCGAGCCCGGGGAAGGCCGCCTCGGCAGCGGCGCGGTCCTCGTGGAAGTAGGCAGCGTTATTCAGGAAGGCCGCACCCACCGGCACCACCCGGGTGAGGTCGAAGGTCGACCAGTCACGCTTGGTCGGGGCCGGCAGCGGATCGAGGCTCAGGTAGCTCATCGTCGCGCCGGTGGCGTCGGGCAGCGCGATGCCGGAGAAAACGGCGTCCACGTGCCCGCGCACGGTCCGCGTGACGGCTTCGGCGATCTCGTCGGCGGACGCCGCGCGGCTCAGCGATTCCACGATGCGCAGCAGGGCCTGCGAACGTCCGAGCGCGCTCTGCAGGGATGTGACGAGCGGCGCGTCGGCCGCCGCGCGGAAGGGCTCGGTGCCCGACGGCCGAGCGACCACGAACCACGTCGTGGTCACCTCGGCGCGACGGGTCACGCCCCACTCACTCGTGAGCTGGTCCAGGATGCCGACGCCCCGCCCGTGATTGGCGTCGAGATCGGCCAGCGCGCGGTCCGCGTGTGCGTGAGTGGGGTTGCCGGATCGGTTGTCCTCGAGCACGTGCACCGAGACGTCCTCGTCGGTGACCGCGATCTGCAGTCCGGCGCGGGCGCTCGTCGAGTGCCGGATCACGTTGGTGACGAGTTCGCTCACCAGCAGCTCGGCGTCCTCGGTCGTACCGGCGTCGACGCCGGCGGTGCGCAGTGTGCGGCGCAGGTGCGCGCGGGCCGCGGACACCTCCGCGGGATGCGCGGCGAGCCACAGCGTGCCGCTTGCCGGCCGCGCGGCGGCGTTGCTATCGCGCGAGGCAGGGGAGTACGGCACGTGTGGAACCTTTCGTCGATGCGTGACCGGGTGTTCGTTCCCTGTTTATTTGATCAGTAAACAATTAGGATATCGATCTATCGCCGGCTGCAACGGGCAGCCGCGTCACACAGAGAGCCGGCCCGATGCCTGACCCGCCCGCCCCGGACCGGTCGGCCGCCGAGCGCCGATCGGTGGCCGCAGCGGCCGTGCGCGACCTGATCCTGTCCGGCGAGGCCTTCCGGGCCGCCGTGGCCACCGCGATGGGAACCGGCGTGCGCGAGACCGAGGCGATCAGCTATCTGCGCGTTCGCGGATCGTTGAGCCAGCTCGACCTCGCGCGTGAGCTGCACCTGTCACCGGCCTCGGTCACTGCGCTGGTCGACCGCCTGGAACGCCAAGGTCTGGCGCAGCGGTCGACGTCGCCGGCCGACCGTCGGGTGACGCTCGTCGGGCTCACCGACCAGGCAGTGGACGCCGCGGCCCGCATCTGGGACGTGCTGCTCGAGGTCGTGGCAACCACTCCCGGGTGCGATACCGATCAGACGGTCGACGTACTGCACGCCCTCGCGGCACAGCTGCGCATCCTTGCCCCGGACCGATAACCGCGGGCCAGTACTGCCGCCGGCGACCGCGGGTCAGCCGGCCGGGATCGAGATGGTCAGCGAGGTCGTCCTGGTCACCCGGATCGTGACACCGTCCTGTTTCTCCGATCCCGTCACCTCAAGCGTTCCGCGGGTGAAGTTGGCGGGCACCTCGAAGACGTCGTCGACCCGGCCCGCCGAGGCCACGTTGCGTGCGCCCGCGACACGACCGTCCGGCAGCCTGAGCCGGAGCAGTTGCGGGTCGAAGCCGTACCGCGACGAGGAACCCTTGCGGGTGTAGCTCAGCCCGACCGACAGCAGGCCGTTGGCGGTGCTGTGGGCGTGCACGTTCGTGTGCGTCGGCACCCAGAAGTCCAGCGACGCGAGCGCGGCCTGCCCGTGCAGGGTCAGGCTGCCGTGCGCGCCCTTCTCGGACAGCTTGACGGGCACGCTGAACGATCGGAACAGGAAGGCCGAGGTGTGCAGACGGCGGACCACCGCGAGGTTGCCCGGCCCCGGCTTGCCGTCCGGCAGCGACAGCGACTGTGTGTAACCGTCGGCGGCAAGGGTGAGCGCCGCGCCGGCGGACGGCACGACGGCCACGATCCACTGGTCCTCGCCCGTGACGTCGGGCAGCGCGCGTGGTGCGGACCCCGGGACGGTCAGCGTCGCCTTGTCCGTCGCTGCGTCGGAGACGTCACCACCGCCGTAGCGCACCCGGAAGGCGACGAGCTGCTTGCCCGACGGCGCGGAGCGGGCGGCGTCGCCGGTGCCGTAGCGCGGGACGGTCCCTGCGGCGAGCAGCGTGACCCGGGTGCGCTGCGCGCCCATGACGGCGCCGGTGAGGGTCTTCGGCGCCGACGTCGACCCGAGCTCAGCGGCTGTCAGCGTGTCGGCAGCCGCGGCCGGCGGCGCCGGGACCTTGAGGCCGCCGGCCCCGCTCGGGGCGCTCTGGCCGTCCGGCCGGGCGAGCTTCGTGTCCGAGCTGACCGCGACGGGGTCGGCGTCCGTGAGAGACGAGCTGGGCGCAAGCTTGGCCTGGCCGCCCTTCGTCGAGGTCTGGGTCAACGGCACCGGTAAATACTGCCGCGCCGGGTCACCGTCGACGAACAACACGGGCCCGCACCGCAGGGCGGACTCGACGTCTGTCGCCTTCGCGCCTGAGTGGGCCTTCTTCGGCTGCGCGAAATAGCACCGGGTGTTGCCGTTCTTGGCGCCGTGCCGCTTGCTGACCAGAGCGGTGAGCGTCGCCTCGCCCTTGTGCAGCACCGTGTCCGGAGACGACACGGGCTTGCCGTGGTAGGTGAATTTCGGGTCGTCGCCGGACACTGCAAAGAAGGTGATCAAGCCGGCCGCGACGACGAGGACGGCGACCAGCGCGATGAGCAGCGGGGTACGGCGGCGGCGCCGGGTCGGCACGCCGGGCTGGGCGTACGCGCCGCCGGGAGCCCCGGGAGCGCCGAACTGGCCGTACTGCGGCCGGGCCTGCTGCTGATCCTGGGTCGGGTAGTAGGCCGCCGGCGCCTGCGGACCGAACTGCTGGCCACCGGGTTGGCCGCCACCGAACTGCTGGCCACCGGGTTGGCCGCCACCGAACTGCTGGCCGTCTCGGTAGACACCCGGGCTGCCGAACTGGGCGCCGGGCGGCGCGGCGCTGAACTGGGCGCCGGCGGGCCGGCCCCCGGGCTGTTCGGCCTGCTGCCAGGTCGGCGCAGGGGGCTGCGGCCCGTTCGACGGCTGCGCGGGCGGCGGCTCGGGCGGCTGCTGGGACCCGGCTCCCACGCTCGCGGCCGACGCGCTTGCGCCCTGCGCCGCGACACCCTGACCGTCGCCGCGCTGACCGTCTCCGCCCTGACCGTTCGCGCCTGGACCGGCGGCCTCAGCGTCCCCGGCTCGCGCCGCCGGCTGCGTGTGCGCCGTCCAAGCCTGCCCATCAAAGTACCTGAGCACGTTCGGATCCCGCGTGTCGCGATACCAGCCCGCGTCTGCCATGGTCGCCTCCGTCCGGTTGACGTGCAGATGATCACACGCGGATGCCCGATCCGTCAGTAGGTGAGCGGCGACCGGTGCCGTCCGTAGGATCGTTTCGTGTCAGATGTGGTGCTTGCGACGTGTATGAATCTGCCTTCCGGTCACGAGGACGACGCGGGACTGGTGGCCGAACTCGCGCGGCACGACGTCCGGGCCCGGTGGGTGCCGTGGACGGGCTGGGAGCCCGTGGCCGGTGACCCGCTGGTCGTCCTGCGCTCGACGTGGGACTACACGTCGCAGCGTGCCGACTTCCTGCAGTGGGTGAACTCGCTGTCGCGGGTGGCGAATCCTGCTGACGTCGTCGGCTGGAACACCGACAAGACCTACCTCCGCGATCTCGCGACCGCGGGCGTGCCGACGGTGCCCACCGTGTTCGCCGAGCCCGGTGCGCAGGTCACTGTTCCGGATGCGCCGGAGATCGTCGTCAAACCGTCCGTCGGCGCCGGCTCGCGCGGGGCCGGCCGCTTCGCTCGCAGTGCTGCCGATGCGGCGGTCGCCCATGCGCAGGAGCTGCAACGTGCCGGGCGTACCGCGATGATCCAGCCGTACCTCGAGGGCGTCGACGCCGACGGCGAGACCGCACTGCTCTACTTCGACGGCCGGTTCAGCCATGCGATCCGCAAGGGTCCGATGCTGCCCGCGGACACCGCGCACGCGCTGCACAGCTACGAGTCGTTCGTGCCGGAGACCATCAGCGCGCGTGCTCCGGACGCAGCACAGCTCGATGTCGGGGCGGCCGTCATCGGCGCATTACGCGACCGCTTCGGCGCCGCCCCGCTCTACGCGCGGATCGACCTGCTGCCGGGCGCGGCCGGCCCGGTCGTCGTCGAGGTTGAGCTCACCGAGCCGTCCCTCTTCTTCGGCCACGCCAAGCCGGCCGACGACGGCAGCACGGCGCTGTCCACGTTCGCTGCGGCGATCGCGGCCCGCGCGTGACGAGCGCTCCGGCCCCCACGCCGGGTGCGCCGTCCGCAGCGGCGCCGATCCCGCCGGTCGCCGCCGAGCGGATCGCCGCCCTGCGCCGGATGAAGGTCACTGCGAGTGCCCTGCTGGTGGTGGCGGCCGCGATCTACGTCGTGTGCCGCACCGTCGGGCACGGCCACGGCGGCTGGGGCTACCTGCAAGCTGCGGCCGAGGCGTCCATGGTCGGTGGGCTCGCCGACTGGTTCGCCGTCACCGCGCTGTTCCGGCACCCGCTGCGGCTGCCGATCCCGCACACCGCGATCATCCCCAGCAAGAAGGACCAGATCGGCGAGGGCCTGGCCGGCTTCGTCCAGCAGTACTTCCTGACCACGGAGATCGTCAGCGAGCGGGTGGCCGCCGCTCGCGTGCCGCAGCGGGTGGGTGAGTGGCTGGCCGATCCCGCGCACGCGAAGCGCATGGCGCAGGAACTGAGCAATGTCATCAGCGGCACGGCGACGGTGCTGCGCGACGACGAGCTGCGCGACTCGGTCGCGGGCTTCGCGGATCGGCGGCTGCGCGAGTCGGACATCTCGCCGCTGCTCGCGCGGATCATCGACGCGCTCTGCGACGCGGGGCAGCACCAGGCGGCGCTGAGTACGGTGCTGCGCGGCACGCGCACGTTCCTTGAGCAGAACCAAACCGTGTTCCGCGAACGGCTGGCCGAGGAGAGCCCGGAATGGGTCCCCGTCTGGGTCGACGACCGGATGTTCGCCAAGGGCTACAGCGTGCTGCAGCGATTGCTCGCCGACGTGATCGCCGACGACGACCACGCGCTGCGCCGCGGCTTCGACACGCAGCTGCGCGAGTTCGCGCAGCGCTTGCGTGACGATCCGGACCAGCGCGCGCGGGTGGAGGCGGCCAAGCTGCAACTGCTCGACCACCCCAGTGTGCGCGACTACCTGGCCAATCTGTGGGGGACGGTCAAGCAACTGGTGCTCGAGGGCGCCGCCGATCCGGACTCGGACCTGCGCCGCTCCGCCGAGGCGCTCGCCGTGCGCGCCGGCGAGGTGTTGCGCGACGACCCCACCGTCGGCGCGAAGGTCGACGAAGCGCTGCAGCGACTCACCGGCCACGTCGTGACCCACTACGCGGACGACCTGACCGGCGTCATCTCCACCACGGTCGCCCGCTGGGACACCCAGGAGACGAGCCGCCGCCTCGAGCTGCAGGTGGGCCGGGATCTGCAGTTCATCCGGATCAACGGCACCGTGGTCGGCGCCCTTGCCGGGCTGGTGATCTACGCGATCAGCCAGCTGTTCTGAGCGGTCGCGCTGCCGCGGGCATCAGCCAGGCCAACTGCAGCGCCGCCAACCACACGAGGCAGGCGCCGAACATGTGCAACCCCACGAGTAGTGGCGGCACGTGCAGGAAGTACTGCGTGTAACCGATCACGCCCTGCGCGAGTTCGACGCCGAGCAGTACCGCCGCCGCCCGTCGCGCGGCGGGGGCTGCGCCCAGCGCGTACAGCAGGGCGAGCACGCCGACCGTCAACCCGACCAGCACCCACACGGAATCGGCGTGCAGCTGTGCCATCGACGACACCTGCAGGCCGGTGCGGTGCACGGTGCCGTCGGCGGACTTGTCGCCGGCGTGCGGTCCGCTGCCGGTGACGACGGTGCCGATGACGAGCGTGGCCGCCGCGACGGCGAGCACGGCGCGCACCAGCAGCACGGCGCCGGGCGCGGCCGCAGCGCGGGCCGGGGCGTCGGTGTCGCGCAGCCGCGACCACAGCACGAACGTCACGGCGATGATCGCCATCGATAGCAGGAAATGCCCGGCGACGAGCCACGGGTTGAGGTGGGTGAGCACGGTCAGGCCGCCGAGCACCGCCTGCGCGGGGACGCCGAGCGCTGCCCCCGTGGCCAGGGCGCGCTCGCGCCGGCGCGCCATCGCGACGAGCCAGGTGGCGACGGCGATAACCGCGAGCACGATCGTCAGCTGCCGGTTGGTGAATTCGATGATGCCGTGCACCGCGTACTGCTTCGTCGGCGTCAGGGACGAGTCGGTGCAGCGCGGCCAGGTGGGGCAGCCCAGACCGGAATCGGACAGGCGTACCGCTCCGCCGGTGACGACGATGGCCACATTGGCGACCACCGAGGCCAGCGCGAGCCGGCGTAGCGCCGCCGCCGTTTGCAACCATCCGGGCAGCCAGCGCACTCGGGTGCCGGTCGGCGCTTCGGCCGCCGGGGGCGGGCGAAGCGCTGCGCGGGTCACGCCATGATTCTAGGCGCGGGCACCGGGCCGCCGGTTCGCCGTCACTCCTCCGGCCTGCGTCGTCTTGGTACCGCGCCGACGCGGTGAGACAGCCGTTCCAGCCGCGCCCGGGCGGTACCAGGAATCGCCGGGTCCAGACGACGGCGACCGGACGGTCACTCCCAGCGGAACCAGCGGGCCGCGGCCGGCACCGCGACCGCCGCCCACACCAGCAGCGTCAGCGTGTCGCGCACGGGCAGGCCTGCGCCGTGCTGCCACACCGCGTGCAGGCCGTCGGACAGCGCTGCCGACGGCAGGTACTGGAGCACGTCCCGCGCTGCGCCGCCGAAGCGGTCCAGCGGGATCGCGATCCCGCCGGCGAACAGCAGCACCAGCCACACGAGGTTGGCAGCGGCGAGCGTGATCTCCGCGCGCAGCGTGCCCGCGATCAGCAGCCCGAGGCCGCCGAACGCCACGGTGCCGACCACCACCAGCAGCAGCGCCGCGAACGGGTTGCCGTGCGGCTGCCACTGCAACAGGTAGGCGAACCCGCAGATCAGCGCCAGCTGCACGATCTCCAGCAGCAGCACGGCAAGTGTCTTGCCGAGGATCAGCACCGAGCGCGGCAGCGCCGTGGCGCCGAGGCGCTTGAGCACGGCGTACTTGCGCTCGAAACCGGTGCCGATCGCCAGCCCGGTGAACGCCGCGGACATCACCGCCAGCGTGACGATGCTCGGGGCCACGAAATCGATGCGCCGAGGCGTGCCGAGCGAGTAGAGCAGCGGCAGGTTGAAGAAGAACAGCAGCAGGATCGGGATCAGCAAGGTCAACCCGACCTGCTCGCCGTTGCGCAGCAACAGCTTGAACTCCATCACCGTCTGCGCGCGCAGCATCTGACCGCGCGAAGCCGCCGCCGGTTCCGGCGTGAAGGTCGGCGCGTCGCTCACGATCTCTCGATTCGCTCCGCGAGCGTCGCTCACGATCTCTCGATTCGCTCCGCGAGCGTCGCTCATGATCTCTCGATTCGCTCCGCGAGCGTCGCTCATGATCTCTCGATTCGCTCCGCGA
>NZ_CAXTQF010000016.1:0-46303 GCF_964246335.1 uncultured Jatrophihabitans sp. | reverse complement strand
GCGTCGCTCATGCCCGCACCTCACGGCCGGTGAGGTCGAGGAACACGTCCTCCAGGCTGCGGCGCTCGACGCTCAGGTTCTCCACGAGCACGCGCTGGCCCGCGCACCACGTCGTGACCGTCGCGATCAGGTCCGGGGTCACCTCGCCGATGACGACGTAGCGGCCGGGCAGCTCCTCCTGCGCCTTCGTCCCGGGCGGCAGGACGTCGACGAGCTGGTCGACGGGCAGCTGCGCCACGGCGCGGAAGCGCAACTGCCCCTCGGCGCCCGATCGCGTGAGTTCGGCCGGCGAACCCTGCGCGACGATCCGGCCCGCGTCCATCACGACCACGGTGTCCGCGAGCTGCTCGGCCTCGTCGAGAAGATGCGTCGTCAGCACGACGCTCACGCCGTCGGTCCGCAGCGTGCGGATGAGTTCCCAGGTCCGGCGCCGCGACTGAGGGTCCATGCCGGCCGTCGGCTCGTCGAGGAACACGAGCTCGGGCCGCGCCACCAGCGCGAGGGCAAGCGACAACCGCTGCTGCTGGCCGCCGGAGAGCCGCTTCACGGGCGTCGATGCGACATCGGTCAGCCCGACCGTGTCCAAGAGCTGCGCGGCGTCCTGCGGGCGGGCCGCGTACGACGCGAACAGCCGCACGAGCTCCTGCGCGCTGGCTGCGGTGTACCCGCCGACGCCGGCCTGCAGCATCACGCCGACGCGCGGACGCAGCGCGGCGGCGTCACGGGTGGGATCCAGGCCCAACACCCGCACCGTCCCGGCGTCCGGGCGACGGAACCCTTCGCAGATCTCCACCGTGGTCGTCTTGCCGGCGCCGTTCGGCCCGAGCAGCGCGAGCACGGCCGCGCGCGGCACGGTGAAGCTCACGCCGTCGACCGCGCGCCGCGGCCCGTACGCCTTGACGAGATCGACGATCTCGACGGCAGGGTCCGCGGGCACGATGCAAGTCTAGGAATCGCGTGCGGGGATCAGGCGTGCAGCGCCGGCCGGTGTGACCTCGCGGGGCCGCGGGTCACAGCGCGGTCTTGACGCTGGAGGCGTACGAGTCGAGGTAGTCCTGGCCGGACAGGTCCTGCACGCACTCGCGGATCGTCTCGGTGACGTCGCGCAGCACGCGGGCGCTGCGTTCCTGCGCGGCCAGGTGGCCGAACTCAAGTACCGGTCCGAAGTGCATGGCGACCGGGGCGCGATGCCAGCGCCGGTCGCCCGGCGGCTGCACCTCGCGGGTGCCGACCAGCCCCACCGGCACCACCGGAGCACCGCTGCGGATCGCGAGCCGGGCC
Source organism: uncultured Jatrophihabitans sp. (assembly GCF_964246335.1). Lineage (GTDB taxonomy): Bacteria > Actinomycetota > Actinomycetes > Mycobacteriales > Jatrophihabitantaceae > Jatrophihabitans. The sequence continues at coordinate 45,022 of NZ_CAXTQF010000016.1, read as the reverse complement.
ACGCCGGTGCGGAACTTGTGCAGCCGGCCGTCGGGGGAGCGGGTGCCCTCGGGGAAGATGCCGAGCGCGCGGCCCTCGCCGAGGACCTCCACGCCGATGTCGATCACACTCGCGGCCGAGCGGACGTCGGTGCGCGCCACCGGTACCTGACCCATCCCACGGAAGAACGCGGCCATCACGCGGCCGCGGATGCCGGGTGTGGTGAAGTACTCAGCCTTCGCGAAGTAGCAGACCTGCCGGCGCGCGCCCAGCGGGATGAAGAACTCGTCGGCGAACGACACGTGGTTCGCGGCGAGGATTACCGGGCCCTGCGAGGGCACGTGCGACGCGCCGCTGACCTCCGGCCGGTACACGGCGCGCAGTGCAGGCGCCAGGGTCAGCTCGAGGGTCCGGTACAGCACCGGGGAAACGTACCGTGACGGGTGTGAACACCGCGCCGAAATAGGTCATAATGGTGTTGTGAAATTCGCGGCGGGGCACGACGAGGGTGCGCGGCAGGCCGATCGCACCCGCGACGCCGTCGCCCGTCTCGTGCTCGAACGCGGTCCGCAGACGGCGGCGGCGTTGGGCGAGCAGCTCGGGCTGTCCGCGGCGGCCGTGCGTCGTCACCTCGACGCCCTCGTCGCCGACGGCGTACTCGCCGAGCGCGACCCACGCCCGTCCGCACACCGTGGTCGCGGTCGCCCGGCACGTGCCTACGCGCTGACCGACCGTGGGCGCGCCGCGTTCCCCCATGCCTACGACGACCTCGCCAGCACGGCGCTGCACTACCTGCGCGAGTCCGGCGGCGAGGCCGCCGTCACCGCGTTCGCCGAGCACCGGGCGGCCACCCTGGCGCAGCGGTTGCGCCACGGCGTCGCCGAGGCCGAGCAACGTGCGGGCGGTGCGAGTGCGCCGCTCGCCACACGTGCCGACGCCATGGCACAGGCGCTCACCGCACATGGCTACGCTTCGACGACGCAGGCTGTTCCCGGACCCGACGGGCAGCCGCAGGGCGTGCAGGTGTGCCAGCACCACTGCCCGGTGGCGCACGTGGCCGCCGAGTTCCCACAGCTGTGCGAGGCCGAGACGCGCGCGTTCGAGCAGGTGCTGGGCACGTACGCCCAGCGTCTGGCCACGATCGCGCACGGCGACGGCGTCTGCACCACGCACGTCCCGCTGCGCCCGCCGCCGGCGAGCGTGTCCGAGCCGCTACGACCACCAGCCGAGTCAGCACCCGCACGTTCCGGAAGGAACCCCGCATGACCACTGCACCCGAACGCACCACCCCGCTCACGCAGGACGAGCAGATCGACGCGTTGGGCCGGTACGGCTTCGGCTGGTCGGACTCCGACGTCGCAGGCGCGAGCGCCCAGCGTGGGCTGAGCGAGGCCGTCGTGCGCGACATCTCGGCGAAGAAGAGCGAGCCCGAGTGGATGCTCGCCCACCGCCTGAAAGCGCTGGGCATCTTCGACAAGAAGCCGATGCCGAACTGGGGGTCGGACCTGTCCGGCATTCATTTCGACAACATCAAGTACTTCGTCCGCTCGACCGAGAAGCAGGCGGCGAGCTGGGACGACCTGCCCGCCGACATCAAGTCCACCTACGACAAGCTCGGCATCCCCGAGGCGGAGAAGCAGCGCCTGGTTTCCGGCGTCGCTGCGCAGTACGAGTCCGAGGTGGTCTACCACCAGATCAACGAGGAGCTCGAGAGCAAGGGTGTCATCTTCATGGACACCGACACCGGCCTCAAGGAGCACCCGGAGCTGTTCCAGGAGTACTTCGGCTCGGTCATCCCCTCGGGTGACAACAAGTTCTCCGCACTCAACTCGGCGGTGTGGTCCGGCGGCTCGTTCATCTACGTGCCCAAGGGCGTGCATGTCGAGATCCCGCTGCAGGCCTACTTCCGGATCAACACCGAGAACATGGGCCAGTTCGAGCGCACGCTGATCATCGTCGACGAGGACGCCTACGTGCACTACGTCGAGGGCTGCACCGCGCCGATCTACAGCTCGGACTCGCTGCACTCGGCCGTCGTCGAGATCGTCGTGAAGAAGGGCGGCCGCTGCCGCTACACGACCATCCAGAACTGGTCGAACAACGTCTACAACCTCGTCACCAAGCGGGCCAAGGCCGAGGCCGGCGCCACCATGGAGTGGGTCGACGGCAACATCGGCTCCAAGGTGACCATGAAGTACCCGGCCGTCTGGCTGACCGGCGAGCACGCCAAGGGCGAGGTTCTCTCGATCGCGTTCGCCGGCGAGGGCCAGCACCAGGACGCCGGCGCCAAGATGCTGCACCTGGCGCCGCACACGTCCTCGACGATCATCTCCAAGTCGGTGGCGCGCGGCGGCGGTCGCACGTCCTATCGCGGTCTCGTGCAGGTGAACAAGGGCGCCCACCACAGCGCGTCGACGGTCAAGTGCGACGCCCTGCTCGTCGACGAGATCAGTCGCTCGGACACCTACCCCTACGTCGACGTCCGCGAGGACGACGTCTCCATGGGTCACGAGGCAACGGTGTCGAAGGTCAGCGAGGATCAGCTGTTCTACCTGATGAGCCGCGGCCTGTCCGAGGACGAGGCCATGGCCATGGTGGTCCGCGGCTTCGTCGAGCCGATCGCGCGGGAGCTGCCGATGGAGTACGCGCTCGAGCTCAACCGGCTGATCGAACTGCAGATGGAAGGAGCAGTGGGCTAACCGATGACAGCAACGACCGAGCGGGAAGTCACGCTCGGGAAGACTGGCTCGCCCGCTGAACGGTTCACCTCCCGCAATCCGGACGACTTCCCGATCCCGTCCACCGCGCAGGAGGACTGGCGGTTCACCCCGCTGCGCAAGATCAGCGAGTTCTTCGAGCCCTTCGAGCCCGACGGCATCATCGACGGCGACGAGTCCGTGCCCGCCGGCGCGCACGTCGACGTCGTCGATCCGTCGACGCTGGACGCGTTCGGCACCGCACTGACCCCGGCCGACCGCGTCAGCGCGCTGGCCATGGCGAATGCGCGGCGCGGGCTACACGTGCGCGTCGACGCGAATGCCGAGCTGGACGCACCGATCGTGCTCACCCGCAAGGGCATCAGCGGGCGTGCGTACACGCACCACGTCGTCGAGGTGGGTGCGAACGCCCGCGCGACGCTCGTCATCGACCACCGCGGCTCGCTGCAGGTCGCTGCCAACATCGAGTTCGTGCTGGGCGACGGCGCGGCGCTCTCCGTCGTGTCGGTCAACTCCTGCGACGAGGGCTCGGTGCAGCTGTCGTCCTACGCCGCGTCGGTCGGCCGCGACGCCAGCTACCGGTTCACGAACGTGACGCTGGGCGGGTCGATCGTGCGGATCGTGCCGACCGTCCGCTTCGCCGGACCGGGCGGGCGCGCCGAACTGCTCGGTGTCAGCTTCGCCGGCGACGGCCAGCACTTCGAGACCCGGTTGTTCGTCGACCACGACGTGCCCAACTGCACGTCCGACGTGCTGTACAAGAACGCGCTGCTCGGCGAGTCGGCGCGCACCGTCTGGATCGGCGACGTCCGCATCCGGCCGGCGGCGACCGGCACCAGCACCTACGAGCTCAACCGCAACCTGCTGCTGTCCGACGGCGCGCGCGCCGACTCGGTGCCCAACCTGGAGATCGAGACCGGCGAGATCGCCGGCGCCGGACACGCGAGCGCCACGGGACGATTCGACGACCTGCAGTTGTTCTACCTGCAGTCGCGCGGCATCCCCGCCGACGAGGCGCAACGACTGGTCGTGCGCGGCTTCTTCGCCGACGTCGTCGACCGGATCGGCGTGCCGGACCTGCAGCGCCAGCTGATGACCGCGATCGAGGCCCGTCTGGGCTTCGCCGCCGAGAACGAGGACGAGGAAGCATCGCAATGAGCACGTTGGAGATCCGCGACCTGCACGTCACCGTGGGGGAGGGCGACGACACCACCGAGATCCTCAAGGGTGTCGACCTCGTCGTGAACTCCGGGGAGACGCACGCGATCATGGGGCCGAACGGGTCCGGCAAGTCGACGCTCGCGTACTCGATCGCCGGGCACCCGAAGTACACCGTCACCGGTGGCGCGGTCACCCTGGACGGCGCCGACGTGCTGGCGATGACCGTCGACGAACGCGCCCGCGCCGGGCTCTTCCTGGCCATGCAGTACCCGGTCGAGGTGCCGGGCGTGTCGGTGTCGAACTTCCTGCGCACCGCTGCCACCGCGACCCGCGGCGAGGCACCGAAGCTGCGCACCTGGGTCAAGGACGTCAACACCGCCATGTCGGCGCTGGAGATGGACAAGGCCTTCGCCGAACGCAGCGTCAACGAAGGCTTCTCCGGCGGCGAGAAGAAGCGGCACGAGATCCTGCAGCTGGAGCTGCTCAAGCCCAAGATCGCCATCCTGGACGAGACCGACTCCGGGCTGGACGTCGACGCGCTGCGCGTCGTCAGCGCCGGCGTCAACCGGGTGCGCGAGACCGGCATCGGCAGCCTGCTGATCACGCACTACACGCGGATCCTGCGCTACATCGAGCCCGACCAGGTGCATGTGTTCTTCGACGGCCGGATCGTTGAGTCCGGCGGCAAGGAACTCGCCGACCGCCTAGAGACCGAGGGCTACGCGCGGTTCGGCGTCAACGAGACCGCTCAGGCCTGAGCGTCATGACAGGTATCGACGTCGAGACGATCCGCAAGGACTTCCCGATCCTTGCCCGCGAGGTGCACGGCAAGCCGCTCGTATACCTCGACTCGGCGAACAGCGCGCAGAAGCCGCAGGCCGTCATCGACGCCGAGGCCGACTTCTACGCCCGCCACTACGCCAACGTGTCGCGGGCCGTGCACACCTTAGGCAGCGAGGCCACGAACGCGTTCGAGTCCGCCCGCGACACCGTGGCCGCCTTCCTCAACGCGCCGTCGCGCGACGAGATCGTCTTCACTGCGAACATCACCGCCGCGCTCAACCTGCTCGCCTACGCGTTCTCCAACGCGACGACGTTCCTCGGCGCCGAGCGGTTCCGCATCGGTGCGGGCGACGAAATCGTGGTCACCGAGATGGAGCACCACAGCAACATCGTCCCGTGGCAGCTGCTCGCGCAGCGCACTGGCGCGACGCTGCGCTGGATCCCACTCACCGAGGACGGCCGGCTGGTCGAGTCCGCCATCGACGACGTGATCACCGACCGCGCGAAGATCGTGTCCGTCGTCCATCAGTCGAACGCGCTGGGCACCATCAACCCGGTCGAGCGCATCGTCGCGCGGGCGAAGGCCGTCGGTGCCTACTCGATCATCGACGCCGCGCAATCGGCACCGCACCTACCGCTCGACGTCCAGGCACTCGGAGCGGACTTCGTCGCCTTCACCGGGCACAAGCTCTACGGTCCGAGCGGCGTCGGCGTGCTGTGGGGCCGCTACGACCTGCTCAAGGACCTGCCGCCGTTCCTCGGTGGCGGCGAGATGATCGAGACCGTGACGATGGAGGGCTCGACCTACGCCGAGCCGCCGCACCGCTTCGAGGCCGGCACGCCGATGATCGCGCAGGCGGTCGCGCTCGGCACTGCCGTCGATTACGTCACCGGCATCGGAAAGGACGCGATCCGCGCGCACGAACACGAGCTCACCGCGGCCGCCCTCGAGGGCCTGCGCTCCATCCCGGACCTGCGCATCATCGGCCCGGCCCACAACGTCGAGCGCGGCGCCACGATCTCGTTCGTCGTCCCGGGCGTGCACCCGCACGACGTCGCCCAGCTGCTCGACGAGCAGGGCATCGCGGTGCGTGCGGGTCATCACTGCGCGCGGCCGGTGTGCGTGCGCTACGGCGTGCCGGCCACCACGCGGGCGTCGTTCGGCATCTACAACACGCTGGATGAGGTCGACGCGCTTGTCGCCGGTGTTCGAAAGGTCAAGGAGGTTTTCGCGTGACCGCCTCGATGGAGTCGATGTACCAGCAGATCATCCTCGACCACTACAAGAACCCGCAGCACCACGTTTTGCCGAGCGAGTTCGATGCCGAGGTGCACCACGTCAACCCGACCTGTGGCGACGAAGTGACGCTGCGGGTCAAGCTCGTCGACGGCAACGTCGCCGAGCTTGGCTGGGACGGCGAGGGCTGCTCGATCAGCCAGGCGTCGACGTCGGTGATGAGCGAGCTCGTCAGCGGCGGCTCGGTCGACCACGCGCTGCAGTTGCAGACGAAGTTCCTCGGCCTCATGCAGTCGCGCGGTACGGCTGAGCTGAGCGAGGCCGACGAGGACGAGCTCGAGGACGCCGTCGCGTTCGAGGGCGTTTCGAAGTACCCGGCGCGCGTCAAGTGCGCGCTGCTCGGCTGGATGGCGATGAAGAGTGCCGTGAGCGAAGCGCTCGAGAAGGAGACGCAGTGACAGAGACAGCGATTCCGTCGCGCGACGACCTCGACGAGGCCATGCGCGACGTCGTCGACCCGGAGCTCGGCATCAACGTCGTCGACCTCGGGCTCATCTACGACATCCGTGTCGACGACTCCGATGCCGGCCGGGTCGTCACGGTGGACATGACCCTGACCTCCGCGGCGTGCCCGCTGACCGACGTCATCGAGGACCAGGCGCACTCCGCGCTCACCGGCGGTCCCACCCCGTTGGCGGTCGACGTGAAGATCAACTGGGTGTGGATGCCCCCGTGGGGGCCGGAGAAGATCACCGACGACGGCCGCGAGCAGTTGCGCGCCCTCGGCTTCAACGTCTGAGTCCAGGCCGGCGTCGTGTCCGCACGCGAGCGGCGCGCGACGGCCGACGACGTCCACGAACTGGCGGCGGCCATGCCGCACAGCGTCGTCACCCATTACGACAGCGGCGTCACCGTGTACGCGGTCGGCGGCAAGTCGTTCGTCTTCTTCCGCAATCCCCGCCCGGACGCGGTCGATCCGGTCACGAAGGAGCGGTACTCCGACGTCATCGTCCTGTGGGTGCCGTCGGAAGCGGACAAGCAGGCGCTGGTGCAGGACACGAGCACGCCGTTCTTCACCACCGCGCACTTCGACGGCCACACCTCGGTGCTCGTGCGTGCCAGCCGGCTCGCCGAGCTGACCCGCACGGAGCTGGCCGAGGTGGTGCAGGACGCCTGGTTGTGCCGCGCATCCCGGCGGCGCGCGGACGACTGGCTTGCCGCGCATCCGCCGCGTTAGCCGGCCTGAACGCGGTCGCTCACCGCAGGAAGCCACGCTTGGTACCGGGTCAGCGCGGTCGCGAAGATCGACTTGCCGCGCTCACCCGGTACCAAGCGCTCCCGCAGCGCGGACGACCGGCTCGCCGCGCATCGGCTGCGTTGACAGTCCCTAGAGTGACGGAGTGACCCGTGAGCTCATCCCCGGCGCGCGCGCCGACGTCGACACCGACCTTTTCACCTACCGCAGCCTGCTCGACGACACGGAGGTCGAGCTGCTCGGCGGCCTGCGCGACTGGCTCGAGGAGCACCTGGCTCCGGTAGTCGACGATCACTGGGCGCGCGCGGAGTTCCCGCACGACCTCATCCCGAAGGTCGCGGGTCTCGACATCATGGGGCTGGCGCTGGACATGTCCGAGCGGCCGGCGCGCCGCCGCCTGCTGTCCGGCTTCGTCGGCCTGGAAATTGCGCGCATCGACGCCTCGTTCGCGTCCTTCTACGGCGTGCACAGCGGGCTGGCGATGGGCAGCATCCACCAGTGCGGCTCGGACGAGCAGCGCGAGCGGTGGCTGCCGGCCATGCGGCGGCTGGACAAGATCGGCGCCTTCGGGCTGACCGAACCGCACGGCGGCTCGGACGTCGCCGGCGGCCTGGAGACCACCGCACGGCGCGACGGCGACGAGTGGGTCATCGACGGCGCCAAGCGTTGGATCGGCAACGGCACCTTCGCCGACCTGATCGTGGTGTGGGCACGCGATGTCGCCGACGATCAGGTCAAGGCGTTCGTCGTGGAGAAAGACATGCCCGGCTTCGCCGCAACGAAGATGGAGAACAAGCTGGCTCTGCGCATCACGCAGAACGCCGACCTGACCTTCGACGGCGTCCGGGTGCCGGAGGCGAACCGGCTGCAGAACGCGAACTCCTTCAACGACACGAATGCGGTGTTGCGCAGCACCCGCGGCAGCGTGGCCTGGAGCGCGGTGGGCGTCATGACCGGCGTCTACGAGGTCGTCGTGCAGTACGCCAAGGACCGCATCCAGTTCGGCCGGCCCATCGCCGGGTTCCAGCTGATCCAGGACCATCTCGCGACGATCCTCGCCAATCTGTCCGCCGCTCTCGGCATGGCCGCACGTGGCTCGCAGCTGCAGGACGAAGGTGTGTTCCGCGACGAGCAGGGCGCGCTGGTCAAGTCGTTCTGCACGACCCGCCTGCGCGAGAGCGTCGCGCTGGCGCGCGAGGTCATGGGCGGCAACGGGATCCTGCTCGAGTACGGCATGGCCCGCTTCTTCAACGACGCGGAGGCGCTGTACTCCTACGAGGGCACTCGGGAGATCAACACGCTGATCGTCGGCCGCTCGATCACCGGTGAGAGCGCCTTCACCTGAACCCCATAAACGTCTTCCCACCCGGGATGGTCGCGATTTCCGCCGCAATCGCGACCATCGCGGGTGGGAAGGCGCGTACTGGTGCTCGCGTTACCCTGGATGACGTGGTGATCCAGGCGCACAGCTGACGTGGCCCGTTCGGCGCCACCCGTCTGTCCTCGTCGCCCCAGGAGCTTTCGCAATGATCACTGCCCACGACCTCGAGCTGCGTGCGGGCGCGCGCATCCTGCTCGAACCGACGACGCTGCGCGTGCAGCCCGGCGACCGCATCGGCCTGGTCGGGCGTAACGGCGCCGGCAAGACCACCACGCTGCGCACCTTCGCCGCCGAGACGCTGCCGCACGCCGGCCGCGTGGAGCGCACCGGCCCGGTCGGTTACCTGCCACAGGATCCGCGTACCGGTGACCTGCAGGTGCTGGCCCGGGACCGCGTGCTGTCGGCCCGCGGCCTCGACGTGCTCGTCACCGACATCGCCAAGACGCAGGTCGAACTGGCCGAACGGCCGGACGACGACGCCCTGCTCCGCCGCTACGGCGCGCTGGAGGAACAGTTCACGGCGCGGGGCGGATATGCCGCCGAGAGCGAGGCGGCGCGGATCTGCGCGAACCTGGGCCTGCCCGAACGCGTGCTGGCACAGCAGCTGGAGACGTTGTCCGGTGGGCAGCGCCGCCGTGTCGAGCTCGCCCGCATCCTGTTCGCCGATTCCGGTGCCGAACCCACGGCGCTGCTGCTCGACGAACCCACCAACCACCTCGACGCAGACTCGATCGCCTGGCTGCGCGACTTCCTGCGCCAGCACACCGGCGGCCTGGTCCTCATCAGTCACGATGTCGGGCTGCTCGACGCGGTGGTCAACAAGGTCTGGTACCTCGACGCGAACCGGTCCGTGGTCGACGCGTACAACGTCGGCTGGCAGACGTACCTCAAGCAGCGCGAAGCCGACGAGCGGCGCCGGCACCGTGAGCGCGCCAACGCTGAACGCAAGATCGAGTCATTGCGTGGCCAGGCGGACAAGATGCGGGCCAAAGCCACCAAGGCACGCGCGGCCCAGCAGATGCTGCGGCGCGCAGACGCGCTGGCCGGCGGCCTGGAGGCGGTCCGCGTGCACGACAAGGTGGCGCGGCTGCGCTTTCCCGCACCGGCGCCGTGCGGGCGTACCCCGCTCACTGCCCAGGGGATGTCGAAGTCCTACGGCTCGCTCGAGGTGTTCACCGACGTCGATCTCGCGGTGGATCGCGGCGCGCGCGTCGTGGTACTCGGGCTCAACGGAGCCGGCAAGACCACGTTGCTGCGGCTGCTGTCCGGCATCGAAGCCGCGGACACCGGCGAGGTGCGCGCGGGCCACGGACTGCGGCTCGGCTACTACGCGCAGGAGCACGAGACGCTCGACCACGACCGCACCGTGCTGGAGAACATGCGCACGTCCGCGTCCAGCGTCGGCCGGTCTGATCTCAACGACACCGAGTTGCGCAAGATCCTCGGCGCCTTCCTGTTCAGCGGCGACGACGTGGACAAACCGGCTGGTGTGCTCTCCGGCGGTGAGAAGACGAGGCTGGCGCTGGCCATGCTGGTGACGGGCGCCGCGAATGTCCTGTTGCTCGACGAGCCGACGAACAACCTGGACCCGGTCAGCAGGGATCAGGTGCTCGATGCACTGCGCACGTACACCGGCGCGATCGTGCTGGTGACGCACGACGAGGGCGCCGTCGAGGCGTTGGACCCGGAGAAAGTGATCCTGCTGCCGGATGGCGTGGAGGACTCGTGGAGCGCCGAACTAGCTGACCTGATCACCCTGGCCTGACGCGCGTCGTGTATCGGACGCGCCGCAGCCGGTCTGGCGCATACGGCACGAAATGGCCAGTACGCAGCCCTTGATCACAGTTTTTTCCGAGTGCGACGTGGCGCTGTGATCAAAAGAGCGCAGTAACTGATCAGTCGATCTTGCGCAACTAGTTCGATCACTGCTATCAACACATCTAAGGTTGCTTGGGCAACCGAAATTGCCGGAGACATTGCCTGTGGACAGCACAGGCGCGGCAGCGGAACGCGAGGGGACCATGGCCACACTGAAGAAGGGCGCGCGGATCACCGGATCCGAGCGGAACAAGCTCGCCAGCGAGTTGAAGAAGCAGTACGACAAGGGCCGCAGCATTCGTGAGCTCGCGGACAGCCACGGACGTTCCTACGGCTTCGTCCACCGGGTGCTCTCGGAGTCCGGCGTGACCCTGCGCGGTCGGGGCGGTGCAACGCGGTCGAAGGCCGCGGCCAAGACCCGCGCCAAGAAGTAGCGCGCCCGCACGAGCGTCGGCTCGTGGGCACCGCACGCGGTGCCCACGAGCTGTCGTGCGGTCACTAGCCTGATTGCGTGACAACGCTGGAGATCGACCCACAGGCGGGCTTCCGGGTCGACCTGCACCTGGCCGACGCCGACCCGCTGCGTGGCTCGGCCGTGGTAACCCTCTCCCGGCCGGATCAGCTGAACGCGCAGAGCCCCACCATGTGGGCCGCGCTGACCCGCGCCCGGCGGGACCTGCCCGGCGACATCCGGGTCGTCGTGCTGCGCGGCGAAGGGCGGGCCTTCTCCGCGGGCCTGGACCGCGCCCTGTTCGCCGATGCCGAACACGGCATCCGCAGCCTGCCCGCGCTGCCGCAGCACGAGGCCACCGCGCGCATCGCCGAATGGCAGGACGCCTTCGACTGGTCCTCGCGCGCCGACCTGGTCAGCGTCGCCGCGGTGCACGGCCATGCGATCGGGGGCGGTTTCCAGCTCGCCCTCGGCGCCGACATCCGCATCGTGGCCGATGACGCGCAGTTCACCATGGCCGAACCGTCCCTGGGCATCGTGCCCGACCTCGGCGGCACCAAGCGTCTCGTCGACCTCGTCGGGTACTCGCGGGCCGCCGAGATCTGCCTGACCGGCCGACGGGTCGGCGCGGTCGAGGCGGTGGACATCGGCCTGGCCTCGCGAATGGTCGCCGTCGAAGGTCTCGACGCAGCCATCGAGCACACCGTGCGCGCGCTGTTGGCCGTCGACCGCGACGCGGCAGCGGAGACGAAAGCACTCCTCGCCGGGGCGATGCGGCGCACACAGGTCGAACAGCAGGCCGCCGAACGCGACGCCCAGTACCGGCGGTTGCGCACGCTGGCCGGCCTCGACGCCGAGGACTGAGCGCGGAACAAGCCCCCCGGGTGAACCGGTTGAGCCAACCGCGGAGGTGAACGATGTCCATGGACGGAACGGGCCATTGGCGCGCGCTGAGTTCGATGCGCCGTCGCGGCGAGGTGGGCTCGGTCCCGAAGGGCACCTGGCGGCGCGTGCTGCGGTTCGCGACGCCGTACCGCCGGAACCTGGTCGTCTTCCTGGTGCTGATCACCGGCGACGCGCTGATCGGGGTGGCGACACCGGTGCTGGCCGGCCGGGTCGTCAACGACATCACCCGACACGCCCCCGCCTCCGCCGTCGTCGACATCGCACTCGTGATCGCGGCGCTGGCGCTCGTCGACGCCGGCCTGTCGTTCACCCAACGCTGGTACTCCGCGCGCATCGGCGAGGGCCTGATCTACGACATGCGCACCGCCGTCTTCGACCACGTGCAGCGGATGCCGCTGGCGTTCTTCACCCGGACCCAGACCGGTGCACTGGTCAGTCGGTTGAACAACGACGTCCTCGGCGCGCAGCAGGCGTTCACCTCGACGCTGTCCGGGCTCGTGTCGAACCTGGTCAGCCTGGTACTCACGGCTGCGGTGATGTTCACGCTGTCCTGGCCGATCACGCTCATCTCGGTCGTGATGCTGCCGTTGTTCGTGTTCCCCGCCCAGCGCATCGGGCGGCGGTTGCAGGCCATCACCCGCGAGTCCTACAACCTCAACGCGTCGATGAACGCGACGATGACCGAGCGGTTCAACGTGGCCGGTGCCCTGTTGGTCAAGCTGTTCGGCCGACCCGATGCCGAGGATGAGTCCTTCCGCTCGCGCGCGGCCCGGGTGCGCGACATCGGCGTCACGTCGGCGATGTACGGGCGCGCGTTCTTCGTTTCGCTCACCCTCGTCGCCGCGCTCGCCCAGGCGCTCGTCTACGGCCTCGGCGGGTGGTACGCCGTGCACGGCACGCTGAACGCCGGCACCGTGGTCACGTTGGCGCTGTTGCTGAGCAGGTTGTACGGCCCGCTAACGGCGCTGTCCAACGCGCGGGTCGACGTCATGAGCGCGCTGGTGAGCTTCGACCGCGTTTTCGAGGTGCTGGACCTGCGGCCGATGATCGACGACGCGCCGGACGCGGTGGAGCTCGGCGCCGGCGCGCGCAGTATCGAGTTCCGCGACGTGCACTTCGCCTATCCCGCCGCCGACGACGTCTCGCTCGCCTCGCTGGAGGACGTCGCCGTGCTCGACACGGGCACGCCGCCCGAGGTACTGCACGGCGTGTCGTTCGAGGCGCGCCCCGGGCAGTTGGTCGCGCTCGTCGGGCCGTCCGGCGCGGGCAAGACGACGATCAGTCAGCTGGTGCCGCGCATCTACGACGTGTCGTCGGGACAGGTGCTCGTCGGCGGCCGGGACGTGCGCACCGTGACCCAGCAGTCGCTGCACGACCGGATCGGTGTGGTGAGCCAGGAGGCCCACATGTTCCACGACACGGTGCGCGCGAACCTGGCGTACGCCGCACCGCAGGCCGACGAGGCACAGCTGTGGCAGGCCCTGGACGCCGCACAGATCGGTGCGCTCGTCCGCAGCCTGCCTGCCGGGCTGGACACGCTCGTCGGCGATCGCGGCTACCGGCTGTCCGGCGGGGAGAAGGCCCGCCTCGCGATCGCCCGGCTGCTGCTCAAGCAGCCCGAGATCGTCATCCTCGACGAGGCCACCGCGCATCTGGACAGTGAGAGTGAGGCCGCGGTGCAGGACGCCTTGGCACGGGCGCTGACCGGCCGGACCTCGGTGGTGATCGCGCATCGGTTGTCGACGATTCTCGACGCCGATCTGGTGCTCGTCCTCGAGGCTGGACGGGTGGTCGAGTCCGGCCGGCACGAGGAGTTGCTGGCCGCGAACGGCCTGTACGCCGACCTCTACCGCACGCAGTTCGAACGCCAGGCCGCCGGCGTCGACTGAGGACGCCTGCCCGCCGATAAACCATTCCACGGCAGGGTGGCAGCGAGGCAGCGTCGAGTGGTCAGTTGCGCGCTGAGTGGTGACCTGTGCGCGACCACTCAGCCCCGAAGTGACCACTCAACGAGTCGGGGAGGGGAGCGGTGTCAGCTGGCGAGCGCCGACATGGTCGCCAGCGGATCGTTGAGCAGCGGGGCGAACGCGGCCTCTGCGGCGCCGAGCAGGGCCGAGTCGGCACCGAGGGCCGGCGCGACGAGCTGCACTGTCCGGCCGTGCAGCTCGAGGGCATACCCGCCGAGCGCCTGCTCGATCTCCGGCCGGGCGATCTCGAGGTGCAGGGCGAGCGAGCCGCCCATGACCACCCGCTGCGGGTTCAGCGTGTTGACCAGGTCGGCGATCGCCCGGCCGAGCGGCTCGGCGATCGCCCGAACGCTGGCCAGCGCCGTCGCTTCACCGTCGCGCGCCCGGGCGAACACGGCCTCGACGGCGGCGTCCGTCGGCTCGCCCGGGTGACCGGCCAGCGCGAGCAGCGCGCCGTCGCCGATGTAGGTCTCGATGCAGCCGTTCTTGCCGCAGTGACACCGGGGGCCGCGGGAGTCGACGACGTTGTGGCCGATCTCTCCGGCATGCCCGTCGTGCCCGCGCAGCGGCACGCCACCGACGATCACGCCGGCACCGACACCGGCGCGGCCGAGCAGGAAGACGACGTCGTCGCAGTCGCGCACGCTGCCACGGTGGTGTTCGGCGATGACAGCGAGGTCAGCGTCGTTGCCGACGATGATCGGTGGCGCCTGCGGGATGCGCTCGCGCAGCAGCGTCCCGAGCGGTGCATCGTGCCAACCCAGGTTGGGCGCCACGCCGACCCGACCGGTGTCGCGGTCGACGGTGCCCGGCACGCTGACGCCGATGCCCACCGGCGCGACGGGGCCGTGCTGATCGCCGGCGCACAGTCGCGGCACGGCCTCGGCGACCAGCGCAGCGACCGCCTGAGGGGTGTTGCCGGCGTCGCGCAGCGCGACCTCCTCGCGCAACAGCACCGACCCGCCCAGCCGGATGGCCGCGAGTGTCACGTGCGTGACGTCGACGTCCACGGCGATCACGATCGGCCCGCGTGAGTTCGGCCCGACGACGTGCGACGGGCGGCCGACGCCCGCGCCGCCGGTGGGCACCAGTTCCTCGACCAGTCCCAGCAGCGTCAGATCGGCCACCAGCGCGCCGACGGTCGAGCGGCTCACGCCGAGGCGCTGGGTGAGCTCTGCTCGGGTCAGCGCGCCGTCGTGATGCAGGTGCGTCAGCATCAGCGACAGATTGTGCCGACGGATCGTGTCCGGCCGCGCTGCGGACGGGTGCCGCACCGCCACGGTGCGTACGCCGCCTACCGGGCCCGCGAACGGCGGCGGGAGAGCGCGTCGACCGCGGCCGCAACAAGCAGCACCAGGCCGGTGATCACGTTCTGGTACTGCGCCGGCAGACTCGGACGCAACAGGATGCCGTTCGGGATGATGACGATGACGAGCGCACCGATGATGGCGTCGCGTGCCTTGCCCCGCCCGCCGAACAGTGACGTGCCGCCGATGACGGCAGCAGCGACGGAGAACAGCAGGATGTTGCCGGCGCCGAGGTCGAGCGAGACGCTGCTCTGGTAGGAGGCGAGGAAGATCCCGCCCAGCGCGGCGAACGACGACGACGCCACGAACGCGCTCACCCGGATGTGCACGACGTCGATGCCGGCGCGTCGGGCGGCCTCGGTGTTGCCGCCGGTGGCGAACAGGTGCCGGCCCCACGTCGTCTTCGTCAACACGATCGTGCAGACGATCATCAGCGAGATGGGGATCGAGGCGGCCCACGGGATGCCCTGGATCACGAAGTTCGGGTTCGGGTTGCGGTTTTGATTCGCCAGCGCCGTCAGGACGAGGGCGACGACCAGGATGATGCCGCCGCGCAGCAGCACCAGCCCGTAGGTGTCGGCGGCGAGCCCACGGGCCTGGGCCCGGGCGGACTTGAACAGCGTGTACAGCAGGTACCCGCCGGCGACCACGATCGAGAACACCCAGCTCCAGAACACGGACATGTTGTTATATGCCAGTCCGTGCCAGAAGGCGTAGTTGGTGACGTTGATCGGGTTGCCGTTCAGCGCGAACAGCACAACGCCCTGCCAGGCCAGGAACAGCGCCAGCGTGACGATGAAGCTGGGAATGCCCACCTTCGCCACCAGGAAGCCGGTGAGCGTGCCGACCGCGGAGCCGACACTGATCGCGAAGATCAGCGCGGGGATGACGTGCTGGTCGAGGCCGGCGAAGCTGATCACCAACCCGACGACGATGACCGCGGATCCGATCCAGGTCTTGAGCCAGATGCCGAGGGCCAGGCCGAGGACCATCAGCCCGATCAGGATGCCGTAGAGCAGGTTCGAACCGGGAACGCCGCCGCGCAGGCCGTCGGACACGATCGCCTGCGCCGCAAACGCAGCACAGATGCCACCGGTGGTGCCGGCCGACAGGTCGATCTCCCCGAGCAGCAGCACGAAGACCAGGCCGAGCGCGATGACGGCGATGTACGCACCCTGGCCGGGAAGCGCGCCGATGTTGCCTTCGCTGAAGAACCGGTCGCTGACCTGGCTGAAGATGAGGCCGAGCACGACCAGGCCGAGGATCGACGGCAGTGCGCCGGGTTCGCCGGTGCGCACCTTGGTCACGTAGCCGCGCAGCCCGTCGCCGATGCCGCGGCGCTCGATGTCGAGAGAGAAACTGCTGGCGCGCTCGCCGCGGCCGGTCTTGCCGGCGGACAGTTGGGGTCCGTCGAGCGTGCCGCCCTGGCCGGGGCCGCCCTGCGTCGTGGTGGCCGATGTCGGAGTGCTCGCCGAACCCGAGGAGGTGGCGGAGCTCGGCGTGCCCTCGGCGTCGCCGTCGGTCGGTGATGTCATCGATTCCCCGTCAGATGCTCTGGTCGGCGGTCTGCCTGGCAAGGCCGAGGTCGCCGCTGCGGCCCGCCGTGATCAGTTCGACGATCTGCGTCGTGTTCGTGTCCTTGGTGAAGACCTCGGCGGCGATGCGGCCGAGATAGAGCGCCGCAACGCGGTCGGCGACCTCCATGACGTCGTTCATGTTGTGCGAGATCAACACGACACCGAGGCCCTGGTCGGCGAGGCGACGCACGAGGTCGAGGACCTGGCGCGTCTGCGCGACGCCCAGCGCGGCCGTCGGCTCGTCGAGGAAGACCACCCGGCTGTTCCAGAGCACGGCCTTGGCGATCGCGACCGTCTGCCGCTGACCGCCGGAGAGGTTGGCGACGACCTGGCGTACCGAGGACACGGTGCGCACCGAAAGGCTCGCGAGCACCTCGCGCGCCTTGCGTTCCATCAGACCGTCGGCGAGCATCCCGAAGCGGTTGATCTCGCGGCCCAGGAACATGTTCTGCGTGATGTCCAGGTTGTCGGCGAGCGCGAGGTCCTGGTAGACGAATTCGATGCCGAGCGCGGCCGCGGCGCGCGGGTCGTTGATGTGGACCGGCTTGCCCTCCCAGCGCACCTCGCCGGAGTCGATGCCGTTGATGCCGGCGATGCACTTGACCAGCGTGGACTTGCCGGCGCCGTTGTCGCCGACCAGCGCGGTGACCTCGCCGGGATAGACGTTGAAGTCGACGTCGTGCAGCACGTGCACGGGGCCGAAGCTCTTGTTCAGCTTCTCGATGGCCAGGATCGGTTCGGGCACGTTGCTCCTCGGCTGTCTCGTCCGGCGAAATGACGTCTCACGAGTTCGCGGCGACGACCGGGTGTGGACCCGGCCGCCGCCGCGCGTGGATCTCGGATCAGCCGCTGATGCCGGCTGCCTTGCACTGTGCCGTGAGGCCCTTGCACAGGTCACTGGCGGTGACCTGCTTGGCGTCCACGACGATCTTCACGTTCGCCTTGGTGACGATCTGGGCCGGGAGCAGGTACGCCTTGAGCGTGCGGTTGCCCTTCGGGTCCTTGAAGTCGACCAGGGTGACACCGGCCTGTGTCGGGTCCTGACCCTTGACCAGCGCGATGGCCAGCTTCGAGGCGGCCGCGGCCTCCTGGGCGTACGACTTGTAGATCGTCGCGCACTGGGTACCGCGCAGGATGTTGTCGAGACCTTCGACGCCGGAGTCCTGACCGGTCACCGGCACCTTGCCGGCGAGACCCTTGCTCTTCAGCACACCGATCACGGCGTTGGCGATGTCGTCGTTCGCGGCGTAGACGGCGTCGACCTTGCCGCCGTTGGCGGCGAGCGCCTGGGTGAAGGCCGGGGCGGCGTTGGAGACCGTCCAGCCCTTGACGACGGAGTCCGCCTCGATCTTGACCTTCGGGCTGGCCTTGAGCACCTTCTCGACACCCTGCTTGAACAGCACGGCGTTGTTGTCGACGTCGGTGCCGCCGTCCATCTGAATCACCTTGGCGGGCGTCTTCACCTTGTACTGCGTGAGGCAGTTGAGCAGCGACTGGCCCTGCAGCTCACCGATCTTCTCGTTATCGAACGAGACGTAGTAGTCGGCGCTGCCACCGAGGTTGACGCGGTCGTAGTCGATGACCTTGACGCCCGCGGTCTTGGCTGCCGACTCGACAGCTGCACCCGACGGCGCGTCGATGGAGTCGATGAGCAGGACCTTGACACCCTCGCTGATCATGTTCTGGGCGATGGAGGTGAACTTCGTCTTGTCACCGCCCGCGTTCTGGATGTCCGAGCCGATACCGGCGGCGGTGAAGGCCTTGGTCAGCAGCGGAGCGTCGAACTCGGTGTACCGCGTCGAGGACGTGGTGTCCGGCAGGATCACGCCGACCTGCTTCTTGCCGCTGGAGCTGCCGCCGGCGGCCGAGCTGCTCGAGCCCGACTTCGAGCTGCCGCTGCTCGATTTCTTGCTGGAGCTGCTACATCCGGAGATGAGCGCGGCTGCGGTCACGCCCACAGCCAGCACAGCGATCGCGCGAGTGCGCATATGCCGTTTCCTTTACGCCTCGGGGCTCTCGCCCGTTGAATGTTGTGCGCGCGAACATATCCCTTGGTAATGCAATTTTTCACGCGCCGACACGCAACCGTTACACAAGCGTGTCGCCGCCCCGGGGCATGCGGACACCAAGCGTGACGGGTCCGTCGCCCGGTGTCACAGCAGCGACCGCAACACGTACTGCATGATCCCGCCGTGCCGGTAGTACTCGGCCTCGCCCGCCGTGTCGATGCGGACCCGTGCGTCGAATTCGGTGTCACCGGCCCTGACGTGCACCGTTCGCGGCGTGGAGCCATCGTTCAGCGCCTCGACGCCGGTGATGTCGAACGTCTCCTCGCCGGTCAGCCCGAGCGACTCGGCGGACTCCCCGTCCGGGTACTGCAGCGGCAGCACGCCCATGCCGATCAGGTTCGAACGGTGGATGCGCTCGTAGGACTCGGCGAGCACCGCGCGCACGCCCAGCAGCGCCGTGCCCTTGGCCGCCCAGTCACGCGAGGAACCCGAGCCGTACTCCTTGCCGGCGAGGACAATCAACGGCGTGCCCGCCGCGGCGTAGTTGACCGACGCGTCGTAGACGGTGGTGACGTCGCCGCCGGCGGTGAAGTCGCGGGTCACGCCGCCCTCGGTCCCCGGAGCCAGCTGGTTCCGCAGCCGGATGTTGGCGAAGGTGCCGCGGATCATGACCTCGTGGTTGCCGCGCCGCGAGCCGTAGGAGTTGAAGTCCCGGCGCTCGACACCGTGCTCGGCGAGATACGAGCCGGCGGGGGAGTCGGTCTTGATGGCCCCCGCCGGGCTGATGTGGTCGGTGGTCACCGAGTCGCCGAGCTTGAGCAGCACCCGGGCGCCTGCGATGTCCGTGACCGGCTCCGGCTCGGCGGCCATCCCCTCGAAGTACGGCGGCTTGCGGACGTAGGTCGACTCGCCGTCCCACTCGAACGTGTCGCCCTGTGGCGTCGGCAGCCCCTGCCACCGCTCGTCGCCGGCGAAGACGTCTGCGTAGTCCTTGCTGAACATCTCGCTGGCGATCGCCTCGTCGATGACCTGCTGGACCTCCCGCGGCGAGGGCCAGATGTCGTGCAGGTAGACGTCCTGGCCGTCGCTGCCGGTGCCGATCGGGTCGTTGACCAGGTCCATGTCCATCGACCCGGCGAGCGCGTAGGCGACGACGAGCGGCGGTGAGGCCAGGTAGTTCATCTTGACGTCGGGGTTGATGCGGCCCTCGAAGTTGCGGTTGCCGGACAGCACGGCGGTGACCGCGAGGTCGGCGTCGTTCACCGCCTGGCTGACCGCGTCGATGATCGGCCCGGAGTTGCCGATGCAGGTCGTGCAGCCGTAGCCGACGAGGTTGAACCCGAGCTTCTCCAGGTACGGAGTCAGCCCCGAGCGGTCGTAGTAGTCGGTGACGACCTTCGAGCCCGGCGCCAGGGACGTCTTCACCCACGGCTTGCGGGTCAAGCCCTTGTCGACGGCGTTCTTGGCCAGCAACGCGGCGCCGATCATCACCGAGGGGTTCGACGTGTTGGTACACGACGTGATCGCCGCGATGACGACTGCGCCGTGGTCGACCACCGCGCGCTGTCCGTCGACGTCGATCTCCACCGGCCGCGAGGTACGCCCGTGTGCGCCCTGCGCCGCCGTGTGCGTGGGTGCGGGCGCGGTCTCGTGCCCGGTGGCCGAGGTGGGATCCGACGCGGGGAACGACTCGGCCTCGGCCTCGTCCTGGGCGTCCTGCACCGAGTCGCCGTCGACGTAGGAGTTGAGGGCTTCGCGGAACATGGGCTTCGCCGACCTCAGCGGCACCCGGTCCTGCGGGCGTTTCGGCCCGGCGAGCGACGGCTCGACCGTGGACAGGTCGAGCTCGAGGGTCTCCGAGAACTCCGGCTCCTGGTCCGCGTCGTGCCAGAGCAGGTTCTCCTTCGCGTAGGCCTCGACCAACGCGACGTCGTCGTCCCGGCGGCCGGTGAAGCGCAGGTAGCGCAGCGTCTCCTCGTCGATAGGGAAGATCGCGCAGGTGGAGCCGTACTCCGGGCTCATGTTGCCGATCGTCGCGCGGTTGGCCAGCGGGACCGCGCCCACACCCGGGCCGTAGAACTCGACGAACTTGCCGACCACGCCGTGCCGGCGCAGCATCTCGGTGATCATCAGCACCAGGTCGGTGGCCGTCGAGCCGTCCGGCAGCTCGCCGGTGAGCTTGAAGCCGACGACGCGCGGGATCAGCATGCTCACCGGCTGGCCGAGCATCGCCGCCTCGGCCTCGATCCCGCCGACGCCCCAGCCGAGCACGCCCAGGCCGTTGACCATCGTGGTGTGCGAGTCGGTGCCGACGAGCGTGTCCGGGTAGGCCAGCCCGTCGCGGGCGAACACCACGCGCGCGAGGTACTCGATGTTGACCTGGTGCACGATGCCGGTGCCGGGCGGCACGACCTTGAACTCGTTGAACGCGCCCTGCCCCCAGCGCAGGAACTGGTAGCGCTCCCTGTTGCGCTCGTACTCGAGCTCGACGTTGCGCTGGAAGGCGTCCGGGGTGCCAAAGAGATCCGCGATCACCGAGTGGTCGATGACCAGCTCGGCCGGAGCCAGGGGATTGATCTTCGTCGCGTCGCCGCCGAGGTCGACCACCGCCTCGCGCATCGTCGCGAGGTCGACCACCGCGGGAACGCCGGTGAAGTCCTGCATCACCACGCGGGCCGGGGTGAACTGGATCTCGGTGTCCGGTTCCGCGGCCGGGTCCCAGCCGGCCAGCGCGCGGATCTGCGCGTCGGTGACGTTGTGTCCGTCCTCGCTGCGCAGCAGGTTCTCCAGCAGCACTTTCAGGCTGAACGGCAGCCGCTGCGCGTTCTCGACGGCGTCCAGGCGGAAATAGTCGAGCGAGCGGTCACCGACCTTCAGCTCGCTGCGGGCTCCGAAGCTGTTCTGGCTCTGTGCGGGCACGGCACGCTCCACATCGGTCGCTGGATCGGACAAGGTATCTTGACGTCAAGATATCACGCTGCAGTGTCGGCATGCCGCCGCAATACCGGACGTCGCGGCAATAGACTCCTGCCGGTGACGGTGCGTGTTCGGCGAGCGGCGGCCGCCGCTGACCGCGAGCTGCCATCGCAGCCGGCACCCGACCGGCGGCGCATCCGCAGGGGCGCGTACGCGGTGTACCTGGCTGTGGTCGTCGGCATCGTCATCGTCGTCGGCGTACCCACGGGCCGACTGACTCTCGCCGTCCTCGTCGTCGTCGGTCTGCTGCTGACCAGCATCGGGCGGGGCCGGCGTCGAGCCGTGCAGGTGGTCCTCGACTGGTTGCCCTTCAGTGGCGTGCTGCTGCTCTACGACCGCACGCGCGGCGTGGCGGACTCACTGGGCATTGCGCTGCATGAAGGCGACATCGTGCACGCGGAGCGCTGGCTGTTCGGCGGTACCGAGCCCACCGTGTGGCTGCAGCAGCATCTCTACAACCCGGCCCACGTCTACTGGTACGACGCGCTGTGCACGCTGATCTATACCTCGCACTTCCTCGCCACCCCGATCCTCGCCGCCGTGTTGTGGCTGCGCGATCGCACCGCCTGGCTGCGCTTCATCTCGCGGGTGGTGCTGCTCGCGGTGGCCGGGTTGGTCACCTATTGCGTCTTCCCGGAGGCGCCGCCGTGGTACGCGGCGCGCGACGGCTTCAGCCCGCCGGTGGCGCGGCTGTCGGCGCGCGGCTGGACGTGGTTCGACCTCGGCGACGTCAAGCGCACGTTGGCCGACGCCCAGAGCGGCGGCTCCAATCCGGTCGCGGCGATGCCGTCACTGCACGTGGCGTTCGCGACGCTGGTCGCCCTGGCCATCGCCGCCCGGCTGCGCACCCGGCTGCGGTACCTGTTGGCGCTGTATCCCGTAGCCATGGGGTTCACGCTCGTCTACTGCGGCGAGCACTACGTGCTCGATCTGCTGGCCGGTGTCGGCTATGCGCTTGCTGTGGACCTGGCGCTTCGGCGCTGGGAGATCCGACATTGGCGGCGAAAAGCCGCGACGGATGTTATTGATGTGACGAATGGTGTTGAAGTTGCCAGTGTGCCCACTGGCGCACACGAGACATAAATGGCACTCTGAGGCCGCTGTTGTTCCTCTGTCCAGTGTGACAGGGGGTGCGATCCTCACCGGGAGCTGTTGTCGTGCACCTACGCCGCACCGCCGCACGCCGCGTCATCGGGGTGACCCTCGCGCTGACATCCGTGACCGGCGTCCTCGTCGGTGTGTCCGGGCCGGCCGCGGCACTGCCGCCCAAGCCCAAGCCGGTGCCGAAGGTGACCCAGGGCCAGGTCAACGCCGCGCACGCCGCGCAGGACGCCGTGGCCACCACGGTCGGCCGGCTCGGGGCACAGGTGGCGCAGGAACAGAGTGAGCTGGACGCCTCCCGGGGGCGGGAGGAACTCGCCGAGCAGCGTGTCGCTCTCGCGATCTCCCAGCTCGAGGACGCGAAAACGGCCGCCGAGGCCGCACAGGCCCGGGTCCGCGCTGCGAACCAGCGCGTCGTCACGGCGCACCGCAACTTCGTCGCCTACGTCCAGGCGTCCTACGCCGACGGACAGGTGACCGGGACGACCGGCTCGCTGCTGACCGCGCAGGACCCCACCGCACTCGTCGACCGCAACACGCTCGAGCAGTACGAGGAAGCAAGCCAGATCAACGCGATCTCGGCGATGCAGGCCGCGACGGTTGCGCGCTCGAACGCCGACGCCGCTGCGCGCCGGGCCGTGCAGGACAAGACCGCCAAGGCCGCGGTGGCGAAGGCAGCCGTCGCGGCGGCGCACCGGGAAGTAGCGGCCGAGCAGATCCAGCAGCAGCAGTTGCAGGCGGCGCAGAACACGGCGCGGACACAGCTGACCGCGGCCCAGGAGCAGTTGGCCACCCTGACGCACCAGCGCGGTCTGTATTTGACCTACGTCGCGCAGCAGCGCGCCTACCAGCAGGCCGTGGCGCGGGCAGCGGCTGAGGCCCGGGCTGCTGCAGCAGCGCGCGCCCGCGCGATCGCCGAACAGGCGGCGGCACGCAGGCAGCAGCGCCATCACCACAGCGGTGGCGGTGGCGGCGGCGGTGGCGGCAGCAGTTACAGCCCGCCGGTCTCCTCGGGCCCAGGCCCCGGCGGTGGCGGATGGACCGCGGCGAAGGGCCGGCTCGCGGTCAAACGCGCGAAGGAGTGGCTGGGGACGCCCTACATCTGGGCCGGCGGCAACAAGTACGGCCCCACCACGGGCGGGTGCTCGGATCCCGTCGCACCCTGCGGCACGGTCGGCTTCGACTGCTCCGGCCTCGTCCTGTTCGCCTGGGACCGCGGCTGGACCCATCAGGCCGCGGTCCAGCATCATCAGGCGGGCTCGTACCACCCGAGCCCGAGTCACTTCAAACCCGGCGATCTGCTGTTCTGGAAAGAGGACGGTGGCATCGGGCACGTCGCCATCTACATCGGTGGCGGCGATGTCATCCAGGCGCCGCAGAGCGGGGACGTCGTGAAGATCACGCCGTGGCGCCAGGTGCAGCCCGGTTACGCCGGAGCGACCCGCCCGCTGACCTGAGCCGTTCGCGAGCTGGTGGTGTCACGGGTTCGGCCAAGGGCGCGCGTAGCTTGGGCGAAGTGCACGCCGCAGCAGTCACACCCGAGGTCACGCCGCTGCGCGACCGGTTCGGGCGGGTGGCCACCGACCTGCGCATCTCGCTGACCGATCTGTGCTCGCTGCGCTGCACGTACTGCATGCCCGCCGAGGGCCTGGACTGGTTGACGAAGGCGCAGCGCCTCACCGACGCGGAGTTCGTCCGACTGGCGCGCATCTTCGTGGCACACGGCGTCACCAGCGTCCGGCTGACCGGCGGCGAACCGCTCGTACACCGGTCGGTGTCCGACGTCGTCGCGGCGCTGACCGGCTTGGACCCGGCGCCGGAGGTATCGCTGACGACCAACGGCGTGACCCTCGCGACGCAGGCCCGCGACCTTGCCGCGGCCGGGCTGGCGCGGGTCAACGTCTCGCTCGACACCCTGCGCGCCGATCGCTTCGCGGCGCTGACCCGGCGCGACCGGCTGCCGGACGTACTGCGCGGCATCGACGCGGCGGCGCAGGCCGGGCTCGCGCCCGTCAAGATCAACACGGTGTTGGTGCGCGGGCAGAACGACGACGAGGCCGCGGAGCTGCTGGCGTGGTCGCTGCGCCACGGCTACCAACTGCGCTTCATCGAGCACATGCCGCTCGACGCGGACCGCATGTGGTCGGCCACCGAAATGGTGCGCGCAGAGGAGATCCTCGAGCAACTGCGCACCCGGTTCGTGCTCGCGCCGACGTCCGCGCGCGGCGCCGCGCCCGCCGAACTGTTCGACGTCCTCGACGGCCCGGGCAGCGACGATTGGCCGGCCGCACGCCCGCAGGTCGGCGTCATCGCCTCGGTGACCCGGCCGTTCTGCCGCGAGTGCGACCGGCTGCGGCTCACCGCGGACGGGCAACTGCGCACCTGCCTGTTCGCGCACGACGAGACGGACTTGCGCGGCCCGTTGCGGGCCGGCGCCACTGACGCCGAGCTCGGCGAGCTCATCGTGACGGCGGTGGCCGGCAAGCAGGCCGGTCACGGCATCGGCAGCGCCGGCTTCGAACAGCCCCGGCGGACGATGTCGGCCATCGGCGGCTGACGCCTCAGCCGAGCGGGTCGCGGCCCAGCAGGAAGTTCCGCCGTGACAGGAAGTCGGCCAGCGAGTCGGCGTGCTCGTCGCAGGCCAGCCAGTGCTTGTCCCGCGAGGCATCGTGCAGGCGCGGGTTGCGCCAGCTCAGATCCACGGTCGCTGCGTTGCGGCACCCCTTGGCCGAGCAGCGCGGCTCGTCACCCGCCTGATCCGGGGGCGCGAACACCCAGGCACCGTACAGGCACGTCCCGTACCGTGATTCGTACCGCGGCGAGCGGCCGGTTACCCCGGCGGCAACGGCAAACGAGGAGAGATCGGTGTCCGAACCCGAACACGTGCAGACCCCGGCGGCCGACGCCACGGCGCTCGAACGGGTGATGTTCGAGGTCAAGCGCGTCATCGTCGGCCAGGAGCGCATGGTCGAGCGCCTGGTCGCGAGCCTGCTCGCCCAGGGCCACTGCCTGCTCGAGGGCGTGCCCGGCGTGGCCAAGACGCTCGCGGTCGAGACGCTCGCCCGCACGGTCAGCGGATCGTTCGCCCGGCTGCAGTTCACCCCGGACCTCGTACCGTCCGACATCGTCGGCACCCGCATCTACCGCCAGGGATCGGAGCGCTTCGACACCGAGCTCGGGCCGATCATGGCCAACTTCGTGCTGGCCGACGAGATCAACCGCGCCCCCGCCAAGGTGCAGTCGGCGCTGCTCGAGGTGATGGCCGAGCGGCATGTGTCGATCGGCGGCCAGCGCTACGACGTACCCGCGCCGTTCCTTGTGCTGGCCACGCAGAATCCCATCGAGTCCGAGGGCGTCTACCCGCTGCCCGAGGCGCAGCGCGACCGCTTCCTGATGAAGATCGCCGTCGACTACCCGTCGGCTGCCGAGGAGCGCGAGATCATCTACCGGATGGGCGTTGCCCCGCCGCAGGCCAACGCGGTGCTGAGCACCGACGAGCTGCAGCGCCTGCAGGCGACGGCCGGACGGGTATTCGTGCACCACGCGATCGTCGACTACGTCGTGCGTCTCGTGCTCGCCACCCGCAGCCCGCAGCAGCTCGGCCTCAACGACGTCGCGCAGTGGGTGTCCTACGGCGCCAGCCCGCGCGCCAGTCTCGGGCTGATCGCCGCCGGTCGCGCCATGGCACTGATGCGTGGCCGGGACTACGTGCTGCCGCAGGACGTCCTGGACATTGCGGTCGACGTGCTGGGCCACCGGTTGGTGCTCAGCTATGACGCCATCGCCGACGGCGTGCCCGCTGCGCATGCGGTGCGCCGGCTGTTGCAGGCCGTGCCGCTGCCGCAGGTGGCACCGCGCCAGCGTGCCGGCGGTCCGCCGGACATGACACCGGGCGGCTCCCAGCAACTGGTGTACGGCGCGGCCGCTGGGCAGGGTCAGCAGCAGGGCCAGCAGCAGGGCCAGGCCCGCTGGGGTGAGCGCTCGGCGTGAATACATCCCCTGAGAACGCTCCGCGAAGAACGCTGCACGTTGTCGCGGGCATGGCCGGCGTTGGCGATGACGCACGTCGGCCGTGCCCACGGGCGTGACGACACCCCCGAGCGGGCCCGAGGTCGTCGACCACGGGCCGACCCTCGACACGGCGAACTCCGACGCGCTGTTGCGTCGGCTCGAGCTCACCGTCCGCAACAAGCTGGACGGCCTGCTGCAGGGCAACTACCAGGGCCTGGTGCCGGGCCCGGGCAGCGAAGCGGGGGAGTCACGGCCGTATGCCATCGGTGACGACGTGCGCCGGATGGACTGGGCGGTCACGGCGCGCACCGACGAGCCGCACATCCGGCAGACCATCGCCGACCGCGAGCTCGAGACGTGGCTGGTCGTGGACCTCTCGCCGAGCATGGACTTCGGTACCGCACGCACCGAGAAGCGTGAGCTCGTGCTTGCCGCGATCGCGGCGATCACGCACATGACCGTGCGCGGTGGCAACCGCGTCGGCGCGGTCGTCGGCAACGGCGAGCAGACGTACGTGGTCCCGGCGCGCGCGGGACGTGCCCATGCCCGGCATCTGCTTCGCCGGATCGCCGACACGCCCCGCGCGCACAACTCCGGACGCAACGACCTCGCCGCGATGCTCGAGATGCTGCGCCGTCCGCAACGTCGGCGCGGGCTGGTCGCGGTCATCTCCGATTTCCTCGACAGCTCGGCCGGTGCCCTCGACGCGGTGGGCGGTGCCAACCGCAAGACTCAGCAACCGCCGGTGTGGGAGCGGCCGATGCGCGGGCTGTCGGACCGGCACCAGTTGCTCGCCGTCGAGATCCTCGACCCGCGTGAGCTCGAGTTGCCCGCGGCCGGCCTGGTGACGTTCGTCGACACCGAGACCGGACGTCAACTCGAGGTGCAGACGTCGGACCGCAAAGTGCGAGCGCGCTACGCCGAGGCCGCGGTCAAGCAGCGCGAGCAGATCGCGAGCTCCCTGCGGCACGCCGGCGCGGCGCATCTGCAGCTGCGTACCGACCGCGACTGGATCACCGATGTCGTGCGTTTCGTGATCGCTCGCCGACGTTTCGTCGTCGGCGCCGTCGGGGCGGGGGTCCGCTGATGTTCTTGTCCCCGCTGTACCTGTTGCTGCTCATCCCGGTGGCCGCGCTCGCCGCGGTCTACCTCGTGTTGCAGGCACGTCGCAAGAGCTACGTCGCGCGGTTCAGCAATGTCGAGCTGCTCGGCAGTTTTGCGCCGCGCCGGCCCGGATGGCGGCGGCACCTGACGTTCGCGCTGCTGCTGATCGCGCTGATCGTGCTCTCGCTCGGCACTGCCCGCCCGGCCGGCACCGTCCGCGTGCCGCGCGAGCGCGCGACCGTGATGCTCGACATCGACGTCTCGCTGTCCATGGAGGCGACGGACGTGCTGCCGTCGCGCATCGCCACGGCGAAGAAAGCCGGGCAGCAGTTCGTCGATCTGCTGCCCAAGCGCATCAACCTGGGCCTGGTGTCCTTCGGCGGCCAGGCGAACCTGCTCCAGCCGCCGACGCTCAACCGGGCCGCGGTGAAGAGCTCGATCGGCAAGCTGAAGCTCGAGACGTCCACCGCGATCGGCGAGGCCATCTTCACCTCGCTGCAGGCCATTCAGACGTTCTCCGAGTCGACCACGCGTAAGGGCGAGAAGCCGCCGCCCTCACGCATCGTGCTGCTCAGCGACGGCTCGAACACCGTCGGCAGGTCACTGACGTCGGCGATCGCGGCCGCGAAGAAGGCCGGCGTGCAGGTGTCGACGATTGCCTTCGGCACGCCGACCGGCACGGTGACCATCGACGGCCGGGTGCAACCGGTACCGGCCGACGACACCGCGTTGCACGAGATCGCGGCCGAGACCGGCGGTTCGTTCCACACCGCGGCGTCCGAGCAGGAGCTCAAGTCGGTGTATCAGAACATCGGTTCCCAGATCGGGTACACGACCTCGCACCGCGACATCAGTCGCCGCTACTTCTTCGCCGGGTTGCTCGTGCTGATGGGCGCTGCTGCCGCCGCGATGCTCTGGTCCGGTCGCTTGGTCTAGCCACTGCGCCGTCCGACGCCGCGGCGTTTGTGCCGTCGCCAACCCCGGTGATCAACAGCAGCTTATGGTTGCTCTGGCGACCAGAACCTGCTGTTCATCACCGGGAGGGGGGCTGGTGTCCTCGCGGGCCGCGCTCCGCAGCCACGCGGTGCTAGGCCCGCGGTGCTAGGCCCGCGGTGCTAGGCCCGCGGCGCTCAGCCCCGCGGCGCTGCGCCGGCGTCACGCCTGCGGGTCGAGCACGAGCTTGCCGACCGAGCCGCGGGAGAGCAGCGCCCGGTGCGCGACCGTACGGCCCGGCCAACCCCGGTGACGGCGCAGCATTTGTGCCGTCGCCAACCCGGTGATCAACAGCAGCTTATGGTTGCTCTGGCGACCAGAACCTGCTGTTGATCACCGGGAGGGGGGCTGGTGTCCTCGCGGGCCGCGCTCCGCAGCCACGCGGTGCTAGGCCCGCGGCGCTCCGCCCGGCGGCGCTGCGCCGGCGTCACGCCTGCGGGTCGAGCACCAGCTTGCCGACCGAGCCGCGGGAAAGCAGTGCCCGGTGTGCGTCCGCGGCGTCAGCCAGCGGATAGGTGTCGCCGACCACCGGACGCAGCTCGCCGGCGGCGATCAGCTCCATCAGGTCGTTCACGGCCGCGGCGAGCAGCTGCGGTCGCTGCGCGACGTGCATGAGCCAGAACCCGATCACCGCCGTGCTGCGGCCCATCAACTTGCCCGGGTCCACCGGGGACGGCGGCGTGCGACCGGCCATGCCGAACACCGCGAGCCGGCCCAGCGGGGCCAGCGCGGCCAGGCTCTGGTCGAATACGCTGCCGCCGGTCATCTCCAGCACGATGTCGACGCCACGCCCGTCGTTGGCCTCGCGCAGTGCCGTGCGCAGGTCGTCGGAACGCGAGTCGACCGCGGCGTCCGCGCCGAGTTCGAGCGTCAGCGCCCGTTTGTCCTCACTCGACGCCGTGGCAATGACCCGGCCTGCGCCCCACCGCTTGGCGAGCTGGATGGCGATCGTGCCGACGCCGCCGGCCCCGGCGTGCACCACGACGGTCTCGCCCGGCTGCAGGTGCGTGCTCGTGCGCAGCAGGTGCCACGCTGTCGCGCCCTGCACGAGCGTGGTCAGCGCCTGACCGTCGGTGACGGCGTCCGGCACCGGGAACAGCGTGCGCGGATCGGCGGCGACCTGCTGCGCGTAGCCACCGGAGCCGATGAGGCCGACCAGCCGCTCACCGTTGCGGCCGCGGACCACGACCTCGCCGCCCGGGATGAGTGGCAGCGTCTGCTTCGCGAGGTAGGAGTCCTCGGTCTGGTGGGTGTCGGCGTAGTTCACGCCGGCCGCGAGCACGTCGTAGACGAGCTGTCCGTCGGCTTCCTGCGGGTCGGGAAGGTCGCGGACGACCAGCGTCTCGGGTCCGCCGAACTCGGTGATCTGGATGGCACGCATGGGGCGACCGTACGCGGCGGTAACGGTGACGGCGCCGCCGCGCGTCGCCGATCCGCTAGCGTCGGACGACGTGACCAGCGCAGCCGACCGGGACACAGGCGGCGACACCGCGCGCACCGTCCTCGTCACCGGCGGCAACCGTGGCATCGGGCTGGCGATCGCCCGGGCCTTCGCCGCGAACGGTGACCGTGTTGCGGTGACGCACCGCGGGTCCGGGCCGCCCGACGACCTGTTCGGCGTGCGCTGCGACGTGACCTCCGCGGACGACGTGGACGCCGCATTCGGTGCAGTCGAGGCGGAGTTCGGCGCCAAGGTGCAGGTGCTGGTCTCGAACGCCGGCACGACCGACGACACACTGCTCCTGCGGATGACCGAATCGGCGTGGACCTCGGTGCTCGACGCAAACCTGACCGGTGCCTACCGCGTCGCCAAACGCGCCGCGCAGGGCATGCTGCGCGCCCGCAGCGGCCGGATGATCTTCGTGTCGTCGGTGGTGGCGCTGGTCGGCGCACCTGGCCAGGCGAACTACGCCGCGAGCAAGGCGGGCCTGATCGGATTGGCGCGCTCACTGGCCCGCGAGCTCGGCAGCCGGTCGATCACCGCCAACGTCATCGCGCCGGGTTTCATCGACACCGACATGACGGCGGCCATGACGCAGGCCCGCCGCGACGAGGTGCTCGCGAGCGTGCCGCTCGCGCGGTACGGCAGCGCCGACGAGATCGCCGGTGCCGCGCTGTACCTGGCCTCGGACGCCGCCGCCTACGTCACCGGCGCGGTGCTGCCCGTCGACGGCGGCGTCGGCATGGGTCTGTAGCAGAAAGGGACGCGGATGGGACTGCTCGACGGCAAGCGGCTGCTGATCACCGGCGTGATCACCGACGGCTCGATCGCGTTTGCCATCGCGCGGCTGGCGCAGCAGGAGGGCGCGACGGTCGTACTCACCGGCTACGGGCGCATGTCGCTGGTCGAGCGGGTGGCGCGCAAGCTGCCGCAACCGCCGTCGGTGATCGAGTTGGACGTCGCCGACGCCGGGCAACTCGACTCGCTCGCCGACCGGGTGCGCGAGCATGTCGACGGGCTGGACGGCGTCGTGCACTCGATCGGCTTCGCGCCGGCGTCGTGTCTGGGCGGTGACTTCCTGGACGCACCGTGGGAGGACGTCTCGACCGCGGTGCAGATCTCGACGTACTCGCTGAAGTCGCTCGCCGTGGCGTGCCTGCCGCTGTTCGGTGAGGACGGAGGCTCGGTGCTCGGGCTGACCTTCGACGCCACCGTCGCGTGGCCCGGTTACGACTGGATGGGCGTGGCGAAGGCGGGTCTGGAATCGACGTCGCGCTACCTCGCGCGCGAGCTCGGTCCGCGCAGGATCCGCTGCAACCTGGTGTCCGCCGGCCCGTTGCGCACCATGGCCGCCAAGAGCATCCCGGGCTTCGCCACCTTCGAGGACGCGTGGAGCTCGCGGGCACCGCTCGGCTGGAGCAACACCGACCTCGAGCCCGTCGCCCGCACGTCCGTCGCTCTGCTCTCGGACTGGCTGCCCGCCACGACGGGCGAGATCGTGCACGTCGACGGTGGCTTCCACGCCATGGGCGTCTAGGTGCGCAACGACTACCAGGCGCTGCTGCTGCTGTCGTTCGGCGGCCCCGAGGGCCCGGCCGACGTGCTGCCGTTCCTGCGCAACGTCACCCGCGGGCGCGGCGTCCCGGACGAGCGGCTGGCCGACGTCGCCGAGCACTACCAGCACTTCGACGGTGTCTCGCCGATCAACGAACAGAACCGGGCATTGATCGCCGCCCTGCGCGCCGAATTCGCCGACGCCGGCATCGGGCTGCCGATCTACTGGGGCAACCGCAACTGGGCGCCGTACGCCGCCGACGCGGTGCGGCAGATGCGCGACGACGGCGTGCAGCGCGCGCTCGTCCTCGCCACCAGCGCGACCGCGTCGTACTCGTCGTGCCGGCAGTACCGCGAGGACATGGCCGGTGCGCGCGAGGCGGTCGGCGACGGCGCGCCCGAGCTGGTGAAGCTGCGGCACTTCTTCGACCACCCCGGCTTCGTCGCGGCAGGCGCGGACCACCTGCGCGAGGCGCTCGCCCGGCTGCCGGCCGACGTGCGCGACACCGCACGGCTCGTGTTCACCGCGCACTCCATCCCGCAGACCATGAACGACGCCTCCGGTCCGCGCCGCGACGGCCTGTACGCCGCGCAGCAGCGCGAGACGGCGAGGTTGATCACCGAGGCGGTGCGCGGGCCGGGCGCCGACTTCGACGTCGTGTGGCAGTCGCGGTCCGGACCGCCGCAGGTGCCGTGGCTCGCGCCGGACATCA
This sequence comes from uncultured Jatrophihabitans sp., assembly GCF_964246335.1. Taxonomy (GTDB): domain Bacteria; phylum Actinomycetota; class Actinomycetes; order Mycobacteriales; family Jatrophihabitantaceae; genus Jatrophihabitans. Next base: position 12,581 of record NZ_CAXTQF010000016.1, on the reverse strand, counting down.
ACGACCACCTGCGGGAGCTGGCCGAGCGGGGCGTGCCGGCGGTGGTGAACATGCCGAGCGGTTTCGTGTCCGACCACATCGAGGTGCTCTGGGACCTCGACAACGAGGCGCGAGAGACGGCGGCCTCGCTGGGCATGGCATTCGTCCGCGCAGCCACCGCGGGCACGCATCCGGCGTTCGTCACGGCGCTGCGCGAGCTCGTCGAGGAGCGGCTGGCCGACGCGGCGCCGCGCAGCCTGGGCAACCTCGGGCTGTGCGGCATCGACTGCCCGGCCGGGTGCTGCCCGGCGCCGCAGCGTCCGGCCGCGGTCACCACGCCGCCCGCGGGCGAACCCCCTGCCGCGTAGTCATCGTCTGCACCGAGGCGCCTCGTTCGCGGCCCTGGCCTTCGTTTGCACCCGTAGGCGTGGCTAACGGGGGTCGATACCTGCCCGATGGCAACCGTTCCGGGTGCAAACCCAAGGGGCGGCCACCCGTACCTGCTGCGGGTGGGGTGCGGGGCCCGCGTCAGGGGAGGCCGGCGGTGGCGTTGTAGGCGGCCATCCGGGCGCGACGGGCGGCGGTTGCCAGCGGCCGCAGCGCGGCGTCGCGGTCGCCGATCCCGATACGGTCCACCGCACCGCCGAGCGGGTCGACGAGCGCGAGGTCGACGATCGCCGCGATGCGCTCGGCCTGCGCCAGCAGCGTGACAGCGCGCTGCGGGAAACCCGGCGGGAGGTTGACGCGCTCACCCGCGCGCCGGGCGGCGTGCAGCGCGTCGTCACCCGGCAGCGGTTGCGCGACCTGCGCCGCGGCGAGTGCGGACGCCGACTCGCGGATCGCGCCGGTGAGTTCGTACTGCGCGTCGGCGACGGACAGGTGGTCGGCCGGCGCGGGCTCGAGCGCGAAGACCTGCCAGGTGACCGCGCTCGGGTTGCTGCTGGGCGCGTAGTCGACGACGTCCGGCACGGCACCGAGCGCGGCGGTAGCCACTGCCTCGCCCGCGACGAGTGCGGCTGACCGGTACGTGGCCGGTCCGGCCAGCCCGCGCACGTCGCCGGCCACCGGCAGCGCGCACCGCACGGGCCCGCCGTCGCGACGCCAGGCCGTGAGCAGATCCAGCAACGTCGCGCCGCCGTCCGGCAGCGACTCCACGCGGTGCGCGGCATCGCGACCGGTGACCGCGTCCACGACCTGATCGATGCCGACCCGCCCGGCGAGGTGGGCATTCGCCCACGCGGCGAGCGGGCCGGAACGCAGGACGGGCACGGCGTCCCAGCGTACGGGCGTGGCACCGCGCACCGGGGTTGGCCGGGCCGTACGGTCGCGCTCGTGCCCGACTACCGCGACGTCGCCGACGTTCTCGCCCAGCCGCACCCGCGCCGTCAGCAGGTGCCGCAGGTGCCGGCCGAGCGCGACCTGGTGGTCGAGACGGCCGACGGCCGGTTCTGCGGCGCGGTCGTCGAGGTCGGGCACGCGCTGGACGCGGGGGAGCGCCGCGATGCGGTGACCCTCGAGGACCGGCACGGCAAGCGCCGGGTGTTCGCCATGCTGCCCGCGGCGTTCCTGCTCGACGGCCGGACGGTGACGCTCGTCCGGCCCGCGCCGGCCGCGGCACAGGCACCGAAGCCGCCGCGGCGCACCGCGTCCGGTTCCTACGCCGTCGACGGGCAGCGGGCGCGCACGGCGCGGGCGAGCCGCATCTGGGTCGAGGGTGTGCACGACGCCGCGCTGGTCGAACGGGTCTGGGGTGACGACCTGCGCGTCGAGGGCGTGGTCGTGGAGCCGCTCGGCGGGATCGACGACCTCGTCGCGCACGTCCGCGAGTTCCGGCCCGGTCCGCAGCGACGCGTCGGCGTGCTCGTCGACCACCTCGTCGCCGGCAGCAAGGAGACGCGCATCGTCGCGCAGGTGCGCGACCCGAACGTGCTCGTCAACGGCCATCCGTACATCGACGTATGGCAGGCGGTGAAGCCCACCGCCCTCGGCATCGCCGCGTGGCCGCAGGTACCGCGCGGCGTCGACTGGAAGTCCGGCGTGTGCGCCGCACTCGGGGTGTCCGAGCCGCGCGAGATGTGGCGGCGCGTGCTGGCGAGCGTGGACAGCTTCGCCGACGTCGAGGTACCGCTGCTGCGCGCGGTGGAGGAGCTGATCGACTTCGTCACCGGGTGAGGTGGCAGGTCAGAACGCGGTCGATGTCCACGGTGCCCACGACGTCGCGAACAGTGCGTCGAAACGGTCGATCGCGCCGGGCGTCACCTCCTCCACGGCCAGCCCCGACGACACCGCCCGCAGCCGGTTGCCGCCGAGGTAGCAGGCAGCCAACGCACGCTGGTCGAGGCGCAGGTCGGGGGCGGCGTCGCGCGGCTCGCATCGTGCGGCACCCCCGTCGGCGGCCAATTCGAAGACGCCGCCGCAGAAGCCCGCGGGATCCGCCACCTCGAGCACCAGCCGGTCGCTGCCGGCGTAGCCCCGGGTCGACAGCGCTGCAGGAACGTCGAGCAGGCGCAGCCACAGCGCATCGCCGCTCGCCTCCGTGTGCAGCGCCCGCGCGTCGCGCAGCTGCCAGCGGATGGGCTCGTCCTGGGGACGAGCGTTGATCTCGATCTTCGCGACGCCGTCGAGCCCACACAGGTAGGCCCACAGGTCGCGGTAGGCGTCGTCGGACGCGGCGACCAGCTGGGTCACCTGCACACCACCCATGTCGTCGTGCAACCCGAAACGCTGGGTGGTCCGCCACAGCAGCAGACCGTCCGCGCCGTCGGCGCCCTCGTGCACGACGGGCACCACGTCGTCGTCCTGTGCAACGTGCCCGTCCAGGCCAAGAAGTTGTGACCACCACGGGTCCGGCCGGTCGATCTCCCCTGCGCGTCGACGGCGGGCTGCGTCGTAGACGGCCGGGGCGAGGACGCCGGCCTCGGCCCGGCTCGCGCCGTACAGCCTGCCCCGCGGCGGATCGAGCAGCGGGCGCGTACGCCGCGGATGCAGGACGTAGGAGTTCTCCCACGCCGCGGGTGCGTAACCGTAGCGGCCGTAGATCGGCCATTCCGCCGACCACAGGATGCTGACCGCATCCCCACGCGCTGCGGCCGCAGCCAGCGACGAGGTGATCATCGCGCTGAGCAGGCCCCGGCGGCGGTGCGTGGCGGCGACCCCGACGGCGGTCACCGCGTCGGCCGCGACCTCGTGGGTGCCGGTGGAGCCGGCCGGCACGCCGAGCCGCCGAGGCATCGTCGCCAGGTTCGCGACCCAGCGACCGTCGGCCCGGGCGCCCCACACCCGCTCGGGGAGCCACGAACCGGTCAACCGATGAATGCGCCGCCGGTACTTCTCGCCGGCCACCGGTGCCAGCAGTGCGGTGGCCGACACGAGTGCCCACGCCTCGGCCTCGTCGGCGTCGACCGGATTGACGATCTCGACATCGGTCACCTGTGTGACGATGCCAGTCGCGGGAAACTCAAATCCAGCTGACGCGCCCGTGCAGGTAGACGTAGCCGATGAAGCTCACCGCGTCGATGATCGAGTGCGCGACGATCAGCGGCCACACCCGCCGATTGCGCTGGAACCACCAGCCGAACACGACGCCCATCACCGCGTTGCCGATGAAGCCGCCGTAGCCCTGGTAGAGGTGGTACGAGCCGCGCAGGACGGCGGCCGCCGCCAGCGCCCGGGTGTTGCTCCAGCCGAGCTGGCGCAGTCGGATCAGCACGTAGGCGCAGACCACGATCTCCTCGCCGATGCCCTGCTGGAACGCCTCGAGCAGCAGCGTCGGGATCCGGTACCAGACGTCCGGGAAGTCGGTGACGACGATCTGGGCGTTGAGCCCAAGCTCGCGCGCGGCCCACACCAGGCCGAGCCCGGGAATGCCGATGACGGCAGCGAACCCGGCGCCCAGACCCAGCTCGCGCCAGTCGAACCGATCCAGGCCGATGCCCAGGCCGCGGCCGGCCGGGGAACGTGCCAGGAGCAGGATCGCCAACAGCGCCGGCATGAGCCCCTGCACGATGCTGGCGAGCTGCGTGAGGATGTCGAGCCACTGGTGCGTCGGCGCGGCCTGCTTGATCGGCGCAGTGGCGACGTTGCGGAAGCCGACGCCGTGGTTGATGGTGATCTGGTCACGGATGAACTCGAGCAGCGAGTTCAGGCCGTCGATGCCGTAGGTGACGCCGAGGACGACGAGCAGTTCGAGGCCGAGCCTGCGCGGTCTCGCCGCACCGGGTCCGGCTTCCGGGTCGACGTCGGCGTCCTCGCGCCCGGCGTCGCTGGCCACGCTGCTCACGTCGATCAGTGTGCCGCAGCGGCGCGCGGTGCCGGCGTCAGGCGATGCGCAGCGAGATGTCGGCGCACGCCGCGCACGTCTCCTCGGGCACGAGTCCGACGCGCATCAGTGCGGCGAAGATCCGGCAGCCGAGGCACAGCGCCCACACCGACTCCAGGGTCGCTGCGACGAGCACCGCCGCGACCAACACCAGCGCGGCGGTGTCGGCCGCGAAACCGAAGTGCAGCACCACCGCGGCGACGGACAGGGTCGCGCCGATGCCCTGCGCGAACCGCTTCGGCGGACCGGCCACCGGCTTCTCGTGCCCGAGCCGCGGCGCGACGACCTGCGTGGCGACGCGGCCGAGCGGGCTGAGCGTCGGGCCGGTCAGTACCCGGGCGACGAAGCCGTAGGCCAGGACTGCGGTCAACCACAACCATCCGGTACCGAGCGCAGCGCTGAGCACGAGAGTCACGGCGCAGAGCACCGCGACGCCGGCGGCGACCGTACGGGCAGCGACCTCGTTCACCGGATTGGGAAAGCCAAACACGCCCGCAACTCTACCTAGCGGGTAGGCATGGGCGAGACCACGAGCGTCTGCAGCCCGGCCCCGACCGGACCGTCGCGGTCGGACAGCGTCGAATGCGCCAGCGCCGTACCGAACGGCCCCACCGTCGTCCGGGCCTGCATGTGGACCCAGCTGCCGGCCATCGGACGGGCGAGATGGATGTCGAGGTCGACGTTCGGGAACGACCAACGTGCCCAGTCGAGCTCGGAACTCACGCCGCTGGCCGAGTCGGCCACGAGCGCAACGCGCGCGAGACCCGAGGTCCCGGTGCCGAAGCCGCCTGCGGGGTCGGCCGCCGCATCGCCGTCGTCGCTGATCAGCGCGACGGTCGGCGCTGCCCACACCCCTGCCGGTCCGGGCTCGGTGAAGCTGCCGCTGGTGAAGCGCCAGTCGATGCTGGCGCCGTAGCCGAACTCCATCCCCAGGACGCCGCGCTCGGCGGGCAGCGCGGGCACGACCACGCCATCGTCGGTGGACGCGCCGGACGTGTCCGCGACGCGCACGAACCACACCCGCGCCCGCAGACAGTCCCGGTCCTGGGCGGTGATCACGACCTCGACGAGCGCTGCACTGCGCGCCGCACGCAGCACCTGTGCCCGCGTCTCGACTTCGCCGACGGGCACCGGACCGACGAAGTCGGCCGCGAGACGCATCGCCAGCAGGTCGTCGCGGCCGGTTGCTGCGCGCATGGCCCGCTCCGCCGCGACGACCGCCAGTGCGTTCGGCGGGCCGCCGTGCTGCAGGTGCTCGGCCCAGGGCCCGGCGGTGTGTGAACCGGCGAGGTAACGGCCGGTGTCGGACGTCTCGGCGGTCCGGGTGAAGTAAGAACCTGGCACGCGGTGAACGTAGTACGCCGGAAAAGGGCCGCTATGCCCTACAGTGGCGTCAGGCGAGCGGCACATCCCTCCCGTGCCGCTCGCCCTTTCATGTCCTGACCCGGTTGCGCGCCCTGCTCGGCGGATACGCTGCGCCCGGTTGGAACCGGACACAGGGCCGCGCACGAACGGTGAGTAGAGCGTCCAGTGGACGGGTCCGCCCGTTCGCCGCCGAACCACGGCCGGGAGGGCTTCACGTGCATGCAGGACAGTCACGCCGCAGGATCGCAGTCGTGGGCAGCGGTGTCGCCGGATTGACGGCGGCGTACGTCCTGCAGAACGACGCGGACGTCACTCTCTTCGAGGCCGACGACCGACTCGGCGGCCACGCCGATACTCATGACGTCGTGGGCGCGGACGGCGTACTGCGCAACATCGATACCGGCTTCATCGTGCACAACCTGCGTACCTATCCGATGCTGCGGCGGCTGTTCAGCGAGCTGGGTGTCGCGACGCAGAAATCCGATATGAGCATGTCGATCTCGTGCGCGGGATGCGGGCTCGAATACGCCGGTGGGCGCGGCCTGTCCGGTCTGCTGCCGGACGCCCGGACGGTGCTGACACCGCGTTACCTGCGCCTGCTGCGCGAGATCGTGCGCTTCTACCGCCGCGCACACGAGGTGCTCGCCGGCGACGACGGTTCGCTGACGCTGCGCCAGTTCACCGCCGAGCACGGGTTCTCGCCCTATTTCGTCTCGCACTTCGTGACTCCGGTCGTCGCGGCGGTGTGGTCGACGGCGCCGACCGAGGCCGGCGACTACCCGGCCAAGTACCTGTTCACGTTCCTGCAGAACCACGGCGCGCTCGGCGTCACCGGCAGCCCCGTCTGGTACACCGTCACCGGCGGGTCGGCCCGCTACGTCGAGAAGGCGGCCAAGAGCCTGACGGCCGTCAACACGTCGACCCCGATCCGTGCCGTCACCCGCGTCGGCCAGGGTGTGGAGATCCGCGACGACGCCGACGTCGTGGAGCACTACGAGGGCGTCGTCATCGCGACGCACCCGCACCAGGCGCTGGGCATGCTCGGCGAGCCGACCCGTGACGAACGTGCACTGCTCGGCGCGATCGACTACACGGTCAACCCGACCCTGCTGCACACCGATGCGTCGGTGCTGCCGCGCCGGCCGCGGGCAGCCGCGTCCTGGAACTACCAGTTGCCCGCGTGCGAGGCCGTGCCCACCGCGGTGCAGGTCAGCTACAACATGAACCGCCTGCAGCAGCTCGACGCGCCGCAGACCTACGTCGTGACGCTCAACGGCGAGGACAGCGTCGACCCGTCGACCGTCATTGACCGCATGGCCTACGAGCACCCGGTGTACACGATGGATTCCGTCGCCGCCCGGGAACGCCTTCCGCGGTTGAACGACGGCACGGTGGCCTTCGCCGGCGCGTACCACGGGTGGGGCTTCCACGAGGACGGCGCACGGGCCGGCGTCGACGCGGCCGCGTCGCTCGGTGTGCAGTGGTGATTCCATGAGCGCGTCGACACCGGCGCTGTACGAGGTCGACATCGCGCACGTGCGTGCCGAGCCGGTTCGCCACGATGTGCGGCACCGCAGCTACCTGTGGTTCGTCGACCTCGACGACCTGCCGGCACACGGGCCGCTCGCCCGGTTCGAGGCGCGCGACCATCTCGGCGACCCGGCACGCTCCCTGCGCGCGAACCTCGACGCCTACCTCGCCGAGCACGGCGTCGACCTGCGCGGCGGGCGCATCACCATGCTCGGCAACGCGCGCAGCCTCGGCTACGTCTTCAACCCACTGACGTTGTTCTGGTGCCACGAGCCGTCCGGTGAACTCGTCTGCGTCGTTGCCGAGGTGCACAACACGTACGCGCAGCGGCACCGCTACCTGCTGCGCCCCGATGACGCCGGCCGGGTGGACACGGCGAAGGAGTTCTACGTCTCGCCGTTCTACCCGGTGGACGGGCACTACCGGATGAGCCTGGCCGAACCCGATGAGCGGCTGGCGGTGACCATCACGCTGCACCGGCCCGGCGCGCGGCCGTTCACGGCGTCGGTGCGCGGGGTACGCCGGCCGGCCACGCGCGCGGCGGTGCTCGGTGTCGCGCTGCGGCACCCCTTCGAGACCTGGCTGGTGCGCGCCCTGATCACCGTGCACGGCATTCGGCTGTGGCGTAAGGGCCTGCCGGTGCAGCCCCGCCCCGCGCACGCGTCCATCACCGACAATCCGACGGAGGAACCGATGTCCGACAACGGCACCGTAGCCGGCAAGCTCGCCGCGCTCGTCCGCGACACCGCCGGCCTCGAGCTGCCGGTGCGCATCCGCGCCTGGGACGGCAGCGAGGCAGGCCCGGCCGACGGCCCGGTGCTCGTCATCCGGTCGCGGCGCGCGCTGCGCCGTCTGCTGTGGGCGCCGGGGGAGTTGGGTCTGGCCCGCGCGTACGTCACCGGCGACCTCGATGTGCAGGGCGACCTCACCGACGGGTTCCGGCGCGCCTGGCAGCTTGCCCGTTCGCGACCGACGACGGGTATCTCGCTGTCGACGCGTGACAAGGTCAAGGCAGCGAGCGGCGCCGTCCGGCTCGGCGCGCTCGGCCCGGCACCCAAGCCGCCGGCGTCCGAGGCCCGGCTGACCGGCAGGTTGCACACACGTCTGCGCGACCGCGCCGCCATCTCGCACCACTACGACCTGTCCAACGAGTTCTACGAACTGCTGCTCGACCCGCACATGGCCTACTCGTCGGCGTACTTCACGCACCCCGACCAGTCGTTGCACGATGCGCAGACGGCGAAGCTCGACCTGATCTGCCGCAAGCTCGATCTGCGTCCCGGCATGCGGCTGCTCGACGTCGGCTGCGGCTGGGGGTCGCTGATCCTGCACGCCGCCGAGCACTACGGCGTGCACGTCACCGGCATCACGCTGTCGGCGCAGCAGCGCGACTTCATCGCCAAACGCATCGCGGATCGCGGTCTGAGCGACAAGCTCGAGGTGCGGCTGCAGGACTACCGCGAGTTCGCCGAGACCGGCGAACACTACGACGCCGTCAGCTCCATCGAGATGGGTGAGCACGTCGGCGAGGGCAACTACCCGGAGTACGTGTCGATCATGTACGGCGCGTTGAAGCCGACCGGTCGATTGCTGCTGCAGCAGATGTCGCGGCACGAGGGGACAGCGCCCGGCGGAGGCGCGTTCATCGAGAGCTACATCGCGCCGGACATGCACATGCGCGAGGTGTGGCAGACCACGAAGCACCTGGTGGGCGGCGGGTTCGAGGTACGCGACGTCGAGGCCATGCGCGAGCACTACGTGTGGACCGTCCAGAAGTGGATCCAGACCTTCGAGGACAGGTGGGCCGACTTCGTCGCGTTGCAGGGCGAGGAGGTCGCGCGGGTGTGGCGGCTCTACCTCGTCGGCGGCATGCTCGCGTTCGAGGAAGGACGCATGGGCGTCGACCAGTTCCTCTGCGTGAAGCCCGATCCGCAGGGCGTCAGCAACATGCCGGCGACCCGGCCGTGGGTGCTGCCGGCGCGCTAGCCCGCGCACGAAATCACGCTGGGCACGTAGCGATGTCGTGCGCCTGCGCGGGTAGTGATCATCCGTGGATTCTTTCGACGGTGCGGCGTTCTGGGCAGGCGTGGGATGGGTCGCGCTCGCCATCGTCGTCCTGCTGCTGATCACTTTCGGCGCGTCGCGGGTCGCGGGTCGGCACAACGTCATCGACACCACGTGGGGGCTGCTGTTCGTCGGCGCCGCGGTGGTCTCGTTCTTCGCGTCGTCCGGGCACGGTGACGGGCTGCGCCGTTGGCTGCTGCTCGCGCTGCCGGCGGTGTGGGGGCTGCGGCTCGCGATACACGTCGGGCGCCGATCGCTCGGCAAGGGCGAGGATCCGCGCTACGAGAAGCTGCTGGACAAGGCCAAGGGCAACCGGCAGCTGTACGCGTTGCGGATGATCTACAGCTTGCAGGGGTTGCTCGGCCTGCTCATCGCCGCGCCGATCGTGGTCGGCGCGTTCGAACCGCGGCCGGTGCGCGTGCTGGCGTGGATCGGCGTCGTCGTCTGGGCCGTGGGCGTGTTCTTCGAGGCCGTCGGCGACCAACAGATGGAACGCTTCCGGGCGAACCCCGGCAACAAGGGCAAGGTCATCGACGAGGGCCTGTGGCGCTACACGCGGCACCCGAACTACTTCGGGGACGCCTGCGTGTGGTGGGGGATCTTCCTCGTCGCCGCGGACGCGCTGCCCGGCGTCGCGACCGTGTTCTCGCCGATCATCATGACGTTGCTGCTGACGGTCGGCTCCGGTGCGCGACTGCTGGAGCGCAGCATGTCCACACGCACGGGTTGGGACGAGTACGCCGCCCGGACCAGCATGTTCTTCCCGCTGCCGCCACGCGCGAAGCGCGCTCTCGCCGACAGCTGACCTGAGCCGGTTGTCGGGTGTATTTGGCACCCGGCCTTTCCTCACCTACCGGCGCTGGCGAGGCACCCCAGGCCCGCTGAGTGAGGAGAGGACGGTCGGGTGGACGGCTCAGCCGTACTCGCCGCGGACCACACTGTGCCCGCTGTAGTCCTTGATCTCGTTGCTCGGCTGCACGCTGACCTCGAAGTCGTTGTACTGCGCCAACACATTGCGTGCCACGGTCAGCTCGGCCCGGCCGTTGCCGAACGTCCCGACCGGCGACATGTTCTTGCGGTCGCGGTCGGTGACCCACAACTCGTACACGTGCTGGGCGTCGAGCTTCGGCAGTGCGGTGGCATCGACCTTCAGCTTGCTGTCCTGGATCTGCACGTTCGCGCGCGCGGAGCTGGTGCCTTCCGGGTAGGCGGACAGCGCCACCGAGCGGGCATCCGAAGCGGAACCGCCCAGTTCCAGTGCCGCGATCGTCGAGCCGCCCCCGACGATCACCGCAGCGGCTGCAGCCACGGCGACCAGCCGGCGGCGGTTGTGCCGCGCAGCCGGGGCGGCGTCGTCACGGGCTTCGTCGTGCACCCGGGCGAACATCGAGCTGAGGTCGGGCAGCGGCGGTTCGTCGTCGGCAGCGCTGGTGAGGTCCTCGGTGTCGTGGGCGACGATCTCCGGCGCGAAGCGGTGCGCCGAGGTCAGCGCAGCGTGTGCGACGACCGCGGACACGAGGTCCTGCTGGCAGTCCGGGCAGGTGCGCAGGTGCTCCGCGGCGGCGAGCACGACATCGCGGTCGGCGTCACCCGTGAGCAACCTGGGCAGGTCGTCGGAAACATGGTTGTTCATGCGTTCCTCCGGTTTTCCAACAGGCCGGCCAAGCGTTGCAGACCCCGTGATGTCCTGGTCTTCACCGTGCCGAGCGGTATGTCGAGAGCGACGGCGATCTCGGTTTGGGTGTAGCCGTCGAAGTACGCGAGCTCGATGACCTGGCGCTGCAGCTCCGGCAGCAGGTCCAGGGCGCCGCGTACCTCGTCGGCCCAGACCAACCGCTCGGCGACCTCGCGGCCGTCGTCGCCGGTGATCTCGCGCATCGAGTCCAGCGGGACGACGACGTCGCGGCGCTTGCGCAGGTGGTCGATCGCGCGTTTGCGGGCGATCCCGAGCACCCAGCCGCGCAGGGACTGCTCGGGATCGAAGCGTTCGTGGACGCGCCACACCTCGTAGAACACGCGCTGCATGACGTCTTCGATGTCCGGCTGCGGCACGTACCGGCTGAGGTAGGACATGACGAGCGGACCGAGGGAGCGGTAGGCCTCCTCCAAGGCGCGGGGCTCACCCCGGTTGAGGCGTTCGCCTACGTCGGCGAGTGCTGGCTCCACGTACACCTATTCGTGTCCGACCGGCGTTGCGGTTCCGCCGGTTCCGACGTCGATGATCCTCTGCTGCGTATTCGTTCAGGGCGCCGGCTCGCCCGGGGTCGGCTTCTTCGCTGTGCCGGGACGTCGCGGAGCTGCCGGCCGCGCCGCGAGGCGCACCAGCGCGAGGAGCACAGCCACGATCGGCACGGCCACCAGGTAGTGCACGAGCGCCGACGAAACGCTGATCGTCTGCGCGCCGAAGGCCGCCCAGATCGTCGGAGCGGTGACGAGCAATGCCCCGAGCAGCACGGACCAGCGCAACATCACGCCGCCGGGCTGGACAGCTTGTCGATCAGCAGGGCCGCCCACGCGCCGCGCGAGGACGAACGCCCGTCGAGCATCGCGATCGGCACGCCGAGCCCCAGGACCGAGGCCGGGCTGGCCGTGCGCGCCGCGCCGGTGACGACGAGTGCGTCGACGGTGCCCACGGCCCTGGTCAGCGCGCGGGTGTCGGCCGGCTTGCGCGTCGCGTCGGCAACGACCCAGACGTGGTCGGCGAGCACCACCCGCAGCGTCTCGCGCACGCCGTTGGCCTCGGGCGCTTCGTCGTCGACGGTGTCCGTCGCGAGTACGAGGATCACCGGTTCGTCGGACGTCGCGCGGGCCGCGGCAACTGCGGCGGCGACCGACCACGGCTCGGTCAGCCGGCCGTGTGTCTGCTCCGGGCCGCCGGCCACGAAGATGTGCCGCGGGTCGACGCTCAGCCGCGTGGACGCGTGCTTCGCGGCCCGCAGTGCGGCGGCGGTCGGCCCCACCACCGCGAGGAGCTGTCCGCGCCGGAGCGTGGGTGTGGGAGCCGACGGCACCCGAGCGGCGAGCTGGTCGACCGCGCGGTAGGTGTCGAGCTCGCCGGCCGGGATCCAGCCGGCGGGCACGCCGAGCTCGACGAGCCGGTCGTGCAGGGAGCGGGTTCCCGCATCCGATGACGCGCTGTCCGATTCGGGTTTGCGGTGCCGACCCCCGCGTGGCGCCGGCGTGGCAGCGGGCTGCGGCGCGGGCGACGGCTGGGGCGCTGTGATGGGCTCGGGCGCGGGAGCCGGCTGCGGTGCGGTGGCCTGCTGGGCTGCGAGCGCCGGCTGCGGCGCCGGTGCGAGCGCGGGCTGGGGCGCCGGTGCGGGCG
>NZ_CAXTQF010000015.1:851-60846 GCF_964246335.1 uncultured Jatrophihabitans sp. | reverse complement strand
CCACCCGGCTGCCCGCCCCGACCGGGACGTTGGCCACGGCGATCGGCGACCCACCACGCACCCACGAGTCCGGCACACCGCGGCCGACGATCAGTGCGCCGTCCGAACGCTGCGCCACCAGGGAATCGAGGAGTACGAGGTTGGCGTTCGCGATGCCCCACGCGTGTGGTGCCGAGCCGTTGCCGGCGGCCGGGTGCGTGCCCGTCCACGGCGCGCCCGGGTTCGGGAACTGCTGGCTCTCCCACCACGCGTACGGCCCGCTCTGCCCCTTGTCGATCATGAACTGGTAGCCGAGGATGCCCTGGTCGCGGTGGTTCTGGCTGGCGAGTCCCCACTCGCCGTAGCCGGCGTTGTAGGCCGTGGAGAAGTAGTTGACCGGGTAGCCGCCGAGCGTGTTCGGCGGCAGCTTGCCGCGCAGCCGGCCGAAGCCGTAGCTGTATGTCGCGTCGATCAACGACACGCCGGGGCCGGTCAGTCGCGCCCCGAACAGGTAGCCGTCCACGGCCCACCGGCCGAACAGGAACGGTGCGCCCCAGTTCGCGTCCTCCGGGTTGCCGCACCGGTTGGCGGTGTTCGGCTGCACCATCGAGCACGGCAGGTAGGTCAGCTTGTACCTAGCGATCGTCGCGGTCAGCGTCTTGTTCACCGCGGCGAGCAGGCTGTCGTACTGGGTCGTCGCCCACCGGGCCTCGGCGGTGTCGCCGACCTGCTGTGCGAGGTACCGGTAGGTCGTGAGCCCGGTCAACGCCTCGTAGTTGTCGATCGTCCAGTAGCCGTTGGCGTCGATGTCGTTCGTCTGTTCCATGATCCCGCCGGGCCCGGTGCGCTGTGCCGCGATCGCGTGCGCGGTGTCCTTGATGCTCGGATCCTTCGCGCCGCCCGGCCCCTCGCTCGCGAAGTTCGACTTGACGTACGCGAGATCGCCGGTCTTCTGCAGGTACAGCGCCCATACCCACGGGTACGTCCAGACGCCGTCGCTGTACTGGCTCTGCGCGCCGACGACATGGCGTGCCCGGTCGAGCAGGCCGTGCGCGTTCTCGGTGTAACCCTGGTTGAACAGGTTGGCCAGGATGCCGATGACGTCATGGCTGAACTCGACGTCGTAGCCGTTGATGCCGGTCTTCAGCTCGGTGCCGGACCGGATGATCTGGGTGTAGACGAACCCGCTCTTGTAGGCGTCGACGAGGCGCTTGTCGGGCAGCTGCGTCGGCGTCGCGATGGCGGCGAGCTGGCCGCGCCAGAACGTGCGCATGTGCGTGTAGTGCGTGGCCCAGCCACCGGCCCCGGCGAGGGCGGCGCTGCTCGGCAGCGCATAGCTGTTGCCGAAGCGGTCGGTGGCCACCGCGTAGTCGTGGTCGACACTGCTGTGTGCGGGCACCGCGTCCGGCGCGCTGTGCAGCGGCACGAGTCCCGGGCTGGCCTGCGGGTCCACGGTGACGGCGTGCCCGGACGGGTTCTGCACCCGCACGCGGCTGTACACGACGACGTAGTCGTGGCCGCCGATCGTGACGCGATCACCGAAGTTGGTGATCGTGATGTGCGCGCCGTCGCGGTGGAAGTCGGTGACGAGCGCGGGCAGGTAGCCCTCGGCGTTGGTCCAGGTCGTGCGGCTGTTGTCGTACACGCCGTAGCCGTACGTCGTGCCCTGCACGGGTGTCGTGCTGCCGTCGCCGGGCGCGCCGGAGGTGATGACGAAGAAGCTGCCGCCGAGGCAGGCGACGACGCCCTGGCTGTTGCCGGCCCAGCCGATCAGCCCGGCGTCGCCGAAGCTGCCGTACACGGTCTGGCCGCCGGCCGGGCCGTTCGGCGCGCACGAGTACGGGGGAGCGGTGGCCGACGGCGCGGCAGCCGGGGCTGCCGATGCCGCGGCGTGCCGGGCCGTTCCGGGTGCAGTGGACGCGGTGGCCCTGCGCACGACGGCGGTGGTCAGCAGGGCACCGGCGGCGAGTGCGAGAGCGGCTCGCCCCGCGCGACCGGCAAGGGATGGACGGCGGACGCGCATGGCGACCCTCGATTCGACGGCACCGGTGAATCAGGCGTACCGGTCATACCGCGCGAATTCGTCACCCGTCAAGGAACGGAGCAGGTCGGTCAGGGCGCACGTCAGCTGCACGGGGCGCGCGACCGAGCGGTATGGGTGGTCCTCGACGAAACGCCAACTATCCGTCGCCGAAGCGACAGATAGTTGGCGTTGCTCGGCCACCGGTATGGCCGCCGACCGCGCCGAGGGCAGGGCGCCGACGCGCACAGCCGTGCCGCGTGTCCCGGGCTCAGGTGCGGGGCGCGCCCTCTTCGTCGAGGTCGTTGCTCTGCGAGTCGGGGTCGCTCTTCTCGCCGGCATCGTTCTTCTGCCCGACGTCGTCGTTCGGCTTGCCGCCCGGGTCGCCCTGCAACTTCTTCGGGTCGCCCTTCGTGCCGTCGGACATGATGTGCACGTCCGATTCGGAGGTCGACGCCGCGACCGCCATCGCGCCGAGCGAGACAGCGACGAGAATCTTCGCGCCCTTGATGGCCCAGTGCTGCTGACGCCGCTTCTCGATGCGGGCCGCGACGGCGTTCTGCACGCCGCCGGCGGCCGCACCTGCCAGAGACTTGACGTCGACCCTCACGGGAACGCCGGGACCATCTCGCGGCGGCGCTCGAGCTCGGCGCGCTCGGCCTCGCTGAACTCGAACGCACCGGGCTTGCGACGAGGCTTCCCGCCGGGGAAGGCCAGGCGCAGGATGGTGCGCTGCACGCCGCCCCACTGCTTGCGCATCGGCCCGGTGTTGTAGGGCAGTCCGTACTCCTCGCAGATCGCCTTCACCTTCGGCGCGATCTGCTGGTAGCGCGAGCTGGGCATGTCCGGGTACAGGTGGTGCTCGACCTGGAAGGACAGGTTGCCGCTCATGACGTGGAATGCTGGCGAGCCGCTGATGTTGGCGGCACCGATCAGCTGGCGGACGTACCAGGCGCCGCGCGACTCGTTCTCGACCTCGTCCTCGGTGAACACGAACGTCTGGTCCGGGAAGTGGCCGCAAAAGATGATCGCGTTGGACCAGACGTTGCGGACGATGTTGGCGGTGAAGTCGGCCCAGAACGCCGACTTGAAGCCCGCCTTGGCGTGCGTCGGGCCGGACGCCGCAGCGGACAGGCCCGGGTACACGAGGTAGTCCTTGACGATCTGGCGCAGGCCCTTGATGCCGATGGACTTGGCCTCGTCGTTGAACTGCTTGCGCGACTTCTGCCCCTTGTTGACGGCGCTGAAGTCGAGGTCGTGGACGGCGACGCCCCACTCGAAGAACGCCATCAGCAGCAGGTTGTAGAACGGCTGCAGCAGGAACGAGGGCTTCCACGGCTGGCGCGGGTCGATCCGCATGATCTCGTAGCCGACGTCCTTGTCCTTGCCGATGACGTTGGTGAAGGTGTGGTGCACGTAGTTATGGGAGTGCTTCCACGCCGCGGCCGGCGACGCCGTGTCCCAGTCCCAGGTGGAGGAGTGGATGTTCGGGTCGTTCATCCAGTCCCACTGGCCGTGCATGACGTTGTGGCCGATCTCCATGTTCTCCAGGATCTTGGCCACCGACAGGCCGGCGGTGCCGAGCAGCCATGCCGGCTTATACCGGGAGAACAGCAGGACCGCGCGCGACGCGGCGATGAGCCGGCGCTGCAGCTTGATCATGTTGCGGATGTAGTTCGCGTCGACGTCGCCGAGGTCGTTGAAGATCTCGTCGTGCAGCGCGTCGAACTTTTCGCCCAGCTCGGTGAGCTGGTCGTCGGTGAGCTTGTACAGCGGGTTCTCGGGGTTGTACGGGGTGTCGAAGGGTGGCTTCGGCATAGGGAATTGATCCTCTCGAAGTGATCTTCGGTTGGTCTGTGGGTCTACAGGTCGATCTCGACGTGCCCCTCGGGTGCGTTGATGCAGACGCGGACCATCTGTCCGCTGGCCTGCTCCACCGACCCGGTGCGCAGGTCGCGGACGGCGCCGTCACGCAACCGCCCGACGCAGGTGTGGCACACGCCCATCCGGCAGCCGAACGTCAGGTTCGCACCGGCGTTCTCGCCGCCGACGAGGATGGACTGGCCGGAGTCGCACTCGGCATCGCAGTCCGATACCCGGAAGTGGATGGTGCCGCCGGAACCCGAGCCGCCGCCGTTGCCGATCACCGGCTGGAAGCGCTCGGTGTGCAGGTGCTCGGAGCGGTCTTCCTTCTCGAACCGCTCCTCGACGCCGTCCATCATGTCCTTCGGGCCGGACAGGAAGACCTCACGCTCGCGCCAGTCGGGGCACAGGTCGTCGAGCTGGTCGGGCTCGAAGCGCGGCATGTTCGCGGTGTGGATCTCCTTGAGCTGGTACTCGGAGCGGCGCTCGGCCAGGCCGCGCAGCATCCCGCCGAAGATCATGTCCGTCTCGCTGCGCGAGCTGTGAATGTGTATCGCGTCGTCGAAGCCGTCGCGGCGGTCGAGGTCGCGCAACATGCTCATGATCGGCGTGATGCCACTGCCGCCGGAGATGAACAGCAGCTTGGCCGGCAACGGGTCGGGCAGGGTGAACTCGCCCTCGACCTCGCCGAGGTACACGCGCTGGCCCACCTGGACCTGCTGGACGAACACCGGCGACATCTTGCCGCCCTCGGTGTGCTTGACCGTGACGCTGACGACGCCTTCGGGGTGCTTCGGATCCGAGGTGATGGTGTAGGCCCGCCAGTGCCGCACGCCGTCGATCTCCATGCCCAGGCGCATGTACTGGCCTGGGGTGTGCCCGGGCCAGTCGAAGTCGGGCTTGACGACGACGGTGGCGGCGTGGCCGTGCTGGCGCACGACGCGCACGACCGTGCCGGTGGTCTCGCGCGTCGACCAGGTCGGCTTGACCAGCGCGAAGTAGTCGTCGGGCAGCAGGGGGTTGGTCATGACCCGGCCGATCCGGGTCACCTGGCGGCGTACGAACGACACCTTCGGCGTGGCGCCGGTTTCGACCATGTCTCTCCTCGCAGGCTGCCGTCCGTCAATGACCAAACTAACCAGTTTCAGTGCACAACTGTCAACTGAACCCGTGACGTTCCCCGCGCCTGTGGTGCTCGGAACAGTACCGATTATCGGCCGGAATAGGCTTCGCGCACCAGCACCAGCTCGGACGGAGATCGCCATGACGACTGCCGGTGACAAGCTCGTGTACGGCTTTGCCGAGGGCAATCGGGACATGCGGGACTTACTCGGCGGCAAGGGCGCCAACCTGGCCGAGATGACGAACCTCGGCCTGCCGGTGCCGCCGGGGTTCACGATCACCACCGAGGCGTGCCGGGCGTACCTGCGCAGCGGCCGGCAGCCGGCGGAGCTGGACGCGCAGGTCAGCGAGCACCTGACCGTGCTCGAGCAGGCCATGGGCAAGAAGCTGGGCCAGTCCGACGACCCGCTGCTGGTGTCGGTGCGCTCCGGCGCGAAGTTCTCGATGCCGGGAATGATGGAGACCGTCCTCAACATCGGGCTGAACGATCAATCGGTGCGCGGGCTCGCGGCCCAGGCGGCGAACGAGCGCTTCGCGTTCGACTCCTACCGTCGGCTGATCCAGATGTTCGGCAAGACCGTGCTCGGCATCGACGGCGAGCACTTCGAGGACGCCATCGACGCCGCGAAGGACGCCAAGGGCACGCACAACGATCTCGACCTCGACGCGGAGGATCTGCGCAAGCTCGTCGAGACTTTCAAGGACGTGGTGGTCGAGCAGGCCGGCCGGCCGTTCCCGCAGGAACCGCGCGAGCAGATGGACCTCGCGGTCCGGGCGGTCTTCGACTCGTGGAACACCCCACGGGCGGTGGTCTACCGACGCCAGGAGCGCATCCCCGGTGATCTCGGCACCGCCGTCAGCGTGGTGGCGATGGTTTTCGGCAACCTGGACATGCAGTCGGGCACCGGCGTGGCGTTCACGCGCGACCCGGCCAGCGGCGCCCAGGGCATCTACGGCGACTACCTGCAGAACGCGCAGGGCGAGGACGTGGTTGCCGGCATCCGCAACACGGTGCCACTCGCCGAGTTGGAGGAGATCGACAAAAGCTCCTACGACGAGCTGCTGCAGATCATGAAGAAGCTGGAGGAGCACTACCGCGATCTCTGCGACATCGAGTTCACGATCGAGCGCGGCAAGTTGTGGATGCTGCAGACCCGGGTCGGCAAGCGCACCGCCGGCGCGGCGTTCCGGATCGCGACGCAGCTGGTCGACCAAGGGCTCATCGACATGGACGAGGCGGTCTCGCGGGTCACCGGTGCGCAGCTCGCGCAGCTGATGTTCCCGCGCTTCGACGATAAGGCGTCCCGGACGAAGATCGCGCAGGGCATGAACGCCTCGCCCGGCGCCGCGGTCGGGCGCGTCGTGTTCGACTCCGAGACGGCTACCCGCTGGGCACGTTCGGGCGACGACGTCATCCTCGTGCGCCGTGAGACGAACCCGGACGACCTCAACGGCATGATCGCCGCCAAGGGCATTCTGACCTCGCGCGGCGGCAAGACCTCGCACGCTGCCGTGGTGGCGCGAGGCATGGGCAAGACGTGCGTGTGCGGCGCGGAATCGGTGGTCGTGGACACCCGCAACCGGACGCTGCGGGCCAAGGGCACCGAGCTGCGCGAGGGCGACGTCATCTCCATCGACGGCACCACGGGCGAGGTGTTCGCCGGAGCGGTGCCGGTGGTCGACTCACCGGTCGTGCGCTACTTCGAGGACGGCGCGGTCGAGGAGTCCGACGACCTGGTCGTGGCGGTGGACCGGATCATGCGGCACGCGGACGGCGCCCGGCGCATGGTCGTGCGGGCCAACGCCGACACCGCCGAGGATGCGGCGCGCGCGCGGCGTTTCGGCGCGCAGGGCATCGGCCTGTGCCGCACCGAGCACATGTTCCTCGGCGACCGCCGCAAGCTCGTCGAGCGGTTGATCCTGGCCGAGGACGACGGCACGCGCGAGAAGCAGCTCGACGAGCTGTTGCCGCTGCAGCGTGAGGACTTCGTCGGCGTCCTCGAGGCGATGGACGGCCTGCCGGTGACGATCCGGCTGCTGGACCCGCCGCTGCACGAGTTCCTGCCGGACATCACCGAGCTGTCGGTACGCGTCGCCGTGGCCGAGGCCAAGGGCGAGCCGCGGGAGAACGACCTGCGGATGCTGCAGGCGGTGCACCGGCTGCACGAGCAGAACCCGATGCTCGGGCTGCGTGGTGTGCGCCTCGGCGTCGTGATTCCCGGCCTGTTCGAGATGCAGTCGCGGGCGATCCTCGAGGCGGCCGCTGCACGCATCGACGCCGGCGGTGTGCCGCGTGTGGAGATCATGGTGCCGTTGGTGGCGAACGTGCAGGAGTTCGAGACCGTCAAGCACAACATCATCCAGGTGGCGCGCGAGGTGCGCGCGAGTACAGGTGTGCACCTGGAGTTCCTCGTCGGCACGATGATCGAACTGCCGCGCGCGGCCCTGACCGCGGACCAGATCGCCGACGCCGCGGAATTCTTTTCCTTCGGCACCAACGACCTCACCCAGACCACGTGGGGGTTCTCCCGCGACGACGTGGAGGCTGCGTTCTTCTCCGCGTACCTCGAACAGGGCATCTTCGGCATCAGCCCGTTCGAGAGCCTCGACGTCGAAGGCGTGGGGGAGCTGGTGGCCATCGCCGTCGAGAAGGGCCGGTCCCGGCGCCCCGGCCTCAAGCTCGGTGTCTGCGGCGAACACGGTGGCGACCCGGACTCGGTGCACTTCTTCGACCGCGTCGGGCTCGACTACGTGTCGTGCTCGCCGTTCCGCGTCCCGGTCGCCCGCTTGGAGGCCGGTCGGGCAGTGCCGCCGGCATGAGCATCGCGTTCCTGATCACGCCACCGTCGACGGCGACACCGACCTGCTGCACGGCGCACGTTCTCGATCAGCTACGTCGCGCGCGTGAACGAGCGGCATAGGGCTGTCCGGCGAGACGCCAACTATCTTTCGCCGAGCCGAAAGATAGTTGGCGTTTCTGCGGGGAGCCGTACAGCAGCCGGCTGCATCCCGCGTGGTCGCCTCCGCCGCCGACTGCCGTCTACCGCAGCGCGGTGTACACAGCGGCGAGGTCGTCGCCGCCGTGGCCGCCCTCGGACGCGGCGTCGAACAGGCCCTTGACAGCCTCGATCACCGAGGCATCGACGTCGTTGTCGTGGAATGCGTCGACGATGAGCGCGAGATCCTTGCGGCCGCCGTCCAGCCCGAAGGCGGGCGTGAAGTCACCGTCGATCATCGCGCCGCCCTTGAGCTGGGCGTACGGGGTGTCGGCCGCGCCGCCCTCGATCGCCTGCAGGAACAGCTGCGGGTCCAGCCCGAAGGCGCTGGTCAACGCCACCGACTGCGCCGTCGCCGCGGTGATGGACGTGATCCACGCGTTGCAGGCCAGCTTGAGGGCGCTGCTGTCGCCGAGGCGCTCGCCGGCCACGACGGTCTTGGCGCCGACGGCGTCGAGCACCGGCCGGACCCGCTCGATCGATCCCGGGTCGCCGGACACCAGCGGCACGAGCTTGCCGTCCTCGGCGGGCTGTTTGGTGCCGAGCATCGGCGCGTCGAGCAGGTGGACGTCGTCACCCACGTGCTGCGCGATCCGCCTGATGCCGTCCGGCCCGACGGTGGCCGACTGCAGCCACACAGCGTCGCGGCCCAGCGCGCCGGTCAACTCGTCCACGATGTCGAGCACGGCGTCGACGTCGAAGAGCATGGTGATCACCGCGTCCGCGCCCGAAACGGCGGCTGCGACCGAGTCGGCGACCTCGACCCCGTCGTCGGCGAGCGGCTGCGCCTTCTCCGGTGTCCGGTTCCAGGCGCTGACGTCGAGCCCCTCGCGCTTCATCGATCGGGCCATGCCCGCGCCCATCGTGCCGGTCCCCAAGATCGCAACGCGCACGCTGCCCGTCCTTTCGACTCGTTTGGTCGTTCATCTGCGTTTTGACCCGTTCCGCGTGCGGCTAACCCGTACGAACTCCGGGTGGGACCCGAGTAGATTCCCGGACGTGTTCCGCCGACGACCGCGCGCCGATACCGACTCGATGCTGACGTCGCGCCGGCACGAGCCGGGCGGCTCCACGCTCGTGCGCCCGACGGTCGCGCTGATCCAGCAGCTTTTGGACGAGTACGGCCTGCTGCACACCCTGGACGAGGACGGTGATCTGCTCGTCCGCTGGGAGAAGTGCAGCATCTACTTCTTCTTCTATGGCGAGCGCCGTGAGGTGTTGCAGGCACGGCTCTACCTGCACCGGCGCTTCGACGTCGAGAGCCGCACCGCCCTTGCGCTGCTGCTCGACGAGTGGAACCGCACGAAGCTGTTCCCCAAGGCGTTCACGATGCTGCCCGACGACGGCCAGGTGCACATCTGCGCGGAGCACTGCTACGACTACGAGAACGGCGCGACGCGCGCGCAGCTGAAGTACGCGGTGGGGGTGTGGGTCGAGACCCTGCTCCGGTTCGCCGACTGGGTCGACGATCAGCTCTGAGGCGCGCCCGCTCGCGGTCTACGACGCGCACGACCGCGCGCGGCTGGTCGACGAGGCGCCCAAACGCGCCGGCGCGCAGCCCGGCTCGCTCGAGCGCGACGACTTCGCCCGGGACCGCGCCCGGGTGCTGCACTCCTACGCGTTCCGGCGGCTTGCGGACAAGACGCAGGTCGTCGTCCCGGGTGAGGACGACTTCCCGCGCACCCGGCTGACGCATTCGCTGGAGGTCGCGCAGATCGGCCGGGAGATCGCTGTCGCGTTGGGCTGCGACGCCGACGTGGTCGACACCGCGGGGCTCGCGCACGACATCGGCCACCCGCCGTTCGGGCACAACGGCGAGGCTGCACTGGACGCCGTGGCGCAGGAGTGCGGTGGCTTCGAGGCGAACGCCCAGACACTGCGGGTGTTGACCCGGCTCGAGTCGAAGGTCCTGCACGACGACGGCTCGCCGGCCGGGCTCAACCTGACCCGCGCGACGCTCGACGCCACCTGCAAGTACCCATGGCCGCGGCACGGCGGCACCGGCAAGTTCGGCGTCTTCGACGAGGACACCGACGCGTTCGCCTGGCTGCGGGACGGGGCGCCGGCCGAGCGCCGCTGCCTGGAGGCGCAGGTCATGGACTGGGCCGACGACGTCGCCTACTCGGTGCACGACGTCGAGGACGGCGTGCACGCCGGCTGGATCCGGGTGGCCGCGCTCGACGCGGCGGAACGGCAGACGCTGTGCGAGGTGGCGGCCGGGGCGTACTCGCCGCTGCCTGCCGAAGAGCTGGCACCGGTGCTCGACGCCCTGCTCGCGCTGCCCACCCTGCGCGACCTCGGCGACTACGACGGCTCGTACCACGCGCAGGCGGCGGCCAAGCGCGCGACGAGCGAGTTGACCGGCCGGCTCGCCGGCGCGGCGGTCCGCGCGACGCGGGACGCGCACGGCGGCGGCCCGCTGCACCGGTACGCGGCCGACCTCGTCGTCCCCGCGCAGATCGTCGCCGAGTGCGCCCTGCTCAAGGCGATGGCCGCCCGGTTCGTGATGCGCCGGCCCGGGACCCCCGAGCGCCAGCAGCGGCAGCGGACGCTGCTGACCGAGCTGGTCGAGGCGGTGCACGCCGGCGCCCCGGCCACCCTGGACCGCGGGCTCGCCCCGGCGTGGCTGGCCGCCGACGCCGACCCGGCGCGGCTGCGGGTGGTCATCGACCAGGTGGCGCAGCTGACCGACAGCGCCGCCGTTGCGCGGCACGGCGCGCTGTGTCGATGACCTGCTGACACCGTCCGCTGTGGACGGCGGCACGGGCCGGGCGGCGCTGCCTAGAATCGGCCGGGTGGCGGGACGCATCCGAGACGAGGACATCAGCCTCGTCCGGGAGAAGTCGAACATCGCCGACGTGATCGGCGAGCACGTCCAGCTGCGCAACGCCGGCGGCGGCAACCTCAAGGGCATCTGCCCGTTCCACGAGGAGAAGTCGCCGTCGTTCAACGTCACGCCCGCCCGAGGGCTGTTCTACTGCTTCGGCTGCGGCGCCGGCGGCGACATCATCAAGTTCATGCAGGACGTCGAACACCTCGATTTCAGTGACGCGGTCGAGCGGCTGGCCGCGCGGGCCGGCGTGCAACTGCGTTACGTCGACGGCGGGGGCCCGACGCCGGATCGGCACCGCGGCCAGCGGCAGCGGCTGATCGACGCCCACCGCGCCGCGGCCGCCTGGTACAGCGAGCAGCTCGGCGGCGCGGAGGCCGAGCCCGCGCGCGGCTTCCTGCGCGAGCGCGGGTTCGACACTGTCGTGGCCGCACGCTACGGCTGCGGGTACGCGCCGTCCGGGTGGGACGCGCTGACCCGGCACCTGCTCGAGCAGCGGTTCACGCCGCAGGAGCTGACGCTGGCCGGGCTGTCGCGCGAGGGCGGCCGTGGTGGGCTGATCGACCGCTTCCACCGGCGGCTGCTGTGGCCGATCCGCGACATCAGCGGCGACGTCGTCGGTTTCGGCGCGCGCCGGCTGTACGACGACGACCGCGTCGAGGCCAAGTACCTGAACACCCCCGAGACGCCGATCTACAAGAAGAGCCAGCTGCTCTACGGCATGGACATGGCCAAGCGCGACGTCGCCCGTCAGCACCGGGTCGTGATCGTCGAGGGCTACACCGACGTGATGGCCTGCCATCTGGCCGGCGTCACGACGGCAGTGGCGACCTGCGGCACGGCGTTCGGCGGCGACCACGTGTCGTTGCTGCGCCGGTTGCTGATGGATTCGGATTCCAGCCGCGGCGAAGTGATCTTCACCTTCGACGGTGACGCCGCGGGCATGCGGGCCGCCGAGCGGGCGTTCGCCGACGACCAGAAGTTCATGTCCTACACGTTCGTCGCGGTGGAGCCGAACGGGCTCGACCCGTGCGACCTGCGGCAGAAGTCCGGCGACGTCGCGGTGCTCGACCTCGTCGCCGGGCGAATCCCACTCGTCGAGTTCATGCTGCGCAACACCGTCGGCCGGTTCGACCTGGACACCGCCGAGGGCCGGGCGGCCGCGGCGGACGCCGGCATCCCGCTCGTCGCGCAGATCAAGGACCGCGGCATCCGGGACAACACCGCCGTGCGTCTCGCCGGGCTGATCGGCTTCTGGGGCAGTTCGGACGAGGAGAAGCGCATCGTCGACCGCGTGCGCGCCTACGCCCGTACCGGCGACAAGCGCGAGGTCGAGGCCCAGCAGCCGCAACGGCCGGCGCGCACGAAGCCGGACGTCGACGAAGCGGTCGCCGCTGTCGAGCGCGAGGTGTTGAAGGTCGCGCTGCAACTGCCCGCCGTCGCCGGTCCGGAGTTCGACGCGCTGGAGCCCGAGGCGTTCCTCGTCGAGCGGTATCGCCAAGTGCGCCGCGCCATCGGTGAGGTCGGCGGCACCGCTTCGGCCGTCACCGGGCCGGCGTGGCCCGAACGCGTGCAGTCGCAACTCGGCGACGAGCGGATCAAGCGCGGGGTGCACGCGCTCGCGGTCGAGCCGCTGCCCGCCGGCGCGATCGGCGATGAGCGGTACGCGTCGTTCGTGCTCGCGCGGATGCTGTCCAACGTCACCGGCCGGCAGATCAACGCCATCAAGGGCAAGCTGCAGCGCATCAACCCGCAGGAACGCCCGGACGACCACGCGCGGTTGTTCGGTGAGCTGATCGCGTTGGAGAGCTACCACCGCGGGCTGCGTGAACGCGCCAACGGCAGTCCGTGATGCGTTCGCTCCGCCGTCGCGAACAGCCGCCCCAGGCGCTGACGATGCACCTCGACAAGCACGAACGCGTGCTGTCCTGGGCCGACGTCGATGACGACACCGTCGTGGCCGCGACGTCGCGCGGCATCTGGTGGCCGGACGCCGAGGGCTACCGGCTGATCGCGTGGCAGTACGTCGACAAGGCGACGTGGCGCGACGGATGGCTGCGGGTGATCGAGGCAGACGTCGTCGACGACGAACTGCTGGTGGACCGGCCCGCGGTGAGCGTGGCGCTGGCAACGCCGCGCGACCTCCCGCCGACCGTGCGCAAGCGCGTCGAGGCCAACATCGTCGGACGTGAGCTGCTGGAATTCGGCGGGGGAGCGGTGCGCTTCGTCGCGCGCCGCCGGCCCGGTCGCGACGGCGTCACCTGGTGGGCGCACCTCGAGCCAGGCACCCGCGACACCGACGCGCTGCGCTCCGCGGTCCGGGCGCGGCTCGCGATCCTGCGCGCGGGCTGACGCCTAGCGCCTGGTGTGGTTCTGCCTGCCGGTCAACCGGTCGGTGATCGCCTGCTTCGCGCGCACCTTGCTGCGGTCGACCTGGCCCTGGGCCACGCCGGCCACCGACTGCACCGTCTGGCTGCCCGCGACGCGTCGGGCGACACGCACAATCTGCTCGTAGCGCTCCTGCCCGGCTCGTGCACCGAGCACGTAACCCGCGGCGCCGTAGACGAGGCTGGACAGCTTCACGTCGATCTCCACTGACGGCGGCCCACCGGACGGGCGACGCTGATCCGGCCAGCCTAGCCGCAGCGAAACAGGTGCCCCGGGTGGGATATCGTGTCCCTGCCGCCCGCGCAGGCGGCGGCGCACGGCAATCCCCCGTAGCTCAATTGGCAGAGCATTCGACTGTTAATCGAAGGGTTACTGGTTCGAGTCCAGTCGGGGGAGCAAAGAACCTGGGGATGGCTGACCGCGGTTCAGGTCGCGACGGCTCGGTACGGTGCCGCCGCACTCTTCGGTCGTCGCCCGGTCGTTCAGTCTTCGGGGATGGTGCGTTCGGCGATGTCCTTGCGCATCGGGCCGTCCGGGTCGGGGCCGTTGCGCTCGCCGGTGTCCAGACCGTCGAGCGCGGTCATCTGCTGGTCGGTGAGTTCGAAGTCGAACACGTCGAAGTTCTGCGCGATTCGGCCCGGATTGGTCGACTTCGGGATCGCCGAGCGGCCGTGCTGCAGCTGCCAGCGCAACAGCACCTGCGCCGGGCTCTTGCCGGTCGCACCCGCGATGGAGGTCACGGTGTCGTCTTCCAGGACGTTCGTGCGGTGCTCACCCCAGCCCGGGTAGAAGGTGATGCCACCAATGGGCGACCAGGCCTGGGTGAGGATGCCGTGCTCGGCATTCACCGCCTGCACGTCCGGTTGGGAGAAATAGGGATGGCACTCGATCTGGTTGACGGCGGGCACGATCTCGGTGCGCGCGAGCAGGTTGTCGAGGTGATGGCGCATGAAGTTGCTGACCCCGATCGCGCGGACCTTTCCGTCGGCCAGCAGCCGCTCGAGTGCGTTGTAGGCGCCCACCGTCTGGTCGAAGCGGTCCGGCGCCGGCTGGTGCAGGATCAGCAGGTCGACGGTGTCGAATCCCAGCTTGCGCGTGGCCTTGTCGAAGGCGTGCAGCGTCTCGTCGTAGCCGTAGTCGCTGACCCAGATCTTGGTCTCGAGGAACACCTCGTCCCGGTCGACGCCGGAGTTGCGGATGCCTTCGCCGACCTGGCGTTCGTTGCCGTAGGCGGCGGCGGTGTCGATGTGCCGGTAGCCGACCTTCAGCGCGGCCTCGACCGCGGCCGAGGTCTCCTCGGGCGGGCTCTGGTAGACGCCCAGCCCGATCGGGGGCAGGGTGACGCCGTTGTTCAGGGTGAGTTCGTTGGTCATGGTCTCGACGCTAGGAGCCCGCCGCCGATCCTGCGAGGTACAGCCGTTACCCCCCCCGCGTGCAGGTGCGAGACTTCCGTGCCGCACACCGGTCAGGATTGCCGCGCAGCAGCCGATGGGTGGGGGCAGGACTTCGTCGAGGCAGCGACCGGCCGGCTACCCCACCCCCTGCCCTTGGGCGCGCCTCGACGAAGCCCGCCAACCAAAACTTCCGCCGAATGTGCTTACACGGAATTTACTCTGGGCATAACAATCCACGAAGTGGCGGTGCCGACCTGGGGATGCATCCACAGGATGCCACCGCGGGGGGCGATGTCCGGGTCGGCACCGCCACGCTCATCACCACCGCACGCGATGTCGTGTGCGGTTCATCTGCATGTTCACGACACGTCGCCCGGCTTGTGCAGGCTCTCTCGCAGTTCATCGACGCGAAGGAGTCCTCCGTGCCCACTGTCGACCGCCGCCGGTTTCTGCAACTGACGGGCGGGGCAACCGCTGCGTCCATGCTGTCCGCGCCGATCGCGCGCGCCGCGTCCATCCCGGCGCACCGCGAGCACGGCTCGATCCGCGATGTCGAACACATCGTGGTGCTGATGCAGGAGAACCGCTCGTTCGACCACTACTTCGGCACGATGCGCGGCGTCCGCGGTTTCGGCGATCCGCACCCGGCCACGCTGCCGAGCGGCAAGTCCGTCTTCCACCAGTCCGACGGCACGAAGGACGTCCTGCCGTTCCGGCCCGACATGGACGACCTGGGCCTGGCGTTCATCCAGGACCTCGACCACGGCTGGGAAGGCGGCCACGCGGCCTTCAACGCCGGCAACTACGACAAGTGGGTGCCGGTCAAGTCGAGCACCACGATGGCCCATCTCGAGCGCCGCGACATGCCCTTCCATTACGCACTTGCCGACGCGTTCACCATCTGCGACAGCTACCACTGCTCGTTGCTCGGCCCCACCGACCCCAACCGGTACTACATGTGGACGGGGTGGGTCGGCAACGACCACAAGGGCGGCGGCCCGGTCATCGCGAACGACGAGAAGGGTTACAGCTGGCAGACCTACCCGGAGCGGCTGCAGGCGGCCGGCGTCTCCTGGAAGGTCTATCAGGACGTCGGCGCCGGCCTCGACGCAGCCGATTACTGGGGCTGGGGGAGTGACGCGTACATCGGCAACTACGGCGACAACTCGCTGCTGTACTTCACGCAGTACCAGAACTCCAAGCCGGGCAGCGCGCTGTACGAGCGAGCGTTGCGGGGCACCGACGTCAAGACCTCCGGCCTGTTCTTCGACCAGCTGCGCGCCGACGTCCGCGGTGGCACGTTGCCGCAGGTCTCGTACGTCGTGGCGCCGGAGGCGTTCACCGAACACCCGAACTGGCCGGCGAACTACGGCGCCTGGTACGTCTCGCAGGTGCTGGACGCGCTCACCTCCGATCCCGACGTCTGGTCCAAGACGGCGCTGCTGATCAACTTCGACGAGAACGACGGCTTCTTCGACCACGTCGTCCCCGCGTACCCGAACGTCGGCACGCTGCCGGGAGCGTCGACGGTCTCGACCGAGAACGAGTTCTTCGACGGCACGACGACGACTCCCGGCGGGTCCGTCGGGACACCCGGGCCGTACGGACTCGGCCAGCGGGTGCCGCTGCTGGTCGTCTCGCCGTGGAGCACCGGCGGCTGGGTCTGTTCCGAGACCTTCGACCACACCTCGGTGATCCGGTTCATCGAGGCGCGCTTCGGCGTGCACGAGCCGCAGATCACCCCGTGGCGCCGCGCCGTGGCCGGTGACCTGACCTCGGCGTTCGACTTCGGTCGCCGGCGCACTCGCACGCCCGACCTGCCGTCCACCGCCGCCTACAAACCGAAGGACGACCAACGGCACCCCGACTACGTGCCGACACCGCCGGCGCAGGGGCGCCTTCCGCGTCAGGAGCACGGGGTGCGTCCGTCGCGCTCGCTCGGCTACCGGCTCGCTGCCGACGGCATGCTCGACGGGTTCGCGTTGCGCCTGTCCTTCGTGAACGGCGGCCGGTTGGGCGCGAACTTCCAGGTGCGCCCGCGCGCGCAGGCACCGTCCAGCTACACGGTCGGCGCCGGTCACCGGCTGGGCGCCGAGGTGCCCGTCGCCGGACCGTACGACGTGGAGCTGCACGGCCCCAACGGGTTCTTCCGGCGCTTCGCGGGGACGGCAGCCAAACACTCGGTCGAGGTCGCGGCCGAGCAGGACGCCAACACACACCGGCTGCTGTTGCAGCTGAGCAACCCGACGTCGTCGGCCCAGACCCTGGAGTTCGCCGACGCCTACCGCTCGCGCACGCGCTCCCTCCGACTCGAACCGCGCAGCCAGCACCGCGTCGAGCTGGACACCGGTGACGCAGGCGGGTGGTACGACGTGACGATCACGGTGCGCGGCGACACCGGGTACCTGCGTCAGCTCGCAGGCCGACTCGACAACGGCGGGCCGGCGATCAGCGATCCCCAGCTCGGCCGGTAACCCCAGCACCGCTCGCCCCGCCGCGCACTAGGTTCGGTTCGTGGTGTGCCGCGTCGGGGTCCAGCTGCCCGAAGTCGAACGTGCGGTGCCGTGGCCGGAGGTGGCGGCCATGGCTCGGGCAGCCGAGCACGCCGGGCTGGACTCGATCTGGCTCGGTGATCACCTGCTCTACGACCTGCCCGGCGGGCAGGTGCGCGGGCCGTGGGAGGTGTGGACAGCGCTCGCCGCGCTGGCCGCCGTGACCGAACGCGTCGAGCTGGGGCCACTGGTGGCCTCGACGAGCTTCCATGCGCCGGCGATGCTCGCCAAGCTCGCCGCCACGGTGGACGCGATCTCGGGCGGCCGGTTAGTCCTCGGCCTCGGGGCCGGCTGGAACCAGCGCGAGTACACCGCGTACGGCTTCCCGTACGACAACCGGGTGTCCCGCTTCGAGGAGGCGTTCACGATCATCCGCGAGCTCGTGCGTACCGGCGCGAGCACGGTGCACGGCCGCTACTACGACGTCACCGATTGCGTGCTGGACCCCCGACCGGTGCGGCCCGGCGGTCCGCCGCTCATGTTGGGGTCGATCGGCCCGCGGATGATGCGCATCGCGTTGCCGCACGTCGATTCCTGGAACGTGTGGTGGAGCGATTACGGCAACAGCGCGGACGGTTTCGCCGCGGTGCGCAACCGGGTCGAGCAAGCGGCCGCGGAGGCGGGCCGTGCGCCCGGCGAGGTGGAAGCGACGGCTGCGGTGTTCGTGCAGCTGCCCGGCGGCGAAGGCCGGTTGATGGGGGAGCCCTACGACGAGCGCACCCCTGACCCGGTGCCGGTGGCCGACCTCGCCACGCACCTGCAGGCGATGACCGCCGCCGGGGCGGCGCACGTTCAACTCGTCCTCGACCCGATCACGATCGAGTCGGTCGAGACCGTCGGCGAGGTCGTGCGCGAGCTGCGCGAGGGTTGACCGTCAGCGCGACGCCGGGTCAGCGTGCGAGGGCACCCATCGGGTCCCACGCGGGCAGCACGACGGGCTCGCTGTCCAGCTGGTCGCGCAGGTCGGGTGGCAGCGCGTCACGGCGCACCGCGGTCTCGAACACGTGCTCGGCGAACCATGAGTCGTTCATGGTCCAGAAGCCCTTGTCCGCCTTCTCGTCACCCCAACTGTTCTCCACCCGCCAGCGCAGTGGGACGCCGTCGGCGACGTCGACGCCGGTGAGCAGCATCGCGTGGGTCATCGCTGCCGCCTGGTGCAGCAACCGGTCGGCCTTGTCCAGCTCCGTGGTGTGCCGGTAGAGGCTGTCGTAGTCGTAGAGCGACGCGTCCCAGACTCCCTGTTCCGCGTCGTACATCTGCGCGACGTCGCAGCCGAACCACACGGGTTCGCCGCCCACGATGCTGTCCATGGCCAGCTGCTTGAGCACGCCGATCTCGACATTCAGATAGGTCACGGCCGGAGCGCCGACGACGTTGCCGAGCGCTTCGACGGTGTAGGTCCGCCCGACCGGGTTCTGCGCGCGCGGGTCGTGGACGATGCAGACGTAGTCGTCGATGGGCAGCGTGACGTAGCGCTCGGCGAACTGCGCCGGCGTCAAGGTGCCGTCGCGGTGGAACACCTTCTCGTCGTCACGCCACTGCCAGACGAACTGCTCGGGCGGAGTGCCCAGGTGCAGCGACAGCATCCGGTGCACCACAGCGAGGGACTCCGCCTTGCGAGCGGCGAGGTCTTCGGCCGAAGCGCCGTTCGCCGCCAGGCGACGCAGGTCGCGGCCGGCCTGGCGCAGCACGGCGGCCAGGTCCCGGTTGAGCGGTGCGGTGTTGGACGACGAGAACGTCTCCGGCATGGCGGATTTCGGGACGAGACCGTGCTTGCGCACGAGGGCCACGAACATGTTCCACTGCCCGCCGTCCTCGGCGGGGGAGCGCATCAGGTGCGCGACCGTGCGGTCGTCCACATCGCGGTCGGCGGTGGCCAGCACCTGCTCGAGCCAGAAATTGGCCTTCTCGAGCCGGTCCCAGAACTGCACGTAGCTCTGCGAGAACTCGAAGTCCTTGACGCCCAGCTTGTTCGCCACGCCCACCCGGAGCAGGTTGAGGCCTGCGAACATCCAGCAGCGCCCGCTCTTCTTCTGGTTCGTCACCGCCCAGTCGTCGAGCTGGTGCGACACGGAGCGGTCCACGGACACCGCGATGCGATGGTCCAGCGCAACCTCGTCGACCTTCGTGCGGGTCAGCGCGTTCTGCAGCAGATGATTGGCGGGGTCGGCGTCGAATTCCTTGGCCAGCTGTTCCAACCGCGCTGCGTCCAGCTCGTGCGTCACCGAGACCTCCCGTGCTCCGTCGTTGAACTGCCAACGCTAGCGCCGCCCCGGGGTATCTGCGCCCGGGCATACGACGACACGGGGCCGCACCGGATCGGTGCGGCCCCTGGCGTCGATCTACCGGTTCTGCAGGCGGTGCAGATCGGTCTCGCTCATCCGCAGATGCATCTGAGCCACCGGCAGATACGCACGCGCGTAGCGCAGGACGTTGCGCCTCGAGCCGTTTTTGAGCTCGGACTTCGTCGCCGCGATCGACGTCTTGTGGCCGGCGACCTGGTCCTTGAAGTACGTGAGGGCGACGTGCGACGGAACCGCCCGTAGCGCAGCCGCGACCTTCTGCTGCGCGGCGTTCGGCGCGCTCGGCAGCACGACGCCGTCCTTGCGGGCCACCGACTTGACCTCCTGCTCGGCCTTGCGGTGGTCGCGGATGGTCACGCGGGCGAGCTCGCGTGCGCGCGGACCGTCCGAACGACGCAACACGATCTTGCCCAGGGTGATCTCGGCCAGATTGACCTGCTCGTTGGACTTGAGGAACGCGGTGTCGGACTTGTTCAGTCGAGCCGACGCGTGGGTCGGCGACGCGCCGGCCGTGGCTGCGCCGGTGAGTGACAGACCGCAGGCGGCGAGCATCGCGGCGGTGATCTTGCTGGTTCTGTTCATGGTGCCTCCGTGGCAACAGCGAGCAGGCGGGGGGGAAGCTCGCAGGAAAACCGGTGGGCGCTGGCTCGACCCACAGTGCGTCGATACCCGATTTGTCCGTTTCGCATGCTCGCGAGGTGCGAACCGACGACGATGTCCCGGTGGGCGACGAACTGCAGTTCCGGCGGGAGCGGGTGGCCGGGTGTGGCCGCGCACGTCATGACCGTCGACTCGCGGGCGTGGCCCGACGGCCGGCTTCGGCCGATTCGTCCAGCGCGGTCCGGCACTGCTCGAGGGCCGTCCGCAGGGCCGTCGCCTCGGCCCGGTCCAGCCCGCGCAGCATCTGCGCCTCGATCGCTGCCGCCGGCGCGCGATACGTCTGCAGCAGGTGTTCGCCGGCGCGGGTCAGTGACAGCGCGAGCCGGCGGGCGTCGGCCGGATCGCGGCGGCGCTCGATCAGTCCGCGGGCGGACAACGTCGTGACCATGTCCGCCATGCTCTGCGCGGTCACGAACGACCGCCGCGCGAGCTGGGCGGAGCTGAGGTCGGGATGATCGGCCAGCACGGTCAGCGCGGTGTACTGCAGCGCGGTCAGCCCGTCGGGACGCACCATGTCGTCCAGGCGTGCCCGGACGGCGAGTTCGACCTGTTTCATCAGGTACAGCAGCGTCGGGCGCGGCGCGGCCCGTGCCATCAGCGCAGTCCGAGCACTCGCGCCGCGGTGAGCTTGCGGATTCGCGGCTGCACCTCGTCCGGCCAACCCAGTTCGGCAGCGTCGGCCAGCCAGCGCTGCGGCGTGATGAGCGGATAGTCGCTGCCGAACATCACCTTGTCGCGCAGGATGCCGCCGGCGGCGCGCACGAGTTCGGGCGGGAAGTACTTCGGCCGCCACCCGGACAGGTCGACGAACACGTTCGCCTTGTGCGTCGCCATGGAGATCGCTTCTGCCTGCCAGGGCACCGACGGATGCGCGAGGATCACCGTCAGCTGCGGGAAATCGGCGGCGATGTCGTCGAGCAGCAGGGGATCGGAGTAGCGCAGCTTGATGCCGCGGCCGCCGGGCAGGCCGGCGCCGATCCCGTTCTGGCCGGTGTGGAACAGGGCGGGCACGCCCAATTCCTCGAGCCGGGACCATAACGGCCGAAATTGCGGCTCGTTCGGCGCGAAGCCCTGCAGGCTCGGGTGAAATTTGAAACCCTGCACGCCGTAGTCCCGCACGAGGCGCGTCGCCTGCTCGACGGCCGGCGCACCGCGCAGCGGGTCCACCGACCCGAACGGGATGAGCACGTCGTTGTGCCGCGCGCACTGCTGCGCGATCTCCTCACTGGACACCGGAGGACGGCCGAGGTTGGTCTGCGCGTCGACGGTGAACACCACGGCCGCCATGCCGGCGTCGCGGTACGTGGCGGCCAGGTCGTCCACCGTCGGGGTGCGGTTGGCGACAGCGCGGAAGTATGCCGACGACGCCTCGAGCAGCTCGTCGTCGAGCGCGCGATGCCCATGGGCGTCGGCTTCGACATGCACGTGGACGTCGATCGCCGCGACGGCGTCCACGTCCACCGCAGGGGTGTACGCCGGTGTCGCGGTCACGAGTACTCCTTACGCAGCTGGGTCTTGCGGATCTTGCCGGAGCCGTTGTGCGGCAACTCGGCGACCACGATCACCGACTTCGGGATCTTGTAACGCGCCAGCCGGCCGTCCAGGTTGGCGAGCAGGCTCTGCTCGTCCGCGTCCGAACCGGGCGCCAGGGTCAGAATGGCCCGGCCCACCTCACCCCAGTGCGGGTCGGGCACGCCGATGACGGCGCACTCGGCCACCGCGGGGTCGGCGAGCATCGCCTGCTCCACCTCGGCCGGGTACACGTTCTCGCCGCCGGACACGAACATGTCCTTCAGCCGGTCGACGATGCGTACGTACCCGTCGTCGCCGACGGTTGCGAGGTCACCTGAGCGCAGCCATCCGTCGGCGGTGAACGCGTCGGCGGTCGCCTGCTCGTTGCGCCAGTAGCCGGCGGACACGTTGGGTCCGCTGATCTGCACCTCGCCCGGCTCGCCCCCGCTGACCGGTGTGCCGTCGAGATCGACGACGCGGGTGTCGGCGAAGAACACCGCGGCACCCGCCGAGCCGATGCCGCGCTCGGCGTCCTCGCGGCGCAGCATGGTCGCGCCCGGCGACGTCTCGGTCATGCCGAAGCCCTGGATCAGCGGCACGCCACGTCCGGCCCACAAACGCAGGACGGTGTCCGGCACGGACGCGCCGCCGGTCAGCGCCGAACGCAGCGAGCTCAGGTCGGCGCCGTCGAAGCCCGGCACCGCCGCGAGCGCGAGGTACATCGACGTCACGCCGAACAGCAGCGTGACCCGTCGTTGCTCGATGAGCTGCAGCGCATGCTCGGGGTCGAAGCGGGCCTCGATCAGTGCCGTGCCGCCCTTGAACAGCGTCGGGAAGAGCACCTGGTTCAGGGCCGCTGTGTGGAACAGCGGCGCGGTGACCAGCGAGATCTCGTCAGTGGCGACGTCGACGTCGCCGAGCAGGTTCATGACGTTCCACGTGACGTTGCCGTGGCTGAGCTGCACCCCCTTGGGCCGGCCGCTCGTGCCCGACGTGTACTGGATCATGAACGCGTCGTCCAGGCCGATCGGCTCGTCGAGCGGCGGCCCGTCGACGTCCGCTGCCAGCGGCACCTGCACCGTGGCGCACGGCATGCCGGCGGCGACGTCGCCGGACTCGGGTGAGTGCAGCAGCAGCACCGGTTCCGCGTCCTGCAGAACGTAGGCGAGTTCGGGGGGCGCCAGCCGGGTGTTCAACGGTACGAAAACGGCGCCCAGCCGCGCCGTCGCGAGCATGGCGACGACCAATTCGACGCTGTTGGCGCCGAGGTAGGCGACGCGATCGTTGCGGTGCACCTCGCGTCGGCGCAGGTCGCGTGCGGCAGCGTCGATCAGCGCGGCCAGCTCGCCGTAGGAGACGCTGCGCGCGCCGTCCACCAGCGCGGTCTTGCCGGCGCTCGTGCGCGCCCGGCGCGCCGGCCACGAACCAAGACCGTGGTCGCGCATCAGCCGGTGACCTTCGGCGCGTTCCCGGCGAGGAACTCGCGCATCCGCTGCTTGGCATCGTCGGTGCTCTGCGCGACCGCGGCTGTCAGTGCCTCCAGCAGATAGCCCTCGCGCGGGTTCGCTTCGGCGATCCGCGGCAGCGCCTGCAGCACGGCATAGACCGTCTGCGGCGCCACCCGGGCCATCCGACGCGCCAGGTCCAGTGCGGTCGAGGACGCCGATCCCGCGGCGACGACGTACTGGCTCAGGCCGGCCGCCAGCCCCTCCTGTGCGTCCAGGCGGCGCCCGGTCAGCATCAGGTCGAGCACGCGGGCCGTCCCGATGAGTCGCGGCAGCCGCACCGATCCGCCGCCGCCGAGAAAGATCCCGCGCTGCCCCTCGGGCAGGGCGTAGAAGGCGGTCTCGTCGGCCACTCGGATGTGGCAGGCCGCGGCGAGTTCCAGGCCGCCGCCGATCACCGCTCCGCGCAGCGCCGCCACCACCGGCACCGGCCCGCTTTCGATCGCGTCGAGCGCGCGGTGCCACATGCGCGAGTGCCGCACTCCGGCGAAGGCGTCGTGTTCGGACATCTCGTTGAGATCGAGACCCGCGCAGAAGTGCGGGCCTTCGGCGTCCACCACTACGGCGCGCGTCGTGTCCGCGAGCTCGGCGAAGACGCGTTCGATGCCGAGGACGGTCTCGTCGTCGAGGGCGTTGCGCTTGTGCGGACGCCGCAACGTCAGCACCAACACGCCGTCGTCGAGGCGAACCGACAGGGACTCGGGCAGTTCACCGGCGGACATGCGACGACCTCCATAATCATCAGGAATCCTGATTGTCTGCGCTGATGCTGCCACACTCCGGTGGTCCGGGGAAGTCAGCGTCGCGACGGTCGACGCGCACCTCGGTCACATGTGTGTCGTGCTGCTCGTCATGGTGGTGACGGCCAGACTGCGAGGGGTGAACGCGGTGGAAGACGACGTGGTGTTCGCGGCGGAGCGGCCGCGTCTGGTGCGGTTGGCCGCACGGGTGCTCGGCGACCCGACGGAGGCCGAGGACGTCGTCCAGCAGGCGTGGCTGCGCCTGCACGCCAACGCCGTGCAGCTCCAGAACCTGCCGGGCTGGCTGACCACGGTGACGACGCGGTTGTGTCTGGACCGGCTGCGCGCGCGGGTACCGCTACCGGTCGAGGACGTCGAGACCGACGCGGCCGCACCCGACCCCGCCGACGACATCGCGTTGGCGGACACCGTCGGGATCGCGCTGCAGGTGGTGCTCGATCGCTTGAGCCCGGCCGAACGGGTTGCCTTCGTGCTGCACGACAGCTTCGGCTTCGATTTCGCCACCATCGCCGAGATGCTCGAGACGTCGCCCGCGGCCGCACGCAAACTCGCCTCGCGGGCGCGGGCGAAGGTGGCGCAGCCGGCGCCACAGGACTCACTGTCCGACTGGGAGGTCGTCGAGGCGTTCCTCGCCGCGGCCCGGCACGGCGAGTTCGACCGGCTGCTCGCGTTGCTCGCACCCGATGCACAGCTCAGTGCCGACGCCGCCGCCATCGCCCTCGGCACCCCGACGCGCATCTCGGGCGCAGCCCAGGTCGCGGAGTTCTTCAACGGCGCCGCGAAGGCAGCCGTGGCGGCCTTCGTGCACGCACGGCCGGGCGCCGCATGGTTCCACCGCGGCGAGGCCAAGGTTGCGTTCGACTTCACGATCGCCGACGCAGTGGTGCGCGGCGTGGTGTTCCGCGCCGAACCGGACACGCTGCGCACGGTGCATCGACGCAACCGGGACGGCTTGTCTACCCGGCCGGCGACGTGATCAAGGCCCAGGATCGGGCCGCTGCGCGACACCGCCGCACCCGCCGGACCGGTCAGCCGGCACCATCGGCGTCGGGGTCGGCGTCGGACAATTCCTCGTCGACGCGCCTTTTGACACGACCAAGACCGGGCAGCGATCCCATGATCTCGTTGAGTCCTCTGGACACGGCCACCAGCTCGGTCAGGTCGGGCGCGACGGTGTGCAGCGTCGCCATCGCAGGCAGCAACTCCTCGTCGATCCGGCGCAGTGTGGATTCGTACTGCAGATAGGCCACCACTGCATCGACCTCGGCCGGCCCGATCCGCTCGGTCACGTACGCCGCCGTCTCGTGCGCTTTCTCCAGCACGGGTTCGTAGCGCTCGACACCGACCCGGGCCCGCTGCTCCAGCGCGCTCACGTCATCGATGAGCCCTCGCGCGGCGCGCTCGGACGACGACACGTCCTCGATGACGGCGCGCAACCGCGCTTCGCTGCGCTCCAGCCGGTCCAGGACGGCCTCGAACCGGTCGATCGCCCGTTGCGCGGCGTCCAGCACGTCCGCGGCCTGGGGGAGCAGGCCGACGAACTTTCGGGCGAAGTCCGGGCCCTGGGTCGCCGCGTCCAACGCGCGAGCAAGCGGATTGGGCGGAGTGCGCATGCGTTTACCTCGATCCGGGCCGACCGGGTCACCGGCAGATCACCGAGCAGGCCCCGCGGATAACTCGTGTCTACCCCGGATGCCGCCCCAGTCGTCCGGATTGCGGTTCGGCGTAGATGCACCAGACTGTGGATCAACGTGGCAGCGACAGGTCGAGCACTCGTCGAGGAGTCGTCATGAGTCATCACGGCACGCACCCGCACGCGTCGGAATGGGCCGACGCCCGCGACACGGTGGGCAAGCTGATCCAGCAGGTCGAACAGACGTTGCAGACCATCGAGTCCGCGCGCCGGCACCTGAACTGGCGCGGCGGTTCGGAACGCTATTACCAGTGGCAGGCCGGGCAGCAGCACCACTACCTGTCCGAGCAGCTGGACTATCTTCGCGAGCTGCACGACTGGCTCGACCGGGCTGCCCGGCATCCCGGCGAGGCCATCCCCCAGCCGCTGACGGTGGGCGCGCGATGAGCGTCACGCCGCAGTCCTGGGCGGCTGCCCTGCTCACGAAGCTGGACGCGCCGGTGAACCGCAACAACATGGTCTCCGTGCTCGCGTGGGAGGAGGCCGAGGGCGGCCATTTCCACAACGGTGCGCACTGGAACCCGCTCAACACGACGCTCGACAGCGCGAAGTACGGCAAGTTGCCAGGCAACTCCGCCGGCGTCGCCGTCTACCCCGACTACCAGACGGGGTTACGCGAGACGGCATCGACGCTGCGCGAATCCGACTACGCAGGCGTCTTGCACGACCTGCGGTCCGGTGCAGCCCCGGCGAAGACCACTGCGGCCGTGGCGGCCTCGCCGTGGGGGACATGGCACGGCAGCTCACCGGCCCCGAACGTGCAGACCGCCGCTGCTCAGGTGCGCGAGCACCCGGGCTGGATCACCGATCAACAAGGCGGCGGCAAACACCACGACCCGAAGCACCACAACCAGCACCACAAGCACGACGGGCCGCCGAACCCGGGAGCTCCGTCCACCAGGCATGACATGGTTGTGCTCGACCTGCCCGAACTCGACCGGCTGCGCGGCAAGTACCAGCACGCAAGCACGGACATTGCCGGCGTTCGCGCGCAGTTGACCCGCACGCAGCTGCAGCTCGCGGCACCGATCGCCAGCCTGTCCGAGGACTACCTGCGCGACAACATCAACGGCCTGTTCGAGTGGCTCACCGCTGCGAAGCAGAGCCTGGACAGCAACGCGCGGCAGTTGAACGACATCTCCGAGTACTGCCGCTCGATCCATACCCTGGCCGAGAAGGCCGACGCGCATGGACCCGGCCACGGTGGCCCGGGCGTCGCGCAGCGATTCGTCAAGGAAAATCCGCGCCCGAAGCACGCACCGCAGGGATGGGAAGCCGTGGTCGCCGCCCTGCACGGCGGCCGGATCGAGCGCACCGAACACAGTGCTCCGAAGGGCGCATCCCGCCGCGCCGAGGCGGTGGTCAAGCTGGCGAAGACGCAGCACACGGAGGAGACCTATTACGACCGCACGAAGTACGGCGCGTGGTTCGGTGACAACGGCGTCGCCTGGTGCGGCATCTATGTGTCCTGGGTGTTCGCGCACGCAGGCACGCCGCTGCCACCCATCGACGGGCCGCGCGGCTTCGACTCGGTGAGCAACGCGATCAAGTACGCCTCCGCGCACCACCAGCTGGAAGGCGAGCCGCACGTCGGCGACATCTTCTTGTACAAGGACGGCCAGCACACCGGGATCGTCACCAAGGTCAACGCGGACGGCAGTTTCCAGACCTCCGAGGGAAACGCCGGGCCGGGGGACCTGCGCGTCGTTCAGGGCCATCGCGCCAACGACGGCACTTACGACTTCTGGAAGCCCTACCCCAAGGCGACGTGACGCGGGCGAGTCCCGACCGGAGCTCGCCAATGCTGTTGATCGTTAGAGAACTTGACAGTGGGGAAACATGATCTCAACTGTCCAGGTGAGGTAGGGAGAAACCGATGCGGATCGGTGGCGCGCTGTTCGTGATCGCGCTCGGAGCGGTGCTCAAGTTCGCCGTGTCGACGCAAAGCAGTCACGGGGTCAACTTCCAGACCGTCGGGCTCATCCTGCTGATCGTCGGCGCCGTCTGGCTGGTCGCCGAGATCGTTTACGCGACAGCTCGCCGTCGTACCGACGTCGTGCACCGCGGCCCGTACGGTGCCACCCGCACCACGGTCGCCGAGCCGCCGCCCGTGGACTACCCGTACTGATCGATTCGAACCTGTCCGCGGGACAGGTCGGGAGTGCGGTCCGGCCTGCCGCATACTGTGCGTCGTGACCGTCTCTGTTGCCGACGTCCGGCGTGCGATGACCGAGCTCGGCACGTTGCGCTTCGGCGAGACGCAGGTCGACGAGGCCATGCACCAGATCGTCATGACCACTCACCAGATCTTCGACGTGGACGGCGCCGGCCTCATGCTGGTCGACGACGAGGATCGTCTGCGCAATGTGGCCGTCTCCGACACCCGGTTCGAACACCTCGAGCGCGTGCAGCTCGAGCACGACGAGGGTCCGTGCATCTCGTCGTTCCGCGACAGGGAACTCGTCTGCGTCGAGGATCTGCGCACGGACGAGCGGTGGCCGGCGTTCGCGTCGACGGCATTGTCGAGCGGCATCTGCGCGGTGCTGGCCAGCCCGATTCCGTACAACCAGCAGGCCATCGGCGTCGTCGGCGTCGTGTCCGAGGATCGCCACCCGTGGTCCCCCGAGGGTGAGCTGGCGCTGCTTGCCTTCACAGATCTCGCCGCGCTGCTCATCGCGAGCATGGTGCAGGCCGAGGAGCAGGGTGCGCTCGCCACGCAACTGCAGGGCGCACTGGACTCGCGCGCGGCGATCGAGCAGGCCAAGGGCGTGCTCATGCATCAGCACGGGATCTCGGCGCGCGAGGCGTTCGACCGGATTCGCAGCCAGGCCCGTACCGAACGTCGCAAGGTCCGCGACATCGCCGTACAGATCGTCGACAACGGCCGCAGTTGACTTGCGCCCGGCACCGGGGCGTGCATACTGAGTAGGTCATCGCCGCCCGGACCCCGCGGCTATTCACCGCTTGTGCCCGACCCTCGCGCCCCAAGCGCCTTCTGGTCGAGCAGCAGCGGTTGAGGTAGGGGGTTCCACCATGATCGTCCTCGGCATTGTGCTGCTGATTATCGGATTCGTAGCCAAGATCGCCATCGTCTGGACGCTGGGCATCATCGCTGTCGTCATCGGCGCGATTCTCGCGTTGCTCGGCTTCGTCGGGCACGAGGTCGGCGGTCGCCGGCACTACTACTGACCGCCCGGATCGCGGGGCTACCGATGCACCCCCGTCACCGCTAGCCCCCGGATCGCCAGGCCCGCCGGTGCACCCCCGTCACCGGCGGGCCTCGGCCCCCTTCGTATGCGGTTCGACTGCGTCGTCGGCGTCTTCGGCAAGGTCGTGCAGATCGTGCGGCAGCTTGTTCAAGTGCGCCGAGCGCACCACGTCGATCGTCGGCTTGAGCGCGAACAAGATCGAGCCGACGAGGAACAGCCAATCGGCCTGAATGGTCAGGTCGGCGAAGAAGAAGAACGCGCTACCTATGACGAAGCACGCAGCCGCGCCGAAATCGACGAGCGTCCGGACTATCTGATAACGCCAGAACATCGCGGCATGTGCGGGAGTGAGGTCCGCCAGTCGCGGATC
This sequence comes from uncultured Jatrophihabitans sp., assembly GCF_964246335.1. Classification (GTDB taxonomy): domain Bacteria; phylum Actinomycetota; class Actinomycetes; order Mycobacteriales; family Jatrophihabitantaceae; genus Jatrophihabitans. The sequence continues at coordinate 31,689 of NZ_CAXTQF010000015.1, read as the reverse complement.
GAGGAGTCTCATAATGTCTGCTGATACCCGTCTGACGTCCTGGGCCGCGGCGTGCCTTCGGTGAAGCTGGCCCTGCGCGCCGACCGTGCCACCGATCTCGACGTGGATGTCATCGTCCACGATCGCGACAGCGTGACCGTTGCGCTGATCGGTGAGCTCGACGTGTCGAACACCGCTGTGGTCGACCGTGTGTTGCGTGAGCAGGCCGCGCTCGGCCGTCTGTTCGTGCGGGTCAATCTGTCCGGCGTGACCTTCTGCGATTCCGCAGGCCTGCTCGTGCTCGTCGAGGCGCACAATCGCCAACTCGCGTGCCACGGGACGTTGGTGCTGACCGGTGTCGCGCCGATCATCGCGCGGTTGCTGGCGATCAGCCACCTCGACGAGGCACTGTTCGTCGCCGACGGGCCGGGGGAGCCGCCGCACGTACGAAAGCCGTGCCGACCCGCCGCACGGGCCCGATGACGCGTGGAACTCGAACGCATCGCCGTGCAAAGCATCGAGGACCTGGCCGAGGAGTTCGCCGAACTGCCGGTGGACGTCGTGGCCCGGGCGGTCTGCGACCACGCTGACGGCCTCGAGAACGGCGCGCTGGCCGACGTCCGTGGCGAGCTGGACGCCGAGCGGCAGAGACGCACCTGACATCCAGCCCGCCGCGATCCGGGGTACACCTTGAGGTGATGACCTCACTCGTGGGCGTGTCGGCGGTCCTGCCGCGGCACCGCTATCCCCAGGAAGAGCTGACCGACAAGTTCGCCGAACTCGTGCTCACCGGCCAGGGTCGCTCCCACGCGCTCGTACGCCGACTGCACAACAGCTCGCGCGTCGGCACCCGGCACCTGGCGTTGCCGATCGAGCGGTACGCCGAGCTGGACGGGTTCACCGACGCCAACGACGCGTTCCTCGGTGCGGCGACGGATTTGGGCGCCACGGCGGTGGTCCAGGCACTCGAGGAAGCCGGCCTGACCCCCGCCGACGTCGACTTCATTGTCTCGACGACGGTCACCGGCGTGGCCGTGCCCTCGCTCGAGGCGCGGATCGCGGCCCGCATCGGGTTACGCCCGGACGTCAAGCGCATCCCGATGCTCGGCCTCGGCTGCCTGGCCGGCGCCGCCGGCATAGCGCGGGTGCACGATCTGCTGCGCGGCGCGCCGGACGCGGTGGCCGTGCTCGTGTCGGTGGAGCTGTGCTCGCTGACCGTGCAGCGCGGCGACGAGAGCACCGCGAACATGGTGGCGTCCGGGCTGTTCGGCGACGGCGCGGCGGCAGTGGTGGCCGTCGGCGCCCAGCATCCGTCTGCGACGTCCGGCACGGCAACAAACGTCCCGCGTGTCGTGGACTCGGTCAGCCACCTGTACCCGAACACGGACCGCGCGATGGGCTGGGACGTCGGTTCGCAGGGTTTCAAGATCGTGCTCGGTGCCGAGGTGCCCGACCTGGTCGTCGAGTACCTGGCCGACGACGTCGCCGCGCTGCTCGACCGGCACGACCTGACGATGTCCGACATCAGCCGATGGATCTCCCATCCGGGCGGACCGAAGGTCATCGAGGCGATCGAGAAGGTGCTGGGGTTGTCCGACGACGACCTGGCGATGACCTGGAACTCGTTGAACTCGATCGGCAACCTGTCCTCGGCGTCCGTGCTGCACGTCCTGCGCGACACCCTCGACCAGCGACCGGCGCAGCGCGGCGACTGGGGCCTGCTGATGGCCATGGGCCCGGGTTTCGCCGCCGAGCTCGTCCTGCTGCGCTGGTGACCGGACCGTGCTGAGCCAGTGGCTCTACACCGGTCTGGTGGCCCTGGTCGGGCTGGAACGGCTGGCCGAACTCGTCGTCGCCAAGCGCAACCTCGAGTCGAGCTTGAGCCGAGGTGGGCGGGAGTACTCGTTCGGGCACTACCCGGCGATGGTCGCGCTCCATACCGGGCTGCTCGCCGGCTGTGTGCTCGAGGTCTGGCTGGCCGACCGGACCTTCGTGCCCGGCCTCGGCTGGCCGATGCTCGCGCTGGTGCTCGCCGGGCAGGCACTGCGGTGGTGGTGCATCCGCACCCTGGGTCCGCAGTGGAACACCCGCATTGTGGTCGTGCCCGGACTCCGACGCGTCGAGGGTGGGCCCTACCGGTGGTTCAGTCACCCGAACTACGTCGCCGTGGTGATCGAGGGGCTCGCCCTGCCGCTCGTCCATTCGGCATGGATCACCGCGATCGCCTTCACCGCGCTCAACGCGCTGCTGCTGAGCGTGCGCATCCACGCGGAGAACCTCGCCCTGCGTGAGGTCTACGCATGAGCCCGGCTGCGCAGTACGACGTCGCGATCGTGGGCGGCCGGTGTGCCGGCGCACCGCTCGCGGTCCACCTCGCCCGGCTCGGGTTGCGCGTGTGCGTGCTCGACCGCGCGCATTTTCCGAGCGACACGCCGTCCACGCACATCATCCAGCCGCGGGGCACTGCCGCGCTCGAGCGGCTCGGCGCGCGTGCCGCGCTGGACGCCGCCGGCGCCGCGCCGCTGCGCCGGTACACGCTGCTCTATGACGGCGTGACGCTCGACGCCGACCTGTGTGACCCGCGTGCCGACCGGCACCTGTCGACCGGCAACACCCCGGGACTGTGCGTGCGCCGCACCGTGCTGGACGAGGTGCTGCTGCGAGCTGCTGCGGATGCCGGTGCCGACGTGCGCACGCGGACCGCCGCCACCGCACTGCTGCGCGACGGCGAGCGCGTGAGCGGTGTGCGTACCGCGGCCGGTGACGTGCGGGCACGGGTCGTGGTCGGCGCGGACGGGCGGAAGTCGTTCGTGGCGCGCGAGGTCGACGCTCGCGAGTACGCGGTCTACCCGGCGCCGCGGATGGCCGCGTGGGCCTACTTCGAGGGCGCGGCCGACGACGGCGGCAGGCTGCGGATCGGGCGCATCGGCACCAGCGCGCTGCTCGCCTGCCCGACCGACGGCGGCCTGCAGCTGGCCGGCGTCGTCCCGGCCATCAGCCAGCGCACGGCATTCCTCGCCGATCGCGACAAGGCCTTTGCGACCGAGCTGCGCCGCTGGCCCGCGCTCGCCGGGGTGCTCGACGGCGCCGAGCGCGTCGGGCCGATGCGGGTCGTGCCGGACTGGCGCGGCTACCTCCGCAGCGCCACGGGCCCTGGCTGGGTGCTGACCGGCGACGCGGGCAACTTCAAGGACCCGTCCGCCGCGCAGGGCATCACCGACGCGCTGCGGCAGGCCGAGACGCTGTCGTCCGCGCTCGTCCGCGGCCTGGACGCCGACGGCGACCCCGACCACGAGCTGCGGCAATGGGGACGCTGGCGCGACAAGGACTGCCGCGACATGCACTGGTTCGCCGCGGGGATGGCCGCAGCGGGCCCGGCCGGGCCGGTCATGCGCGAGATGATCCGCGATGTCGCCGAGCGCGACGGCGGCCTGCCGTTCGCCGCGCTGCTCAACCGCGATCTGCGCAGCACCGATCTGCTCACCGCCCGTCGGGCCGGGTCCGCCGTCCTGCGTGCGGTGAGCAGCGGGCCCGCGGCGATCCGGCCGGTGACCCGCGACGTGGTCCGGCTGGCGCGCGAGCAGGCGCGCGCCGTCCTGCCCCAGCGCTAGCCCGCCTGGTCGGCGGCGACCCAGGTCGTGATGGGTAAGAGCTGCGCATGGATCAGGCGTGGATCGTGGACCACCCGCGTCCGATCGACGACGGCCCGTTGCGGCGCATCGAGCGCGAGGTGCCGCAGCCCGGTGCGGGCCAGGTACGCGTGCGCGTCGTGTGCTGCGGCGTGTGCCGGACCGACCTGCACCTCGCCGAGGGTGATCTGGCACCCCACCGGCCGCGGACGACGCCGGGGCACGAGATCGTCGGAGTCGTGGACGCGGTCGGCGACGGCGTGCGCCGGTTCAGCGAGGGCGACCGCATCGGCGTCGCGTGGCTCGCCGGCACGGACGGCACCTGCGCCTACTGCCGCAGCGGGCGGGAGAACCTGTGCCGCGAGCCCGTCTTCACCGGCTGGGACGTCGACGGCGGCTACGCCGACCATTGCCTGGCCGACGAGGCATTCGTCTACCCGCTGCCGGACGCGATCGACGACGAGCAGGCCGCGCCGCTGCTGTGTGCGGGCATCATCGGGTATCGCGCGCTGCTGCGCGCCGACGTCCCGCGCGGTGGGTCACTCGGCATCTACGGCTTCGGCGGGAGCGCCCACCTGACGGCGCAGCTCGCGCTGCACGAAGGCACCCGCGTGCATGTGTTGACTCGCGGCGCCGGAAACCAGGACCTCGCCCGTCGGCTGGGCGCCGACTCGGTCGGCGGCGCGGACGATGAGCCGCCCGAACCGCTGGACAGCGCGATCCTGTTCGCGCCGGCCGGCGAGCTCGTGCCGGTGGCCCTGCGCGCGCTCGCGCCGGGCGGCACGCTGGCCGTGGCCGGCATCTGGCTGTCCGACATCCCGCCGCTGGACTACGCCGCCGAGCTGTTCGAGGAGCGCCAGCTGCGCAGCGTCACCGCCAACACCCGCGCCGACGGCGAGCAGTTCCTGCGCCTCGCCGCGCGGCACGGCATCCGCGCCACCACGACCGCCTATCCGATGGCCGAGGCCGACCGTGCCCTTGCCGACCTCGCGCACGGCCGGTTCAGCGGCGCCGCCGGCCGCCACACCTGCCCCTCCCGCCCCGGCCCCTGTACCTCGCTCGCCCGCCGGGATGGTGGCGACGCGGGGGCCCGACGCGGACCATCCCGGGGGGGAAGGCGGGTTGGGGCCGTCAGCGGACGGTGATCGTCACCGTGGCAGTGGTGGTGCTGGCCGGCAGCCGGTCGGTGTGCACGGCCAGGTACTCGCCGTCGTCCTGCTGCCCGTTCGGCAGGATCTTCGCGTGCACGCCGAACGGCGGGGTGTCCTGCGCCGTGCCGTCGATGCCGAAGTCGTTGTCGTTGCTCAGCACCAACGTCCGGCCGCCGTGCAACGCGGCAACGCCCTCGATCTTGTCATGGCCGAAGAACCCGCCGGTCGGGTCCAGGCCGGTCACCAGGCCGCCCACGTCCACCGCCAGGGACTTGCCGACCGGCGTGATGTGCGCGGCCGCCAGGTCGCTCGCCGCCGCAGCGGTCGTCGTGTCGTTCTGGGTGTAACCCTCGATCGTCTGCTTGGTCGAGCCGATCAGCAGGCCGCCGTGGCCGGCGTCGTAGGTCGCTCCCGGCACCGACGCCTGCGGCCCGACGTCCGTGGCGCCGGACAGGTCGATCTTGAAGAGCTTCTTGTACGCGTTCGGCTCGAAATTGCCGTCGCGCTCGTCGACGAGGAACGACGTGTTCGACAACGCGGTGATCTCGCTGACCGCGCCGCTGTTCGTCTTCGGGTCGTCGAGCAGGTAGACGTACTCGTGCTCGGCGAACGTCCGCAGGTCGACGGTCACGATGCGCAGCGGCGCGACGTTGCCCGGCTTCTTCGTCAGGTCGGGCTGCTGCAGCGCCGACTGCATGATGCCGACGAGAGTGTGGCCGTCGGGCGTGATCGTCAGACCCTCCATGCCCTTGTTCGGCACCCGGTTGGCGAGTTCGCGAGGCAGCGAGTGGTCGAACGGCGAGAGGCGGCCGATCTGCCGGCCGTTGCGGTCGAAGTGCGTGATGAACGGCCCGTACTCATCCGATACCCAGAACGTCCCGTCGGGAAGTGCCACCAGACCCTCCGGGTCGTATCCCGTGTCCGAGCAGGGCAGCACCGTGCCATCGTTGTCGGTGATCGTCTCGCCGGTGCTGGCCTGGCAGTTCACCTGCCCGTCGTAGGGCGTGCCATCGGCCGCGTGCAGGTCGATCTTGCGCAGCAGATCGGCCTTGCCGTCGTGCAGCTTGAACTTGCCGATCGCCGGCGTGAAGTCCGGTAGTGGCTCGACCTTGGTGCCGTTCGGGCCGTCGACGTTCGGGCCGCGGTCGGTGAGGCCGTAGAACTCGTCGCTGCGGCCCGGCACGCGCGCGAGGGACGACCCGTACGCGCCCGCCGTGACCGGCACGCCGCCGATCGTCGCCAGCGGGGGCAGGTGCGTGCGGAAGAGGTCGACGGCGTCGCTCGTCGTGTACTGGAAGGTGTCGGTGCCGGTGAAGCCGGCGTCCGGCGTGTAGGCGAACGCGCCGTCCGGCTGCAGGGACAGCTTGCCGTGCGCGGGGACGGTGTTGCGCACGACCGTGGTCAGGGAGTTCGGGTCGTTCGCGAACACGCCGCGACCGCGAACCGTCAGCGTGCTGTCGTGGCGCACGCGGTAGCTGTCCGGCCGCGCGGATGCCGCACGGTGCGGACCGGCGCTGGCGTTCGCCAAGCCGGTCGCCAGGGTGAAGGTGGTGGCGAGCGCGACGCCCGCACCGACGATCTTCGGTTTGCTGATGTGCATCGGTCACTCCTCGACGAGCGGTGGTCTGCGCCAACCCTCGCCAGGTCTGGTGTCCGTTCGCCGACACCAGGGCGACCAGAACGTGAACTAACCGGTAGGTGATTGACTGTGCGCGTGCACGAGATTCACGAACGCGAGGTGAAGTTCGAGGTACCGGACGGGTGGTCCGTACCGGACGTCAGCACCCTCGGTCCGGACGGCGCCACCGTCGAGCAGCATCAGCAGGAGCTGCACACCACCTACTTCGACACCGAGGACTACGACCTGTTGCGCGGGCACATCACGCTGCGGCGACGCACCGGTGATGCCGACGAGGGCTGGCACCTCAAGATCCCTGCCGGCAAGCAGGCCCGCGACGAGATCCACGAGTCGCTGGACGACAGCACCGAACCGCCCGCCGCACTGAGCGACCTCGTCGTCGGCCTCACCGGCGGGGCGGCATTGCGGCCAATCGCGATCCTGCACACCCGGCGCACGGCCTATCGGTTGGCCGACCCGAACGCCACCGTCCTGCTCGAGGTCGCCGACGACCACGTCGATGCGACGGCGCTGGGCCGCCCCGCGACGATGCGCCAGTGGCGCGAGGTCGAGGTCGAGCTGGTGGACGGCGATGCGTCGCTGCTCAAGCAGGCCGGCCGCCGACTAATCAAGTCCGGGGCGAGCGAGTCGACATCGCGCTCGAAGCTCGCGCGCGCTCTGGCCGCCGATGACGAGCCACCCACGCCCGCGGCCAAGCGCGCCGGCGACTCGCTGCACGAGGTGATCGGCGGGTTCGTCCGCGAGCAGTGCGACGTCATCGTCCGCACCGACGTGGACCTGCGGCGCGACCACAACGTCGTGCACGTCGCACGCGTCGGCACCCGCCGGCTGCGCAGTGTGCTGCGCGTCTTCGCGCAGGAGTTCGACGCCGAGCGCGCCCGCGCGCTGGAGAGCGAGCTGCGCTGGTACGGCGGTCTGCTCGGCGCGGTGCGCGACTGTCAGGTGTTGCGCGAGCGGCTGCGCGCCGCGGTGTCCGCCTTGGCGCCGGAGATCGTGCTGGGGCCGGTGCAGGCCCGCATCGAGGAGTCGTTGTCGACCCGCGAGCGGGACGCCCGACGGACCCTGGCCGAGGCCCGGTCCGGGGAGCGGTACCGGGCGCTGCTCGCCACGCTGCGATCGTGGTCGCAGGAGCTGCCCTGGGTGACGCCCGATCGGCGCAGCCATGACCTCGCCGACTATCTCGAGGCGGCCGAACGCAAGGTCAACAAGCGGCTCAAGAACGCGCGCAGCGCACCGGATCCCGAAGAGGCGCTGCACCGGGCCCGCAAGGCCGGCAAGCGTGCCCGCTACGTCGCCGAACTGGCCGAACCGGTGCTCGGCAAGCAGGCCCGCAACCTGGTCAAGCGGCTGAAGTCGCTGCAGGACGAGCTCGGCGACCTGCAGGACAGCGTGGTGGCCACCGAGTTCCTGCGGCTGGCCGGCGCGCGGGCGGGTACGACCCCGGGCGAGAACGGCTTCACCTTCGGCATTCTCTGGGCACAGGAACAGGAGGCGGCGCGCATGGCCGTGCGATCAGCGCCGAAGCGTCTTGGCTAAGCGCGCCAAGGCCGATGACCGGTTGGTGGTCCGCGATTCCGAGGTGCACGGCCGCGGGGTGTTCGCCGGCCGCGCGATCAGTGCCGACGAGGAGCTCATCCACTACGGCGGTCGGGTCATCTCGTGGGACGAGGCGCAGGACCGCTGGGCCGACGGCGAGCAGGACGACGACCACACGTTCTTCTTCGACCTCGGCGACGGCCGCGTCATCGACGGCGACCAGGACGGCAACGACGCGCGGTGGATCAACCACGGTTGCCAGCCCAACTGCGAGACGACCGACGAGGACGGCCGGATCGTGATCCGTTCGCTGCGCAAGATCAAGCGCGGCGAGGAGCTGTTCATCGACTACCAGTTGACGATCGAAGGCAAGGTCACCAAGAAGCTGCGCAAGCAGTACGCGTGCCGCTGCGGCGCCAAGAAGTGCCGCGGGACGATGCTCGCCGGCTGAGTGCACCACCGGGCGAACCGCCCCGACACGTGTCGGCGGGCGCGAGTAGGTTGGAGGCGTCCTCGAGGTACGGGTTGAAGTCACAGCCGGGCTCGGACGACCCGAGAGTGATCACCGTGAACATTTCGACCTGCCTGGCGCCATGACGGCGACCGGTATCAACGTCGCAGAACTTGTCAGTTTCCTGCTCGCGCGCATCGACGACGACGAAGCAGAGATCGCCCGCCTGCAGCGCAAGGCCCGTGCCGCACATGCGCAGGACGGCGCGTCCGACGCTTCCGTGCTGTCGCTGCGGCGCATCCGCCAGGACTGCCGGGCCAAACGCAAGGTGATCGGTGCGGCACAGCAACTGATCGTCTTCCGTGATCTGCCGAACGAGCACCAGGTGCGCGAAGAGGCGTGGCGGACGCTACGCGCGTTGGCGTCGACCTACGCACACCACATCGGCTACCGCGGCGAGTGGACCTGAGCCGCAGGCAGCTTCAGCGCGCGCGCACGACGTCGGCGACGGCCTGCTGCCAGGGGCGCGGTGCGCTGAGCCCGGCTGCGGTCCACGACCGCGTGGTCAACACCGACCATGCCGGACGTGGTGTCGCGAAGGCGTAGGACGCGGAATCGATGGCCTCCACCCGGGACGGGTCCGCGCCCGCGAGGCGGAAGACCTCGCGAGCGAGATCACACCAGGACGCCTGTCCGGCATTGACGTAGTGCACGATGCCCGGAAGATCGCCGGGCGCGCGGCCGAGCTCGACCAGCGCCGCGCCGAGGTCGGCCGCCGTCGTCGGGCTGCCGATCTGGTCGTCGACGACGGTGAGGCGCTCGCGCTCGCCCTCGAGGCGCAGCATCGTGTCGATGAAATTCGGCCCGGGCCCGCCGCACACCCAGGCGGTGCGCACGATGCACGACCCCTGCGGCCGCTGCGCGCGCACCGCCTGCTCGCCGGCCAGCTTGGTGCGCCCGTACACCGTGCGCGGACCGGTCGGGTCGTCGACGTCGTAGGGCGCGCTCGCCGTGCCGTCGAAGACGTAGTCGGTCGACACGTGCAGCAGCCGGGTCGATGCACCGGTCAGTTCCTCGGCCAGCACCTGCGGGCCGGTCGCGTTCGCGCGGTGCGCCGCGTCTGCCTCGTTCTCGGCCGCGTCGACCTTCGTGTACGCGGCCGTGTTGACGACGACGTCCGGTTGCACCCGATCGAGCACCGCGCGTACCGAGGCGGCATCGGCGATGTCGAGTTCGGCACGGCTGCACGCGGTGACGTTCGCGTCGAGCTCACGCAGCCGCGCGACCACGTGCGTGGCCACCTGCCCGCCCGCGCCGGTGACCAACCAACCGCTCACTGACCGGCCCGCGCGTAACGCGCCTCGATCTCGTCCTTGGCGCCGGACCACCACGACTGGTTGTCGGCGTACCAGCGGATGGTGTCGGCCAGGCCGGCGCGCAGATCGGCGTGCTGCGGCGACCAGCCGAGCTCGGTGCGCAACTTGCTCGCGTCGATCGCGTAGCGCAGATCGTGTCCGGCGCGGTCGGTGACGTGGTCGTACGCGTCGGCCGGCTGGTCCATCAGCTCGAGGATGGTCTCGAGCACCTGCTTGTTGTTCGCCTCGCCGTCGGCGCCGATCAAGTACGTGTCGCCGATCCGGCCGCGGTCGATGATCGTCCACACCGCGGCGTTGTGGTCGTCGACGTGGATCCAGTCGCGCACGTTCTCGCCGGCGCCGTAGAGCTTCGGCCGCAGCCCGCTGAGCACGTTCGTGATCTGGCGCGGGATGAACTTCTCGATGTGCTGGTACGGGCCGTAGTTGTTCGAGCAGTTCGAGATCGTCGCCTGCACGCCGAACGAGCGCACCCACGCGCGCACGAGCAGGTCCGATCCGGCCTTCGTTGCGCTGTACGGGCTGGACGGGCGGTACGGCGTCTGCGGGGTGAACCGCTGGGGATCGTCGAGTTCGAGGTCGCCGTACACCTCGTCGGTGGAGATGTGGTGCAGCCGGACGCTGTGCCGGCGGACCGCCTCGAGCAGCGTGAACGTGCCCACGAGGTTGGTCTGCACGAACGGCGACGGGTCGCGCAGCGAGTTGTCGTTGTGCGACTCGGCCGCGAAGTGGACCACGATGTCGGTGTCCGCGACGAGCTTGTCGACCAGGGCGGCGTCGGCGACGTCACCCACGACCAGCTCGATGCGGTCGCGCACGGCGTCCAACGACGACTCGCTCGCCGCGTAGGTCATCGCGTCCAACACCACGATCGAGTCGTCCGGGCGATGGGCGACGGTGTGGTGGACGAAGTTCGCGCCGATGAAACCGGCGCCACCGGTGATCAGTACCCGCACGCCGGGCATTCTCCCACGACGGCCTCGTCGGCGGCCGAAGGTCCGTCTCCGCCTACGACGTAGGTTGAGCTGCATGAGTTCGACACGGCCGATCTTCCTCGTCGGCTGTGCGCGTTCGGGGACCACGTTGCTGAGCACCATGCTGCACGCGCACCCACGGATCGCGATGCCGCCCGAGACGCGCTTCCTGGTGCCGGCGTACTACGGCCGCGCCCGGTTCGGTGACCTGCAGCTGCCCGAGAACCGCCGGGCGCTCGCCGAGAGCATCACCGGGAAGGGCAGCAAGTTTCGCGATCTCGGGCTCAACCGCAAGCGCACCGTGCAGGCGATCGTCGACGGGCCGCCGACGATCGGCTCGGCATTTGGCATCATCTGGCAGGAGTTCGCGAGTGATCGCGGCAAGGCGCGGTGGGGGGAGAAGCGGCCGGCCTACTGGGAGACGCTGGACGCGGTCCGGCGGTTGTTCCCGGACGCGCAGATCATCCACCTGGTGCGCGACGGCCGGGCGTGTGCGGCGTCGCTGAAGAAGGTCGACTGGTGGCGCAGTGGCGTGCCGGGCGCCGCGGCCTCGTGGGTGTTGTCGAACCGGGTGCTGGACCGGCTGGGTCGCAAGCTGCCGGCGCACTCGTACTACTACCTGCGGTACGAGGACCTGCTCGCCGACCCGCGGGGCGAGCTCACCGCGCTGTGTGGCTTCCTCGAGGAGTCGTTCGACGAGGCGATGCTCGACTTCGCGAGCGCGGCCGGCGACATCGTGCCCGAACGCAAGACATGGCACCAACTGACGCGCTCGGGATTGGACACGTCGCGGGTCGACGCCTGGCGTACGTCGCTCACCCCTGCCGAGATCGGGCTGATCGAGCTGATCGGCCGCAACGCGATGCACAAGCACGGATACGCGGTGAGCGGGGTCGCCGAGCGGCCTGCGGCGCGGGCGGTGGTGACCAGTCTCAGCGACCTCGAGAAGCGGTCGCTCAGCATGGCCCGGCGGCGCGTCCGCGACGCCGTGCAGCAGCGTCGGGACCTCAACCCGGTGGCGTACCAGGCCTGAAAGTGGCGCGATCGCCTCGCGGGCTGCCTGAGCGTGCGGTAAGTTACCGGGCGGTACCGCCACGAGTCGCGCATCGCAGGCTCGCGTCCGGAGGGGGACGAGATGACGTCGGTAGCGCAGGTCGCCGCCACGATCGACGTGTCGCAGCCTGGAGCCATCGCCTGGCTGGATGTCTCGGCCGAGAACTGGGCCGGTCGGCCGCGTACCGGCCCGCTCGGCATGCAGATCACCGCCTCGCGGGCCGCCGACGCCCCGTTCGCCTTCCACGGTGCGCGGCTGCGCGGCGTCCGGTGCGTGTGGGCGGCCTCGACGGTGCGCGGCGCCGAGCTGACCCGTCCGGCGCGCACGTTGATCCCGGCCACCGTCGAGAGCAGCGTGCATCTGCTCGCGCGGATCAACTGCGCCGGTTCGGTCTTCGATCCGTCCCCCGTCGTCGCCGGGACGCTGCGGGTTCTCAAGCCCGTGGACGAGATCTACGAGGAGTTCGAGACCGACACGCACCTGTTCACGTTGAACGTGCCGCTCGGCGCGCTCGGTGTCGAGGCCACCACCATCCGTCAGTTGCACGGCAACACCTACGACCTCAGCCCGCTGCAGGGCACGCTGCTGCGCGCCGCGACGACGATGTTCACCGACAACAACCGCGAGCTCGGTAACTCCGCGACGCTCGGTGCCGTGGATCGCTACCTCGCCGCACTTGCCGCGCTGTTGCTGCGTACGACCTCGACGCAGTCCGTCGCCGACGTCGCGCACGTCGATCATCTGCGCCGGCGCACCGACGACATCATCGCCGAGCAGTCCGGTGATCCCGACCTGACGCCGGCGGCCATCGCGTCGCAGCTCGGCATCTCGCTGCGTCAGCTGTACCGCGCGTTCAGCGACAGCGAGTCGCCGGCCGCGCGGATCCGGCGCAGCCGACTCGAACGCGCCGCCGAGATCCTCGCCAAGCGCACCGGCCCGGGCGAGGTCGAGCGCGTGGCCATCGAGTGCGGCTTCGTGTCCGCCGAGTACTTCTCGCGCGCGTTCCGCCGCGAGTTCGGGCTCAGCCCGCGCGCCTACCGCTCCGCCAACCGTGACGCCGCCACCCGCTGACCGCTCTGTGGCTTGATCAATCCCCGCTCCGCCTCGGCCTAGCGATGTGTAACGAGGATCGATCTTGGCGCAGCGGCTCAGTCGGCGTTGCGCTGCTCGCGGTCGAGCGCCGACCGTGCCTCGCGCCGCTCGCGCTTGGCGTCCTTGAGTTCCGTCCGTCGCTCGTCCAGCGCGGCGCGGGCGTCGTCGAGCGCCCGTTTCGCCTTGGCCTGCTCCCGCTCGCGTCTGTCGACCGCGTGGATCGCGTCGCGTTCGGCTGACTGGGCTGCGTCGAGTGCTGCGTCGGCGTCGTCGAAGGTTCGCTGGGCGGCGTCGAGCGCGCGTCGCTGCTTGCGACGCTCGGCGGCGCTCACCTTCTTGGCCGCGGCCTTCTTCGCGCCGGCCTTCTTCGCCGGCGCCTTGCCGCCGCCGCGCACCAGCGTCAGCTGCGGTGGCCCGGACGCCGCGAAGCCGAACCCGGAGAACCGCTCCGGCCGCTGCAGGGTGCCCAGCCGCGCCGCGACGTCCGGGTCGGCCACCGCCGCGTCGAAGGTGCCGAGCACGTCGTCGCGCAGCGCAGCCGCCGGATCGTCGGCGCCGGCCAGTGCGAGTGCGCGGCGGGCGCAGTCGGCGACGAGGCGGCGGCGCTCGTCGGTCAGCTCGCGCATCCGCGCGGCGTCGAAGCTGTCCTGCGCGTCGCGCATGCGGTCACCCAGGTCGCGCAGGCTGTCCACCACGCTCGGGTCGTCGGCCACCAGCGCGTTCACGATGCGCGCCGGGTTGGTCGGCTTGCGCAGCTTGCCCACGGCGCGGCCGGTCTCCGCGTCGCCGTCGCGCGTGGCCTCGTCGGCGAGCGCGCGGCGCAGGCCGGCGAACTCGTCCGCGGGCGCGGCATAGAGGCGTCGCGTCGCGGCGTCCAGCAGCTCGTCGTCCACGGCCATCATTCTCGGCCCGGGAGCAGCCCGGCGCACGATCTGGCCGGCGAACGTCAGTCGCGGTCCTGCCAGGTGCAGACGCAGACCTCGTTGCCCTCCGGGTCTGCGAGCACCCAGAACGCCCGCGCGTTCGCGTCACTGACCATCCGCCCGCCCGCAGCTAGTGCCGCGGCGACCCTGCTTCCGGCCTCGTCCTCCGCGACGGTCAGGTCGAAGTGGACCCGGTTGCGTTGCGGGCGTGGTGCGTCCAGCTGCTGGAACCAGACGGTGGGCCCCTGTCCCGCGGGATCGACGACGACGGCTTCGTCAAGGCCCTCCCCGACGGGACGAATCGCCACGGCGTAGCCGAACACAGCGCGCCAGAAGGGCAGCACCGCCGGGATGTCCATCGCGTCGATGGCGATCTCCAGTGCCTGCACGGGGCGCACACCGTTGCCCCCGGGCGTGGTCGCCCACCCGAGCTCGTCAACCGCGGCGGAGATGTTCGACGCGAGCGTGGCGTCGAGCCGCGTCAGCTCGGTGGCCGCCGGCGTGCGCACGACGAGGTCCACCCGACGCGGGCGCAGGTCGAGACCCAGGTGCGCGGCGTCCGGGCCGCACGCGCGGACCGCAGCGGCCGCGACCTCGACCGCCGCGGGCAACGAGTCCACCGCGACCGTGCTGCACGCGCCGCCGAGCAGCAGCCGCCACCCGTCCCGGCGTATAGCGGCGGCGGCCACTGCCGCGGTCAGCGTCTCGTCGTGTTCTGGTGTCATGGTGCGAGCCTGCCAGCACGTCCGGACAGCGGCTCCGGCTGCGGCGAGACCTGGTGGGGCGGGTCGGACTCGAACCGACGACCCACGGATTATGAGATCTCTGGGCCTGAGCGGTGTGCTATCGCCTGCAGCGTAGGGGATTGAGGGCCGGCGTCGGCTGCGATTCTGGCCGGCTACCTTGGTCAATTCGTGGCGAACGATCTTGCCGCACTTGGGCGTGCGTTGTACCGTTCGATCAGCTCAGCAAACCGGGGCGTGACCCGCTGGTACGGCCCGGGGGTAAGACCTCAATCCGCTGAGTCAAGCAGCACCCAACAGAGGTCCAGCGGGTGGGCAGACGCGTTGACGCCCGGATACGCGTACGAAGCGAGGGCGTAGGGCCGCCGAGGTCGATTCCAATCGAATCGACGCTCGGAGCACTTCGTGGCCGCCAGCTCTCCTGATGATCGAGTTCTCATTGCCCGCATCGCCGCGGCTGAACGTTGGGCGCGTGTCCCCGATCGGGCTGCCGCCACCGAACCTGCGCGGCGAGGCTTGCGTGCCAGGTTCGAGCGCGAAGTGGATCCAGACGGATCGCTGCCGCCTGATGAGCGGGAACGTCGCACCGCGAGCTTGATGCGGGCGCACATGCTTCGGTTGTCGCGGGCTTCAGCAGCTTCGCGCAGCCCTCGCTCGAACGGCGGCCGATGACCGGTGGAACGGACGGCGGGCAATATCCAGCACTCGCAGCGGAGTGCCGCATGCGCCGACTTCGCCCTCTGTTCGGACGTCCTCGACCTGGGTTGGACTGCCTCAACCCCGTGCCGTGGGTGTGTGACCGTGGGTGTTGCTACCGATTCGGAACGTGCGGAGATCGCCGGCCTAGCCACTGCAAACCATGCGCTGAACGTCACCGGAGACGAGTTAGAGCGATTGCTCTGTCAGGCGCGATCGGCGCGGGGGAGCGGTCCTACTTCGTCACGCTGACGCCGGTAGGCGATCGGATCCACTGCAAGCGACCAGGTTGCGATAGTGCGCCGCACTGCGGTCATGCGCTCTGCGCGTGCACGGTCGACGGTGGCCCCGACCTCGCGGATTGGAACGCGTCGCACGGCAAGCGTTGGAACCACTTCGTCACGCTGCTGCGCCGTAAGGCCCCCGACGTGCAGTTCATGCGCGGTTGCGAGGTGCAGGACGGTAAGCGACGCACGGACGGCCGTGGGCGCATGGGCCTCCACGACCACGCGATCTTCCGCACCCGGTATGCGCTCGATGAACGCCTTATCCGCCGGCTGGCGATGCAGGCCGGCTACGGACACTCGGTTCAGCTCGATGACATGCAACCGGGCTCGTCGCGCGAAGCCCACTACGTGTCGAAATACGTCAGCAAGTCGGCCGACGCGCGTTGGGACGTGCCGTGGCGCGCCGACGTCGTCAACATTGAGACGGGCGAAGTGGCTCGGGAGCTCGTCAAAGCGCGCTACCGGACCTGGTCCACATCTCGGAACTGGGGACTGACGATGCGCCAGCTTCGAGCCGAGGCGTGTATCCGCGCACGGTCCTTCGCCACAACGACTGAGGACGCCGAGCGTGTGGCACTCGACCTTCTGCGATCAGAGCTGGGCGCGGTGCTGATCGACCACGCTGAGCCGCCCCCGTTGCCCTAATAGGCGCCAACGGCGCACGGCCGACGAAGCTCGTCAAGGGAAGGTGATGGGTGTCGATCGCGGCGTGCGCGCGTGCGTCGCAACGGCCCTTGACGAGCATCACGAGGACGTGCGACTTCATCGTAAAGAGGGCAACGGGGGCCCCCTGACCGGAAGCTACCGCGTAGCGCAGGCCGAGCCGTGCGGATGCCGCCGCAAGCGAAGCGGGCGGTACCGCACGGCCCGGCGTGCGCACAGCGTCGCGGCCGCGTAGCGGACGCTCTTGATCTCTTCTACGCGTTACTCCACATCGCTCGGTCCGGACCGCATCTCGCAGGACGCTGTTGGCGCGAGACGCGGAAGCGGCTACGTCGGCGACGCCCTCTGCGTCACAATGTCTGCATGGTCAACACTGATCGCGTTGGGCCGTCCGCGTTGGAACGTGAGGCGGTCAAACTCCTTCTCCAGGCCGTCATGGAACAGCACGTGCGGCACGGCGATCTCGTCCTCAATGGGCGGTCGGACGAAGACGTCGCTGATCAAGTAGCCGAGATCCTTAAGTGCTACGTTGATCAACTTGGCGAGTTTGAGGTCGTGAAAGATCACCGGGCCACCCTGTTCGAGGAGGCCCGGGTGTACTTGGCCGCTGGGAAAGCAGATCTGGCGCTGATGTTGATTGCGACGTGGATCGAGCATTGGCTCAATGACATGATCGCTTGGAGAGCTGAATCGACAGGCTTGAATGACAGCGAGATTATCCAGCTCCTACGAGACTCAGGGTTTCGGAGCAAGTTGACGGTTACGTGGCGTCTGGTGTTCGCCGAGCGGCTGCCGGATAGGTTAGTTGGCATAGCGCAGCGAGTAGGCGAACGACGCAATGCCTTTGTTCATTACAAATGGCAGTCAAAGCCGGCAGGCGACGCTGCCGCCGATGACGAGCGAACCGCAGCCTTGGCTTCAGATTCGCTGGCGGCTGTACAGGAGTTTCTGGCGATCGAGGAGCGGCTCGTTTTCGCAAACGATCGAGACCGTTTCTTGCGGATTTTGGACGAGGTTGGCGAATAGCTGCGGCCGCGCGGGTCGTAAGCTGAATCGCAGATCAACGCCACACACTGGAAGACGGCACGTCGTCAGCGGAGCCCGTGAACTTCTCGACGCGATCACCGACTTCGACTACTGACTCATCTGGCAGCAAAGGGTCACCCGCCTGCGGGCTCCGACGTAGGGTCTCGGTTCGGGTCTCCCATTTTGGCGGGTCGAACATGCGCGAGATTGAGTTAATTCCGCCACCGCCGCCTACATTTACCCTCCGGCTGCGGAAGGTTCGCGCCAGCGCGAATCTTTCCTTTACGTCGTAGGCTTTGACGACAGCTTTGGTCTGCACAACTTGACCCAGCACCTCGTTCGTTTCGGGATCGCGAATGTCGACCGGCCGCCCCTGAATCAGAAGAGTGTCGCCGCCCGAGATCCCAGCTTCCGCGCCGCCGGAGATTGCTACCTCCCGGTCATTGACAATTTGAATAATTCGAAGGTGTTCGTGCGCATCAGTCATGTGGTTCTCTCTCTGCGTCGTCGGGCGCTGCACCGATTTCTCGCACTGCTTGGTCATTTCGATCGATAAACGGTTCCCAGGCGAGAGCCGCCGCCTCCGCCTGGGCAAGCAGGCCACGGCAATGGGAGTCAACGCCTTCAATGAGCGCTTGCGACGCCTGTTGGAACGAATCGTTCGTCTTGGGTGGTGAATTCAGCAGCCGTGTCTTATGTGCCTCAAGAGAAGTCAGGAGGGCGTTCACGCTCTTGGCCAGAGCGCCAAGGTTGACGATGGAGGTCGTCGCGGCACCCTGAGCCGCGCGACGTTGGTCGCCGAGCTGAAGGTGCGCACCGAGATAGATTCCCGCCAGCGTCCCGATTGCTTGAGCGCTGCCGCGAACCCAACCCCAGAGGTCGTTTAATGACCCGAACAGAGTGAGTGCAACAACGACGACCGCGATCAGCGCCGCGGTCACGTTCTGTGCAACGTTCCTATTCAGCAAAACCCCTCCCGCGCGGTGCTTCGTCGTGGGCATCTCATAGACGATCGCCTCTCGCCATTCGGCGGTGGGCGTCGCGGGCACGTTCGTCGGCGGCGCTAGCCGCGTAACGCCCGACCATCTCACGGGTGCGCCAGCCGGCAAGGCGCATGAGGTCGGTCTCCTGGCCACCGCTTGCGAGCCAGTCGTGCGCAAAAGTGTGGCGGAACTGGTGCAGATGGACGTGCGGGATGCCAGCGTTGTGGCATCGGCGCTCGATCATCTGCCGGATGCCGTTGTCGGTAATCGGGCCGAACTTGCCGAGCCAGTAGGCGGAGTTGCTGGCCTGGGCATGTTGTCGCCGTGCACGGTTGTAGCGGCGTAGCGCATCGGCGGTCTTGGCTCCGTACGGACAGGCGCGCAGCCGATCACCCTTCCCGCGCACGATTGCGACGTCGTTGGCGGTGTTGAGGTCCTCGCTGCGAAGACCTGCTAGCTCGCCTGCGCGCATGCCGGTGTCGATCAGCAGGCGGATGATCGCCTGATCGCGCCGGTTCTCGTACGTGTTGCCTTTGCACGTCGCCAACAACGCCGACAGGTGCGCGTCGGTCAGTACGGGCACCGGCTGGTCAGGCACGGTGGGCGGCTTCATGCGATGCATGGGGGAGCGGGCGATCTCGCCGTCGTCCTCGAGCCAGCGGAACAGCTGTTGCAGTGATCGGTAGTGCTTCGCGGTCGTAGCCGGCGCGACCCGGTCGGCAAGATCAGCAAGGAAGGCTTCGATGTGCTCGCGCGTGATCGCGCTCGCCGAGGTCGGCATGCCGCGAGCGGTGAGGAAGGTGCGCAGTGCGGTCGCGCAGCGGGTGTAGGAATCGATGGTTGCCTTGCTGCGGTTGCGGGCTCGCAGGTGGGTCCGCCAGTCGGCTAGCAGAGTTTCGAGGTCGTCGAATGCCTCGATCTGGCTCGTCATGCGGATTAAGATACCTTGGTCAACGAGCGCTATGCGATTCTGGCGCAGATCCGCAGGTGTACATAGGCCAGTAAATTCGGGCCTTGTGGGGCGGGTCGGACTCGAACCGACGACCCAGGGATTATGAGTCCCCTGCTCTAACCGGCTGAGCTACCGCCCCGGCGGCCACAACGTACCCCGCGCCCCGTCGTTCACCCGACGAGCTCGGTCAGCCGGGCGATCGAGCTGTGCACCTCGGCACGCGCAGCGGTCTCGACGGCCTGCTCGATCGGACCGGTCAGCAGCTGCCCGGCGAACTCCGCGATCACCGTGACCGCGCTGGCGTCGCTGCCGTCGGCGGTCACGTCCAGCTCGATCGAGATGTCGATGTTGGCGAGGCCCTTGCCGGCGAACCGCACCCGGGTGGGCGCTTCGTACTCCTCGACGGTCCAGGTGATCGTGGTGGGCAGGTTCAGCAGGCTGACGACGGCGGTCACCTGATCACCGGCCGCGAACTGCGACGGCGGGTCGCCCTGCCACGAACGGTGCATGCGCAGCCACTCACCGAAGCGCGCCGGGTCGGCCGCGACCGCCCAAACGTCGGCCGGCGCGGCGGGCAGCCGCGCGGTCTCCTCGATCCGTCCCACGCCGACCCTCCCGGGTGTCCAGGGTGCTTGCAATTTCGTCAGCGGCGGGTAGGACGTAACGCGTGGCAGCGACCAAGTCCAAGGCCGCGCAGCTGATCGCGACACTCTACGAGGATCCCGAGGAGTGCGCGCGGATCGCGAAGCTGCGCTACGTGAGTCCGGACGAGCCGGGCATGAAGCGCCTGCGCAGCGGCAAGGGTTTCACCTACCGCGACGTCGAGGGGCGCACCGTCGTCGACGTCAAGGTGCGCAACCGGATCCGCAAGCTCGCGATCCCGCCGGCCTGGCAGAACGTGTGGATCTGCACGCTGGAGGACGGGCACATCCTCGCCGTCGGCGAGGACGAACGCGAGCGGCGGCAGTACATCTACCACGAGCGGTGGCGCTCGCTGCGCGATCAGCTGAACTTCTACCGGCTCATCGGGTTCGGCGACGCGCTGCCGACGATCCGCGAAGACGTCGCGACCCAGCTGCGCCGCCGCACACTCGACGCCGACCGCGTGCTGGCCGCGATGATCCGCATCATCGACATCGCCGGGCTGCGTGTCGGCAACGAGGTCTACGCGGACGAGAACGATAGCTACGGCTTGAGCACGCTGAGCCGCCGGCATGTGCAGGTGCACGGTGCGCGGATGGACTTCCGCTTCCCGGCGAAGTCCGGGAAGACCGCCGAGGTGTCGGTCATGGACGCCGGCGCCGCGCGGGTGATCGCCACGCTTGCCGAGCGACGCAGCCGGTGGTTGTTCAACGTCGACGGCGCGCGCATCGACGCCGACGAGATCAACGCGCACCTGGCCAAGCTGTCCGGCGCGCACCTGACCGCCAAGGACTTCCGCACCTGGAACGGCACGAAGACCGCGTTCCGCTATCTGCGCAACCACCTGCCTGCCGACGGCAGCGACACGCACATCCTCGCCGCGCTCGACGAGGCGTCCGACGCACTCGGCAACACCCGCTCGGTAGCGCGCGCGCACTACGTCCATCCCGAGGTGATCGACGGCTACACCTCCGGCGAGCTCGAACGCTTCGTCACCGGCAAGCGCACGCGGCCGGCGAAGTGGCTGGAGATCGACGAGCGGTTGTTGCTGGCCTATCTGGCCGAGTCGCTCGAGGCGCGCGCGGGGGAGTTCGCGGAACTGGCCTCGTGAGGCAGTTCGTCAAGGACTCGCCGGCGCCGCTTGAGGAAGCGGGGTTGCGCTGGCTGGCGGACGGTGGCGCGCGGGTGCCGCGCATCATCGAGAGCACCGCGGACCGTCTCGTTCTCGAGCGGATCGACGGCACGTCGCTGAGCGCCGAGGGCCAGGCCGAGCTCGGCGCGATGCTGGCCACCGTGCATCGCGCCGGCGCGGCGCGGTTCGGCACCCTCCCCGCCCCTGGCCGCTTTCTCGTCGGACTGTGCGAACTCGAATCACCCGAGGGCGACGACTGGAACTCCTACTACCTGCAGCACCGCTGCCTGCCGCTCGCGCGTCGCGTCGGCCTCGAGCGTGAGGTCGCGCAGGTGCGGGTCGACGCGCCGGTCGAAGCGCCCGCGCGGCTGCACGGCGACCTGTGGAGCGGCAACGTGCTGGCCGACGACGACGGCCGGCCGGTGCTCATCGATCCCGCCGCGTACGGCGGGCACCGCGAGATGGACCTCGCGATGCTCGATCTGTTCGGGCACATCCCCGAACGCACTGCGGCAGCCTATGAAGAGGTCGCGCCGTTCGCCGACGGCTGGCGTGAGCGCATCGAGCTGTGGCAGCTGTTCCCACTGCTGCTGCATGCCCACGTGTTCGGCGGCGCGTACCTGCGCCGGGCGCACGACGTCGCTGTGCGTCTCGCGCGCTGACGTCGGGGAATTCGCGAGTGGCACCCGTGTTGGCACAGATATGACCACCATCGGATTCATCGGAAGCGGCAACATCGGCGGCACCGTCGCGAAGCTGGCGGTCGACGCCGGTTACGACGTCGTGCTGTCCAATTCGCGCGGCCCGCAGACGCTCGTCGACATCGTGGACCAGCTCGGCGCACGCGCCCGCGCGGCCACCGCGCAGGAAGCGGCGGCTGCCGGCGACATCGTCGTCGTGTCCGTGCCGCTGAAGGCCTACACGCAGGTGCCGGTCGAACCGTTGGCCGGCAAGGTCGTGCTCGACACGAACAACTACTACCCGGAGCGAGACGGGCGCATCGAGGCGCTGGACGACAAGCAGGCGACCACGTCAGGGCTACTGCAGGAACATCTGCCGCAATCGCACGTCGTGAAGGCGTTCAACAACATCTTCTTCCGGTTCCTCGGCTCGATGCAACGGCCGAAGGGCGACCCGGACCGCGCCACCCTGTTGATCGCCGGCGACGACGCGGACGCGAAGGCCACCGCGACGGAGTTCATCGACTCGCTCGGCTACGACGTCTACGACACCGGGACGCTGGCCGACAGCTGGCGCTACGAGCACGGTCAGCCCGCGTATGCGCCCGCCTACGCCGAGGACGGCGACTTCGACCGGCCGCTGCCCGCCAAGCAGGACCGGCTCGTCGCGTTGCTCGCCCAGGGGCAGCGCTGAGCTGACCGGATGGGATGCTGGGCCGATGCCCGACATCCGCGTCATCGAGGGGCCCGCGGTGCAGTCGCTCGCACGGGTGCACCACACCGACGTGCCGCCGCTGCGGGTCGGCGTGGTGCAGCACGCGTGGGACGCCGCCCGGCCGACAGCCTGGCTGGACGCCGCGATCGACGCGGCTGCCGAGCGCGGCGCGCGGATCGTGTTCCTGCCCGAGGTCACGCTCTCGCGCTATCCGGCCGACACACTGCCGACCGGTATCGCGGGTGAGCAGGCGGAAGATCTGGACGCCGGGCCGACGCTCGCCTTCGCGCGGGCGGCCGCGCAGCGCAACGGCATCCACGTGCACGCGTCGCTGTACCGGCGCGCGGACGACGGCTCCGGTGACGGCCTCGGGCTCAACACGTCGGTCATCGTCGACCCGTCCGGGACGTTGGTCGCCGCGACGAACAAGCTGCACATCCCGGTGACAGCCGGCTACTACGAGGACAGGTACTTCCGCGCCGGTCCGGCCGGCCCCGACGATCCGTACCCGGTCTACTCGCTGGACGGCCTGACCAGTGCGCGCTTCGGCCTGCCGACGTGCTGGGACGAGTGGTTCCCGGAAGTGGCCCGCGCCTACGGCCTCGGCGGGGCCAACGTGGTCGTCTACCCGACGGCCATCGGCTCCGAGCCGGACCACCCCGACTTCGACACCCAGCCGCTGTGGCAGCAGGTCATCGTCGGCAACGGCATCGCCAACGGGCTGTTCATGGTCGTGCCCAATCGCACCGGCGTCGAGACCAAGGACGACGGCACCGCCGGCAACACGTTCTACGGCTCGTCGTTCGTGTCCGACCCGTACGGCCGCATCCTCGTGCAGGCACCGCGGGACGAGCCGTGTGTGCTCGTCACCGATCTCGACCTCACGCAGCGCGAGGACTGGCTGGATCTGTTCCCGTTCCTGCGTACCCGCCGCCCGGACACCTATGCGGCACTGACCCGGCCGGTCGACGCGGACCTGCCCTACGGCGCCCGATGACGTCGGCGACCCAACGCTGGACGATGCCGCACGAGGGCGGGCCGCACGAGCGGCTCTGGCTGGCCTGGCCCACGCAGGGCTACACGCTCGGGGAGACGGCCGAGGACGCCGAGACGGCGCGCCGCACCTGGGCGGCGGTGGCGAACGCGGCGGCCCGGTTCGAGCCGGTCAGTGTGGTGGTCCATCCGCGCGACGAGGACACCGCCCCGCACTACCTCGACGGCTCGATCGAGTTGCTGACCCACGAGATCGACGACGCGTGGATCCGCGACACCGGCCCGTCGTTCGTGCTCGGTGACAACGACGCGCTCGGCGCCGTCACCTGGGTGTTCAACGGGTGGGGGCAGCAGAGCTGGGCTCAGTGGGACCTCGACGCGACCGTCGGACCCGCGGTGGCCGGGTGGGCCGGTGCGCAACGCATCGATTCCGATCTCGTGAATGAGGGCGGCGGCATCCACGTCGACGGCGTGGGCACGGTGCTCGTCACCGAGACGGTGCAGCGTGATCGCGGCCGTAATCCGGAGCTGTCCCGCGAACAGATCGAGGCCGAACTCGCCCGCACGATCGGCGCCGTCAAGGTGATCTGGCTGCCACGCGGGCTGACCCGCGACTCCGAGACGTACGGCACCCGCGGACACGTCGACATCGTCGCGACCATCCCGTCGCCGGGTGTGCTGCTGCTGCACGACCAGCGCGACGCCGCGCATCCCGACCACGCCGTCATGCGTGAGATCCGCACCGCACTGGCCGAGGCCACCGACGCGCGCGACGAGCCGTTCGAGATCGTCGATCTGCCGGCACCGCAGGCACTGCGTGACGCCGACGGCTGGGTCGACTACAGCTACGTCAATCACGTCCTCGTCAACGGCGGGGTCCTCGCCTGCGCCTTCGACGACCCGCACGACGCGGACGCCGCCGCGATCCTGCGAGACGCTTATCCCGGCCGGGAGGTCGTCACCGTCGACGCCCGCCCACTGTTCGAACGCGGCGGCGGCATCCACTGCATCACTCAGCAGCAACCGGCCGCAGCAGGAGTCGGGTAAGCGGCTAGGGCTTGGGCTTGCACTTCGTGCCGATGGGCAGCAGCGGCGTGCAGGTCGGCAGGACCGACTTGACGACACTGCCGACAGCCGAGGTGACGCCCTTGACCGGCTTGGTCACCTTGCTCGCCGCACTCTTCGCCGGGTTCGCGGCAACCGGTGTGGGCGACGCCTTCGCGGCACCGCCGGCCGCCGGCTGATTGCCCCCGCCGCCGGCCGCAGGCTGCTGTGCCGCGGTGCTGCTGTGCGCTGCAGGCTTGGCGGCCGCCGCTGTCGAGTGGGACGGCTTGGCCTTGGCGCTTGCGGGCGCCGGTCCGGCCGCCTGCGCGCCGCTGCCGTTCGACCCGTCCGACCCCGAGGGGATCGGTGCGTTCGGATCGGGCGGCGCGACGGTCGGGTAGTGATGGCCGTGGGCATCGAAGTAGCGCACCACGTAATTGACGGCCTGGGTCGCGATCATCAAGAAGCGTTCGTACGCACCGTTGTTGTACGTCGACCACGGGCCCCACGACGTGCAGCCGGAAGAGATCACGTACATTGCCGCTGCGTTCTTGGCGGCGTCCTGGTTGGCAACGGAGTCACGCAGGGCGCCCGTGCCACGTTCCGAGCGCAGGCCGCGGATCTGCCACAGACCCGCCGACCAGTCCCAGGTCGAGTTCATCAGGGCGATGTCGCCCTGCGCCGCCGGGCTGCCACCCGACTCGGCCATGGAGATGGCCGTCGCGGTGACCGCGTTGGCCGACGAGCAGCCGTGCTGGAGCGCGAGCGTGGCGATCCCGGCCGGCGTCAGCGTGCCGGACCCGCCCTGGTAGGTGGCGATCGCCGCGCTCTGCACGGGCACCTGTCGCGTGTTGGCCGTGGGCGGCTTGGCGCTCACCGGCACACCGGCCTTGCCGGTGTCCCCGGACAGCGACGGCTTGCCGAGCTTGCCGGTTGCCAGCAACGTGCCGACCGGCAACGTGTAGCTGGGCGGGATCTTCGTGTCGCGCTGGGCCGCAGTCTGGTGCTTGTGTGCCGCGGTGGGCGTGGTGGCCAGCGCGACACTCGCGAAGACCACCGTGGTCAGCGCGACGACGCCGCCCCAGGCGATGATCGTTCGGTGATGTTCATGCGCGTCCGCCCGCTTGGGCAGCGCAGCAGGATGCAACCACCGCATGATCCGACCGCGGTCGCTGTCTGAAGTCCCCGTACTCATTGAGCCCTTCCGTCAGTGACCGTGCAGCACTGACTGAGGTTCATCCCCCACGTGAGCCTGATGCTAAACCGGAGTCACGCACGGGGCCACTTGAAGCTGGTCAGATCTCGAGGTGCCCACCCATGACGACCGTGCGGTCCACGGGCAGCCGGAAATTGGCCGACGGGTTGGCCGCGTTGTGTGCCAGACCGATGAACAGCCGCTTGCGCCACGTGGCCATCCCGCCGCGTCCTGCCCGGGTGATCGTCAGCCGGGACACGAAGTAGGACGCGTGCTGCGGGTCGAACCGCAGCTCCTCGCTCTTGCCGATCGCCCGGCACAGCGCGTCGGGCAGGTCCTGCTCGTCCTGGAAGCCGAAGCGGATGGCTACGTGCACAACGCCGTCGTCGGCGTGGATCAGCTGGTCGACCTCGATCTGGTCCTCGGGTGCGATGTAGGGAACGTTCTCGGTGAGGATGGAGACGAGTACGACGTGCTCGTGCAGCACGTGGTTGAAGTCGACGTTGGCGCGCAGCGCGAGGGGTGTCGTCTCCTTCGTCGGGTGCGGGAACACCGCGACCCCCGGCACTCGCTGGAGATGCTCGTCGCGCATCTCGTCGACGAAGTCCTGTAGCGGGCCTTCCAGTTCCTTGCGCCGGTGGGTGACGACGCGTCGTCCGTGGTGCCAGGTCGTCATCACCGTCGAGACGATCAGCGCGATGACCAGGGGAAGCCACGCGCCACTGACGATCTTGTCGACGTTGGCGCCGAAGTAGGCGAGCTCGACCGTGCCGAAGAGCACGCCGATGACGACGAGCTTCCACTTCGCCCAGTGCCAGACGATCGTGGCGACGATGAGGAACAGGGTCGTGTCGATGAGGAACGTGCCGGTGACCGCGAAGCCGTACAGCGAGGCAAGCTTGGTGGACGAGCGGAACGCGAGTACGAGGGCGAGCACGCTGCCGAAGACCAGCCAGTTGACCGCCGGCACGTAGATCTGCCCGCTCTCCTCCTTCGAGGTGTGCCGCACGGTCAGGTTCGGCAGGAAGCCGAGGCGCACCGCCTGGCGAGACACCGAGTACGCGCCCGAGATGACGGCCTGCGAGGCGATGACGGTGGCCATCGTCGCGAGCACGACCATCGGTATCCGGGCCCAGCTCGGCGCGAGCAGGAAGAACGGGTTGCTGATGGATTTCTTGTCGTTGAGCACCAGCGCGCCCTGGCCCAGGTAGTTCAACACCAGGCAGGGAAAGACGACGAAGAACCAGGCGCGCCGGATGGGTTTGCGGCCGAAGTGACCCATGTCCGCGTACAGCGCTTCAGCACCGGTGATCGACAAGACGACGGCGCCGAGCGCGACGAACGCCAGTAGGGGATGGTCGGCGACGAAACTGACGATGTAGGTCGGCGAGAGCGCGCGGATGATCGCCGGGTGCGCCACGATGTGCGGCAGGCCGGTGACGGCGAGGACCAGGAACCACAGCACCATGATCGGCCCGAAGAAGCGGCCGACCGCGTGCGTGCCGAAGCGCTGCACCATGAACAGCAACGCGAGGATCACGAGGGCGATCGGCAGCACCGCATCGTGCAGGTTGGGAGACGCCACCTCGAGGCCCTCGACGGCGGAGAGCACAGAGATCGCAGGCGTGATGACGCTGTCGCCGAAGAACAGCGATGCGCCCATGACGCCGAGCATCAAGGCCACGCCGACAAGCCGTCTGCGGTCGTGGGCGAAGCGGCGGGCCAGCGCGGCGAGCGCCATGACGCCGCCCTCGCCGTCGTTGTCGGCGCGCATGACGAATGCGACGTACTTGACCGACACCACGATGGTGATCGACCAGAACACGAGCGAGATGACGCCGTACACGTCGCCCTGCGTCGGCTGGACCTTGCCGCCGTCGAGGTGGAACACGGTTTGCAGGGCGTACAGCGGGCTGGTGCCGATGTCGCCGAACACGATGCCCAGTGCACCGAGGGTGAGGCCGAACATTCCCGCGGCGCCGGCCGCCGGGTGCGACATGCGGCCGGACGGCCCGCGCGGCGGTGGCGCCGGTGCGGTCTTGTCGCTCTCGACCTCGGTCCCGGAACTGGAGACGGTCACAGCGTCAGTGTGTCCGACGTGGCTGTCGGCCTCACGAGGCGGCGTAGAGGGCGTCGATCTCGGTGGCGTACTGGGTCGCGATCGGCTTGCGTTTGAGCTTCATGGTCGGCGTGATCTGTTCGCCGCCGGGCTCCCAGATCTCGGGCAGCACGGTGAACCGCTTGATCTGCTCGACGCGCGCCAGGCGGCCGTTCGCCTCCTTCACGCCGCGGTCCAGTTCGGCGCGGACGGCCGGATCCCCGGCCAACGCCGCCGGGGTGGCGTCGACGATGCCGTGGGCCTGCGCGAACGCGGCTGCCGCGTCCGGGTCGAGCGTGATCAGCGCGGTGACGTACGGCCGGTCGTCACCGATCGCCACCACCGAGCCGATGAGCGGGCAGCTGACCTTGAGGGTGCCTTCGATGTTCGCCGGCGACATGTTCTTGCCGGAAGCGTTGATCATCAGCTCCTTCTTTCGGTCGACGATGCGCACGTAGCCGTCCGGGTCGATGCTCGCGATGTCGCCGGTGTGCAGCCACCCCTCTCCGTCGATCGTCTCGGCGGTCCTCTGCGGATCGTTGCGATAGCCCTTCATGAGGAGCGGGCCGCGGACAAGCAGTTCGCCGTCGTCGGCGAGGCGCAGCTGCGCGTTGGGCAGGGCGGTGCCGACCGTACCGATCCGGATCGCGTCCGGCGGATTGACGGTGGCGGCGCACGACAGCTCCGACATGCCCCATAGCTCGCACACCGGCAGGCCCAGGCCGAGCACGAACTCGAGCGCCTGCGGGTCGATGGCGGCGGCGCCGGTGGCGCAGAAGCGCACGCGGTCGAGGCCGAGCTTGACACGGATGGCGCTCAGGACGACGCGGTCGGCGAGCAGGTGCTGGGCCTCGAGTGCCCGGGGGATGGGCCGTCCGTCCGAGCGCAGCCGCGCGCGTTGTGCTCCGACGCCGATGGCCCACTCGGCGAGCTTGCGCTTGACCGGTGCCTTCTCCGCGGCCAGCTGCGCCTCGATGCCTGCCTTGAGCTTGTACCAGATCTGCGGCACGGCGCCGAACAACGTCGGTCGCACCGACGGCAGCGCCGAGATCAGCTGCTTGAGGTCGGCGAGCGTGATCAGCTCCATGCCGGTGGCGATGCTCGTGTAGTGCGCGCCCCAGCGATTGGCGATGTGCGCGTCCGGTAGGTAGCTGATCACCGAGTCGTCGGCGTCGAGCGGCACGATCTGCGTCGTCGACTCGAGCTCGGCGAGCATGTTGGCGTGCGTCAGCTCGACGCCCTTCGGTGGTCCCGTCGTGCCGGACGTGTAGATGATCGTCAGCACGTCGTCCGGTCCGACGGCGTGCCAGGACGCGTCGAAGTCGAAGCCGTCGGCCGCGCGGTGTTCCAGTTCGGCGAGCGCGATGGTGCCGTCCGGGTTCGCGTCGACACACACGATGTGCTCGACGGCCGTGTCCGCGTGTGCGGCGGCTGTCCGGATCTGGTCGAGGAATTGCTCTTCGCACACGACGATCCGATTGCCGGCGTTGGCGAACAGGTGGGCGATCTGCTCCGGAGCCAGCGTGTTGTAGATGGAGAACGGGGTCGCGCCGGCGTGCAGCGCAGCCGTGTCGACGAGGTGGAACTCGGGCCGGTTGGTGAGCATCAGGCCGATGGTGTCGCCGTGCGCGACGCCGAGCGCGGCCAGTCCGCAGGCGATGTCGCGCACGCGCTGCGCGTACTGCCCCCAGGTCAAGCGGACCGTGTCGTCCGGCGTCCGGAGCGCGATCCGGTGCTCGTGCGCTGCTGCCGTTTGCTGAAAAGCGGCGCACAGCGTCGTCGGAGGCGTCATGGCTGGTGATCCTGCCACTGCGCCAGGCCAGGGAAACGCACCCGCGCAGCTGCGTTAAGTCTGCGTTTAGTCCGGGCATCTTGGCTTAGGCAATGCTGGTGCTAAATACCTACTACGCACAGTCATCACTATTTACGGGGAGTAACTGATGTCCATTGCATTCCGTCGCGGCGCGGTCGCCGCCGCCGTCGGTGGGCTGGCTCTGGTCGGCGTCCAGCTGATCGGCATGGCGGCCGCCGGTGCGCATGTCGAAACGGTCGCCGGACACGCCACCTGCCTGAGCAACGGGGCCTACACCGTCGCTTGGACGGTCACCAACACCTACGCGAGCGAGTCCGAGACGATTACGGCAACGGGCCACGCCCCGGCGTCCTCGACGCTGTCGGAGTCGTCGTTCGACGTCGCCGCCAACGATCACCACCAGGTGACGCAGACGGGCATCCCCGCGGGCACCGGTTCCGCCACGCTCTCCGTGCACGGTCTGTGGCACCCGGACAACTTCACCCAGGACGTCACCGGCACGGTGAACCTGAGCGGCGTCTGCTCGCACAACGCGGCCACCGGTACCGCCACTGCGCCGTCCGCCGCCAACGGCGGGTGCGTCAACCACGCGGTGACCGCTCCGTCGATCACGATCCCGGCCAAGCCGGGTGTCACCTATCTGACCGACAACCACGTGATGAGCGCCGGCCGCCACGCGGTCAAGCCGGGCACGCACACCGTCGTCGCGTCGAGCAAGACCCAGCACCTGGTCGGCACGGTCCACTGGACGTATCACCTGACCAACACGATCTGGTCCTGTGCCCCCGACACGCACGTCGCGCGGCCGGTCACCCCGACCGTCTCGCAGGCGCAGTGCACGGGCAGCGGGACCCAGGCGCCGCACCTGACGCTCCCGGACACCCGTGGCATCACGTACAGCGTGAGCCGGCACGCGCCGTATCACGCCGGTGAGACGGTGACGGTGACGGCGAAGAGCGCCAGCGGCTACACCCTCGGGAACCTGTCGCACGGTTGGACGGCCGTCGGTTCGAACGAGGCCCGTTACACGACGACCTTCCACTCGGCACCGTCCTGCCTCGGAACCGCCGGCAGCACCAACCACAACGGTGGCAGCCACGCGACCGCCGCAAGCGACACCTCATCGGTGCCGACCAGCTCCACGGCAAGCAGCTCCTCGCCGTCGGGTCTTGCCAGCACCGGCGTCGAAACGAGCACGGAGATCGCCATCGCGTTGGGGCTGCTGGTCGCGGGTGTCGGCTGCCTGATGCTGGCTCGCCGTCCGGGCACGACCGACTAACGCCAAGCAGCCACCGGTGCGGCCGGGACCCCTCCGGTGCCCGCCGCCCCCGTCCCCCCCGGGGGGCGCGGCGACACAGTGGGGGCGGACCCCCGG
>NZ_CAXTQF010000015.1:0-841 GCF_964246335.1 uncultured Jatrophihabitans sp. | reverse complement strand
CCCCGCGCCCGGGCCCCCCCCCACACCCCCCCCCCCCCCCCGGGGGGGGGGGCCCCCGCTGGGGCCCGGGCCGCACCGTTCGCGCGCGGGAGGCGCTCCTCATCTGTGGGCTCGACCGCCGTGGGCGCCGGTTCTAGCGTCACCGCTATGCAACGCGTAGATCTTGTTCAGGGCGCGGTCGAGGAACACGGCAGCACCGGTGTGTACATGATCGAGGTCGCACGATTGACCCCTGATGACGCCGAGCACTTCCGTACGCACACGGCGCAGGTGGGCCCCGGCGGGATCCTCGGCCGGCACGAGGGGCGTTGGTGGCAGCTGTTCTGCGTCGTCCACGGGTCGGGTTGGGTGAGCGGAGAAGACCGCGCACGGCGCGACATCGCCGCTGGCGAGGCGGTGTTGTGGGCACCCGGCGAAGACCATGAGAGCGCAGCGACGACGGCATGACGGTGGTCATCGTGCAGTCGTCTGCGCGACTGCCTTTCGGACGATGACTGGACTCGCCACGTGGTCGACGCCGGCAGGATCAGTAGGGCGCGGGTTCGGGTGGTGGTCGGGTCCAGGTGGTGCCGATGGGGTTGGTCCAGGTGACCTCGCCGGTCGCCGGGTCGCGGCGTATCTCCTAGTGGCCGTCGTGTTTGAGGTGGTGGTGGCGGGCGCACAGGCAGATCAGGTTCATCGGGGTGGTGGGTCCGCCGGCTGCCCAGGGGGTGAGGTGGTCGATCTCGGCGGTGATGGCGCGGCGGCGGCAGCCGGGGAACTGGCAGGTTCGGTCGCGCAGCTGCACGAACCGGGCCATCGGTTTGGGTGGCCGGTAGCTGGCCGACGTGGTGTCGCAGAC
>NZ_CAXTQF010000014.1:0-63379 GCF_964246335.1 uncultured Jatrophihabitans sp. | reverse complement strand
GCTTGGCCTCGGCCATCTCGAAGGTGAACCGGCTGGTGGCGACGCGATCGCGGTTCGTCATGACCGTCGCGGACAGGATGCTCACGCGGTCGTCGGCGAGGATGCCGGTGATGTCGGTGAGCAGCCCGCGCCGGTCGAGCGCCTCGATCTGGATCGACACCACGAAGCTGGCCCCGACCGACGGCGCCCACTCGACGTCGACGAGTCGTTCCGGCTGGTCACGCAGCGACTGCGCGTTCGTACACGTGTCGCGGTGCACGGACACGCCGCCGCCGCGGGTGACGAAGCCCAGGATCTCGTCGTTGGGCACCGGCGTGCAGCAGCGCGCGAGCTTGACCCACACGTCACTGACGCCCTTGACCACCACACCGACGTCGTCGCCCGTGCGCCGCGGCAGCAGCGTCGGCAACTCGCGGGTGGGCATCGTGGCCTCGGCGATGTCCTCGACCACACCCTCGGCGCCGCCGAGCTGGCTGACCAGCTTCTGCACGATGGACTGCGCCGAGACATGGTTCTCGCCGATCGCGGCGTACAGCGCGGAGATGTCGGTGTAGTGCATGTCGTTCGCCAGCGTGAGCAGCTGGTCGCCGCCCATCAGCCGCTGGATCGGCAGTGACGCCTTGCGCATGGCGCGGGTCAGCGCGGCCTTGCCCGCGTCGATGGCGTCCTCGCGCCGCTCACGGGCGAACCACTGCTTGATCTTCGTGCGGGCCCGGGGGGACTTGACGAACTCCAGCCAGTCGCGCGACGGCCCGGCGTTCTCCGCCTTCGACGTGAACACCTCGACGGTGTCGCCGTTGTCCAGCGGGCTTTCGAGCGCCACGAGCTTGCCGTTGACCCGCGCGCCGATACAGCGATGACCGATCTCGGTGTGCACGGCGTAGGCGAAGTCGACCGGCGTCGACCCGCTGGGCAGGCCCATGATGTCGCCCTTGGGGGTGAAGACGTACACCTCGGTGCCGGCGAGGTCGTAGCGCAGGGTGTCGAGGAACTCCTCGGGCTCCTGCGCCTCGCGCTGCCAGTCGAGCAGCTGGCGCAGCCAGCCGAGCTCGTCGGACATCCCGGCGGGGCTGGCGACGGCTGCGCCCTTGCGCTCCTTGTACTTCCAGTGCGCGGCGATACCGAAGTCGGCGGTGCGGTGCATGGCCTGCGTGCGGATCTGCAGCTCGACCGGCTTGCCGCCGGGCCCGATCACCGTGGTGTGCAGCGACTGGTACATGTTGAACTTCGGCATCGCGATGTAGTCCTTGAACCGGCCGGGCACCGGCTGCCAGTTCGCGTGGATCACGCCGAGGGTCGCGTAGCACTCGCGTTCGGTGTCGACGAGGACGCGGATGCCGACGAGGTCGTAGATGTCGGTGAACTCGCGGCCGCGGACGATCATCTTCTGGTAGATCGAGTAGTAGTGCTTCGGCCGGCCGGTAACCTCCGCCTTCATGCCGCTCTCGCGCAGGTCCTTGTCGATGCGCTCGATGACCTCACGGATGTAGGTGTCGCGCGACGGTGCGCGCTCGGCCACCAGTCGGACGATCTCGTCGTAGCGCTTGGGGTAGAGCGTCGCGAAGGCGAGGTCCTCGAGCTCCCACTTGATGGTGTTCATGCCGAGCCGGTGCGCGAGCGGCGCCAGCACCTCGAGGGTCTCGCGTGCCTTGCGCTCCTGCTTCGCCGGCGGCAGGAAGCGCAGCGTGCGCATGTTGTGCAACCGGTCGGCGAGCTTGATCACCAGCACGCGCGGGTCGCTGGCCATGGCGACGACCATCTTGCGGATCGTCTCCGCCTCTGCCGCCGTGCCGTACTTGACCTTGTCCAGCTTGGTGACGCCGTCGACGAGGTGCGCGACGGTCTCGCCGAACTCGCGACTGACGTCCTCGCGGGTAATGCCCGTGTCCTCGACGGTGTCGTGCAGCAGCGCGGCGATCAACGTCGTGGTGTCCATGCCCAGCTCGGCGAGGATGGTCGCCACCGCCAGCGGATGCGTGATGTACGGGTCACCGCTCTTGCGCAACTGGCCGCGGTGCGACTTCTCGGCGACGTCGTAGCCGTGCTGGAGCAGCTTGGCGTCGGCCTTCGGGTGCGCGCGGCGGTGGATGGCGAGCAGGGGCTCGAGAACCGGCTGCACCTCGGACTGGCGCGTCGAGGTGACGATGCGTCGCGCGATGCGGTCGCGGTAGCGCCGCCGGTGCGTCTCGCTGGTGGCGACGGTGGTGGACGCCGCGCCGTCGACGGGCGCAGCATCGGGCGCATCGGGGGTCGGCGCATCGACGACCGGCGCGACCTGCCGGGGGTCGGCTTCAGTGCTCAACTGCCCCTCCCCTCGTGGCTCTCAGCGTCAACTCTACGACGGCTGCACAGGCCGCAGGGTCAATGCTCAGACACTCAGCAGAGCGTCCAGCGGCGCGACATCGGCCAGCACGTCACGCCCGTGCAGGTCAGCCAGCTCGAGGATGACCGCCAGCGCGACCACCTCGGCGCCGATCTCGGTGAGCAGCTGGGCCGCCGCCCGCAACGTCCCGCCGGTGGCCAGGACGTCGTCGACGAGCAGTACCCGGCTGCCGGGCGCGATGTCGTGCGGCACCTCGATCTCGGCGCTGCCGTACTCGAGGTCGTAGCGCACCGACTTGACCGGTGGCGGCAGTTTGCCCGCCTTGCGCACCGGCAACAACCCGCAACCCAGCTCGGTGGCGAGAGCCCCCGCCATGAGGAACCCCCGCGCCTCCACACCGGCGACGAGATCCACGCCGCCGGCCGCTCGCGCGCTCTCGGCAAGGCCCGAGACGGTCGCTGCGAACGCGTCGGCGTCGGCGAGCAGCGGCGTGATGTCCTTGAACACGATCCCCGGCTTGGGGAAGTCAGGGACGTCGCGCAGCAGCCCTTCGATACGTCGGGCCAGCCGGGGGTCGCTCGTCACGGTCTGCTCGCTCGGCAAGCGTCGCTCACCGTCGGCGGCGCGCGCGCTCGGGGCGGGCACCGACCTTCGGCGCGGGCGCCGGGCCACCGGAACGTGCGGCCGGCCCGGCCACACCGGCGAGCTGCGCCTCCTGCGCCTTACGGGCGTCACTGGACCGCTTGGCCGTCACCCGTTTCGCCAGCGCCTTGTACTTCGGGTCGCGCTCGGTGAGGTCGACGACGATCGGTGTCGCCAGGAACAGCGACGAATACGCACCCGACGCGAGCCCGACGAACAGGATCAGCGCGAGGTCCTTGATCGTGCCGACACCGAGGATGCCGGCGCCGATGAACAGCAGCCCTGCGACGGGCAGCAGCGCGATCAACGACGTGTTGATCGAGCGCATGAGTGTCTGGTTCACCGCGTCGTTCGCGGCATCGGCGTAGGTCTTGCGCGACCCGGCGAGCAGATCCCTGGTGTTCTCCCGGACCTTGTCGTAGACCACCACGGTGTCGTACAGCGAGAAACCGAGGATGGTCAGCAGACCCACGACCGTCGACGGGGTCACCTCGAAGCCGACGAGGGAGTAGACGCCGGCCGCGATCAGGATGTCGTGCAGCAAGGCTGCGATGGCCCCGACGGTCATCTGCCATCGGAAGAACACCGCGATGAAGATCGACACCACGACCAGGAAGATGATCAGACCTTCCAGGGCCTTCGTCTCGATGTCGCGGCCGAAGGATGCGCTGATGCCCTCCGGGTTGATCTTGCCCGGTGCGATGTTGAGCGTCTTCGCGACCGCGTTCTGGAGCGTCACCGTCCGCGCCGCGCTCAGGTCTGCCGTGGTGACGACGACCTGGCGCGTGCTGCCCTCGCCGACCGTCTGCGGCACGTCGGCCGGTGTGGTGCCCGCCTCGGTGAACGCCTTGTTGACCTGCGAGCTGGTCACCGAGGTGTTGGCGACCTGGATGCGGAACTGCGTGCCGCCCTTGAACTCGACACCGATGTTGAACCCGCGCAGGACGAAGCTCAGGATGCAGATGACGATCAGGACGCCGGACGCGGCGTACCACCGCTTGCGCGTCCCGATGAAGTTGACGTGGGTCTCACCGCGATAGAGGCGGGTGACGATCGACATCAGCGCGCACCGCCGTCCGCCGGCCCGGAACCGCGTTGCTCGCGCAGCCGGGCGCGGCGCGCTGCGGCGCGTTCGGCCGCCGTGCTGCCTGGCGCCGAGCTGCCGCCGGTACCCGGCTCCCGGTCGGGACGTTGCACGTCGGGTTCGGTCTCGGGTTCGACATCTGCGGTGATCGGCTCGTCGTCTTCGAGGTTCTCGACCTCCTGCGTCCGGCTCCGGGGCCGCTCACGCAGTGCGGTGCTGCCCCTGCGGCTGCGTGCCGTGCCGCGAACGCGAACCGGCGCTTCGGAGACATCGACCGGCACGCCGCCGGCACGCACCGAGTTGAGCCCGGTGAACCGCGCCGACCCGAAGGCCCGGCTGCGCGAGAGCAGCGAGACGATCGGGTGGGTGAACAGGAAGACGACGATGAGGTCGAGGATCGTCGACAGGCCCAGGGTGAAGGCGAAGCCGCGCACGTCACCGGCGGCGAAGTAGTACAGGATCGCGGCGGCCAGGAACGACACGGTGTCCGCGGACAGGATCGTGCGCCGCGCGCGCACCCATGCGCGCGGCACCGCGACGCGCATCGATCTGCCGTCGTGCACCTCGTCCTTTATTCGTTCGAAGAAGACGACGAACGAGTCGGCGGTGATGCCGATGGCGACGATGAAGCCGGCGATGCCCGCGAGGTCGAGGGTGAACCCGATTTGTTTGCCGAGCACCACGAGCATCGAATAGGTCAGCCCACCGGAGACGATCAACGACGCGATCGTCACCAGGCCCAGCGCGCGGTAGTAGATGAGGGAGTAGATGACGACGAGGATCAACCCGATGCCGCCGGCGAGCAGGCCGGCCTGCAGCTGCGCGCTGCCCAGCGTCGCGGAGATAGCGGAGTTCATCTCCAGATTGAACTTCAGCGGCAGGGCGCCGTAGTTGAGCTGCTGGGCCAATTCGGTCGCCGACTTCTCGACGAAGCCGCCGGTGATCTGGGTGGCCTGGTGGTCGATGACGTTCTGCGTCACCGGCGCCTCGAGCACCTGCCCGTCGAGGGTGAAACCGACGAAGTCCGAGCACGGGGTGGCCGTCGACGCGCCGCACGATCCCGGGCTGGCCGTGGTCGAGGAGGTGTTGAAC
Source organism: uncultured Jatrophihabitans sp. (assembly GCF_964246335.1). Lineage (GTDB taxonomy): Bacteria > Actinomycetota > Actinomycetes > Mycobacteriales > Jatrophihabitantaceae > Jatrophihabitans. Next base: position 58,238 of record NZ_CAXTQF010000014.1, on the reverse strand, counting down.
TTGCGCGTCCAGTCGGCCCAACTGTCTGCGCCCTTGTCCTTGAGGTTGAGGCTGACGCTCCACACTGTCGTGCTGCCCTGGCCGCTGGAGCTCGGCGCCACCGCGGAGGCCGACGCGACCTGCGTGCCCGGCACGATCACCGTGCCGAGCAGGTACGCGGCACCGGACTTGTCGCAAGCGACGTAGTAGCTCTTGGGGTTGTCCGCTTCGTCCTGCGCTGCTGAGCAGTCGTATGCGCTCAGCGCACTGCCGATGTACTGCGCCGCCTGCGGATTGCTCTTGGTCAGCGCGGTGTATTCGGTCTCGGTCGTCGGGATCTTCGAGATCTTCAGCTGCGGGATCTTCGTCAGCTCGGTGAGCGGGTCCTTCTGGCAGGTGGGCGTGGGTGCACTCGACGACGACGGCGTCGGGCTCGCCGCCGTGGAGGACGCGGCACCGGTCTTCGCGCCGGACGTGGCCGGTGTCGGCGTCCCCGACGGGGTCGGCGCGGTCAGCGGGCGGTCGCCGGCATCCCTCGGTGCTGCCTTGGTCGACGACGGAGCGGCAGTCGGTGCCACGGACGACGCGGACGACCCGGCCGAAGACGACGAGCCGCTTGCGGCCCCCGCCTTCACGCACTTGACCTGGACGGCCGGGGCGATGAGGCCGCGGAAGTTCAGGTTGGCCGGCCGGCCGAGTGCGGAGACGTCGGTGTTCGTGCCGCCGGGAATGGAGATGTTGAGCCGATCGCCGCCCTCGATGACCACCGTGGCCTGCGTGACACCGGTACCGTTCACGCGGTTCTCGATGATCTGCCGGGCCTGGTTCATCTGGTCGGTGGTGGGCGCCTTGTGGTTCGGCGTCACCGCGGTGAAGATCACCGACCGGCCACCGATGAGGTCGATGCCGAGCTTCGGCGTGTGCCGTTCGCCGGGCAGGAACACCAGCGCGTAGAGCACCGCCATCAGGGCGACGAGGGTCAGGAAATATCGCCCGACGCGCAGCGTTCCGGGGGGTGGTGCCACGGGGAAGGTCTCCTCGGCGATCGCGGACTGACATCTGCGCCGGACCCAGCGGTGGCGCTGTCGTCCGGAAGCCGGGCGCGGTCGATCAGCGCTCGGGCCGCAGGCAAGTATGACCGACGCGACTGAAAGCTTGCCTTGCGGGCGCGGCGTGGCGTCAGGTCGTGCCGCGCGTCGCGTCGTCGGCGTCCGGTGCCGGGGCGTCCGCCGGCCGGTAGGCGTCGGGCAGCGACGTGACCTCGCGCAGGGCCGCGAAGGCCCATCTGACCTCGACGCCCGGCGCGATCTGCAGCTGCACCGAGCCGTCGTCGTTGCGGGCGACGACCGTGCCGTAGAGGCCGGAGGTCGTCATGACCTCGGAGCCCACGACGATGGCCTCGGCGCGGGTGTGCTCGACGTCGCGCTGGCGGCGTCGGGCACGGGCGGAGAACGCCAACAGACCGACCACGACGACTGCGAACAGCACGTACGGGAGGTAGTTGTGCACCCTGCGAGTTTACGCGTCGAACAGGCTGGGACCGGGGCTCACAGGTGGCGGCGGGGTCAGCTCCAGGTGGTGCCATGCGGCCGGCGTGGCGATGCGCCCTCGCGGGGTACGCGCGAGCAGGCCGGCGCGCACGAGAAACGGCTCGGCGACCTCTTCGACGGTCTCGATCTCCTCGCCGACGGCCACGGCGAGCGTGCTTACCCCGACCGGCCCCCCGCCGAAGCGGCGCACCAACGCGTCCAGCACGGCGCGGTCGAGGCGGTCCAGGCCGAGCTCGTCCACGTCGTAGACGGCCAGCGCGGCGTGTGCCGTGTTGCGGTCGACGGTGCCGTCGGCACGCACCTGCGCGTAGTCACGCACCCGGCGCAGCAGCCGGTTCGCGATGCGCGGGGTGCCGCGCGACCGGCCGGCGATCTCCGCGGCGCCGTCCGGATCCAGCGCGACGTCGAGCAGCCGGGCCGAGCGCTCGAGCACCTGCTCGAGCTCGGCAGTGTCGTAGAAGTCCATGTGGCCGGTGAACCCGAAACGGTCGCGCAGCGGGCCGGTCAGCAGGCCGGCTCGGGTCGTCGCCCCGACGAGGGTGAACGGCGCGAGGTCGAGCGGGATCGCGGTCGCCCCCGGGCCCTTGCCGACGACGACGTCGACGCGGAAGTCCTCCATCGCCATGTACAGCAGTTCCTCGGCCGGCCGGGCGATGCGGTGGATCTCGTCGATGAACAACACCTCGCCGTCGGTGAGGCTGGTCAGCAAGGCCGCGAGGTCACCGGCGCGCTCGATCGCCGGGCCGCTGGTGACCCGGATCGGCGTGCCCAGCTCGTGCGCGATGATCATCGCGAGGCTGGTCTTGCCGAGGCCGGGCGGCCCGGACAGCAACACGTGGTCCGGCGGACGGCCGCGGCGCAGCGCGCTCTCCAGCACCAGGTGCAGTTGCTCGCGCACCTTTGGCTGGCCGACGAACTCGGCGAGCCGCTCGGGACGCAAGCTCGCGTCCACGGTTGCCTCATCGGGCGAGATGGCGTCCGCGCGGACCGCCTCGCTCTGCTCCTCCGTCATCTGGTGCGGCCGAGGAGTTGGATGCTGCGGCGCAGCAGCGCGGGCACGTCCGGGAGCGCGTCGGGCGACGCGTCGGCGGCCACGACATCGATCGCGTCCGCGGCCTCCTTGCCGGTGAAGCCGAGACCGGCCAGGGCATGGGTGAGCTGGTCGCGCCACGGCGGCAGGGCGGTGACGCCGTCGCCCGCGACGAACGGCACCTCGGCGGAGCCGTCGATCGAGCCGATGCGGTCACGCAGCTCGATGACGATGCGTTCGGCGCCCTTTCGGCCGATGCCCGGGACCTTGGTCAGCGAGGCCAAGTCACTGGTGGCGATCGCCCGGCGCAGTTCGCGGGGCGGATGGACGGCGAGCATTGTCTGCGCCAGCTTGGGTCCGACCCCGTTGGCGGTCTGCAGCAGTTCGAACAGCCCGCGCTCGTCGTCGTCGGCGAAGCCGTAGAGGGTCAGCGAGTCCTCGCGCACGACGAGGCTCGTCGCGAGCCGGGCGTCCTCGCCCATCCGCAGCCTGGCGAGCGTGCCCGGCGAGCACGCGAGCGCCAGCCCGACCCCGCCGACCTCGATCACCGCGCCGTCCGGGGCGAGTGCGGTGACCGTGCCGCGCACACTGGCGATCACGCGCGCGCCCCGAGGGCGGTCCGCAGGCGCTGCTGGGCGCTGCCGCGCCACACCTGGCAGATGGCGAGCGCCAGAGCATCGGCGGCGTCGGCCGGGCGCGGCGGCTCGGCCAGGCGCAGCAGCCGGGTGACCATCGCGCCGACCTGCGTCTTGCCGGCGACGCCGGATCCGGTGACCGCGGCCTTGACCTCGCTGGGGGTGTGCAGCGCCACCGGCACGCCGGCACGGGTCGCGGCGACGATCGCCAGCCCGGCGACCTGGGCGGTGCCCATGACCGTGCGCACGTTGTGCTGGCTGAACACCCGCTCGACGGCCACGACGTCCGGCGCGAAGCGGGCCATCGCGCTGGACAGCGCATCGGCCTGCGCCAGCAGCCGGGCGCCGACCTCGCTGTCCGCCGGCGTGGCGACGACCTCGACGTGCACGAGCTCCAACGGGCGCCCCGGAGCGCCGTCGACGACGCCGATGCCGCAGCGCGTCAATCCCGGATCGACTCCCAGCACCCGCAACGTGCGACTCCCGACTGGCGACTATGTGATTCGCGTCCGCCGATGTCGAACGCTCGTTCGACACACGATAGGTGCGCCGCGCGTGCCTCAGTCGTTCCAACACGCCGGTCCGTACCGTGTCGGCCATGTCGGTCTACGACCTCGGTAAGCGGCGGCGGCGCTACGTGCGTCCCAGCCCGCTGTTCCTCGCGGTCGTGGCCGTCGCCGTCGTCGGGGCGCTGATCGCGTGGACGCAGGACGGCTCAGGCTCGCGGTTCGGCGACTTCGGCGTCCTGCTGTTCGTCCTGGGCGGCTGGCTGGTGTCGGTGTGCCTGCACGAGTTCGCGCACGCCTATGCCGCGTTCCGTGCCGGTGACCGCAGCGTCGAGTCGGCCGGCTACCTGACGCTCAACCCGTTCAAGTACACCGACCCGCTGCTGTCGATCGCGCTGCCGCTGCTGTTCATCGTGCTCGGCGGCATCGGCCTGCCCGGGGGCGCCGTCTACCTGCATCCGCACGCGTTCCGCAGCCGGGCCATGCGCAGCATCGCGTCCGCGGTCGGGCCGCTGGTGAACCTGGTGTTCGCGGTGGTGCTGCTGCTGGTGGCAAAGTCGCACCTGCCGGATCTCGGCAACTCCGGCATCCTCTCCGGTGATTCCGGCAGCCACCTGCGATTCTGGAGTGCGGTCGCGTTCCTGGGCTTTCTGCAGATGTCGGCGGCGGTGCTCAACCTGCTGCCCGTGCCCGGCCTGGACGGCTACGCGATCATCGAGCCCTACCTTGACCGCAGCACCCAGGAGATCGGCAACAAGGTCAAGCCGTGGGGCATGCTCGGCGTGCTCGTACTGATCTTCTACGTTCCGGCGCTGAACAACGCCTTTTTCGACCTCGTGGACTGGCTCTACCGGCTCACCGGCGCGGACACGATCTGGTGGCAGCTCGGCCATCAATTCTTCCGGTTCTGGGCGAAAGTCCCGGCCTGACCGATTCGCGGACAGCCTGCGCTCAGCATCGGTACCGCACGCTTCGCCCGTGATCACGCGACGGGCGATGTTGCTCGGCGGGGCGGGCGCGGCAGGCCTGGCACTGGCCGGCTGCTCGGCCGGGTACGCGCCGGCCGGCACGATCGTGTCCGGCAGCTTCATCAGCCGGTACCGGCAAGGGGTGCGCACCGGCTGGTCGATCGTCTATCCGCGCGGCCACGTCCGGGCCCGGTTGCCGGTGCTGATCGCGCTGCACGGGCGCGGCGGCGACCACACCGGGGCGTACGAGTCGCTGCACCTCGACCGCTACCTCGCGCAGGTCATCGGCAACGGTGCGCGGCCGTTCGCGATCGCCTCGGTGGACGGCGGGGACCACGACTACTGGCACCCGCGCCACGCGGGTGATCCGGCCGGCATGGTCGTCCACGAGTTCGTACCGCTGCTCGCCGCGCACGGCCTGCGAACTGCGCGCTTCGGCTTGCTGGGCTGGTCCATGGGCGGTTACGGCACGCTCTACCTCGCCGGTGTGCTGGGCGCTGCCCGGGTGGCAGTGGCCGTCGCGGAGAGCCCGGCGATCTGGCACCACTCGTACCAGAGTGTGCAGGGCGCGTTCGACGACGCGCAGGACTTCGACACGCACGCGATCTTCGGCCGGCAACAGCGGCTGCGCGGCGTCGCGCTGCGCATCGACTGCGGCGCGAGCGACGGTTTCGCCCCCGTGGTGCGTGATCTGCGGGCAAGCATCTCCCCCACGCCGGCCGGCGGTATCGAACCCGGCGGCCACGACTCCGGCTACTGGCGAACCCAGGCGGCGGCGCAGCTTGCATTCGTCGCCCGGCACCTGCCCTGACCCGCGCTGACGCGCCAGCAGCGCTGACCTACTCGGCGCCGACGGCTTCGAGTACCTCGTCGCTGACGTCGAAGTTGGCGTACACGTTCTGCACGTCGTCGAGATCCTCGAGCGCGTCGACGAGACGCAGCACCTTGCGGGCACCGTCCTCGTCGAGCTCGACCTGCACGCTCGGCAGGAACGACATCTCCGCCGACTCGTAATCGATGCCCGCGTCCTGCAGCGCGGTGCGCACCGGCACCAGATCGCCGGCCTCGGACACGACCTCGAATGCCTCGCCCAGGTCGTTGACCTCCTCGGCGCCGGCGTCGAGCACCGCCATGAGCACGTCGTCCTCGCTGCGGCCGTCCCCCGGCACGAGCACCACACCCTTGCGGGTGAACAGGTACGCGACCGAGCCCGGATCGGCCATCGACCCGCCGTTGCGGGTCATTGCCGTCCGCACCTCCATGGCGGCGCGGTTGCGGTTGTCGGTCAGGCACTCGATGAGCAGGGCCACGCCGTTCGCGCCGTAACCCTCGTACATGATCGTCTGCCAGTCGGCGCCGCCTGCCTCGGCGCCCGATCCGCGCTTGACGGCGCGGTCGATGTTGTCGATCGGCACGGAGGTCTTGCGCGCTTTCTGGATGGCGTCGTAGAGCGTCGGGTTACCGTCCGGGTCGCCGCCGCCGGCGCGCGCGGCGACCTCGATGTTCTTGATCAGCTTGGCGAACAGCTTGCCGCGCTTGGCGTCCTTGGCCGCCTTCTGGTGTTTCGTGGTGGCCCATTTGGAGTGGCCGCTCATCGCCCCCTCCTCATCTTGTCGCCAGCCTCATCTTGTCGCCAGCCTCATCTTGTCGCCAGCCTCACCATGTCGCAGAAGTACGCGTGAACGCGTCCGTCGCCGGTCAACTCCGGGTGGAACGACGTCGCCAGCCGGTCACCCTGCCGAACGGCAACGATCCTACCGGCGTGTTCACCGCCGCTCACCCGGCCGATCGCGGTGGCTCGCGGCCCGACCTCCTGCACCCATGGCGCCCGGATGAACACCGCCCGGACCGGCGTGCCCGCCACGCCGTCGATCTCCAGGTCCTCCTCGAAGGAGTCGACCTGCCGGCCGAAGGCATTGCGCCGCACCGTCATGTCGATGCCACCGAACGTCGCCTCGAGCGGCGACCCGCCGGCGTCGACGCGGTCGGCGAGCAAGATCATGCCCGCGCAGGAACCGAACACCGGCAGTCCCTCGTCGATGCGCTCGCGTAACGGCTCGATCAGGTCGAACAGCCGGGCCAACTTGACGATCGTGGTGGATTCGCCGCCCGGCAGCACCAGGCCGTCGACCTCGGCAATTTCCCCGGCGCGGCGCACCGGCTGCGCCTCGACGCCTGCCGCGGTGAGCGCGTGCAGGTGTTCGCGCACGTCGCCCTGCAGCGCGAGCACGCCGATCCTTGTCATGGGACCGCCGCACGCAATTCGGCGACGGCGTCCTCGAGGTGGTCCACGGCCCGCGACAACGCCGCGGCGCCGTTGGCGCGCAGCCCGGTGCGGATCAACGCCCGCGCGAGCACGGACGGTGGCACCTCGCGTTCGGCGGCGCGTTGCTCGAGTGCTTCGACTTCGTCGAGGCCGAGGCGAATAGAGAACACGATTGACGGACCCGTCGAGCGCCGCTTGGCGCGGCCGACCGCGCGTTCGACCTGGTCCTCGACGGCCCGCCGTTCGGCGTCCTCGCGGTCGAGCGCCGCACGTACCTCGGCAGGCATGCCGCCCATCGTTCGCACCTCCGGCCACTTCGACAACTGAGGATTCGGCCCGCCCGCCGGGCACCACCACGCGTCCACGACTGTCGTACGGCGTACGACGGTTCTCGCAGGAAGAGTGTCACCCATCCGCGGCCACCCCGGCGCCATCCTGTGGACAACCCTAGGACCGCGCTACACCGACGGCTGTCTTACGCCGTACGACGGTCTCGGAGGTGCAGTAGACCTACCAGCCGCGCTCGGCCAGGCGGTGTGGTTCGGGGACGTCTTCGACGTTGATGCCGACCATCGCCTCGCCGAGCCCGCGGGAGACCTTGGCGATCACGTCCGGGTCGTCGAAGAACGTGGTGGCCTTGACAATGGCTTCTGCACGCTGGGCCGGGTTGCCCGATTTGAAGATCCCCGAGCCCACGAACACGCCCTCGGCGCCGAGCTGCATCATCATCGCGGCGTCCGCGGGGGTGGCGATGCCGCCGGCGGTGAACAGCACGACCGGCAGCTTGCCGAGCGTCGCGACCTCGCGCACGAGCTCGTACGGCGCCTGGAGTTCCTTGGCAGCGACGAACAGCTCGTCCTCGGGCAGGTTCTGCAGCCGGCGGATCTGCGCGCGGATGCTGCGCATGTGCGTGGTGGCGTTGGAGACGTCACCGGTGCCGGCCTCACCCTTGGAGCGGATCATCGCTGCACCTTCGGTAATGCGGCGCAGTGCTTCACCGAGATTGGTGGCGCCGCACACGAACGGCACGGTGAACGCCCACTTGTCGATGTGGTTCGCGTAGTCGGCGGGCGTCAGCACCTCGGACTCGTCGACGTAGTCGACGCCGAGCGACTGCAGCACCTGCGCCTCGACGAAGTGCCCGATGCGCGCTTTTGCCATCACCGGGATCGACACGGCCGACACGATCCCGTCGATCATGTCCGGATCGCTCATCCGCGAGACGCCACCCTGCGCGCGGATGTCCGCGGGCACTCGCTCGAGCGCCATGACGGCGACGGCGCCGGCGTCCTCGGCGATCTTCGCCTGCTCCGCCGTGACAACGTCCATGATGACGCCGCCCTTGAGCATCTCGGCCATACCGCGCTTCACTCGCGCGGTGCCGACCGTCGGCTGCGCAGAATCAGGTTGTTCGGACATGCTTCGAGTGTACGAGCGGCTCAGCTGTGCACCGGAATGCCGTTGCGCACCAGCACTACCCAGGTGTTGCCGGGGTTCAGCGGCAGCGGCTTGCCGGTGCTCGTGCGCAGTGTGGTGCCCGAGGTCGCGTTCGACCGGCTCCAGGTGCCCTCGATGCGCCGGCCCTGCCGGAACACGGCCACCTTGCCGCTGCCGACCGTGTAGGTGAGCTGCGCGGGATTGCCGTTGACGTCCTTGTCCGCCGGGAACGACACCACCTTGCACGACTGCACGATGACGTTCGTGGCGGTGATCGCGTTGCCGTCGGCAGCGTGCTGTCGGACGCCGTCGATGTAACGCACGTAGCGCCCGAGCTTGGCGTCCCACCGGAAGCTGACCGCTGTACCGGTCGAGTAGGTGCCGGTGACGACGGTGTTCATCACTGGTGCGGCACTGGTCGTCAACCCGGCCAGACTGGGGTTGAACGTCCAGCCGTTGCTCTTCGGCGCCGGCGTCTTCACCCGCTTGGCCACCGACTTCAGGTCGATCTCGACGTTGATGTAGTCCGATGCCGACCGGTCCACCCGGTAGAAGAAAGGGTACCCGTCGTCCTGGTCGAACCTGTGCACGCCGGCCTTGCTCAGGATGGTGCGCGACACCTTCTGACCGCCGGAGAACACCTCGGTGATCGGGCCGTACTGACGCATGATGTCCGGGTCCGCCGGGCGGGTGCTGCGCACATAGCCGACGGTGGGTTTGTTGGTGCCGTACAGCGCCGCGAGCCGGGTGAGGCCGGCCTCGACCGCCTCGATGTAGACGACGTCGGCCTTGTCGATGCCCACCTGCGGGCGCCCCGGTGCGGTGTCGTCGATCTTCACCGCGAGCAACGGCGACTTCGGCACGCCGGGCAGGCCGGTCAGCGGATTGCGCGGCACCGGCTTGGGCGCGGCCGACGTGGTCGACGGCGTGGTGGGAGCGGCGGACGTCGTCGTCGGCACGGGTTTGGTCGCCGCGACCTTCTTGTGGCTGCCGCTGCACCCGGCGGCGACGCCCAACAGGACGGTCAGCGATGCGCTGACGCACGCCAGGCGGCGCAGGTGGCGGGAGGTGGTCATGGTCGGTCCTCGCGGTCGGCGGTGATGGTGTCGTCGATATCGAAGAAGTCGGGCATGGCGCGGCGGCCGGCCATCCGCAGCATGCGGGGCATGCGGCGCGCCCGCAGCGCACGGGTGTCGCGTACAGCATCGTTGTAGAAGCGGCGTGCGATGAGGACGCGCGCCGCAGCTTCGTGCAATTCGCCACTCGCGTCGGCGCGCAGCGGAGGTGTCACCGCGGCGAGGCCGCGGATCTCCCGGCCGACCGCGTTCTCGTTCGCCTGACGGGTGGGCTCGTCGCGGTCGGGCGTGAGCGCGGCCCGCGCGACGGCGTCGAGCCGGCCTCGCGAGTCCGCCGACGCGCCGCTGTCCGGCGATTCTGCGACGTGCAGCAGCGCGGCGGCCCGGCGCACCAATTGGGCCTCGAGCGCCGCCTGGGCGGCGTCCACCCGCGCGTGCAGACGGTCGAGACGGGTGGCGGTGAACGTCACCCAGGTGGTCAGCAGCACCGCGACGAGCACGGCGAAAACCAGCCAACCGACGGAGAGCACGGTGCACGATGCTAAGCGAGGCGTCCCGGCGCCCCGAGCGCCGCGCGGGCCGCGCTCAGGTTGGTGCCGACACCGCAATCGCGAGTTCATACACCCGCAAGACCTCGTCCACGATGACCGACCAGTCATACGGCGCGACCACACGGTCCGCGGCCCGGGTCAGCTCCGTGCGCAGCGCGGCGTCGTCGAGGACCTGCGCCAACGTCTCGGCGAGCTGGGCGGCGTCACCGGTGCGGAACAGCCGCCCCGCCCGACCGTCGGCGAGCACCCGCCGGAACGCGTCCAGATCGCTCGCGACCACGGCGGTGCCGGCGGCCATCGCCTCGAGCAGGATGACGCCGAAACTTTCCCCGCCCGTATTCGGCGCGCAGTAGACGTCGACGCTGTGCAGCAGCCGCGCCTTGTCGTGCTCGCTGACCTGGCCGAGTACCTCGACGTGCCCGGCGAGCGATTGCGGCAGCTGCTCGATGAAATCGTCGTCGTCCCCGCGCCCGGCGACCAGCAGGCGCAGCCCGGGCCGCTGCGCCACGAGCACCGTCAGGGCTTCGACAAGCACGTCCATGCCCTTGCGTGACTCGTCGAAGCGTCCGATGAAGCCGATGGTGCCACCGGGGCGCGGGTACCCGTCGAACGGCGCCGCATCCGCGTAGTGCGCGATCGTCACACCATTCGGGATGACGACGGCGTCGCCGCCCAGATGCTCGACGATCATCTTCCGGGCTGCCGGGGAGACCGCGATCTTGCCGCTGATCTTCTCCAGGAACGGCTGCAGCACCGTGTCGAAGATGGCCAGCGAGCGCGAGTGCGTCATGGCCGAGTGGAAGGTCGCGACGAGCGGCCCGTCGTGGATCATGCAGGTGAGCAGCGACAGGCTCGGCGGCGCCGGTTCCTGCACGTGCACGACGTCGAAGTGCCCGTCGCGCAGCCACCTGCGCACTCGTGCCGCGGACACCATGCCGAACTGCAGACGGGCCACCGAGCCGTTGTAGGGCACCCGCACCGCCTTGCCCGCGGTCACGACGTACGGCGGCAGGTCAGGGGTGTCGTCGTCGCCGGGCGCGAGCACGGAGACGACGTGGCCGAGATCGATCAACTGCTCGGCGAGGTCGCGCACGTGTGCCTGCACCCCGCCGGGGATGTCCCAGGAGTACGGGCACACGATGCCGATGCGCATCAGACGGTGGCCGCCTCGGCCGGCGCCCGGGGCGGCAGATCGGCCAGCCAGAGCCGCTGCAGCATGTGCCAGTCAGCCGGCCGGCGGGCGATGCCGGCCGCGAACAGGTCGGCCATCGCCTGCGTGCCGGCGCGGACCTGCTCGCGCAGCCGCGCACCGGGCAGTTCGATGGGCGGACTGAAGTCGTGCGCCCATTCGCCGGGGCCGGGGAAATACGAATGCACGGCGTGCAGGGCGGCACCGGTCATCGCAGCGAGCATGGCGGGGCCGCCGGGCATGCGGGTCGGCTCGCCGAAGAAGTCCACCTCGATGCCGTTGCGCGACAGATCACGGTCGGCGAGCAGGCATACGACGCGGTTCTGCCGCAGCCGCTCGGCGAGGACCTGCGTAGGCGGCCGGTCGCCGCCGGTCAGCGCGATGACCTCCATGCCGAGGCTTTCGCGGTAGGCGACGAACCGGTCGAACACCGACTCGGGCTTGAGCCGCTCGGCCACGGTGGTGAACGGCCCGTAATGGGCGACGAACCAGATGCCGGACGCATCCCAATTGCCGGAGTGCGGCAGGGCGAGGACGACACCCTTGCCACGCTCGAGTCCCGCGGCGACGTGCTCGATCCCGGTCGAGTTCCGGTCGAAGCTCGCGGCCACTGCGGCGTGATCCATGTTCTCCAGGCGGAAGGTCTCGAGCCAGTAGCGGGAGTAGGAGCGCAGCGCGTCGCCGGTGAGCGCATCCATCTCCACCTCGGAAGCCTGCGGCCCGACCACGCGGCGCAGGTTCGCGCGCAGCTGCTGCGTGCCGCGGCCGTTGCGTACCGTCGCCATGTCGGCGGCGGCCCGGAAGGCGCGGGCGGACATGCCGGCCGGCAGCGACTTCACCAACCCCCAGCCGGCTGCGTAGCCCGCACCGACGGCGCGATCGCGCATCCCGTCGAGCATCAGCCGCTCACCCGTTGGCGCTGCCTGGACTGGGTGTAGACCGTCGCGAGCCGCTGACCGACGGTGATCGCGGAGGCGGCGACCAGCAGCCACAGCGCCGCGGCCAGCACGAAGGGCACGCCGAGACCGGTCAGCCCGGTGCCCACGAGCACCGCGATCAGCCGCTCGGCACGTTCGGCGATGCCGACCGTGGCACTCAGCCCGACGCCCTCGGCACGGGCGCGGATGTAGCTGGTCAACGAGCCGAGCACCAGGCAGAGCAGGGCGGCGAGAACCATCCAGCGCTGCCCGTGTTCGGCGTAGTACCACGCGACGGTGGCGAATACCGCGGCGTCGACCACGCGGTCACACGTGGAATCGAGGACCGCGCCGAACGGTGAGCCGCGCCCGCCGGCCCGCGCCACGGCACCGTCGACCATGTCGAGCATCACGAAGGCCCAGATCACCAGCGTCCCGACGAAGAACCAGCCGTGCGGGAAGAACACCAGCGCGCCGGCGACCGCGCCCACGGTGCCGACCAGGGTGACCGCGTCCGGTGTCACACCGGCGTTCGCGAGCCTCGTCCCGAGCGGGACCAGCGCCTGGGACAGCGAGGCGCGGGCGAGGATGTTGAGCACGTGCGCGGGTCGTCCGTTCCGTCTGGGCGATAGCTGGTTCGGCCTGCAGGGGCCGGCGGTCGGTCAACTCTAGCGAGCGGAGCGGTCAGAGCCAGTTGCCCTCGCGAGCGACCTTGAGCAGCGACTCGGCAAGCCCCGGCCGCGGCTGATGCTGCGCCTTGATCGCCACGATGGCCGAACCGCGCACGACGGCGCCGCTGCCGGGCATCGTCTCGTGCATCGCGTCCGGAACCGTCTCGGCGATCTCGCGCCACCGGCGGGCGACGGCGTTCGCGGCCGGGACGTCGGGCAGATCGCGACCGACGATCACCCGGGTGCCGGACACGAGCTCCAGCCAGACCTCGTGCAGCACGGCAGCCGGCGAGTCGTCGGCCGGCCCGGTCACTTCTTCGGCAGGTTGAGCTTCGACAGGTCCGGCATCTGCATGCCCGGGGGCAACCCCGGCGGGAGGGCGTTGGCGCCCTGCCCGTAGGCGTTCGGCGGCAGGGTCGGCGTGCGCTGCCCGCCCTGCGCCTGCTGGTTGTTGCGCGCCCGCTGCCGCTGGGCGTTCTTGCCCTTCTTCGTCTTGCGGGCGTTCTTCGACGACTTCGTGGCGCTGCGCGTGCGCATCCCGGGCATCATGCCGCCCATCTGACCCATCACCTTGCGCGCCTCGAAGAACCGGTCGACGAGCTGGTTGACCTCGCTGACCGTGACGCCGGATCCCTTCGCGATGCGTAGCCGGCGGGAGCCGTTGATCATCTTTGGTTCCTCGCGCTCCCCCGGCGTCATGCCACGGATGATCGCTGCCGTGCGGTCGAGGTCGCGGTCGTCGATCTGGCTGATGGCCTCTTTCATCTGGCCCATGCCGGGCATCATGCCGAGCAGGTTGCCGATCGGGCCCATCTTGCGAATGGCCTGCAGCTGATCCAGGAAGTCCTCGAGGGTGAACTTGTTGCCGGCCGCCAGCTTCGCGGCCATCTCCTGCGCCTCGGCCTCGTCGAAGTGCTGCTGCGCCTGCTCGATCAGCGTCAGCATGTCGCCCATGCCGAGGATGCGCGAGGCCATCCGGTCGGGGTGGAAGACGTCGAAGTCCTCGAGCTTCTCGCCGTTGGACGCGAACATGATCGGCTGACCGGTGACCTGGCGTACCGACAGCGCCGCGCCGCCGCGGGCGTCGCCGTCGAGCTTGGTCAGCACCACGCCGGTGAAGCCGACGCCGTCGCGGAACGCCTCGGCGGTGTTGACCGCGTCCTGGCCGACCATCGCGTCGACAACGAACAGCACCTCCTGCGGATCGACCGCCGCACGGATGTCGGCCGCCTGCTGCATCATCTCGGCGTCCACGCCGAGCCGGCCGGCGGTGTCGACGACCACCATGTCGTGCTGCTGGCGGCGCGCGAACTCGAGGGAGTCGCGGGCGACGCGCACCGGGTCGCCGACGCCGTTACCCGGCTCCGGCGCGAATGTGGGCACGCCGGCGCGCTCGCCGACGATCTGCAGCTGGTTGACCGCGTTCGGCCGCTGCAGGTCACAGGCCACCAGCAGCGGCGTGTGGCCCTGGCCCTGCAGCCAACGCGCCAGCTTGCCGGCGAGCGTGGTCTTGCCAGCGCCCTGCAGGCCCGCGAGCATGATCACCGTCGGCGGCTGCTTGGCGAACTGCAGCCGGCGCGTCTCACCGCCGAGGATCTCGATCAGCTCTTCGTTGACGATCTTGATGACCTGCTGCGCGGGGTTCAGCGCCTTGCTCACCTCGGCGCCGCGCGCGCGTTCCTTCAGCCGCGCGACGAACTCGCGCACGACCGGCAGGGCCACGTCGGCCTCGAGCAGCGCAATGCGGATCTCGCGCGCCGTCGCGTCGATGTCGGCGTCCGAGAGCCGTCCCTTGCCCCGCAGGTTGGTGAAGACGGTGGACAGCCGGTCCGAGAGCGTGTCAAACACAGCCCCAGCCTACGGGCGACGAGCCTTCCGCTGGAACGGCAGGCAACAGCGCGTCAGATCGTTCGCGCTGGGAGGAGACGACAACAGTGAAGGTTCGGGGAGGCGGGCTAGTGCAGGCCGGAGCCACCGTCGACGTAGAGCACCTGGCCGGTGACATAGCCGGCCTCCTCACCGGCGAAGAAGCGCGCCGCGTTCGCGATGTCCTCGGGCAGTCCGCCGCGGCGCACCGGCAGGGCCTTCGCCGCGCCCTCGCGCATCTGCTCGATCGTGGTGCCGACGCGCTCGGCGGTGGCCTTGGTCATGGCCGTCTCGATGAAACCCGGGGCGATGGCGTTGGCGGTGACGCCGAACGGACCGAGCTCGATCGCCAGCGTCTTGGTCAGGCCCTGCAGACCGGCCTTCGCCGTCGAGTAGTTGGCCTGGCCGCGGTTGCCGCGCGCGGAGGTCGACGACATCGACACGATGCGGCCGTATTTCGCGTCGACCATGTGCTTCTGCGCGATGTTGCTGCACAGGAACGCGCCCTTGAGGTGCACGTTCATGACGGTGTCCCAGTCGTCGTCGCCCATCTTGAACAGCAGGTTGTCGCGCAGCACGCCCGCGTTGTTCACCAGGATCTGCAGTCCGCCGAACTCGCCGGCCAGCGTGTCGACGGCCGCCTGCACCTGCTCGCGCTGCGACACGTCCGCGCCGAGCGCGATCGCGCTGCCTCCGGCCGAGGTGATCTCGTCCACCACGGCCTGCGCCGCCTCCTGCTGCAGGTCGAGCACGCCGACCTTTGCGCCGTCGGCGGCGAGCCGCTGCGCGATGGCCGCGCCGATGCCCTGCGCGGCGCCGGTGACGAGTGCAACGCGGTCCTGGACTCCTGGCATGTGCTGTTCTCCTGTTGTCTGCGGGATTGGTCGTCGGGCGGTGGTTGTGGCCAGAAAATGGTCAGGTGCGGATGCCGTCGTACAGCGCTCGTGTCGAGGTCAGCCAACCATCCGGGTCGGCGGCCTGATACGCCAGGAACCGCTTGACCTCCGGGTGCGGCAGCACCAGGAACGTCCCGGCCGCGAGGTCGCGGGCGACGACGTCGGCGACGTGCTCGGCGGTGACGAGCTCGCCAGCCGCGCGCACGGCGCGGGCGGCGTAGTTGCCCTCGGCCAGGGCCGGCGACAGCATCGGGGTGTCCACGCCCATCGGGCACAGCACGCTGACGCCGATACCGCGGCCGCCGTACGTCACGGCGAGGTACTTGGCGAAGCCGACCGCCGCGTGCTTGGTGACGGTGTACGGCGCGTCGCCTGCGGACAGGAACAGCCCGGCCGCCGAGGCGGTGTTGAGCAGCCAGCCGCCGCCGCGCTCGAGCATCGACGGCAGCACCGCCGACGCCGCGTGCACATGCGCCATGGTGTTCACCTCGAACGCACGCTGCCACAGCCCGGCCGGGTCGTCGTCGAGTTCGACGCCGGTGGTGATGCCGGCATTCGAGCAGAACAGGTCGATCCGCCCGTCGCGCTCGAGCGTGCGCCCGACGAGCGCCTGCACTGCCGCGCGATCGCTGACATCGACGGCCTCGGCAACGCCGTCCACCTCGTCGGCGATCCGCTGCGCGGCGTCGAGGTCGACGTCGACCACCACCACCTGCGCGGCGCCGTCGGCGGGGAGGCGGCGGCACAACGCGGCGCCGATGCCGCCCGCGCCGCCGGTGACGACGACGACCGCGTCGCGGACGTCGAATCCGCTCACTTCGGCGGCCGCAGCTGCTCGCGGGCGATGGAGCGCAAGTGCACCTCGTCCGGCCCGTCGGCCAGGTGCAGGGTGCGCACCTGCGCCCACGCGGCGGCCAGCGGTGTGTCCGACGAAACGCCCGCCGCGCCGAAGACCTGCACCGCGCGGTCGAGCACGTAGGACGCGGCCCGCGGTGCTGCGACCTTGATCGCGGCGATCTCGGTGCGGGCGTTCTTGACGCCGGCGGTGTCGATCAGCCACGCGGCCTTGAGCACGAGCAGTCGCGCCTGGTCGATCGCCAGCCGCGACTCGGCGATCCACTCCTGCACCACCCCGTGCCGCGCGATCTCCCGGCCGAACGTCGAGCGTGAGGACGCCCGCTCGCACATCAGCTCCAGAGCGCGTTCGGCGATGCCGAGCGCGCGCATGCAGTGGTGGATCCGGCCGGGGCCGAGGCGGGCCTGCGCCATCATGAAACCGCCGCCCTGCGGGCCGAGCAGATTCTCCCGCGGCACCCGGACGTTGTCGTAGTGGATGACGCCGTGCCCGCCGTGCGGTCCGTCGTCGTAGCCGTACACGGTGGTCGAGCGCTCGACGGTCACGCCCGGCGTGTCCAGTGGCACGAGGATCATCGAGTGCCGGGCGTACTTCGCGGCCTCCGGGTCGCTGACGCCCATGACGATCGCGACCTTGCACTCGGGCCGCAACGCGCCGGTGGACCACCACTTGCGGCCGTCCACCACGTAGCTGTCGCCGTCCGGCGTGATCGTCAGCGCGATGTTGGTCGCGTCCGACGACGCCACGGCGGGCTCGGTCATCGAGAAGCAGGAGCGGATCTCGGCGCGCAGCAATGGCTCGAGCCACTGTTTGCGCTGCTCGTCGGTGGCGAACATCGTGAGCAGTTCCATGTTGCCGGTGTCCGGTGCGGAACAGTTCATCGCCTCGGGCGCGATGGCCATGGACCGCCCGGACAGCTCGGCGATGGGCGCGTAGTCGAGAACGCTCAACCCCGCGCCGAGTTCCACCGAGTCATGCTCAGGTTGCGAGCTCCCCGACGACGGCAGGAACAGGTTCCACAGCCCGCGCGATCGCGCCTCGTCCTTGATCCCGGCCAACACCTCTGGGGTGCGGAACGGGTCACCCGCGGCGCGGTTGGCCGCCGCCTGCTGCTCGAAGGTGTGCTCGGCGGGATACACGTGCTCGTCGAGGAAGGCTCGCACGTCGGCCTGCAGTTCCTGCGAGCGGTCGCTGTGCGCGAAGTCCATGTCCTCGACTCTCCTCGGTACTCGGTGATCAGTGTTCGTCGAGCGCGGTCAGTGCCGCGCCCAGCAGTGTCGGGACGGCGTCGCCGAAATGGTCGAAGCCCGCGCCGACCGTCTTGCCTGCGAGGTAGCGCGCGTGGATGCCCTCGGACACGACCGCGAGCTTGAAGTACCCGAAGCCCACGTACCACGACAGTCGTGACAGATCGCGCGGCGAGTGCTTCGCGTACCGCTGCACCATCTGCCGCGCAGTGAGAAAGCCGGCCTCCGGCAGCATCCGCGGCATGACGCTGTCGCCCTGCTGCGCGAGCTCCTGGTAGACGACGAGCAGCCCGACGTCGGTCAACGGGTCGCCGAGCGTGGCCATCTCCCAGTCGACGACCGCAGCTATCCGGTCGAGCTCATGGGCGAACATCACGTTGGTCAGCCGGTAGTCACCGTGCACGATCGCCGGCGCGGACTGCTGCGGCAGAGCAGTCGTCAACCGGTCGACCGTCTGCGCGAGCTCGGGTCGCGGCTGCGTCTCGGACGCCTGCCACTGCTTGTGCCAGCGCCGCACCTGCCGCTCGAGGAAACCGTCCGGCCGGCCGAACTCGGCGAGCCCGACCGACGCCGGGTCCACCTCGTGCAGGTCGACGAGCGTGTCCATGAGCAGCTCGCAGCTACGGGTCGCCGCGGCGGGCTCGAGTGTGTCGAGCACGGCGCGCTTGTCGAGCACTACTCCGTCGACGAACGACATCAGGTAGAACGGCGCGCCGAGCACGTCGGGGTCGTCGCACAGCGCGATCGCGTCGGCCACCGGCACCGATGTGGCGTTCAACGCGCTGATGACGCGGTACTCGCGGACCATGTCGTGCGCGGTCGGCAGCACGTGCGCGAGCGGCGGCCGGCGCAGCGCCCACACCGAGGAGCCGTCGGTGATGCGGTAGGTCAGATTCGACTTGCCACCGGCGATCACCTCGCCGCTCAGCTGCCCTCGACGCAGTCCCGGATGCTGTGCGTCCAGCCAGCGGGTGAGTGCCGTGAAGTCGACGCCGGGCAGTTCGCCGGGCTCGTCTTCGCTCACCCAGCGAACCCTAGACCAGGCCGGTTGCCGCCCTAGCCGGCCGCCACGTGGAACAACGTCCCGACGCCGTACGTGACGGCGGCCGCCGCGACGCCCAGGACGAGTTGCCGCACGCCCGAGTAGAGCCAGTTGCGCGCGGTGAACCGGGACGTGACCGCGCCGGCGACGAACAACGCCACCGCGGCGAGCACCGCGGACACCCACAGGGACCGCGCGCTGAACAGGTAGGGCAGCAACGGGATCAGCGCACCCACACCGAACGCGAGCAGGGACGACGTCGCCGCCGTTCGCGGGCTGGGCAACGCGCGCGGGTCGACGCCGAGCTCCTCCTGGGCGTGCACCTGCAACGCCTGGTCGGGGTCGGCGGACAGTTGCCGCGCGACGGCGTGCGCGAGGTCGGCGTCGACGCCACGTGCCACGTAGATCTGCGCGAGCTCGGCGATCTCGGCTTCCGCGTTGTGCACGAGCTCGTGCCGTTCGACGTCGAGCTCGCTGCGCGTCGATTCGTTCTGGCTCTGCACCGACACGTACTCGCCGGTGGCCATCGAGAACGCGCCGCCGACGAGCCCGGCCAGTCCGGCCAGCGCCACCGCGGAACTCGACGCGGACGCGCCCGCCACGCCCGCGATCAGCGCGAAGTTGGAGACGAGCCCGTCCATGGACCCGAAGACGGTCGGGCGCAACCAGCCGCCGCTGACGTCGCGGTGCTGGTGATGGATCTCCGCGTCCGCCGGCTTCGTCCCCGCGTGGTCAGTCATCGTCGCCCTCGCCACGATGCGCCGTCGTGATCGGAACGGCGTCCTCGGTCTGTGAATCGCCGTCCGGCTCCCATGGCCCGGCGTCGACGTACGGACTGGCCTCCCGGGCTGCGCGGAACCCGCCGTGGGCCACGAACCAGGCGAGACCGAGCAGGAACACGATGACCGAGGTCCAGTCGTTGAGCCGCAGTCCGAGGATGTGATTGGCGTGATCGCTGCGCAGCGCCTCGATCCAGCCCCGACCGGCGGTGTAACCCATGACGTAGAGCGCCATGACGTTGCCGCGGCCCAACCGCAGGCGGCGGTCGATCACCAGCAACCCGACGCCGATTGCGATGTCCCACAGCGACTCGTACAGGAACGTCGGCTGGAAGTACCCGAGCGTGGTGCCGTGCCCGTTGCCGCAGGAGACCGCGGCGGTACGTCCTGCGTCGAGGCAGTGGATCTGCAGCCGCCACGGCACGCTCGTGGGGCCGCCGTAGAGCTCGTTGTTGAACCAGTTGCCCCAGCGGCCGAGGCCCTGCGCGAAGATCACGCCGGGCACTGCGGCGTCGGCGAACACGGGCAGCCGGATGTGCCGGCGTCGACAGCCGATCCAGGCGCCCAGCGTGCCGAGCGCGATGGCGCCCCAGATGCCGAGCCCGCCGTCCCAGATCTTCAACGCGTTGATTGGGCTGGTCCCCGGCTTGCCCTCGAAATACAGCTCGGGGTCGGTGACGACGTGATAGAGCCGGCCGCCGATGATGCCGAGCACGATGGCCCAGGTGGCGACGTCCCACAGGTGCTCCGGATTGCCCCCGCGCTCGCGCCAACGCCGGCCGGTGAGCCAGACGGCGAGGACGATCCCGGCGATGATGCACAGCGCGTAGGCCCGGATGGGCAGCGGGCCGAGATCCCAGACGCCGCGCGTCGGGCTGGGGATCGCGGCGAGCACGTGCACACGGACACGGTACGGCCCGGCGTTAGCGTGACGGGCATGACCGACGACATGCAGGCGCTCGTGGTGACCCGTACCGGTGGCATCGACGTCCTCGAGGTGCAGCGTCGGCCGGTGCCCGAGCCGGCACCGGGCCAGCTGCTCGTGCAGGTTGCCGCGTCCGGCGTCAACTTCAAGGACGTCTACCTGCGCGAAGGCGTGTACCCGTCCGCACCGCCGTTCGTGCCCGGTGAGGAGTGCGCCGGCACGGTGCTCGCCGTCGGCGCCGACGTGGAGGGGTTCGCCGTCGGTGACGTCGTGGCGAGCGCGTCGGCGATCGGCGCGCACGCCGAGCAGGCGCTCGTACCCGCCCGCCACGCCATCGCGATCCCGTCCGGCCTCGACCCGCAGATCGCCGCTGCGGCGATGCTGCAGGGCATGACGGCGCACTACCTGGTGCACTCGACTTACGCCGTGCGCGAGGGCGACGACGTGCTCGTCCACGCCGCGGCCGGGGGCGTCGGGCAGTTGCTCGTGCAGCTGGTCAAGAGGCAGGGCGCGCACGTCGTCGCGACCGTCGGCAGCGACGCGAAGGTGCAGGTCGCGCGCGCCGCCGGCGCCGACGCCGTCATCCGCTACGACGAGGCCGGCGACCTCGCGGCTGCCGTGCGCGAGCACGTGCCGGACGGTGTGCACGTCGTGTACGACGGCGTCGGCAAGGCGACGTTCGAAGCGTCCCTGGCGTCGTTGCGCCGGCGCGGCATGTTGGCGTTGTTCGGCGCGGCGAGCGGTCAGGTGCCGCCGTTCGACCTGCAGCGGCTCAACCCGGCGGGCTCGCTGTTCGTCACCCGGCCGACGCTCGCCGACTACGTCGCAACCCGCGACGAGCTGCAGTGGCGCGCGGGCGACGTGCTCGACGGCGCGGCAAGCGGCGAGCTGCGCATCGCGATCGGCGGCCGTTACCCGCTCGACGACGCGCAGCAGTGCTACCGGGACCTCGAAGGCCGGCGCACCACCGGCAAGCTGCTGATCGTGCCCTGACGGGCGTCGGTCAGCGCCGCACGCCGTCGGCCAACTCGGCGGCGAGCTTGCCGACCGCGGCCACGCCGCGCTCGTCGGGTGCGTCGAGCAGGCACCGCACGAGCGCCGAGCCGACGATGACGCCGTCGGCGAACGCCGCGACCTCACGCGCCTGCTCCCCCGTCGACACGCCGAGCCCCACGCACGCGAGCGTCTGCGGCGCCAGATCGCGCACCCGTTGCACGAGCCCGGCGGCGGCAGCCCCGACGCTGGTGCGCGCGCCGGTGACACCCATGACCGCTGTGGCGTAGACGAACCCGCGCGACGCCGCGGCGGTCGACACGATCCGTGCGTCCGACGACGACGGCGCGACGAGGAACACGCGGTCCAGCTCGTGCTCGTCGCTCGCGGCGAGCCACTCGGCGGCCTCGTCGGGGATGAGGTCCGGGGTGATCGCCCCGGATCCGCCGGCCGCCGCGAGGTCGGTCGCGAAGCGCGCGACGCCGTAGCGATCGACCGGGTTCCAGTAGCTCATGACCAGCGCGGCGGCACCGGCCTCGGCAACGGCGGCCGTGGCCTGCAGCGCGTCGCGCATGCCGACGCCGGCCTGCACCGCGGGTTCTGCAGCGGCCTGGATCGTCGGTCCGTCCATCACCGGGTCGCTGTAGGGCACACCGACCTCGACGATGTCGACGCCGTTGGCCACCATTGCCCGCATGGCCTCGATGGACAGCTCGACCGACGGGTAGCCGACGGGCAGGTAGCCGATCAGCGAGGCACGGCCCTGCTCGTGCGCCGCGGCGATCGTGTCGGCAACGCCGCTCATACGGCCACGGCCTTAATGACTTGGCCGGCGCGTTGGCCCTGCCCGCGGAATCGTGCAGCGTTCTTTGCGAAGCGATTTCGTGGGGTGTTCATACTTCGGGCTCGCCGGTCGAGGCGTCGTTGTCCTCGAGCTCCGAGCGATCCT
The DNA here is from genome assembly GCF_964246335.1 of uncultured Jatrophihabitans sp. GTDB lineage: Bacteria > Actinomycetota > Actinomycetes > Mycobacteriales > Jatrophihabitantaceae > Jatrophihabitans. Next base: position 35,910 of record NZ_CAXTQF010000014.1, on the reverse strand, counting down.
TGCCGGCGAGCTCGAACCACTTGGCGGCGGTCTCGACGTCCTTGTCGCCGCGTCCGGACAGGTTGACGAGAATGATCGCGTCCGGCCCGAGTTCGCGGCCGAGGTGCATTGCGCCGGCCAGCGCGTGCGCCGACTCGATCGCCGGGATGATGCCTTCCTCGCGGCACAGCAGCGAGAAGGCGTCCATGGCCTGGGCGTCGGTGATCGGCCGGTACTCGGCGCGGCCGATGTCGTGCAGGTAGGAGTGCTCCGGCCCGACACCCGGGTAGTCGAGTCCGGCCGAGATGGAGTGCGACTCGACGGTTTGGCCGTTGTCGTCCTGCAGCAGGTAGGAGCGTGCGCCGTGCAGGACGCCGGGCGCGCCGCCGGTGATCGCCGCGGCGTGCCGGCCGGTCTGCACGCCGTCGCCACCTGCCTCGAAGCCGACCAGCCGCACGTCCTCGTCCGGCACGAAGGCGGTGAAGATGCCGATGGCGTTCGACCCGCCGCCGACGCAGGCAGCGACCGCGTCCGGCAACCGTCCGCAGCGTTCGAGCACCTGGGCACGTGCCTCGTCGCCGATGATGCGTTGATACTCGCGCACCATCAGCGGGAACGGGTGCGGCCCGGCGACGGTGCCGAACACGTAGTTCGTCGTGTCGACGTTGGTCACCCAGTCGCGCATGGCCTCGTTGATCGCGTCCTTAAGGGTGCGGCTGCCGGTCGTCACCGGCACGACCTGCGCGCCGAGCAGCTCCATCCGCGCGACGTTGAGCGCCTGCCGACGGGTGTCCTCCTCGCCCATGTAGACGACACACTCGAGGCCGAGCAAGGCCGCGGCCGTGGCGGTGGCGACGCCGTGCTGTCCCGCGCCGGTCTCGGCGATCACCCGCTGCTTGCCGATGTGCCGGGTGAGCAGTGCCTGCCCCAGCACGTTGTTGATCTTGTGCGACCCGGTGTGATTGAGGTCCTCGCGCTTGAGCAGGACGCGCGCACCGCCGGCGTGCGCGCCGAACTTCGGCACGTCGGTCAGCGGGGAGGGCCGGCCGGTGTAGTCGCGCAGCAACCCGGCGAGCTCGGCGCGGAACGTCGGGTCGGCCTGGGTCTGGTGGAACGCGGCGGTGAGGTCGTCGATGGCGGCGACGAGCGCTTCGGGCACGTACCGGCCACCGTACGGGCCGAAGTGTCCGGTGGCGTCCGGAGCCGGTGCATCAACGGTGTGAACGGTGGGGCGTGCGTGAGTCATGCGGGAACTCCCGGGTCGGGTCGAAGCACCGGCGATGGGTCGGGGTCAGCCCCGCCATCGCTCACCCGGCTCGGCACGCATGCGTTCACCTTACAAGCGCCGTTGCGAGGTGCCCGCCGGTTAGAGTCGGCGCGCAGACGCCGCCTGACTTACAGGAGCAGCACGATGCGCGAGCCCGGGGACCGCTTCGGTGATCCGAACGCGCCGCAACAGTGGCAGCCCCCCGCTCAGCCGCAGTACGGACCGGGCCAGTACGGCCAGCCGCAGTACGGACCGGGCCAGTACGGCCAGCCGCCTTACGCGCCAGGGCAACCGCCGCAATACGGGCAGCAACCACCGCCGTACGGCCAGCCGCCCTATGCGCCGGACCAGCCGTGGTCGCCGGAGCCGCCGCCCAGCCGCAGGAAGAACTGGCTGATCGCAGTCGTGGCCGCAGTGGTGGCCGCCGCCGTCGCCATCGCGTTGATCCTCGTGTTCGCCAACTCCGACGACCACAGCGCCGACCGCAAGACCGCCAACCGGTCGCTCTCGCTGCCGGCGAGCTTCGGCGCGTACCGCAAGAACACCTCGGTGGACACCAATACGTTGCGCAGTCAGATCGCCGGTCAGCTCGGTTCGCTCGGTGCGGGCTCGGATGCCGCGAACCACGCGCAGGTCGGCGCGTACTCGAGCGGCAGCGGTACTCCGCAGGTGATCTTCCTCGGCTTCCGGGTCAAGGACGTGCCCAAGCTGGACAACCAGGTCAAGGATGACGGCGTCGACGCCACCGTCAAACAGTTCACCGACGGCGTGTCGAACGGTGTGTCCGGACAGGGTGGCCAGGCTTCCGGCGGCATGCAGGCCTACGACCCGGGCAAGCTCGCCGGCGCGATGCGCTGCCAGATCGCGAACCTGGCCGAGAAGTCCGTCGGCCTGTGTGGGTGGGGCGACAGTTCGTACTTCGCGCTCACCCTCGTGCTCGACCAGACCTCGTCGAGCGCGACGGCCGACATCACCCGGCAGCTGCGCGAGGCCGCCGAACACCGACCCGCCTCGCCAGCGTGGCCGCTGCTGCGGGCGACACGCCGACGAAGCACCCGCAGCATCGCCACACGACGGCGGCGAACCCGAGTGTCAGCGGGCGGCGCGCGGCGTGGCGGGATGTGCGCCGGCCGTCACCAGTTCGGCCACGGCATGCCGCGGGTCGGCACCGCGTACCAGCGTCTCGCCGACGAGCACCGCGTCGGCGCCGGCCGAGGCGTACTCGATCAGGTCGCGCGGCCCGCGTACACCCGACTCGGCGATCTTGACGATCTCCGATGGGAGTCCGGGTGCGATGCGCTCGAAGGTCGAACGGTCGACGTCGAGCGTGCGCAGATCACGGGCGTTCACGCCGATCACCCGGGCACCGGCGTCGAGGGCGCGCGACGCCTCGTCCTCGTCGTGCACCTCGACGAGCGCGGTCATGCCGAGGGACTCGATGCGCTCGCGCAGGCCGATCAGCGCGTTCTGCTCCAGCGCCGCCACGATCAGGAGCACTACGTCGGCACCGTGTGCCCGCGCCTCGTGCACCTGGTAGGAGTTCACGACGAAGTCCTTGCGCAGGACCGGAATGTGCACCGCGGCGCGGACGCAATCCAGATCGTCGAGTGAGCCACCGAAGCGGCGTTGCTCGGTGAGCACGCTGATCATCCGCGCACCACCGGAGGCGTATTGACCGGCGAGCTCGGCCGGATCGCCGATCGGAGCGAGCGCACCCTTCGACGGGCTGGCCCGCTTGACCTCGGCGATCACCCCGACGCCCGGCGCGCGCAGCGCGGCCAAGGCGTCGATCGCGGGTCGGGCCTGCGCGGCCCGGTGCTTGACGACGTCGAGGGGCAACTGCGCCTCACGTGTCGCGGCGTCCGCACGGGCGCCCGCGACGATGTCGTCGAGCACGCTAGCCATCGTTCGCCTCCCGTCGTCCCAGCACGCCGGTGTGCAGGCCGAGCGTAACCAGCGCACGCGGGGTCGCGGCGCGCGGGGCGGCTGGGGTGATCATCGCGGCTTCCGCGGGTCGGTCGGGTCCTCGCCACGGTCGAGGGCGGTCCACAGCGTCGCCGCGGCGCGTTGGCGGGTCCGCTCGCGCGCGTCGTCGCTCTCGTCCGCCTGGGTCGACACCGCCTCGTAGCGCGTCGACATCGCGGACCAGCGATGCCCCTGCCACGCGACGAGCACGCCGGCCACGAGGACGAGCACGCCGGCGATCACGGACAGCGCGGGCCACGCCTGCGTGACGGCGACGTGCGGGCGCGCCGCGGTGACGACCACGCTGCTGTGGTGCTCGGTGACCAGCGCGCGGGCCCGCGACGTGCCGACCGCACTCGCTGCTGCGATCGAGCGCCACACGATCGCCGCGCCGGACACCGCGAGCACGACGCCGACGACACGCCGCGGGGTGCCGCGGGTGGCGATCACCGCCACGACACCGGCCAAGGCCACCAGCGCGAAGGCCGTCGGCGCCGAGTCGATGGTGCGCCCGGACAGGTGCAGCGTGTCGTCGTGCAGCGGCGCGGGCCGCGGGGTGGTGACGGTCTGCCACGCACGCAGCGCGATCAGCAGGGCGCCGACGGCGCCGATCGCGTCGAGGATCAGCGCACCCGCGTACGCCCGACGGGACGCGCTCACGTCACCGTGCGCAGCGTCTCGGCGGTGGCGATCGCCTGCAGCACGGCGCGCGCCTTGTTGCGCGTCTCCTGTTCCTCGTTGGCCGGAATGCTGTCGGCCACCACACCAGCCGCAGCCTGCACGTAGGCCTTGCCGTCGCGCATCACTGCGGTGCGGATCGCGATCGCCATGTCGAGGTCGCCGGCCGCATCCAGGTACCCGACGGCGCCGCCGTAGACGTTGCGCCGCACCGGTTCGAGCTCGTCGATCAACTCCATTGCGCGCACCTTCGGCGCGCCGGTCAGCGTGCCTGCCGGAAAGGTCGCGGTGAGCACGTCGAAGGCGTCCATGCCCTCGGCGACGGTCGAGCGCACCGAGGACACGATGTGCCACACGTGGCTGTACCGCTCCACCGCGCCGAACTCGACGACCTCGACGCTGCCGGGCGCGGACACCCGGCCGAGATCGTTGCGGGCGAGATCGACGAGCATCACGTGCTCGGCGCGTTCCTTCTCGTCGCTGACGAGTTCGGCAGCGAGTGCAGCGTCCTGCTCCGGGGTGTCACCGCGGCGTCGCGTGCCGGCGATGGGGTGCAGCACCGCCGTGCCGTCCTTGACGGTGACGAGCGCCTCGGGACTGCTGCCGACGATGTCGACGTCGGCGGTGCGCAGGAAGTACATGTACGGCGACGGATTCAGGGTGCGCAGCACGCGGTAGACGTCCAGCGGTTCGGCGTCGGTCTCGGCGACGAAGCGCTGCCCCACCTGGATCTGGAACACCTCGCCCGCCCGCACCGCCTCCAGCGCCTGTTCGACCGCAGGCTCGTACTCCCCCGCCGGCGTGCGCGACTGCGCGTCCTTCGGCGGCGCGGCACCGACGGTGGCCACGGTCGGTTCGCTCGGGGTGGCGAGCGCCGCCTGCATCACGTCCAGACGGCGCACGGCGTCGGCGTACGCGGCGTCGAGCTCGATGCCGCTCATGCCCGGCGCGAGCAGCGCATTGGCGATCAGCACCACGGTGCACTCGTGATGGTCGACGGCGGCAAGATCCGTGACGAGCAGCATGGTCAGCTTGGGCAGCCCGAGCTCGTCCACGGCTTTGTCGGGCAGCTGCTCGATGCGCCGGACGACGTCATACCCGAGGTAACCCACCAGGCCGCCGGTCAGCGGCGGCAGGCCGGGCAGCCGCGGCGCCTTGATCGCTCGCCACGCGGCGCCGAGCACCTCGAGCGGGTCCCCGGTGGTCGGCACGCCGGCCGGGACGTCGCCGGACCACGTCGCCGCACCGTCGGCCACCGACAACGCGGCGACGGCGTCGACGCCGACGAACGACCAGCGGGAGAACGAGGCGCCCGGCTCGGCCGACTCGAGCAGGAACGTGTTAATGCGCCCGGCGGCCAGCTTGCGATAGACCCCCACCGGCGTCTCGGCGTCGGCGAACAGCGTGCGGGTGATCGGCACGAGCCGGTGGGTCGCGGCCAGGTGGGCGAGGTCGCCCCGGCCGATCGGCGCACCGATCGGGAACGGCGTCGTCACAGCTCGCCGCCGGCGTCGAAACAGCTTCGCGCGCCGGTGTGACAGGCGGGGCCGGTCTGCTCGACGCGCACGAGCAGCGCGTCGCCGTCGCAGTCCAGGGCGACGGACTTGACGGCCTGCACGTGGCCGGACGTCTCGCCCTTGACCCAGTACTGCCGGCGCGAGCGCGACCAGTACGTGGCCCGGCCGGTGGTGAGCGTGCGGTGCAGCGCTTCGTCGTCCATCCAGCCGACCATCAGCACCTCGCCGGTGTCGTGCAGTTGGACGACGGCAGCGACGAGCCCGTTCGCGTCGCGCTTGAGGCGTGCCGCCACGGCGGGATCGAGCTGGGACTCCTCGCGCGGCGCCATGGCCCCGATTGTGCCGAACCGGTCAGCCGCGCGCTGCCGGCAGCCACAGCGTGACCGTGCTGCCGCTCTCGACGGTGCTCTCGAAGCGCACCGTGCCGCCGTGCGCCTCGAGGATGCTGGCGACGATCGACATGCCGAGTCCCGAGCCGCCGCGGGCCCGGGTGCGTGCCTTGTCCGCGCGCCAGAACCGCTCGAAGACACGCGCCGCTTCTTCGGGCGGCAGGCCGGGGCCGCCGTCGACCACTTGCACGACGACGCCGCTGTCGCGACCGAAACCGCGCGCCAGGATCGGCCGGCCGGGCGCCGTGTGCACCGCGGCGTTGTTGATCAGGTTGCGGACCGCGCGCAGCAGCTGGTCGCGGTCGCCGAGCACCACCGGCATGGGCCCGAGTTCGAGGTCGATCCGCCGGTCGGGGAACGCCGCGCGTGAGCCGCTGACGGCGTCGTCGAGCAGGCCGGTCATGTCGACCGGCACGTGTGCGGTGCGCTCGGCGGCGCCGGCCGCGTCGCCGCGCGCGAGCAGTAACAGGTCCTCGACGAGGCGCGACATGCGGGTGCCCTCGGACTCGATGCGGTCGAGGTTGTCGGCCGGGACGTCGCCGTCGACAGCACGTTGCATCCGCGCCAGCTCGGCGTACCCGCGGATCGAGGTCAGCGGGGTGCGCAACTCGTGCGACGCGTCGGCCAGGAACTGCCGCATCCGCTGTTCGCTCTCGACGCGGGCCGCGAACTGCGTCTCGACGGCGGCGAGCATCGTGTTGAACGACTCGGCGAGCTGCCCGACCTCGGTGCCCTCCTCGGCCGTCGGCACCCGCCGCTCGAGGCCCGACCCGCTCGGGGACAGCTCGGCCGAGACGTCCTGCGCGGTACTGGTCACGCGACGCAGGCCACGCAGGCTGAACCGCACGCCCGATGCCGTGGCCAGCACCGCCACGACGACGGCTCCGGCACCGATGATGGTCTCGAGGAAGATCAGACGACCGAGCGTCTGGTGCTCGTCATAGGTGCTGAGCCCGATGATGATCTTCGCGTTTGTCTCGTTGCCGCCACCGACGTTGCCGTCGATTGCGGCTACCCGCAGCTGCTTGCCGTCGCTCGTGCGGATGGTCACCGGATCCGTAGAGCTGAGCCCGATCAGCCGTGTCGCATCCGCGTGGGATAGCGAGATGGTGTGCACACCCAGCGCGTACTCGGACGGCTTGGCGAGCACCTGGCCGGAGTGGATGTCCAGCGCGACGGCATAGACCTCGACGGCCGTAGGCCCGCCCATCGAGTTGCCGTTGAAGATGCGCTGCGGACCCTGACTGATCGTGGATTGCAGCTGCTGGTCGAGCCGGTCGGCCAGGAACGAACGCAACGCGAAATAGGTGCTGGCACCGATGACCGCGACGAGCACGACGACCAGAGCGACGACGCCGGTGACGAGACGCGCCGTGAGGCTGCGCCGGCCCAGCCGCTCCCGGATCGCTGCCCGCCCGGCCCGTGGTTTGACCCGAGGGTCGTCACCCGGCGGCGCCGCCTCGCCGGGCAGCACCTCGGTCCGCGCCTCGTCGATACTCACGTCAGGACGGTCAGCTGCGCATCACGTGCGCGGCGCCTTGATGACGTAGCCCGCGCCGCGGATGGTGTGGATGAGTTTCGGATCGACGTTGTCGACCTTCTTGCGCAAATAGCCGATGTAGAGCTCGACGATGTTCGACTGGCCCTGGAAGTCGTACTTCCACACGCGGTCGAGGATCTGCGTCTTCGACAGCACGACACGCTCGTTGCGCATCAGATAGCGCAGCAGCTCGAACTCGGTGGCGGTCAGGTGCACCTCGACGCCGGCGCGGGTGACCTCGTGGCTGTTCTCGTCGAGCTCCAGGTCGGCGACGGTCAGCACGCCGTCGCGACCGGTCTCGGGCGTCGAACGGCGCAGTACGGCGTGCACCCGGGCGAGCAGTTCCTCGATGCTGAACGGCTTGACGACATAGTCGTCGGCACCGGCGCGCAGGCCGACGATGCGATCGCTTGCGGTGTCGCGTGCGGTCAGGAAGATGACCGGCACCTGCGAGCCGGCCGCGCGCAGGTTGTTGAGCACGCCGAGACCGTCCATGCCGGGCATCATCACGTCGAGCACGATGAGGTCGGGGTCGATCTCCGCGACCTTCGCGAGCGCGCTGCTGCCGTTGTCGGCCGTCACCGTCTCGAACCCGTCGAAGCGCAGGGCCGACGACACGAGGTGCGTGACGTTGTCCTCGTCGTCGACCACGAGCACACGGCGCTTGCTGTTGGTCATCACGGTCGCGGCGCTCATCGGCTCATCTCCACTGTCTGCCAGGTGTCGTCTTGGCTTTCGCTGTGCCCATCCTGAGCACCGCGAGTAAGCCGAGCATGGGTTGCACCTGTGAGCAGGATATGTCCGCCGCGAGCGGAACGACCGGGATGCGGGTCAGCCGGGCGGGTCCTGCGAGGCCCGACCACTGAGCCAGGACCGGCTCGGGACGGGCTCAGGCACCGGCGCCGTGCTGCCGGCCGGCACCGCACCGTCGGGCGCGGTCCCGGGCTGCGCGTGGGCCCCGGCGGTGCGCCTGCGGCCGCGCAGCCACGGCACCGTGCCGGCGTCGTAGTGCCGCCACGACGCAGGCACGAAGATCAGCACGAGGGCGGCCAGGCAGCTGAGCACGACCAGCCACGACACGAACGTGCCGCCCTTGTCACCGTCGACGAGGAAGTAGACGGCGGCGGCGAACAGCACGACCTGCACGAGCGCGAACGGCCATCGACGCCGCCCGGCGATCGCCCAGATCAGCGAGACCGAGCAGGCCACGAACAGCACTGCCGCGATGATTCCGGCCAGCAACTCGCCGTGCGTCGACCCCGTGATGTCCGGCGGGATCACCGGATGGACGCTGCCGTGCACGATGAACAGCACGGCGTACACCGCGAGGAACGGCACCGGCACGGTGCCCAGGGCAACGGCCGCCACAACGGTGTACGGCGCGGGTCGATCGTCCTCGTCCCGGTAGAACTCGGCCACAGCAGTCCCTCCCCGCTGTCGATACGCTCGCCACCATGGCGCACCACGCGGTCGACGAGCGGCATGCGCTCGCGCAGACTTTACGCCGCACCGACCCGTTTGCCGCGACGTTGAGCGGCGAGTGGAACGCGGCGCAGCTGTTGGCCCACCTCGTGCTGCGGGAGCGCTCGATCGTCGATGCCGGGCGTTTCGTCCCGGTTCCGGCCCTGGCCAGGCGCGCAGACCGCGCGGTGGCCGACCTTGCGGCCGACACGCCGTACGAGCAGCTCATCGACGTCTTCGACCGCGGGCCGACCTGGCGTGAGGTGCACGGGCCCGTCCCGACGGCGTGGCTGTGGTCGCTGCCGGCCGTGCGCGAGCAGGCCAACGTCATCGAGTATCTCGTCCACCACGAGGACGTGCGGCGGGCCGAACCCGACTGGCAGCCACGCCTGCTGCCCGTCGATCTGCAGCGCACGCTGTGGCAGCGCCTGCACGTGCTTTCCCGGGTGACGCTGCGGCGCCTGCCACTCGGCGTCCACCTGCAGTGGCCGGCGCACGGGCAGCTCGCGTCCCGGCTCGCCCGGCGCGGCGCTCCCGTCGTCACGATCACCGGTGATCCGGTCGAACTCACGCTGTTCGCGCTGGGCCGCGGCGCGGTCGCCGACGTGCAGTTCGACGGCGCGCCCGCCGACGTCGCGATTGTGCGCGAGGGTCAGATCTCCTTCTGACGACTGACCTCCGGAAGGTCAGCGCACCGCGATCCCGGCGGCGCGTAGGTCGGCCTTGACCTCGGACACCCCGAACGCGCCGAAGTGGAACACGCTCGCGGCGAGGACTGCGTCGGCACCGGCGCGGACCGCCGGCGCGAAGTGCTCGACACGGCCCGCCCCACCGCTCGCGATAACCGGTACCGCCACCGCAGTGCGGGCCAGCTCGATGAGCTCCAGGTCGAAGCCGTCACGCGTGCCGTCGGCATCCATCGAGTTCAGCAGGATCTCGCCCGCGCCGAGGTCGGCGGCCCGGGTGATCCAGTCGAGCGCGTCGATGCCGGTGCCCTGCCGCCCGCCGTGCGTGGTGACCTCGAACCCGCTCGGCGTCGCGTCCTGCTCCAGCGGTACGCGGCGCACGTCCGCGGACAGCACGAGCACCTGGTTGCCGAAACGCTGCGCGATCTCGCGGATCAGCTGCGGCCGTGCGACGGCTGCCGTGTTGACGCCCACCTTGTCGGCGCCCGCGCGCAGCAGCGCGTCGACGTCGGCCACGCTGCGCACCCCGCCGCCGACGGTGAGCGGGATGAACACCTGCTCCGCGGTGCGCCGCACGACGTCGTAGGTGGTCTCCCGCCCGCTGGCCGAGGCGGAGATGTCGAGGAACGTCAGCTCGTCGGCACCCTGTTCGTCGTAACGGTGCGCGAGTTCCACCGGGTCCCCGGCATCGCGCAGACCGGTGAAGTTGACGCCCTTCACGACCCGTCCCGCATCGACGTCCAGACACGGGATGACACGGACGGCAAGGCTCACGTCGTCAGTCTGCCAATGCGCCAGGTGAGAGCTGCGCCACAATGGGGCACGGATCGGCACAGAAGCGACAGCTGGAGGCCCCGTGACGGCAGCGAACGTACCGATGGACAAGCCCGCGCAGGAACAGCAGCGGATGACCAGCGCGGACTATCGCGCGGTCCTGGCCGCGACCCTGGGCTGGGCGATGGACAGCTTCGACTACTTCGTCGTCGTGCTCGTCTACGTCGAGGTCGGGCAGGACTTCCACGCCAGCGCCACCAAGATGGCGTTCCTGACCACGGTCACGCTGATCATGCGACCGTTCGGCGCCGCGCTGTTCGGCGTGTGGGCGGACAAGGTCGGCCGCAAGAAGGCGTTGATGACCGACGTCGGCTTCTACTCCCTGGTCGGGCTCCTGTGCGCGTTCGCCCCCAACTACACGACGCTGCTCGTGCTGCGGTTGCTCTACGGCATCGGGATGGGCGGCGAGTGGGGGCTCGGCGCGTCGCTGTCGATGGAGAAGGTGCCGCCGAAGCGGCGCGGCCTGGTGTCCGGCATCGTGCAGCAGGGTTACGCCATCGGTTACATGCTCGCCGCCGTCGCCTTCTTGCTGATCGACAACCTGACGACGTGGGGGTGGCGCGGGCTGTTCGCGTTCTCGGTGATCCCGGCACTCGTGTCGCTGTTCATCCGGGCGCGCGTCACCGAGTCCGAGGTGTGGCAGGAGACGCGCAAGAACGTCGAGCGGAACCGGACGTCGATCTGGTCGATCCTGCGCGAGCCGAAGGTGCTGCGCCGGTTCGGCTACCTGGTGCTGCTGATGACGGCGTTCAACTGGCTCAGCCACGGCACGCAGGACATCTACCCGACCTTCATGAAGAAGGGTCTCGGTTTCTCGGAGAACACCGCGCTGTACGTCGCGATTCTCTACAACGTCGGCGCGTTGATCGGCGGCACGCTGATGGGTGCTGCGTCCGAGCGCTTCGGCCGCCGCGCCATCGTCGTCTTCTGCGCCGTGCTCGGGCTGCCCGTGTTGCCGTTGTTCGCGGCGTCGCACACGTTGGGACTCGTCTGTCTCGGCTCGTTCCTGATGCAGTTCCTCGTCCAGGGTGCGTGGGGCGTGATCCCCGCCCACCTCACCGAGCTGTCGCCGGCGGAGATCCGCGGCTTCTATCCCGGCGTCACCTACCAGCTCGGCAACTGTCTCGCCGCGTTCAATCTGCCGATCCAGGAGAACCTCGCGGCCTCGCACAGCTACACGTTCGCGCTCGTCGTGACGATGATCCCGGTGCTGGTGGCCGTCGCCGTCCTCGCGGCGCTGGGGAAGGAGGCGCGCGGGGGTCAGCTCTCGCGCGGCGAGGTACCCGCCGACCGCCAAGCGGCACTCACCTGACCGCCACCCGACGGTACGCGGGCAGCTCCCGTCGAGGACCTTCTTGCATGCCGGGATGACCACTTCCAGTGGCTGAAACTGGTCATCTCGAACCGGGAGATGACGATCGGCCCGTCCCGAAGGCGGTTGCGCAGCAGTTTCGGCGCGGCGCGCTCGGCGAGTCCCGCGCGCGCCCGTGCAACCCCGGGCGCTGCTCGAACCGTTCTCCTGGTTCCAGATGACCATTTTTCGCCGCTGAAAGTGGTCATTCCGGCATGCAAGAAGGAATTCCCGGCGACGGAGCGGACGGTCAGCGGACGGCGGCGAGCGCCTCGGGGAGCGTGAACTCGCCGGCGTAGAGCGCCTTGCCAACGATCGCGCCCTCGACGGTGCCCAGGGATGCGATCGCCCGCAGGTCGTCGAGCGACGACACGCCCCCGCTGGCGACCACTGCCGCGTCGGTGGCCGCGCAGACGTCGCGCAGCAGGTCGAGGTTCGGTCCGGTGAGCGTGCCGTCCTTGTGCACGTCGGTGACGACGTAGCGGGCGCAGCCGTCGGCGTCGAGGCGGGCGAGGGTCTCCCACAGATCGCCGCCGTCGCGGGTCCAGCCGCGCGCGGCCAGCGTGATGCCCCGCACGTCCAGGCCGACCGCGATCTTGTCGCCGTACTGCGCGATGGCACGACGCACCCAGTCCGGAGACTCCAGCGCCGCAGTGCCCAGGTTGACCCGCGCCGCGCCGGTGGCGAGTGCGGCCGCGAGCGACGCGTCGTCGCGGATGCCGCCGGACAGCTCCACCCGCACATCGAGCTGCCCGGTCATGTCGGCGAGCAGCTCACGGTTGTCGCCCCGACCGAACGCGGCGTCCAGGTCCACCAGGTGGATCCACTCGGCACCGCCGCGCTGCCAGGCCAGCGCGGCGTCCAGCGGCGGTCCGTACGCCGTCTCGGTGCCGGCCGCGCCCTGCACGAGGCGCACCGCGGCGCCGCCGGCGACGTCCACGGCCGGCAGCAGGGTCAACGTCACCGTCGGCTCCGATCCATGAACAGCGAGACGAGCACGGGCAGGCAGATCAACAATGCGAGCACGGCACCGATCACGTCGACGACCGACCCGGTGACGACGTAGACGACGATCAGCACGAGGAACGCGACGACCGTGAGGGCACCCCACTGCTCGCGGCGGCGGTGGAACCCGGGGCCGTGCTGCCACAGTCGCAGCCGCCGCCAGCGCAGGCGGCGGGCCTCCCGGCGTTCACGGACACGGGCGAGGCGGCGCTGCTCGTCGCGGGCGGCGGCCGCGCGCTGCTGCGCCGCCCGCTCGCGCGCTGCGCGTGCCTGCTGACGTTGCTTGCTCACAGCGCGCCCAGCCAGTTCTCGAGCAGGGTGGCGCCGGCGTCGCCGGACTTCTCCGGGTGGAACTGCGTGGCGCTGACCAGCCCGTCCTCCACCGCCGACACGAACGGTTCGCCGTGCACCGTCGTTGACACCAGACCGGACGTGTGGTGCACGGCGTAGGAGTGCACGAAGTAGAAGCGGGTGTCCGCGGCCATCCCGGCGAACAGCTTGGAGCCCGCGCACATCTGCACGGTGTTCCAGCCCATGTGCGGACGGATCGGCGCGCGCAGCGCCTCGACGCGCCCGGGCAGCACGCTGAGGCCGTCGGTCTCGACGCCGTGCTCGACGCCCTCGCCGAAGAGCACCTGCATGCCGACGCAGATGCCGAGCAGCGGGCGCAGCGCGGCGAGCCGCTGCGCGACGATCGCCGCGCCGTCGATCGCGGCAAGACCGGTCATGCACGCGGCGAACGCCCCGACGCCGGGGACGACCAAACCGTCCGCCTCGACCGCGGCGTGGGCATCGGATGTCACCGACACCTCGGCGCCGACGCGTTCGAAGGCGCGCTGCGCCGAACGCAGATTGCCCGACCCGTAGTCGAGCACGACGACTCGCTTCATGCGCATCTCATTCGAGGTCCCCGCGGAATCGTGGAGTGTTCTGTGCGGAGCGATTTCGTGGGGTGACTAGAGCACGCCTTTGGTCGACGGCACGCCCTGCACGCGCGGGTCGATCTCCACGGCAGCGCGCAACGCCCGGGCGACTGCCTTGTACTGCGCCTCGGTGATGTGATGCCAGTCGCGCCCGGCCTGCACGGTGACGTGCAGTGCGACGGCCGCGTGGTGCACGAACGACTCGAAGACGTGCCGCGTCAAGGTCGTGGCGTAGGCGGCATTGCCGGCGCCGATGTAGTGCGGCGCCCCGGCCGGCTCGTTGTGCACGAGGTACGGCCGGCCCGAGACGTCGACCGCGGCGACCACCAAGCACTCATCCATCGGGATCATCGCGTCGCCGAAGCGCCGGATGCCGGACTTGTCGCCCGCCGCCTGCGCGAACGCCTGGCCGAGCGCGATGGCGGCGTCCTCGACGGTGTGGTGCGCGTCGATGTGCAGGTCGCCGTCCACGTGCACGGTGAGGTCGAACAATCCGTGCTTGCCGAACGCCGCGAGCATGTGGTCGAAGAAGCCGACGCCGGTGGCGATGTCGGTGCGACCGCTGCCGTCGAGGTCGAGCGCGACCTCGATCTTCGTCTCGCTCGTCTGCCGCTCGATGCGCGCGGTGCGCGACGTGTTCGTCATGCCGGGACCTCCTCCAAGACTGCGTCCAGGGCGGTGCGGAACGTGGCCATCTCGGCGCTGGTGCCGATCGAGACGCGCAACCAGCCGTCCGGTCCGGTCTCGCGGATCAGCACGCCATGGTCGAGCAGACCCTGCCACACCGCATGCCGGTCCCGAAACGTGCCGAACAGCACGAAGTTGGCGTCGGAGTCCGCGACGTCGTGCCCCCGCGTGCGCAGCCAGGCGACGGTGCGATCGCGCTCGGCACGCAGCTCGCCGACCGCCGAGAGCAACTCGCCGGCGTGGGCGAGCGCCACTCGTGCGACGGCCTGAGTGATGGCCGACAGGTGGTAGGGCAGCCGCACGATGCGCACCGCGTCCACCACCGCCGGCGACGCCGCCAGGTAGCCCAGCCGGCCGCCGGCGAACGCGAACGCCTTGGACATAGTGCGGGTGACGACCAGGCGCGGGTGGTCGGCGAGCAGCGTCAACGCGCTCGGCACCGCGTCGCGGCGGAACTCGCCGTAGGCCTCGTCGACGACCACCACGCCGGGCGCGGCGTCGGCCAGCGCCGCGATCTCGGACAGCGGCAGCGCAGTGCCGGTGGGGTTGTTCGGCGACGCGAGGAAGACGACGGAGGGTTGTTGCGCCGCCACCAGCTCCAGCGACCGCGGCACGTCGATGGTGAAGTCGTCGGCGCGGCGGCCGAGCAGCCAGCGGGTGTGCGTGTCACGGGCGTACTCGGGATACATCGAGTAGGTGGGCGCGAACGACACCGCGGTGCGCCCGGGGCCGCCGAACGCCTGCAGCAGCTGGAGCATGATCTCGTTCGAGCCGTTGGCCGCCCACACCTGGTCGACGCCTAGCGCTACGCCGGATTCGCGTCGAAGGTAGGCGGCCAGGTCGCTGCGCAGCGCCATCGCCTCGCGGTCCGGGTAGCGGTTGACACCGCGCGCAGCCTCGGCGGCGGCAGCGCCGATCCGCGACGCCAGCTCGTCGCTCGGCGGGTACGGGTTCTCGTTCGTGTTCAGCGCGACGGCGACGTCGAGCTGCGGCGCGCCGTACGGCAGCTCGCCGCGCAGCTCGTCGCGCAGCGGCAACGCGTCGAGCGCGCCGGACAGGTCGGTCATCGACCCGTGCGCACGGCCACGGCGGCACCGTGGGCCGGCAGGTCCTCCGCGTCGGCCAGCGCGATCACGTGCGGCGCGACCTCGGCCAGCGCGGCGTGGTCGTACTCGACGAGGTGCACGCCCTTGAGGAACGACTGCACGGACAGGCCGGACGAGTGCCGGGCGGCGCACCCGGTCGGCAGCACGTGGTTGGACCCCGCGCAGTAGTCGCCGAGCGACACCGGCGCGTTCGCGCCGACGAAGATGCAGCCGGCGTTGCGCACGCGCTCGGCCCACGACCGGGCGTCGCGGGTGATGACCTCGAGGTGCTCCGCGGCGTAGGCGTCCACCACGGCGAGGCCCTGCTCGAGGTCGCGGACGAGCACGAGCGCCGACTGCTCGCCGGTCAGTGCGGTACGCACCCGCTCGACGTGCTTGGTGAGCGCGACCTGGCGTTGCACCTCGTCGTCGACGGCGTCGGCCAGCTCTGCCGAATCGGTGATCAACACGGACGCGGCGAGCGTGTCGTGCTCGGCCTGGCTGATCAGGTCCGCGGCGACGTGCACCGGGTCTGCGGAATCGTCGGCGAGCACCGCGATCTCGGTCGGGCCGGCCTCGGCGTCGATGCCCACGACGCTGCGCACCAGACGCTTCGCCGCGGTGACGTAGACGTTGCCGGGTCCGGTGACGAGGTCGACGGGCTCGATACCGTGCCCGACGTCGCCTGCGTGCACATCGCCTGCCCGCACATCGCCTGCCTGCACATCGCCATAGGCGGCGAGCGCGATCGCTTGTGCACCACCCGCGGCGTAGACCTCGTCGACCCCGAGGAGCGCGCACGCTGCCAGGATCGTCGGGTGCGGTCGGCCGTCGAACTCCTTCTGCGGCGGGGTGAACACGGCGATCGACTCGACGCCGGCCTCCTGCGCCGGCACGACGTTCATCACCACACTCGACGGGTACACGGCCAGGCCGCCGGGCACGTAGAGCCCGACGCGGCGCATCGGCACCCACTTCTCGCTGACCCGGCCGCCCGGGACGACCTGGACGTCGACCGTCTCGCGACGCTGCTGCGCGTGCACGATGCGAGCCCGGCGGATCGACTCGGTCAGCGCAGCGCGCACGTCGGGGTCGAGCGCCTCGAGCGCGCGGGCGAGATCGTCGTGCGGCACCCGCGGCTCAATGACGTCGACACCGTCGAAGCGCAGCGTCGCCTCGCGTACCGCGGCATAACCACGCTCGGCCACCGCGTCCACCACCGGCGCCACGGCGTCGGTCGCGGCGCGCACGTCGATCCGCGCGCGTGGCAGGACACGACGCAGATCGGTGACCTCGGCTCCGGCGAGGTCCAGGCGGCGCAGCACCCCGCCAGTCTACGGAGCACGGCGGCTACGGTTGGCCGGTGAGCGTCGTGGTCCCGATGTTCCCGCTGAGCCATGTGCTGCTGCCCGGCATGCCGCTGCCGCTGCACGTGTTCGAGCAGCGGTACCGCGACATGCTCGCCGACATCGGCGCCGCGCAGACGGGCACCGGGGCGTTCGGCGTCGTGTCGCTGCGCAGCGGCACCGAAGCCCGCCAACGGCACACCGGGGACGGGCCGCCCGACGTCGAGCCCATCGGCACGCTCGCCGAGATCCTGGAGATCGAGACGGCCGACGACGGCAGCGCCGACCTGTTGTGCGTCGGCAGCCGGCGTTTCACCGTGCACCGCCTGATCACCGACGGCGCGGAGTACCTGCGCGCCGAGGTGGACTACCTCGACGAGGACGACGGCGATCTGCGCGACGGCGTCGACGTGCGCGCCCGTGAGCTGCTCGGTGTCTACGACGAGATCCTGCAGCGGTTGGCCGGCCGCGCGACCGGCAGTGAGCTGCCCACCGACGCGAGCCAGCTGTCGTACCAGATCGCCGCCCGCCTGCCGCTGGGTCCGATCGAGCGACAGCAGCTGCTCGCCGACCCGACGACCGCCGCGCGTCTTGCGCGCGTGGGCCGGTTACTGCGGCGGGAGATCGCCCTGCTGCGCGGGACCCGCAGCATCGCCGTGTCCCCCGCCGTACTGCGGATGTCCGCCGGGGTGAACTGAGGGCGCCGGCCCGGGCACAGCCACACCGCGGGCCGCCACGAGACGGTCCCGGACAGGATCCGGCCGGCCCAGATCGTCCTGCGTCGCGAACGCGACGAGCAGCCCGTAGACCAGCGCAGACACCGCTGCCTCGACCACGACCAGGCCGCTCATGTGCAACGAGAGCGGCACGTGGTCGGTCAACCGGTAGCTGCCCCCGGTCACAGTGACCAGACGCCCGGTGGCACTGCCGCCACCGGCAAGCCACCCGACGAGCTGGGTCAGCGCGGCGCCGGCCAGGCCGCCCGCGACCAGCCCGGCGGTGACCGCGACGCCGCGGCGCGCGGGCAGCACGAGGTATGCGCCCACCGCGGCGAGCAGACCGACCACGGCGGTCAGCACCAGATAGCGGCCGTCGCCGGCGATGAACCCCTCGGTCTCGTCCACGATGAACTTGCCCCCGCCGAGAACCTGGGCGGCGGGCCGCGTCGGCGTCCACTGCGCCCAGACAAACCCCAGGACGGCGCCGATGACCGCAAGCACCAGCACGATCACCAGGCCCGCGAGCAGGTCACGACCGGTGCTGCGCTGCGCACGCGGCATCACCGGTTCCGCGGGAACGTACGCGGTGTCGGCGCTCACCGTGCCGCGCCGGCGCCGTGGCCGAACGCAGAGCCGAGCAGCATGTGCAGCTCGTCGACGCGCGCCGCGGGCACCGCGCGGTCGACGTCGAAGTCACGCAGCAGCCCGAGCGTCTCCTTGCGGCGCCGACCGACCAACCGGAACCCCAGCAACGGCAGCGTGAGGCGGTGCGACGGCAGACCCAGCCGACGCAGCTCGCCGAAGACGTCGCGCTGTGTGTCGCCGACAAGATGGGCCAGCCGCTGCGCCGTCGGTCCGTACGTGTTCACCGCAGTGAGCCGGCGCAGGACCGCCATGAGCACCCAGCGGACGAACAGCACGATCAGCGCGACCAGCCCCACCAGGACGGCCAGCACCGTGACGTGCGTGAACACCTGCAGCAGCACCGCGACGATCACCAGTGCGAGCGCCACGAGGTAGAGCGTTGTGCTGACCGATTCGGCGATCACCCGGCCGACGAGGTACCGCGCCAGCGCCCAACGGCTGGCCGGCGTGCCCTGCCGGTACGCGCCCACCGGCGGGCCGTCGGCGCTCGCCCAGACGGGCTCGTCCGGGACTGCAGGCTGCATACCGGTCAGGCTACCGACGCGCCCGGTGGCCCACCTGTGCGACGGGCCGCCGGGCGCAGCGGATCAGTCGCCGAGCCGTTCCTCCGTCTCAGGGTGGAATGCGTGCTCCTCGCTCGTGCGGACGTCCACCTGGATGACCTCGCCGATGCGCGGCGGCACCCGGCCGTCGAAGCGGACGATGTAGTTCTTCTCGTCCGGGCCCTGGCCCTCGATCGAGCCGTACACGAACGCGTCGGCGCCGAGCTCCTCGACCAGCTTGACCTCGATCTTCAAGCCGGACGCGGTGCCGCTGCCACCGGCCTGCGTCGTCTGGAACGACTCCGGCCGCACGCCGAGGATGATCTCGGACAGACCCTCGGCGCGGGCGGCCTGCGCGACGCTGTCCTGCAAAGGCAGCACGATGTTGCCCAGCTGCGCCCCACCGTCGACGAGCTTGGCCCGCCGCAGGTTCATGGCGGGCGAGCCGATGAACCCGGCGACGAACGCGTTGCGCGGCCGCTCGTACAGCGCGCGCGGCGTGTCGACCTGCTGCAGGAAGCCGCCTTCCTTGAGGATCGCGACGCGGTCCCCCATGGTCATCGCCTCGACCTGGTCGTGCGTGACGTAGAGCGTGGTGGTCTTCAGCCGCGCCTGCAGCTGCGCGATGTTCGAGCGGGTCTCGACGCGCAGCTTCGCGTCCAGGTTGGACAGCGGCTCGTCCATCAGGAACACCGACGGCTCGCGAACGATCGCGCGGCCCATCGCGACGCGCTGGCGCTGGCCGCCGGACAGCGCCTTCGGCTTGCGGTCGAGGTAGTCGGTGAGGTTGAGCAGCCGCGCCGCCTCGGCGACCTTCTTCTCGCGCTCCTCCTTGCCGATGCCGGCGAGCTTCAGCGCGAAGCCCATGTTCTCGCGCACCGACATGTGCGGGTACAGCGCGTAGGACTGGAACACCATGGCGATGTCGCGGTCCTTGGGCGGTTTCTGCGAGACGGGCTCGCCGCCGATGCGGATCTCGCCGGACGTCACGTCCTCGAGGCCGGCGAGCATGCGCAGCGCCGTCGACTTGCCCGAACCGGACGGCCCGACCAGAACCATGAACTCACCGTCGGCGATCTGGAGGTCGAGCGCGTTGACCGACGGTTCGGGATTGCCCGCGTACTGGCATGTGGCCTGGGCATAACTGACTTCAGCCATTGGGGAGACCCCCTCGCGACCGGTGTGAGTGACCGCGCCGGTTACGGACGGACCAGCAGCGCTGGCAAGGCGTTGCTCGACCGTCTCACGGATTTCCGGCCGACGAACGTGGGCCCGCTCCACCAGTCACAAGAGCGGCGTCGTCGACCGGCGTTGCGGCAGACAGTGACATAGAACACTGCACGTCGGGCGCCGTCAACGATCTCCGGCGGGCTCGCGGCGAGCGGTCAGCTCGCGGACCTCGCCGTAGCGCTCGCGCACCCACGGCGTCGGGGACGCCTCGAAACGGGTGGTCGCGCGCCGCCCCCACGCCGGTGGCCGCTCACCGCCGGCGAGCACCCACGCGGCCTGCCGCGCGGCGCCGCCGGCGACGTACTCATCGCTGTCCGGCACGTCGACCGGGATGCCGAGCACAGCCGGCGCGATCTCGCGCACCGCCTGCGAACGCGCGCCGCCGCCCACGAGCAATGCGCGACCGACCTCGACACCAGCAGCACGCAACGCGTCGAAACCGTCGGCCAGGCCGCAGAGCATGCCCTCGACGGCGGCGCGCGCGAGGTGCGCGGCGTCGGTGTTGTCGTGGCGCAGTCCGTGCACGGCGGCGCTGGCGTCCGGCCGGTCCGGTGTCCGCTCACCATCGAAGTACGGCACCATGACCAGCCCGTCCGCACCTGCCGGGCAGCCGAGCGCCAGGCGCGACAGCTCGTCGAGCGAGACACCGAGCAGCCGCGCCGTGCTGTCCAGGACCTTGGCCGCGTTCAGCGTGCAGACGAGCGGCAGGAAGCGCCCGGTCGCGTCGGCGAAGCCCGCGATGGCGCCCGTCGGGTCGGCGGTCGGGATGTCGCTGACGGCGCTGACCACGCCCGACGTGCCGAGCGACACGATCGCATCGCCGCGCTCGGCGCCGAGTCCGAGCGCGGCAGCGGCGTTGTCCCCCGACCCCGGGCCGAGCACGACATCGCCCGGGCCGCGGCCCGCGTCGTCGGCCGGGCCGAGCACCGTCGGCAGCTGCGGCTCGTGGCCGAACGCCTGGCGCAGCAGGTCGGTGCGGTAGGCGTTCTCGCGCGGCGACCAGTAGCCGGTGCCGCTCGCGTCGCCGCGATCGGTGACGAGCTCGCCGAGGTCCCCGCGACCGGCCAGCTGCCAGGTGAGCCAGTCGTGCGGCAGGCACACCGCCGCGGTGCGCGCCGCGTTGTCCGGCTCGTTGCGCGCCAGCCAACGCAGTTTCGCGATGGTGAACGACGCCAACGGCACCGAACCGACCGCCGACGCCCAGGCGGCGGCACCGCCGTCGAGCTCGGCGACCAGGTCATGGGCGGCGCCGGCTGATCGGGTGTCGTTCCACAGCAGCGCGTCGCGCACGACGGCACCCGACTCGTCCAGACACACCATGCCGTGTTGCTGGCCGCCGACGGCGAGGGCCGCGACGTCGTCGAGACCGCCGGCCGCCTCGAGCGCACTGCGCAGCGCGTCCCACCATGCCTGCGGGTCCACCGACGTGCCCGGCGGGTGTTGAGCCGACCCGGCACGGCGCATCTCACCGGTTTCGGCGTCGCGGACTACGACCTTGCACGACTGTGTCGAGGAGTCGACACCGGCGACCAGGGTCACGGAGCCTCCGTCTCGTCCAGCAGCGCGCGGGCCAGAGCCGAGTGCGTCACGAGGCTGTTGACCAGTCCGGCGCGCACCGCGGCCGCGACCACCGGCGCCTTGCCCGGCCCATATGCGACGCCGAGCACCGTGCGGATGGCCGACAGCGTGTCCGACGTCAGTCCGATGACCCGCTTGCTCAACGGGCTCGCCACCGGGCGCCCCTGCGCGTCGATGAAGGCACCGGAGATCTCGCCGATCGTGCCCAACGACGATGCCTCCCGGCGAGCGCGGTCCTCGACGTGGTCGAAGACGGTCGACAGCCCCGCGCGCCAGGCGCCGATGCCGACCACCGCAACGGTGACGGTCCGGGCGAGTTCCATCGCCCGCGAGACATCGGGTTGACGGCGGACCACCCGGGCGGAGGCCAGGTCGGGGGTGACGAGCGGTGCGTAGAAGACGTGCGGCGTACCACCGCCGGCCCGCGCCACGCGGCGCACGCCGTCGATGATGTCGCTGCCGTCCGGGTCCTCGAGCGCGCCGGTCAACTGCACGACCGGGCAGGGCGCGAGCCGGCCGACCTCGCGGTACATGCTCTTGAGCGAGCGCGCCCAGGCCAGACCCAGCACGTCGCCGTCGGTGACGGTGTCGCGCAGCACGTCGCCGGCCATCCGGCCGAGCATGCGGCGCAGCATGATCGGGTCGTCCTCGGGCACGTCGATGACGATTGCGTGCTGCAGCATGAACCGTCGCTGCAGGTCCTCGCACAGCTGCACGTCCACCCGGTCCGGCGCGTTGATCTCGATCTTGACGAGCCCGTCGCGACGCGCGGCATCGAGCAGACGCGCGACCCGGAAGCGGCTCATGCCCAGCTCGTCCGCAATCTCGATCTTCGACTTGTTCTCGAGGTAGAACCGGCGGGCGACCCGCGCCGTCAACACGACCTCGGTAGGTCGATATGCGATGGCGCACCCCCTGCGTGCCGAGACCCGGCCACGACGGAACCGGGGCGCTCACCTGAGCGGACGAGGCATCACCCTTGCACACTGCAGCGGCCGGACGCGCTGTTTCTAGCGGGAATATAACGCCAGCCTGCTCAGATGAGCACGGCAGATCTCATCTGGGCGAATTTCCTTGACACCCCTTCCGGCCGCGGAACAGTCTCGGCGCGTCGTCACGGCGAGATGTACGCCACATTTCGTCCAGACGACACCCACGCCTACGAGGTGCAACCGAGGAAGGGACGAACAGGTGCGGAGCAGAAAGCGTGTTCAGGCCCTCGCCATCGCGGCGAGTGCGCTGACTCTGGCCTCCGGGCTCGCGGCATGCGGTGCCGGGGGCGGCGGATCGAGCGGCCACTCCATCAACGTTCTGATGGTCAACAACCCGCCGATGCTCGAGCTGCAGAAGCTCACAGCGGCGAACTTCACCAAACAGACCGGCATCAAGGTGCACTTCGTGGTCAAGGTCGAGCAGGACATGCGCGACACCGCCTCCACCGAGTTCGCGAACCAGTCCGGCCAGTACGACGTCGCCACGCTGTCGAACTTCGAGATCCCCTACTACGCGAAGGCCGGCTGGATCTCGGACATGGAGGGCATCGCCAAGAGCTCGTCGTTCGACCAGTCCGACATCCTGCCGTCGATGACGAAGGCGCTGTCCTACAACGGCAAGGTCTACGGCGAGCCGTTCTACGGCGAGTCGTCGTTCCTCATGTACCGCAAGGACGTCTTTGCGAAGTTGGGCATCACCGTCCCGCAGGACCCGACGTGGCAGCAGGTCGCACAGTGGGCCGCGAAGGCCGACGGCGCGCAGTCGGGCATGAAGGGCATCTGCCTGCGCGGGCTCGCCGGCTGGGGTGACAACCTCGCGCCGCTGACCACCGTGGTGAACACCTTCGGCGGTACGTGGTTCAACTCCAACTGGCAGGCGCAGGTGAACACGGGCGGTTTCAAGAAGGCCGCGGAGTTCTACGTGAACCTGGTGCGCCAGCACGGCGAGGCCGGCGCGGCGACGTTCAGCTTCCCGCAGTGCCTGAACGCGTTGCAGCAGGGCAAGGTCGCGATGTGGTACGACTCCACCGCAGCAGCAGGTTCGCTCGAGGCCAGCGATTCACCGGTCAAGGGCAAGATCGGCTACGTGTCGGCGCCGCACGACCAGACGGCGCAGTCCGGCTGGCTCTACACGTGGGCATGGGCGATCGAGAAGGCGTCGAAGCACCAGAGCGACGCCGCGAAGTTCGTCAGCTGGGCCTCGAGCAAGAAGTACGAGCAGCTCGTCGCCGACGACACGAAGAACCCCAGTACCGGTGGGCCGACCAACATCCCCGCCGGCAAGCGGACGTCGACGTACTCGAACCCGACCTACCTGAAGGTGGCCTCGGCGTTCGCGACCCCGACGCTCAACTCGATCAAGAACGCGCCGGCTGACAATCCGGGCGTGCAGAAGCGGCCCTACACCGGCATCCAGTTCGTCGGCATCCCGTCGTTCACCGACTTCGGGACGAACTGCGCCAAGTTGTTCAGCAGCGCCATCGCCGGCTCGAGCAGCGTCGACTCGGCGCTGAACAGTTGCCAGAGCCTGGCGCAGGCGGCGGGTCAGAAACAGAAGAAGTAGGCGACGCCCTGAGCTCGCGGGGCCGGCAGCACGCCGGTCCCGCGGGCTCCGCACCCACGCAAGAACCCGGAGGACCATCCGTGAGCAGTGTGGCGGCCGAACAGCAGCAGTTCGTCACGACCGAGAAGACCGAGCAGCGCGCCCCGCGGGCGAAGATCAAAAAGTGGGACAAGGAGTCCTGGGTGCGGCGCGCACCGCTGCTGCCCGCACTCATCTTCCTGATCATCGTCACCCAGTTGCCGTTCGTGGCGACGCTGATCATCTCGTTCATGAACTGGTCGGCACAGCCCGACGCTCCCGGCAAGTCGTTCGCCGGCATCGACAACTTCAAAGAGGTCTTCACCAACGACGACTACCGCAGCGCGGTGCTGACCTCGATCGAGATGACCGTGGCCGTGGTGATCATCGCCGCAGCCCTCGGGTTGGGTGTCGCCCTCCTGCTGAACCGCAAGTTCTTCGGACGCGGCGTCGTGCGAACGATGATGATCGCGCCGTTCCTCATCGTGCCGATCGCAGCAGCGGTCTTTTGGGGCAACGGCATGCTGCAGACAGGCTTCGGCTTGATCGACGGCCTGTTGGGCGAGCTCGGCGTGCACAACGCACAGAACATCTCGTTCCTGACCGACCACCCGAAGATTGCGATCGAGATCGAGCTCATCTGGCAATGGACGCCGTTCATGATGCTGATCCTGCTGGCCGGTCTGCAGTCGCGCGATCCCGAGGTGCTCGAGGCCGCGGCTATGGACGGCGCGAACGGCTGGCAGATGTTCCGCGCAATCACGCTGCCGCACCTGCGCCGCTACCTCGAGCTGTCCGTGGTGCTCGGCACGATCTTCATCGTGCAGAACTTCGACTCGGTGCTCGGCATGACCGCCGGACAGAACTCCACGAACATCCCGTACGAGATCTACCAGGTCTTCTACCAGGACAAGGACTACGGCGCCGCGTCCGCTCTCGGCGTGGTGGTGGTGATCGGCTCGATCATCGTCGCGACGTTCGGGTTGCGCGTGGTGTCGTCCCTGCTGACCGACGAGGGGGCACGATGACCGCCACCACCGCCGTGGACACTGCCAAGGCGCCGGCGGACTCCCGCCGCGAGACGGACGCCGTCAGCCCGAAGGGGCGGTCCGGGCGTCGCGCCACGACCTTCGGAGCCGGCCTGGCGGCCTGGGTGATCGGCGTGATCTTCGTCGTGCCGATCCTCTACATGCTGCTGACGTCGCTGCATGCACCGGACAAGGCGCAGACCTACCCGCCGTCGTGGACCGCTCCCCTCACTGGCGCGAACTACTCGAACCTGTTCCAGGATCCGGGCAACATCACGCCAGCAATGATCAACTCGCTGCAGGCGAGCGTCATCTCGACGATCCTGGTGCTGCTGCTGGCGATCCCCGCCGCCTACGCGCTGGCGATCCGCCCGGTACGCAAGTGGACCGACGTCATGTTCTTCTTCCTGTCGACGAAGATGTTGCCGCCGGTCGCCGGCATCCTGCCGATCTACCTGTTCACCACCAAGGTGATCGACCTGCCGGACAACATCGTCGTGCTGATCATCCTGTACACGTCGATGAACCTGCCGATCGCGGTGTGGATGATGCGCTCGTTCCTCATCGAGGTCCCCATCGCGATCATCGAGGCGGCACAGCTCGACGGCGCTTCCACGACCATGATCCTGCGCAAGATCATTGCGCCGATCGCCATGCCCGGTATCGCCGCGACCTCGCTGATCTGCTTCATCTTCTCGTGGAACGAGCAGCTGTTCGCCAAGGTGCTCACCAGCGTCAACGCACAGACGGCACCTGTGTTCGTCACCACGCTGATCCAGACCGAGCACTCGTTCCTCGGTCAGCTGTGCGCCGGAGCGGTCGTCGTGTCGTTGCCTGTGCTGCTCGCCGGGTTCGCCGCGCAGGACAAGCTGGTGCAGGGCCTCTCGCTCGGAGCGGTCAAGTGAAGGCCGCCGTCGTGCAGCGCGTCGGGGAGGTCGAAGTCACGACCGTCGACGACCCGACGCCGGGACCGCGCGACGTCGTCGTCGCCGTCGACGCGTGCGGGTTGTGCGGCACGGACCTGCACATCGTGCAGGGCGAGTTCGCGCCCACGCTGCCGGTCATTCCCGGCCACGAGTTCGCCGGTGTGGTCACCGCCGTGGGCACCGACGCGGGTGAAATACCGAATGCGCCACGCGAGGGCGATCGCGTGGCGGTCGACCCTTCGCTGTACTGCCACGAGTGCCACTACTGCCGGCTCGGGCACAACAACCTCTGCGAGCGGTGGGGCGCCATCGGCGTGTCCACCAGCGGTGGCGCTGCCGAGTACGTCGCGGTGCCCGCGGCCAACTGCGTCAAGCTGCCCGACCACATCGCGACCCGCGACGCCGCGCTCGTCGAACCGCTGTCGTGCGCCGTACGCGGCTACGACGTGCTGCGCAGCCAGCTCGGGTCACACGTGTTGCTCTACGGCGCCGGCACGATGGGCCTGATGATGCTCGCGCTGGCCCAGCGCACCGGGGCGGTGTCGGTCGACGTCGTTGACACCAACCCGGACCGGCTCTCGCTCGCCGCGTCGCTGGGTGCGAGCACGACCGTGAGTTCCGCCGACGAGGTCGAGCGGCCGTACGGCTGGGAGCTCGTCGTGGACGCCACCGGCAATGCCCGGGCCATCCAGGACGGTCTCGATCGCGTCGGCGCCGGCGGCACGTTCCTGCAGTTCGGCGTGTCCGACTACGCGGCGCGCGCGACAATAGAGCCGTACAAGATCTACAACAAGGAGATCACGATCACCGGTTCGATGGCCGTGCTGCACTCCTACGAACGCGCCGCCGACCTGTTCGCCGCCGGCGTCATCGACCCGGAGTTCTTCATCACCGACCGGATGAGCCTCGACGACTACCCGGCGGCGCTGGACGCGTTCCGCGGCGGCAAGGGTCTGAAGACGCAGGTCCTGCCGTCGTCCTGAGCGGCGCGCTCAGGCAGAGATCGCGGTCGGCCCGAGCAGTGCCTTGAGATCGCCCATCAGCGCGGCGGACGGCGTCACCCGGTGTTCCAGGATGACCCCGGGACTGTTGCGGCTGAGCAGCGTCAGGTGCACCTCGGTGGTGCCGGGGTGGGTCACCAGCACGTCCTTGAGCCGGCTCACCAACGGCGGCGTGCAGCGGGTGGCGTCGAGGCGCAGCTGCACGGGGCCGCGCGGCGCGCCGCCGCCGGTGGTGTCGAGGACTGCCATGTCGCTGGCGATCAGCTTGACGGTGTCCTCGCGCGCGTCGGTGCGTCCCTTGATAGTGACGACGGCGTCCTCGGCGATGGACAGCGCCACCTGGGCGTAGGTTGCCGGGAAGAACATGACCTCGATGGAGCCCTCGAGGTCTTCGAGGATCACCTGCGCCCACGGCGCCCCTGCCTTGGTGACCCGCCGGTTCACCGAGGAGATGATGCCGGCCAGGGTGAGCGTCTGCGGCTCCCCGGCGCCTTCTGCCTGCGCGGCAGGGATGGTGACGTCGCCGGCGTTGCCCAGGATGTGCTCGAGGCCGTACAGCGGATGGTCGGAGACGTACAGGCCGAGCATCTCGCGCTCGAACTGCAGCAGCACCTTTTTGTCCCACTCGCCCTCGGGGACGCGTACCGCGAAGACGTCGTCGGCCGCGGGCCCGTCATCGGCCGCGCCGAACGCCGCGAAGAGGTCGAACTGGCCGTTCGCCTCGTTGCGCTTGACGTCGATCACCGAGTCGACCGCGCTCTCGAAGCAGTTCATCAGACCCTTGCGGGTGTGGGCGAGCGAGTCGAAGGCGCCACCCTTGATGAGTCCCTCGATCGTGCGCTTGTTGCACACCGTCGCGTCGACCTTCTTGAGGAAGTCGCCGAAGTCGGTGAACAGCCCCTTGAGCCCGCGGGTGGCGACCACCGACGCCACGACGTTCGCGCCGACGTTGCGAATGGCGGTCAACCCGAATCGCACGTCCGTCCCCCGCGGAGTGAAGTCCGCATCGGACTCGTTGACGCACGGCGGCAACACCTTGATGCCCATCCGCCGGCACTCGGCGAGGTAGATCGCCGACTTGTCCTTGTCGTCACGCACCGACGTCAGCAGGGCGGCCATGTACTCGGCCGGGTAGTTCGCCTTGAGGTAGGCGGTCCAGTACGAGACCAGCCCGTACGCGGCCGAGTGCGCCTTGTTGAACGCGTAGTCCGAGAACGGCAGCAGGATCTCCCACAGCGTCTTGATCGCGGCGGCGGAATAGCCGCGCTCCTTCATGCCCGCCTCGAACCCGGCGTACTGCTTGTCCAGCTCGGACTTCTTCTTCTTGCCCATGGCGCGGCGCAGGATGTCCGCCTGGCCGAGACTGAACCCGGCGACCTGCTGCGCGATGGCCATGACCTGCTCCTGGTAGACGATCAGGCCGTACGTGTCGCCGAGGATGTCGTGCAGCGGAGCTTCGAGCTCGGGATGGATGGGCACCACCGGTTTGCGGTTGTTCTTGCGGTCCGCGTACTCGTTGTGCGAGTTCGCGCCCATCGGACCCGGTCGGTACAACGCGCCGACCGCGGAAATGTCCTCGAAGTTGTCGGGGCGCATCGAGCGGAGCAGGGCGCGCATCGGGCCGCCGTCGAGCTGGAACACGCCCAGCGTGTCCCCGCGGCTGAGCAACTCGTAGGTGGCGCGGTTGTCGAGCTCGAGATCCTCGAGCACGACGGTCTCGCCGCGGTTCGCCTCGATGTTGCGCAGCGCGTCGTCGAGGATGGTCAGGTTGCGCAGCCCGAGGAAGTCCATCTTGATCAGGCCGAGCTTCTCGCAGGTCGGGTAGTCGAACTGCGTGATGATCGCGCCGTCCTGCTCGCGCTTCATGATCGGGATGAGATCGAGCAGCGGGTCGGAGCTCATGATCACGCCGGCGGCGTGCACGCCCCACTGCCGCTTGAGCCCCTCTAGTCCCTTGGCCTCGTCGACGACCTTCTTGACCTCGACGTCGGACTCGTAGAGCGAGCGGAACTCGCCGCCCTCGTTGAAGCGCGCGTGCTCCTTGTCGAAGATGCTCGCCAGCGGCACGTCCTTGCCCATGACCGGCGGCGGCATCACCTTGGTGATCCGCTCCCCCATGGCGAACGGGTAGCCGAGCACCCGGCCGGCGTCCTTGACCGCCTGCTTGGCCTTGATCGTGCCGTAGGTGACGATCTGCGCGACGCGGTCGTCGCCGTACTTCTCGCTGACGTAGCGGATGACCTCACCGCGACGGCGCTCGTCGAAGTCGACGTCGAAGTCGGGCATCGAGACGCGGTCCGGGTTCAGGAACCGCTCGAAGATCAGCCCGTGTTCGAGCGGGTTGAGGTCGGTGATGCGCATGGCGTACGCGACGACCGATCCCGCGCCCGAGCCGCGGCCCGGGCCGACGCGGATGCCGTTGTCCTTGGCCCAGTTGATGAAGTCCGCGACGACGAGGAAGTAGCCGGGGAAGTTCATCGACTTGATGACGCCGACCTCGTACTCGGCCTGCCGGGCGATGTCGTCGGGGATGCCGTTCGGGAACCGGCGGGCGAGGCCGCCGGCGACCGCCTTCTCGAACCAGCTGTGCTCTGTCTCGCCGTCGGGCACCGGGAAGCGCGGCATGTACGTGCCGTTGCCCTCGGTGAAGCTGACCTCGCAGCGTTCGGCGATCAACAGCGTGTTGTCGCAGGCCTCGCGCAGGTCGTACTTGTCGGCCCACAGCGAGCGCATCTCGGCCGGGCTCTTGAGGTAGAAGTCGCGCGCGTCGAACTTGAACCGGTTGGCGTCGGCCATGGTTTTGCCGGACTGGACGCACAGCAGGATCTCGTGGGTGTCGGCGTCCTCGGCATGCGTGTAGTGCAGGTCGTTGGTGGCGACCATCGGCAGGGCGAGGTCCTTGGCCAGGCGCAGCAGGTCGTCGCGTACCCGGGTCTCGATGCCCAGCCCGTGGTCCATCAGCTCGAGGAAGTAGTTGTCCTTGCCGAAGATGTCGCGGAACTCGGCCGCGCTGGCGCGGGCCTTCGGGTAGTCGCCGATGCGCAGCCACGTCTGGATCTCGCCCGACGGGCAGCCGGTGGTGGCGATCAGCCCGTCGGCGTACTCCGCGAGCAGCTCGCGGTCGGCGCGCGGCTTGTAGAAGAAACCCTCGATGCTGCTGCGCGAGGACAACCGGAACAGGTTGTGCATTCCGGCGGTGTTCTGCGCCAGCAGTGTCATGTGCGTGAACGCGCCACCGCCGGAGACGTCGTCCTCGCCGCCGCTGGCCCAGCGCACCCGGGTGCGCTCGCTGCGGTGCGTGCCGGGCGTGACGTAGGCCTCCATGCCGATGATCGGCTTGACGCCGGCTGCGGTGGCCTTGGCGTAGAAGTCCTGCGCGCCGAAGACGTTGCCGTGATCGGTCATCGCCAGCGCCGGCATGCCCATCCGGGCGGCCTCGGCGAACAGTTCGGTGAGCCGGGCGGCACCGTCGAGCATCGAGTACTCGGTGTGCACGTGCAGATGCACGAACTGATCGGTGCTGCCAGCTGTCACGGTGTGCGCCACTCCCTACCAACGGACGTCGATTCAAGCACCACGCACCGACGTCGGTGGCGAACCTCCACCGCGAGTCTCTCGACCTCAGGTCGAGACCCGCCGCGGTGCCGCCGGATCAGTGCCGGATCCGGACCGGTGTGCCCACGTCGGCCCAGTGGTACAGGTGCGCGATCGTGGCCAGCGGCAGGTGGACGCAGCCGTGCGAACCCTTCGTCCGGTACTTCTGGCTGCCGAACGGCATCTTCTGCCAGCCGGCGTCGTGGAAGCCGAACAGCGGGCCCTGGAAGGGGATCCAGTACTTGACCCGGTACTGCTGCCCGCCGAGCAGCGTGAGCGTGCGGTTACGGTCCTTCTGCTGGACCTCGAAGGTGCCGGTCGGCGTGGAGTCGTAGGGCAAATCGACGGCGCCGGAGGTCACCGGGCTGTCGAACGTCGAGCGGGCGCCCTGGCATAGCCACAGGTGCTGCTGGGACACGTCGACGAGCACCAGCTTGGCTCGCCGGTTGCTCGCACAGGCCGCGGGCACAAGAGCCTTGGTCGGCGAGGCGGGCGCGCGGGTCGTGGGCGCGGACGTGGCGGGTGCCGAGGTGACGGGTGCCGTCGCGTGCTGTGCTGCCGGACGAGCCGCCTGCGTCTGCTGGGTCTGCGCGGCGCACGAGGTGAGCAGCGCCGCGGCGCCGAGACCGGCTGCGACGACGGCGAGGCGGAACGGCACGCGACGATTCTAGGTGACGGCGCGCTTGGTACCGGCCCGTCGCGGCAGTGGAGATCGACTGACCGCGCGCAGGCGGTGCCAACCGCTTCGGCAGGATGGCGCCCATGGACGTCTCCGCGCTCATCGACGAGCTGCGCCCCCACCTGAACGGCGCGCTCGTCGCCACGGATTTCGACGGCACGCTCTCACCGCTGCAGCGCGACCCGGAGGACTCCCGGTCGTTGCCCGGGGCCGTCGAGGCGCTGACCGCGCTGGCGCACTGTGGCGCGGCCGTCGCTGTGATCACCGGACGTGACGCGCGCACCGTCGTCCGGCTCGGCGAGCTGGCCGACATCCCCGGGCTGGTGGTCGCCGGCGTGTACGGCGCGGAGACCTGGACCGGCGGGGAGCTGTCGACGCCCGACACGCCCGAGGCGATTCTCGCGCTGCGCGAGCGGCTGCCACAGGCCCTGGGCGACGCCGACCCGCAAGTCTGGGTCGAGGACAAGCGCCTGTCCCTGGTGGTGCACGCGCGCCGGGCCGCCGACCCCGATCAGGCACTCGCCGACGTCACCGGCGAGGTGTCCTCGCTCGCCGACGAGCTCGGGCTCGAGGTGCATCCGGGCAGTGGCGTGCTCGAGCTGCGCCTGCCCGATTTCGACAAGGCAAGTGCGCTGTCGAGCCTGGCCGAGGGCCACAACACGGTGCTGTTCCTCGGCGACGACCTCGGCGACCTGCCGGCCTTTGCGCGCGTCCGCGAACTCCGCGAATCCGGTCTGCACGGCTACAGCGTCGGTGTGCGCTCGTCCGGCGCCGAGGGCATCGCCGACGCCGTCGACGTGCTGGTCGACGACCCGCAGGCCGTCGTCGATTTGCTGACCGACCTGGGCCGCTGACAGTCGGCGCCCCGTCGAACCGGAATCGTGACCGTATTGATCTTGAATCGAGGCGCCCTCAGTCAGCGCAGGGCGTCGAGCTGGGCGCGGAACCACTGGGTGGGCGGCAGCCGGACGGCCGCGTCGCGCATCCGGCGCGCCCGCGGCGCCCGCTCGTCCTGCGGCAGTGTCAGGGCCTGGTGCAAGGCCTCGGCCGTCGCCGTCACGTCGAAGGGGTTGACGACAAATGCGTCGTCGCCGAGCACCTCGGCCGCGCCGATCTCGCGCGAGACCACGACGGCGGGCGAGCGCTCGGAGAGCACCAGCGTCTCCAGGACAACCAGGTTCATCCCGTCCCGCACGGAGTTGACGAACACCACGTCGGCGCGTCGCATGATCGCCAGTCCGGTCGGGTAGTCGTCGCCGATGTCGAAGACGAGCGGCGTCCACTCGTCGGTGGCGAACTCGTCGTCGATCTCCTCCGCCAGCCGCTCGATCCGCGCGGTGTACTCGCGGTAGGCCGGCAGGTCCTCGCGGGACGGGTTGTTGTAGACGGCGTGCACGACGCGCCCACGCCAGTCGGGGCGGGTGCGCAGCAACTCCCGGTAGGCCAGCAGTCCGCGGTAGACGTTCTTGGACAGCTCGGTGCGGTCGACCCGGCCGATGAGCGGGCGGTCGCCGACGATCTCGTTGAGCACCCGCAGTTCGCTGTCGACGATGCGGCGGTCGCCGAGGCGCGCCATCTCCTCGGGGTCGGTGCCGAGGGGGAACACCGCCACGCCACTGGCAACGCTGTCGTCCTTGCCGGTGACCTCGCGCGCCGTCTCGGCGAACAGGTCCGCCCAGCGCTGCGTGTGGAAGCCGATCACGTCGGCGCCCAGCATGCCGTCGACGAGCGCGTACGAGACGTCGTCGGGCAGCATCGTGAAGTAATCGGCCGACACCCACGGCGTGTGCGTGAAGATCGAGATCTTGAGATCGGGACGCCGGTCACGCAACATCCGCGGCACGAGGAACAGGTGGTAGTCCTGCACCATCACCGTGGCACCTTGCGCCGCAGCGTCGGCGAGTGCGTTGGCGAACGCCTCGTTGAAGCGCACGTAGCTCGCCCACTCGCGCCGCCAGCGGGCGTCGAACACCGGCTGCGTCGGCAGGTCGTACAACCGGTGCAGCACGAACCACAGCGTCGAGTTGGCGATCGAGTTGTAGGCGTTGCGGAAGGTCTGCGCGTCGATCGCCAGCATGTTCACGTCGAACTCGCCGCCGAGCGCCTCGGCCACCTGCGGCAACTCCGAGATCCTGCCCTCGGGCGCCTGCCGGGCCAGCGCCCGCTCACGGTCATTGAGCGCGGCGCACACCCAGACCGCGTCCGGTGACTCGGACAGCGCCGCCTGCATCCCGGAGACCAGGCCGCCACCGCCGCGAGTGACCTTGTCGTCGCCGTCCTCCACCGGGACCACGGTCAGCGGACCCCGGTTCGAGGCAACGAGCAGATGGGCGGAACCGGCGGAGCTCATACGCACCTGCCTACCCGCTGCCGGGGCGCTTCGACCACGTCAGGATTCGGAACGTAGGACGTCCAGCGCGTGCGCCAGGTCAGCCGGCAGCGGGGCCGAGACCCGCAGCTCCACCCCGGTGGCGGGGTGCCCGAACGCCAGCTCGCGTGCGTGCAGCCACTGCCGCTGCAGCCCGAGGTGCGCGGCCAGCGTCGGATCCGCGCCGTAGGTCAGGTCACCGACGCACGGGTGCCGCACGGCGGCCATGTGCACCCGGATCTGGTGGGTCCGGCCGGTCTCGAGGCGGATGTCGAGCAGTGTCGCCGCGCGAAACGCCTCCTCGGTGGCGTAGTGCGTGACGCTCGGCCGCCCGTCAGCGACGACGGCGAACTTGTAGTCCGCGCCGGGGTGCCGACCGATCGGCGCGTCGATCGTGCCGCTCGTCGGATCGGGATGCCCTTGGACGAGAGCGCTGTAGCGCTTGTCGACGGTGCGCGCCTTGAACGCCCGCTTCAGCTCGGAGTAGGCGTGCTCGCTCTTCGCGACGACCATCGCGCCGGTCGTGCCGGCGTCCAGCCGGTGGACGATGCCCTGACGCTCCGCCGCGCCGGACGTCGACAGCCGGTAGCCCATCGCGGCCAGGCCCTGCGTCACCGTCGGTCCGGCCCAGCCGGGACTCGGATGCGCAGCGACGCCCACCGGCTTGGCCACGACGACGAGGTCGTCGTCGTCGTGCAGCACGACCAGACCGTCGACCGCCCGCGGCTCGGCAGGCGCGGCCGGCTCGGGCATCTCGACCTCGAGCCATGCGTCGGCCGGCACACGCGCACTCCGGGCCGGCTGCTCGCCGTCGAGGCTCACTCGCCCCGCGTCGACCAATTCCGCGGCGGTGGTCCGGGAGAACCCGAACAGCCGCGAGAGAGCGACGTCCAGGCGCAGACCGGCGAGCCCGTCGGGCACCGGAACCCGCCGAAGGTCGGTCATGCCGGGCCGCGTCTGGGGCGCTCGCCGTCGAGTTCGACGCCGAAGATTGCGAGCACCGCGGCGAGCACCGCGCCGCACACGATCGCCGAGTCGGCGAGGTTGAAGATCGGCCAGTGCTTCCCGTACGCACCGAACAGGCTGATCCAGTCGACGACGCGCCCGCGCAGGAAGCCCGGTGAGCGGAACACCCGGTCGGTCAGGTTGCCCAGCGCCCCGCCGAGGATCAGGCCCAGCGAGATCGCCCAGCCGATCGAGCGCAGCCGCTGGGCGAAACGGACGATGAGCACCACGACGACCAGCGCGACGATCGTCAGCACGATCGTGAAACCGGCGCCGAGAGAGAACGCCGCTCCCGAGTTGCGGGCCTGGTCGAGGTAGAAGACGCCGCCGAGCACGCGCACCGGAGCGTGACCGACGCTGTGCTCCGACGGTTCCGGCAGATCCCGCACGACGAGGAACTTGGACACCACGTCGAGCGCGAGCGCCACCACGGCGACCGCCCCGAACAGCACGAGGCGGCTGCGGCGCGGCGGTACCGGCGTAGCCGGGGCATCGTCACGGTCCGCGTCGGTCTCGGTGTTGGGCTGCGCCGCGTTGCCGTCCGGCGTCACTGCTCGATCACGAGGCCATTGTCCAACAGGACCGGTCAGCGACGCTCCTCGCGCTGCTTGCAGGCGACGTCCAGCGTCGCCGCCGGGAACGCCTTGAGCCGCGCCTTGGGGATCGGCCGGCCACAGCTCTCGCAATAGCCGTAGGTGCCGGTATCGATGCGATCGATCGCGTGCTCGGTCTGCGTCATGAGATCGAAGCGGTTCGCGGCGATGGATTGCTCCTGCTCACGCTCGAACGTCTTGCTGCCGGCGTCGGCCTGGTCGTCGCCTGCTCCGTCGGTGCTGGAGCGCTGCAGGTCGTCCAGATCCTGCATGGACACCGAGTACGCGCTCTGCATCTCGGTGAGCTCGTCGACGAGTTGCTGGCGGACTTCGGCGAGCTCTTCCTTCGTCCAGTCAGAGCCGGCCGGGACGGCAACGATCTGCTCGGCGGTTACCTTCTTCGCCGGGGCCTTCTTGGCCGGCGGCGCCTCGGTGGCCGCCGGGAACGGCGTCTCCGGTGGGGTGGACGGAGTCGAGGTCGCGGCCGTGGAGGGCACGCCAGCCGGCGGCGACGACTTCGCCGGCGCGGGCGCAGCGGTTTCCACGACCGGCTTTGCGACGCCCTCCGTGGCCGCGGTCTTCGTCGCCGCGGTCTTCGTGGCCGCGGTCTTCGTCGCCGCGGTCTTCGTGGCCGCGGTCTTCGTGGCCGCGGTCTTCGTCGCCGCGGTCTTCGTCGCCGCGGTCTTCGTCGCCGCGGTCTTCGTCGCCGCGGTCT